>CAYGYG010000004.1:0-103036 GCA_964354155.1 uncultured bacterium | reverse complement strand
GCCTTTCGACCGCGAACCGAAACTTCAAAGGCCGGATGGGCAATCCCGAGGGATTCGTGTATCTGGGTTCGCCGGCCACGGCGGCCTACTCGGCGATTCGGGGCGAGATTTCAGATCCGCGGGAGGTTTTATGACATTGAAGGGCAAGGCTTGGAAGTTCGGTGACAGCATCAGTACTGACCTGATCTGTCCGGGACGGTACTTTCATCTGCGGTCGAATCTACCGGAATTGGCAAAGCACGTGCTCGAAGATGCTGATCCTGAGTTTGCCGGGAAGATGGCGCCGGGGGATTTTGTTGTCGGCGGCAGTAACTTCGGACTCGGTTCAAGCCGGGAGCACGCGCCGACCATCATCAGGCTGGCCGGCGTCAGCGCGGTCCTGGCCAAGTCATTCGCCCGGATCTTCTACCGGAACGCGATCAATGTGGGTTTGCCTCTTTTGGAATGTGACACGGACAAGATCGACGTCGGCGACGAACTGGAAGTAGACCTGGCCACCGGGGTCATTAAGAACACAACGAAGAATATCGCGCTTGATTCACCGCCTTTGCCTTCGGTGATGATCAAGATCCTCAATGACGGCGGTCTGGTTGAGCACATCAAGAAGCACGGCGATTTTAATGTTGATTAGGAGAAAGCAACTACCGAGAGTGTAGTAATGGATGGTGTGATACCGGTCTGGCAAAGTGTCAGCGTTTCATTCGCGCTGCCCGCTACTCTCTACTCGCTACTTTGTATCAAGTGAAGGAGGTTTAATGGCTGACATAAAGAGCGCAAAAGAGCATTTTGGCAAGCTCATACAGCTGCAGCTGGAAAGAATCAAGAAGATGAAGCAGGCGGAGGAGTGGATAGACTATACCAAGCTCAAACCGATCGTCATCGGCATTCTGGGCGGCGACGGCATCGGCCCTTACATCACCGGTGAAGCACAGCGGGTTCTGGAAAACCTTCTCGCCGACGAAGTGAAAAAGGGCAAGGTTCAGTTCAAGGTGATCGAAGGACTGACCATCGAGAACCGGGTCAAAGTGAACAAGCCGATCCCTGATGATGTTCTGGCCGAGATCAAGAAGTGTCATGTTACTCTCAAGGGTCCGACGACGACGCCTAAAAAAGGTGACCCCTGGCCCAATATCGAAAGCGCCAATGTCGCGGTCCGCAAGGAATTGGACCTTTTCGCGAATGTTCGGCCGGTTCGAGTCCCCAAAGAAGGGCTGGATTGGATCTTCTTCCGCGAGAACACCGAAGGCGCCTATGCACTGGGGCCATTCGGCGTTGAAATCGAAAATGACCTGGCGGTTGATTTCACCGCCGTCACCATGCAGGGCTGTGAACGCATCATTCGGCTCGCCTTCGATCACGCCAAGAAAAACAACATCAATCGCGTGACCGCGGTGACGAAGGCCAACGTGATCAAGACGACCGACGGGTTCTTTCTGAAAACGTTCTACGACATGGCCAAGGAGTATCCGGGGATCAACGCCGATGACTGGTTTATCGACATCATGACCGCGAAGCTCGTAGACACCAAGCGCCGTACCGAGTTCAAAGTCATGGTTCTGCCCAATCTTTACGGTGACATTCTTACTGATGAAGCAGCCGAGTTTCAGGGCGGGGTCGGAACGGCGGGGAGCGCGAACATCGGTAAACGGTACGCGATGTTTGAGGCCATTCATGGCAGTGCGCCGCGGATGGTTACCGAAGGCCGGGCCCAGTACGCCGACCCCTGCAGTGTCATCAAGGCCGGGGCAATGCTCTTAAACCACATCGGCTACCCGGCGATCGGCAAGAAACTGGAGATGGCGCTCGATATCTGCGGTCAGTACGAAAAGAAGCTGGTCATGACCGGACGTTCCACCGGCGCAACCGGCCGTCAGTACTGTGACTACATCCTCACCACGATGGTCGATCCCAAGCTTGAGGCGCGCTGGACCGAATACCAGAAGAAGTAGCCGCATCGAGAATCTTAGAAGGGGCAAGGTCATGCCTTGCCCCTTGCTTTGATGTTAGGAGATCAGGAATGAAACGAGTCCGCCGATGAGGGCGACGATTTTGATCTGGTTGCTGCTCGCCGCCGGGCTTTTCGGCGCGGCCGGCGATTCGTTGCTGAGGTATGCAGACTACCTTTTCGAAAGCCGCCACCTGCGTAACGACAGCCTGGCCGAATGCCGGCGCTTGCTCGATTCGCTTGTTGCCCTGGATTCGGCTGACAGCCAGGCCTTATGGCGTCTCGGGCGGTACTACTACGAAGCGGGGACGGTTTTGAAGGTCAAGAAAGTTAGGCTTTCAAACCTCTACCAGGCGCGGACCCTACTCGAACGTTCGGTACGGCTCAATGAAACAGATCACGAAGCGCACTTCTTTCTCGGCGCGACTCTCGGTCGCATCGGCCAGGTTCGGGGCAAGATGAAGTCGCTTTTCCTGATCAAGTCGATCAAGCATTCATTCCGGCGCTCGCTGGAGCTTGATTGCCGATATGTCCGAACGCTTGGAGGGTTAGGCACGCTTTATGATGAATTGCCCGGTCTGGTGGGGGGGAACCAACCAAAAGCGATCAGCTACTTCGATCAGGCGATCGCGATCGATTCGAACTACACTTATGCCTATGTGGCGTTGTCCAGGATCTACGTCAGTGAGGATCGTGAAGAGCCGGCCCGCTCCCTGCTCATGCGGGTAGTATCGACATCCAACCCCACCTATCCGGCTGATTACTGGCTTCAAGACCGGCCGGCTGCAATCCTGATGCTTGAGGCGATGAAGGACAACCCGTGAATCGTAAGGGACAAGCGGATGTTACCGCTGTGATCGTTGCTGCCGGGAAAGGGAATCGGTTTGGCGAGTTAAAGCAATTTGTCATCTTTATGGGAAAACCATTAGTATATCACAGCATACGAGTCTTCGATCTGATTGGAGCTATACGGCGGATCGTGCTCGTTGTACCTCGGGAGAAGCTGAATTGGGTGGCTAGTTTCGTATTGAGAGAGAGATTCACTAAGCCGGTCGATATCATTGCCGGGGGTCGGCTCCGGCAGCAATCGGTCCAAAACGGACTCGACCTTGTGAACACGGGCTATGTCGCAATACACGACGGTGTTCGACCTTTTGTCAGCGCTGCACTGGTGCGGAAGGGCATAAGACTGGTCCGCAAATATAAGGCGGTTGTGTTTGGCTGCCCGGTGACTGAGACCGTGCGGCGGGTCAAGCGGCAACGCAGCCTTGGGACAATCGACCGGGCGGGCATGTATGCGACGCAAACACCTCAGTTTTTTGAAGTTATGATGCTAAGGAAGGCCTTCAAGATGGGGTTGAGGAAGGCAAGAGTCTTCACCGACGATGCTGCGGTTGTTGAAGCGGCAGGAGTCCCGGTACACCTCTTCAGGGGGCAGAAAGACAATGAGAAGATTACCTACCGGCATCAGTTGCAATGTATTGACAAGACCGGAAGACCGGCTAAGCTTGAGTAGAAGGCATCCAAGGCTGTTGATAGGATAGGGCCAAGCATGTGTTACAGAGATTGGTTCGGCTAGCGATGCTGTTTTCTTAGATAATTAATGATATGATAGAAGTTATCATACTGGGTTCAACCGGGTCCATCGGTACGAGTACCCTGAGTGTTGTCAGTCATCTCAAGGCTGGGTATCGGGTATTCGGGATCGCCGGCTACGGCAATGTTACTGCCCTGGCTAAGCAGGCGCGGCAGTACCGGCCCAAGTACGTTGTGGTTCTGGACACCAAAGCGGCAGCGCGGCTCAAGAAGATGCTTCCCGGATCCAAGGTCTTAGGCGGGATCGAGGGGATGATGCAGATGGTCAACGATGCCCGCGCCGACGTGCTGGTCGCGGCACTACGGGGCGTTATTGGCCTTGCTCCGACCATGCTGGCGCTGGCAAAAGGAATGCGAGTCTGTCTTGCCACCAAGGAGATCCTGGTCAGTTACGGAGAGCTGATCTCCAGGTACTTAGGCCCGAACCGGTTGGCAATCATCCCGGTCGACAGCGAGCACTCAGCGATACATCAATGCATCTTCGGTCGGGACTACCGGACGATTAAGAACCTGTTCTTGACGTCATCAGGCGGACCTTTCCTGTGGCGTAAGGCCAGGGCGCGCCGGGCGCGGATCAGTGATGTTCTCAAACATCCGACCTGGAAGATGGGCAAGAAGATAACTGTGGACTCGGCGACGCTTATGAACAAAGGTCTTGAAGTGATCGAAGCATCACGCCTTTTCGGTCTTGATGGGAAAAAGATCAAGGTGTTGATTCATCCGCAGTCTATTGTCCATTCACTGGTTGAGTTCGTCGACCATTCCTTGCTCGGGCAGTTCTCGCTACCCGACATGCGTCTGCCGATTCAGTACGCGCTTACCTTCCCCAAACGGACCGCGGCGCTGGCTAAAGCGTGCGATCTTGCCCGCATCCGGCGGCTCGAATTCTACGAGCCGGACTTCGAGGCCTTTCCCTGCCTCGGCCTAGCCTACCAGGCTCTGCGCACCGGCGGCACGATGCCCGCCGTACTCAACAGCGCCAATGAGACGGCGGTGAACTTGTTCCTTGATGGGGATATCAAGTTCGGACGGATTCCGGAACTGATCAGTAGAACGATGGCCCGGCACCGCTCGAAGCAAAGACCGGATCTTGAGGAGATCAGGGCCGCCGAGGATTGGGCGCAAAGATCGGTAAGGGATTCAGTATGCTGACAACGCTGATTGCTTTCTTCTTCATTCTCGGTTTTGCCATCAACATTCACGAGCTCGGCCATTTTCTGGCCTGCCGCATCGTCGGTATCGGCGTACTGAAATTCTCGTTTGGCTTCGGACCGACTCTGCTCAAGAAGAAGATCGGTACAACCGATTTCGCCATTTCGCTTCTGCCCTTCGGCGGATTCGTAAAAATGGAAGGGGAGGAGACCGGCGAGGGCGGTTTCTATGCCGCGGAGGCCTGGAAGCGGATTGTCATCGTATTCTTAGGACCCTTCTTTAACATCGTCTCGGCATTCGTCGTCCTCTTTGCGGTGCTGGTGGTTGTCGGTCTCATGGTCACACCGCACCGCGTTCTCAAAGTCGAACCCGGTCTGGGCGCGGCCCAGGCCGGTCTTGAAACCGGTGATGTCCTTATTGCGATCAACGGTACGCCGGTTCAGGATTGGGAGGCGGCGCTTGACCTGTTTGATCGTCTGGACCGGACCGAAGCTTTGGTCCGGGTCGAACGGGCGGGGTCGGAGCAGACCGTGTCGCTGAGAGTGGTCACCGACTCGCTGGGCATCAGCCCCTTGATTCCGCCGGTCCTCGGTTCGGTCATGCGCGGCGGGCCCGCGTTCCGCGCCGGTCTCAAGCGGGGCGATCGCCTGACCAGCGTTGGAGGTCAGCCGGTCGAGAGTTGGGAAGCGATTGTCGACATTGTGAGACATGCTCCTCGCGAGACACTGGTTGTAGTCTATCTTCGGGCGGGCGTCCCCAACCAAACGCGCGTGATACCGCTTGCCGTGTACGATGAGGCCGAAAAGGAGACGCTTGGTCAAATTAACGTGATGATGAGCACGGCCCGAAGGCGGGTATCGGTCTTGAAGGCCTTCACCCTGTCAGTCGAGCGAGGCTATGACTGGGTCATTTTGACGGCCCAGATATTCTACAAGATCATCAAGGGCGAGTACTCCCGCCGTAACATCGGCGGGCCCATTGCCATTGCCCGGATCGCGGGCCAGAGCGCACGGTGGGGTTTTGAGAGCCTGCTCATGTTACTGGCCATAATTTCCATCAACTTGGGGATGATAAACCTGGTGCCGCTGCCCGCGTTCGACGGCGGCGTCATCCTGATGACCATAATCGAGAAGGTCATCCGGCGACCCTTCAAGAAGAACGAACGTCAGGTCATACAGCAGGTTGGTTTCGGCATCATTATTCTGCTGGTGCTTTTTACGCTGTACAACGATTTGACCCGATGAGATTTGCGTACCTGAGCCTGGCGCCGCCGAACAAGAAGTATATTGACGGGCTGGCTTACAAAGGCGCGACCTTCTTTCGTCTTCCCGACTATGATGCCATGCGTCTGAGCCGGTTGTCGGCAGGCCTCGGCGATTTTATCTACGTGGACGAACGTGTTGAAGATGCCCGGACCCCGCCCGGCACCGACCTTGCCGTGATACCGGTCCATGCGCCGGTCGTCAACCGTGCGTTCGAGTTGGCCAAGCAGCTTCAGGGGCAGGGGATTACCGTCGTGATGTTCGGTCGCTATGCAACGCTCAAACCCCGATCCTGCGCCAGGCACTGCAACGCCTTGGTGCGGGGTGACCCGACTGCGGTCTGGGCTGACATTGTCGGCGACGTGAGGAATAAGCGCCTCCGCCCGGTATATGAGGGCAGCGGCATGGTCTCGTTCGATGTCGACCGGCACTGGGAAGATAAACTCGGCATGTTTCCCCTCATGGCTCAATTCAACACTGCGGTTGGATGCACCTGTTCAGGAACCGAGCGCGCCTACTGCGTCCACGGTGTCTATCCGCAGGACGTCAAGACAATGGGTCAGAACGAGGCTATTGCCGCGGTCGCGGCCATCAGGAAGAAGATCGTCTGGCTGCTTGACGATGATGCTTTTTTCGACCCGGCACGGGCTGAGTTTTTTTTCAGGCACGTTTGGCAGTTCAGGAAACAATGGATCGTGCAAGCCTCGGAGCGCGTTTTTGTCCGGCCCGGCCTACTGCGGGTTCTACGCGACAGCGGGGTGAGGATTATAATTCTCAAAGAAGACTGGATGCCGTTCCAGCTCCTGCTTGAATGGCGCAACGCGCCCCAGCTGCTCAAGCAGAAACGCCGGCAAGTCGACGCAATCCATCACCGCCGTATTCTGGCTGGGGCCAGGATCAGGCTTGATCTGAAGGCAGGACAGACCTTCAATCCCTGGGAGCTGCATGACGTTCTGCGCGGACTCAGGGTCGATTTCGTCGAGCTGTCGATGACGACCCCGATCGCGGGTTCCCCAAAGTACCAGGAACTGAAGCGGCGCGGGCAGCTGGCGACCGAGAACCCGGATCTGTACAACCGGCATAACCCGGTAGTAAGGACTTCACTATCGCCCGATGCACTGGTCGACCTCGCCGAGACATTCCGCGATCGGTTCTACTCCTGGGACGGAATCATCACCCGCTGCGCCAAGACTTTCTCCCGCGTCGGTATCTACAATACGATCCTCTTCAACCTCTCCACAAATCTTGCCTACCGCGAGAATCATCTTGAGCACGCCGGCTTCCCACCGTAGAAGAAGGTCAAAGATCAAATATCGAATATCAAATATCAAATCAAGACCTTAGATCAGCAAGAATCTCCGTAATCTGCCGTTCTCATCACCGTAATCGATGATGATTCATCACTGTAATCGACGGTGCCTTGCACCGGCCGAAGGCGGGCGTTGACAGAATCGCCCGGCGCGGGTAGAATGGTTCGTATGAGAGTACTTGTCACCGGTGGTGCGGGTTTCATCGGTTCCCACGTCGCCGACCGTTATTTGGCCGAAGGTCACGAGGTTGCGGTGGTCGATGATCTCTCGACCGGGCGTGTTGAAAACATCAACCCGCGGGCCGAATTCTGCCGGCTCGATATCGCCGAACTCGGTCCTCTCGAGAAAGTGTTCGCCCGCTTGAGGCCCGAGGTCGTCAATCATCATGCCGCCCAGCTCGATGTGCGGAAATCGGTGGCCGACCCGCTCTTTGATGCCCGGGTCAACATCATCGGATCACTTAACCTGCTCGAGATGGCCCGGCGCTACGGCACTCGCAGGTTCATATTCGCATCGAGCGGCGGCTGCGTCTACGGCGAGTCTCGTGACCTGCCGATCCGCGAAAGCGCCGTTCTCGGTCCGCTGTCACCGTACGGCGTCGCCAAAGTCACCGTCGAGCATTACCTTGACAGCTACCGCGAGATTTTTGGAATCGAGTCCGTTGTTTTGAGATACTCGAATGTTTACGGTCCCCGGCAGGACACCAAGGGTGAAGCCGGCGTGATTGCGATCTTCATCGGCCGGATTATGGCGGGGAGGCCCTGCATCATTTTCGGTGACGGGTGCCAGACGCGCGACTATGTTTTTATTGGGGACGTGGTTGAAGCCAACCTTCGAGCCCTCGTTGGCAAAAGTGGTGTCTGCAACATCGGCACCGGCAAGGAGACGTCGGTCAACCGTCTGGTCGAGATCCTGGAACAGGTGTCCCGGCGCAAGGTTGAACGGGTCTACGAGCAGCCGCGGCCGGGTGAATTGCTGCGTAACTCCCTTGCCATTGAGCAGGCCCGGTCGTTGCTGGAATGGCAGCCGGGAACCCCGCTCGAACGCGGCATCGAGCTTACCTTCCAGTACTTCCAGTCACGGTCGGCATGACGTGCTCCAATGACTGAAACACGGCCCGGGGGGCCGAGCGCGGCGACGCGCGCTGAAGCCGTCATCATTGGCGGCGGCCCGGCGGGCTTGACCGCGGCACTGTATCTGTCTCGCGCCATGGTCAATACGATTCTCGTCGAAGCCAAGGCCCTGGGCGGCAATGCACTGACCGCCGGCACGATCGAGAACTACCCCGGGTTCGAGCAGATCAGCGGCCCGGACTTAGTCGAGCACATGGTGCACCAGGTCGGGAAATACGGGCTTCCGATCATCTACGAGACGGTCCGCGGTCTGGACGGCGAGGCCGGTGCGCTTGAAGTAAAAACGGCCACGAGGACGATCAACGTCCGATCGGCGATCATTGCCGTCGGCACTATCTACCGCAGGTTGGGCGTCCCGGGCGAAGCCGAGTATGTCGGCCGGGGCGTCTCGTACTGTGCCTCCTGCGACGGTATGTTCTATCGCGACAAAATCATCGCCGTGGTGGGAGGAGGGGATAGCGCCTCAAAAGAGCTGGTCTATCTGGCCGGGCTAGCGCGGAAGGTGTATCTGATTCACCGGCGGGAAGACCTCCGGGCCGAGCGCGTCGTCCAGGAAAAAATCCGGCAGCTTAAGAACGTCGAGCTCATGTTGAATAAAACGGTCCTCGAAATCCTAGGCGGCAGCAGGGTGGAGGCCGTAATCGTCAGTGATGTCAATGCTCGGCTGACGAACCGACTTGACATTGACGGCATTTTCATCAATATCGGGAACACACCCGCTACCGGTTTTGTCAAAGGGTTTCTGGATCTGGACGAGCGCGGGTACGTCGTGACCGACCGCGAACTGCGGGCCAGCGTGAAGGGAATCTTCGCGGCCGGCGATGTCCGGGTAAGCGAACAGCGGCAGGTCGCTACCGCGGTCGGGGATGGGGCCCGGGCCGCGGCTATGGTCGAGGGCTATTTGGGCCGGCGCTAACGAGACTCAGCCCGGTCGCTATTGTTGCAATCTTTTCATTGACAAATAGCCGGAAATGAAGATAATGTGAAATCAGGTATGATGAAGGCAGGATTGAGTGAGGCAAGGGGGAGTCGTTGGATATGTCTTCAAGCCAATGATTCACTCTCCGAACGATGTCATTTCATGATCTTGTTTAAGTAGATTATTTCAGCTTTTGTTCAGTTGAAGGAGGTTATCGAGCATGCCTTGTGATAAGGAGAAGAAGCGCGAGGTGATTACGAACCATCAGATTCATAAAGAAGACACGGGGTCGCCCGAGGTGCAGATAGCGCTTCTGACCGACCGCATCGCACTGGTGACGGACCATCTGAAAACCTTTCCGAAGGACAAGCACTCGCGCCGAGGGCTGATCAAAATGGTTAATGCCCGGCGCCGCCACCTTGAGTATTTGCTCAAGAAGGATAAGGCGCGTTACGTCAAGATCGTCGAGTCACTCAGCCTCCGCGGATGATGCACTTCGTCAAAACGGAAATTGCCGGACGGACTTTGAAGTTGGAAACGGGCCGCGTTGCCCGCCAATCCGAAGCAGCCGTTGTCGTCCAGTATGGCGAGACCATTGTTTTGGTTTGCGCAAACTACAAACGGGAGATGACCGATATCCCCGATTTCTTGCCCCTGACCGTTGACTACCGCGAAATGACCTATGCCGCCGGGAAGATACCGGGTGGATTCTTCAAACGCGAAGCCCGGCCCCGGGATAAAGAAATCCTGGCGTCGCGCCAGATCGATCGGCCCCTGCGCGCCCTTTTCCCCAAAGACTATCACAACGAGACCCAGATTATCGGAACCCTGCAGTCGGCCGACATCGAAAATGACGGTGGCTTTCTCGGCATCATCGGCGCGAGCACGGCGCTCTGCATTTCCGAGATGCCCTTCTGCATTCCAATTGGCGCGGTGCGCATCGGCAAGATCGGCGACGATTTTATCGTCAACCCGACGATCACCCAAATGGAGAGTTGCCAGCTGAACGTTGTGGTCGCCGGCACCGAGGATTCACTTGTCATGATTGAGGGCGGCGGCTCGGAGGTCAGTGAAGAAGATATGGTGCATGCCCTGGGCATGGCCCAGGAAGAGGTCAAGAAGGTCATTGCGCTGGAAAAGGAACTCATCGCCCTGGTTGGCAAAGAGAAGGCCAAACTCGAGGTCAAATTCGTGCCCGACGACCTGGCCGCCCGGATCAAGGCGATAGTCTCCGACAAGGTCAAGAGCGCAAATGACATCAAGGATAAGGGACTGCGCGAAGATGCCCTGTCCGAAGTGGTCGCCGACACTCTGGAGCCGTTGAAGGCGGCTTGTGAAGATGTCGGGGTACTCAAAAAGCAGATCGCGGTGGTGGTCGATGAATCGGCGGAACAAGACATGAGGGACCGGGTTATTAAGACCGGGGTGCGCCTGGACGGGCGTGGTGTTAAGGATATCCGCCCGATCAGCTGCGAGATCGGCGTGCTGCCCCGGACTCACGGTTCGGCAATTTTTACCCGCGGCCAGACGCAGAGCCTGGCGGTGACGACTTTGGGTACGGCCAGCGATGAACAGATTATCGACGACATTGAGCACGAAGAATCAAAGTCGTTCATGTTTCATTATAACTTCCCGCCGTTCTCGGTCGGCGAAGTCCGTCCGATGCGGGGGCCCGGCCGCCGCGAAATCGGGCACGGTGCCCTGGCCGAGCGGTCGCTGATTCCGGTGCTGCCGAAAGAAGACGATTTCCCGTACACGATCCGTATCGTTTCCGATATCCTGGAGTCCAACGGTTCTTCGTCGATGGCCTCGGTCTGCGGGGCCTCGCTGTCGCTGATGGACGCCGGCATACCGATCAAGACCGCGGTCGCCGGTATATCCATCGGACTGATCAAAGAGGGAGAGAAGTACGTACTCCTGACCGACATCCTCGGCAGTGAAGACCACTACGGCGACATGGATTTCAAAATCGCCGGAACCAAAGACGGGATTTCCGGAGTTCAGCTTGACATAAAGATGAAGGGAGTATCCGTGGCAATCCTGAAGGCTGCCATCTACGAAGCGCGCGAGGCGCGGCTGAGAATTCTGGAAGCGATGGGCAAGACGATATCGGCGCCGCGGAGCGAGCTTTCCCGTTACGCACCCCGTATCGCCGCCTTCAAGGTTCCCAAGGACAAGATCGGTGAAGTGATCGGTCCGGGCGGCAAGATGATTCGCAAGATAATTGAAGAGACCGGCGTCACGATCGACATTGACGATGACGGCAAGGTGACCATCGCCGGCACGGAAAGTGAAGCCATCGAAAAGGCCCGGGCGATAATCGAAGGCATCGTGGCCGACGTCGAAGTCGGTCAGGTATACAAAGGCAAAGTCCGGCGCACAACCCATTTCGGAGCCTTTGTCGAGGTTCTTCCCGGCAAGGAAGGGCTTGTTCATATCTCTCATTTCTCAAGGGATAGGGGCAAGAGGGTTGAGGATTTTGTTAAAGTGGGGGATGAAATTGTTGTCAAGGTCATAAAGATCGACGACCTGGGCCGCGTTGACCTTGCGCCCGATAAGAAAAAGTAGTTGATGGCCAGCGGGCCGGTTCGTCTCGAAATCGGTAAGAAAATCACTCTTCTGGCCGAATCGATTCCCCATTTCTACTCCTTCTCACTAGGCCTATTCATCAACAGCGGCTCCCGGGACGAGACCCTCACCGATAACGGCATAACCCACTTGATCGAACATATGCTTTTCAAGGGTACCGAGCGGCGGAGTTCCTTCGAGATAATGAAGAAAATCGAAGCGCTGGGCGGTGCCTTCGATGCTTTCACGACCAAAGAAAACGTTGTTATTGTGTCGCGTTTTTTGGACGAGCATCTCATCGAGATATTCGACTTGATTGCCGAGATGCTCCTTGAGTCCTCGTTCAGTGCCGATGGCTTGGAGCGTGAAAAAGGCGTTGTGCTTGAGGAGATCAAGACTCAGCTTGATGACCCCGAGGACTACGTCTTTGACCTGCTGTTCGAGGCCCTGTTTGACCCCAGCTCGCTTTCCTATCCGATTTCGGGCCGGGCCGATTCATTGAAGCCCATGACCAGGGAGCACCTGACCGGGTACTACCGGCAGTTGCTGGCCCAACGGTTTGTGATTGCCCTGGCCGGCCGTTTCGACCTTGATTCATTGGTCAAGCACGTCGAGCGCCGTTTCGGCGGCCTTGCCTACGAGCCGCGCGCACGGACCGTTCCTGCCGGCAACGCTTCCGTTTTCCGGGTTCAGAAGCGCAGCGATCTGTCACAGGTTCACATTGTCCTGGGCCAAACCTCGATTCCCTATCAAGACCCGAGGCGGTTTGCCCTGGCTATTATGAACAGCGCTTTTGGCGGTGGGATGAGTTCGCGTTTGTTCCAGAATATGCGAGAGAAAGAAGGGCTCGTCTACAACGTCCAGAGTATGTTTGAATTCTACCATGACGTGGGCCTGTCCGCGGTGTACTTCGTCACCGACAAAGAGAACGTGCCCAAATGCCTGGCCGTTCTCGGCCGCGTCTTCGACGAAACGCTGAACCAGGGCTTTCAGCAGGAAGAAGTCGAAACCGCACGTTCGTTCATACGCGGCAATCTTCTTCTGGGCCTGGAGAGTTCGACGACCCGGATGACTCGCCTGGGTCGCAACGAAGTGCTGACCGGCCGGGTCGAGACCGTAGAAGAGATGATCGGGAAAATCGATGCGGTAGACTTGGTCCAGGTCAATAGCGCGGCCCGGGACAGCCTGCGGCCGAGCCAATTCTGCGTCACCGGGGTTGGCCCGATCGAGGAGACGGAGCTTAAGGATATGTACAACAAGATTGTGAACAAGGCGTAGGGGATGGGGCTTGAAAGGAGCTTTATGAAGAAACTGATGGTTTTGAGCGTATTGTTGCTGTTCTTCGGCTGCCCGGGGCGCAAGGTCAAGCCGAGCTCGCCCAATCCGCATCTGAATATTCAAATCAAGGACTACGGTCTTATCCGGGTTGAACTACTACCCAAAGACGCGCCGATGAATGTGGCTAATCTGGCAAAGCTTGCCGGAAAGAAATTCTATGACGGCCTGGCGGTGCATCGTGTCATAAAAGGTCTGCTCATCCAGACCGGGTGTCCCCGCGGCGACGGTTCAGGATTCCCCGGCTACTATGTTGATGACGAGATCAGCCCGGCGCTGGCGATGCTGAAAGGGACTGTGGCGATGGCGAATAAGGGCCCTAATACCAACGGTTCACAGTTCTTCATGTGCCTGCGGGACTGCCCTGAATTCGAGGGTGCGTATACCATCGTCGGCAAGGTCGTCAAAGGCATGGATATCGCGGTACGTGTCAGCGAGGTTAAGGTTGATTTTCAGGACTCGCCGCGCCAGCGGATATTGGTCGAAAAAATCTGGGTGGAGTAGCAGTAATTAAAAAGCCTTGACAGCGGAGCGAATCGGAGTATAATCGGTTATACGATTGATGACGATCACACCATAACCACCCTGCAATCAACGATGCTCCATATTGTTCACTTTCCCGAAGAATTCGGGCAGCACTATGGGTCATGCGATCGGCGAGCCCCGCGCCCGCGAGCGTTTGTCGCCTGGGCCACGACGAGCCTATAAACCTTAAAAAAGCAAATAGGTCTAAACTAATGCCAGGGATTCTCCGGTCTTGAGAAATCCCCAAACGAAAACTTGACAGAGTTTGTTTTGTGAATACAATAATGCGTTGTGCGGTTACCGAGACTCCATCGGGTTCGGCGAACCTTACATTAGGTCTACGTTATTACGGCCTGGTCCCAGGGCCTGATGCGGCGGCGGCGACAGTAGTTTTTTAAGGAGGTCTTTTGATGCGTTTGATACTGGCAAGCTTTATTGCCGGCTCCATTTTATTCGGAGCCGGGCAGAGACCGGGTGCGGTCTTTCTGATGATCTGGCCGGGCGCCCGACCCACGGCCATGGCCGGCGCTTATACCGCTGTTGCCGACGATGCCACCACCTGTTACTTCAACCAGGGCGGCCTTGGATTCATCGACTCGACCATGGTCTCGCTCATGCACTGCAACTGGCTGCCCGGACTGCAGTCCGACATGTATTACGAGTATTTCGGGGCGATACGACCCATCAAGCACGGTACTCTGGGTCTCAACATCATATACTTGACGACCGGTAAGACCGAGGTGACCAATGAGCAGGGTCAGTACCTGGGCACCTACACGACATTCGATGTCGCGGCCAGCGTGAACTACGGCATACCCTTGACTCAGACTCTTGGCGCCGGGGTTGGTTTCAAGTTCATCTATTCGTACTTGGTGCCGGACTGGGTATTTATAGCGATGCCGGAACTCGGCATCGAGCGCGGCGGCACCGGGGCGACCTGGGCCTTTGACGGCGGATTGCTCTACAAGCCGTTCCGTCCCCTGGCCATGGGACTTGCGCTTCAGAATTTGGGTGCAAACATCAGTTATGTCTCGGGCGGTGCGTCCGATCCGCTGCCCCGCACATTGAGGTTGGGTTTGAGAATCGACCCGGTCAAGACGCGCATCATCAGGGTGACGTTGGCCTCGGACATTGCCAAGACGTTGGTCGGCATGTTCGCCGACGAAGACAAGGGGTTTTTCGACCAGATGCGCTACGAGCTTGACGAGGCCTGGAAGAGCGTGGCCCTCGAGCTTTCCTATTTTGACGACTTGATAAGTCTGCGCGGCGGTTACTTCTGGGATGTTGAGGGCGCACGGGTCGGTCCCACTTTCGGCGGCGGCGTCAAGGTGGCGCGTTTTTCGCTCGACATTGCCGTCGACCAGTACGTGTACGATTTTCCTACCGTCAACCGCAAGTTCTCGCTCTCCTATCAATTTTGATGTCCCTGCGGGACACAGTCCCGTTCTCTCGAATCGCGTTGCTTGCCTCCTTACTCAAATCCCCCTTGGTTTCCCCCTTTACCAAAGGGGGACAGAGGGGGATTACAGATTCCCCCTTTTCCAAGGGGGGAAAGGGGGGGATTATGCTGGTTGCTAAATGCTGATGGCTGATAGCTTACCTATTCATCCACTCCTTGACTTTCGAGGCGTTTTTGTTATAATACCGCGTGTCGAGAAAGTTGCTGGACCTCCGGTCAAACCATTATCAGGACCGGATGGGCGAAAACGAAAGCGATAGCCTAACACTATTTAACTAAGGAGGAAACTTGCCAAGGCATCTGTTTACTTCAGAATCGGTTACTGAAGGCCATCCGGATAAGCTTTGTGATCAGATTTCCGATGCGGTGCTCGACTCCATTATAGAGAGAGACCCTTTCGGCCGCGTTGCCTGCGAAGCCATCGTCACGCGGGGCCTCATCTTTGTTGCCGGTGAGATAAGCACCGAATGCTACGTCGATATCCAAGACATCGTCCGTAACACGATTCGCGACTGCGGCTACACCGATCCGACGACCGGATTCGAATACGAATCCTGCTCGGTAATCAGCTCGATTCAGGAGCAATCCGGGGACATTGCCCAGGGAGTGAATATCGGCGGCGCCGGTGACCAGGGGATTATGTACGGTTTCGCCTGCCGGCAGACGAAGGAACTGATGCCCTTGCCGATCAGCCTTGCCCACAAACTGGCCAGGAGGTTGGGCGAGGCGCGCAAAACGAACATTGTTCCTTTCCTGCGCCCGGACGGTAAGTCTCAGGTTACGGTCGAGTATGAGGATCACAAACCGGTGCGCATCGAGAGCGTGATCGTGTCGTCCCAGCACCATCCCGACGTGCTCATTGACAAAGTGAGGAGCGCGATTCTCGAGAATGTAATTCTCTACGTACTGCCTAAGGAGTTGGTGGACAAGAATACCAAGTTCTTCATCAACCCGACCGGCCGATTCGTCATCGGGGGACCTCAGGGTGATACCGGACTGACCGGGCGGAAGCTCATGGTTGACACTTACGGCGGGTACTGCCGGCACGGCGGCGGCAGTTTTTCGGGCAAGGACCCGACCAAGGTAGACCGTTCCGCCTCCTATATGGCACGTTACGTCGCCAAGAATGTTGTTGCCGCCGGACTGGCCGATAAGTTCGAGCTTCAGATTGCCTATGCGATTGGCATCGCCGAGCCGGTTGCCATCACGGTCAACAGCCATGGAACGGGTCGCATTCCCGACGCTGATGCGGGTCGGATCATCCGGGAGATTTTCGATTTTACGCCCCAGGGCATAATCGACCGGCTCGAGCTGCGGCGGCCCATTTTCAGGAAGACGGCCGCCTACGGTCATTTCGGACGGGAAGACGAAGGCTTCTCCTGGGAATTGTGCGATGCCGTGGATATCATCAAGAAAGAAGCGAAGGTCTAAATGAAACACCATGTGCGAGATCTTAAGCTGGCGGCCGAAGGCCGCCGGCGTATCGAGTGGGCCGAGAGCAAAATGCCGGTGCTCCGTCTTATCCGGCGGCGCTTCAGCAAGGACAAGCCGCTCAAGGGAATCCGAATCTCATGCTGCCTGCACGTTACGACCGAGACCGCGAGCCTGCTGGCAACACTGAAGGCCGGCGGGGCTTCGGTGATGGTCTGTGGTTCCAACCCGCTCTCGACCCAGGATGATGTCGCCGCATGTTTGGTCAAGGACTACGGTATTCCGGCGTTTGCAATGAAGGGCGAATCGCGGTCTGAGTACTACCGGCATATTGCCGGCGTGATGGCCCAGCGCCCCAATATCCTCATTGACGACGGTGCTGACCTTATCTCGACCGCCCACCGGACGAACCGGGTCAAGGGGATTTTCGGCGGTACCGAAGAAACTACGACCGGAGTGGTGAGACTCAAGTGTATGGAACGGGACCGGGCCTTGCTCTTTCCAATCGTCGCGGTAAACGATTCGGACACCAAACACCTATTTGACAATCGCTACGGCACGGGCCAGAGCACGATGGATGGGATTCTGCGGGCGACTAACATCCTGGTTGCCGGGATGAGGGTTGTCGTCGTCGGCTACGGCTGGTGCGGGCGGGGCGTGGCGATGCGGGCCCAGGGTATGGGCGGTCAAGTCATCGTGTGCGAAGTCGATCCGGTCAAGGCACTGGAAGCACAGATGGATGGGTACTCGGTCATGAGGGCCGACCAGGCGGCGCGGATCGGCGATCTTTTCGTTACCGTGACCGGGGACATCAACGTTCTGACCAAGCGCCACTTCCTTGTGATGAAGGATGGCGCGGTCATGGCTAACTCCGGTCATTTCGACGTCGAGATCGACAAGACGGGTTTGGCGGCGATCAGCAAGCGTCGGCGCACGATCCGTCGGTTCTGTGAAGAATACCTTCTGAGGAACGGCCGGCGCATCTACCTTTTGACCGAGGGGCGTCTGGTCAATCTGTCGGCGGCGGAGGGACACCCGGCAATGGTGATGGACATGTCGTTTGCCAATCAGGCCCTGGCTTCCGAGTTCCTGGTCGGCAAGCACGCGCGTCTCGGGCGCCGGGTCCACAAACTGCCCAAAGAGATCGACGACGAGATTGCGTTCCTGAAACTCAGATCGATGGGCGTCAAAATCGACAAGCTGACCGCCGAACAGAAGGAATACCTTTCCTCCTGGAAGACGGGAACGTAGCCGTCTTTGAGTCCGCCTGAGACGGACAGGGCAATTCCATTTTCTAAGAACCGATCCCTCGTCTCACTCGTGACAAAATCCCCCTCTTTTCCCCCTTTGGTAAAGGGGGATATAGGGGGATTAGAGGCGTACCCGCGACTGCGTCTCCTTCCGGGACGCTGGATGCCGCAGGGAACCGTGCGTCCGGGAGAGTCAGCCACGCCTGTGGAATTTCTACTCGTCAAGACAGTTATGGTGAAATCACTAGAAGCATGGTCTATGCCGGTCACTTGATGGAATGAACATCTGATGGGGTAAGTAATCAATGTGAGAATGCGCCTTGCAGCATTCTCCAAACTACTAATTGACAAGCCATACTTTTCCACTATAATCACCGCGTGAGCAAGAAAGCCTTCGTCCTGTTCAGCCTCGTTGCCGCTCAAGCCCTATGGGCGTTTGTATCGCCCTACGGCGGCCGCGGTAACTACCGGGTACTTACCGCCCGCTGTGACCGAATGGGGACATTCGGGCTGAACCTGCACGGCGAGTACTACTATGAAGAGTATCAGGATACTGTCCTGGCCCAGGTTTATCATGACCTGCGGCACTTCGGCGAAGGACGGGCCAACCTGAGCTACACAATCTTCAAGTTCATCGAGATGAACGGTACGGCAATCGGCACCGTGCGCTATGACCAGAAAGAGGACATCTACGGGCTGCCCGGCGTACTTCGCAAAGACGCTTATTCATATGGCTGGAAAGGTTTTGGCGGGGGTCTCAAAGTCGGCCACCACCTTCTGAAAAGCGAGACGAGATTTACCGCGCTCTACCTTGGGGCCAAACTTGGTCTCGAAAGTGGGACCCGTTTACCCAGAAAGGACACTGCGCTCGTCAACCGGGGATTCCCAAAGGTCTATGGGCACGAACTGGATTACGATTATCGCCTGCTGGCCGGGTTTGAGTTCGGGGCGCTCGGCATCAATGGCAATATTGGTAGGATTGACAAGGGACGTTCTTGGAATACCCGCACTTACCGTGAGGACAAGATCTTTTATGGTCTGACCGCGGATTTGAACATCCGCGATCGCTCGTCGCTCTTCGGCGAGATCGTCAACTACCATGGCGCGCAGAGCGGTGACTCGGTTTTCGGGATCGGCGGCATCAAACTCGGTCTGGCGCCGGGGATGACGATCGACGCGATTTTCATGCGCGGCATCACCAATGCTCAGGACTGGGTCGCCGCCGGCGGCATCACCTTGTCGTCAAGTCTGCTTCCCGATGTGCCGGTCGAGAAAAAGACGGCGAGCCTCCTGGGTGGCATCGTTGACAGCGAGGATCAGGAGCCGCTTGAGGGCATCGTGTCTTTCCCGGGTTCGAAAATCAACTCGGTTATGAGCGGCAGCGACGGCCGGTTCAACGTCGTGCTCCCGGGCGGGGCTTATCTGCTGCATGTTGAAGCGCCCGGCTATGAACCGAAAGAGCGGCCGGTTACGATCAAGGCCGGCCAGGCAATGGTAAGCGATTTCGAACTGAAGAAGAAGGGCGTGACTCGGACCGCGAAAGTCGGCCGGATTACCGGACGGGTCATCGATGACAATACCGGCGAACCGGTCAGCGCCCGCATCGAGCTTTTGGGGTCGGATCTTGGTGTCGTCCGCGCCGAGCCGTCGACCGGACGGTTCTCAATCCGGGTGGCTCCAGCCAGCTACTATCTCGTGGTCACGGCCCAGGGTTATTCCCGGCAGGAGAGAAGGGTGGAGATTGACGTGGACGAAGAAGTGAATCTTGAGTTTGCTCTGGAAAAGGCGGGCGAGGTCACCTCCCTGCCTACCGTGGGAAAACTGACCGGGCGGGTGGTCGACTCCGAGACCGAGGCCGCACTCAACGCCCGGATCTCCCTGCTCGGCACCAGCTATCAAACCCAGAGTGCGAATGGGGCCTATGAACTCGCCGTTATGCCCGGGGTGTACCGGGTTATCACCGAGCTTGCCGGGTACCACCGGAGGGAAGAGGACGTCATGGTCAAGGCCGGTGAGGTTATCAATCTTAACATTGTCTTGCGGAAAGAGGCCAAGTCGCCTTCGGTCTACGGCGGGATCTACGACGCCGCGACCGGCAATCCGATATCGGCGCTGATCACGTTCAAGGGAGCCAGGGACTGGCCGATTACCAGCGACCCAGCGACCGGCATCTTCCAGGTCGACTTACCGGCCGGCGACTACCGGGTCAATGTCGAGGCGGCTGGTTTCTCGGCCCAGGATGCGACGCTGGCTCTGAATGCCGGCGAGCTGCGCGTCATCAGCTTCTACCTGGAGCCCGGGGCCAAACCGGCACCCGAGACCAGAGTCGTTCTGCGCGAGATATACTTCCGGTATGGTGATGCCGAGCTTGGTTTTGAAAACTATTTCTACCTCGATGAACTGCTCGGCTACCTCGGCAAGAATCCCAGCCTGATTCTGCAGATCGACGGTCATACCGACAGCGTCGGGGATGAAACCTCAAATTTGCTGCTTTCGCAACGCCGGGCCGAGGCGGTGAGGAATTACCTGATGGCCCGTGGTATCGACCCGGCGCGGCTCTATGTCCGCGGATTCGGCGAGTCGATGCCGGTCGGCGACAACCGCCGGCTTTCGGGGCGGGAGATGAATCGTCGCGTTGAGTTCAACGTCGTACGCTGACGCCCTCGCGGACCGAAGCATCAGACAATGAATTATTTCACGTATCGGAAGGGGAGTCTATTCTGTGAACAGGTTGCCCTGCGGGAAATCGCACGGCGGTTTGGAACCCCCTGTTACGTTTACTCCTGTGAGACTATTGCCCGGCACTTCCTGAGATTGCGTGATGCCTGGCGGCCGGTTGACATCATTATAACCTACGCGGTGAAGGCCAATTCGAATGTCGCAATCCTGAACGTTTTCAAGAGCCTGGGTTCATGGCTTGATGTCGTGTCCGGGGGGGAATTGTACCGGGCGCTTGCCGCCGGGTTTCCGCCGGGCCGTATCATTTTCGGGGGAGTGGGGAAGACCGATGCCGAGGTTGCCTACGCCATGAAGCAGCGGGTATTCGCGGTTGTCGCCGACTCGGTCGAGGAGCTGGCGACGCTCAATCGGCAGGCCCAGCGGGCGCGGCGCCGGGTGAACGTCGCGTTGCGCATCAACCCGGACATCGATCCCCGAACCCACGCTTACATCGCGACCGGGATGCGCATTCACAAATTCGGTATTGAAGCAAGGCGAGCCATGGCGGCCTTCAGAATGGCCCGCTCCTGCCGTGGCCTGCGCGTGGTCGGCATCCATCACCACATTGGTTCCCAGGTCACCAGGCTCAAGCCCTTTCTGGCCGCGTTCGAAAGGACGCTGGCTTTGGTGAAACGACTGCGCCGGGATGGGTTCCCGCTCCGGTTTGTCGACATCGGGGGCGGCATCGGTATCACTTATAAGGATGAGGCGGTATTTTCCTTCGAAGAGCTGGCCGGAAAGCTGGGGCCGCTGGCCCGGGACGCGGACATCCAGATAATGATGGAGCCGGGCCGGGTGATTGTCGGCAATGCCGGGATTCTTCTGACCCGCGTTACTCTGGTCAAGAAGAGCTCCGGGAAGAATTTCATCATCGTGGACGCGGGCATGAACGACTTGATCCGGCCGATGCTGTACGGTGCCTACCATGAGATCAAAGCGGAGCGGCAACGCGCGGCTACGATGAAAGCCGACGTGGTCGGGCCGATCTGCGAATCCGGGGACTTCTTCGCCCTTGACCGCAACGTGCCGAGGTTCGGGCGCGGCGACCTCATGGCGATCATGAGTGCCGGCGCCTACGGCTTTTCGATGTCATCAAACTACAACGCACGGCCGCGATCCGCCGAAGTGCTGGTAAAAGGCAAGAAGGCCTATCTGATAAGGAAGCGCGAATCATATCGAGATCTGATTCTCGGTGAGAAGATACCGAGGCTTGTGGATCGATCGCATTGACCGAATGATAACGAATTACCCGCATAAAGATTCGAATTCAAATCTCCTATTATCCCCCTTTACAAAAGGGGGATATAGGGGGATTGTCTTGTCCTCAGACAGAAGAGATTCACCTTGATAACGAATAGCACAGGACACTTACACTCGTGCAATTCGTTTTTGATCTCACATCAAAAAGGAGCACAATGCGGCGCGTCGTGAAGTTCGGCGGCACGAGTCTCGGTTCGGGCGCACTGGTCAGGAAGATGGCCGGCAAAGTAAAGGCCTTGCGCGATGGGGGGGATACGGTGATTGTTGTTGTCTCGGCGATGGGCACAACCACCACCGAACTGGTGACCCTGCTCAATATCGTGACCGGAAACCAGGCCGACCCGCGGGTTTTCGACGCGATCGCCTCCTTCGGCGAGCGGTTGAGCGCCAATGTCATGGCCGCGACGCTTGAGTCGCTGGGCGTGCCGGCACGAGCAATAACCCCGGATCTCGACTTCTGGCCGGTTGTCGGCCGGGCGGTTGCGTCCAGTGCCTTGGTCGCGGAGAAGACCAACCAGACCGGCTATGCCGTTGTCGACGTAATGAAGACGCAGGCGCAGTGGGAGGGCCTTCTCGAACCCATCGTCCGGCAGGGGGTAGTCCCGGTGATTTGCGGCTTTCTGGCCGTCGATGACGCCGGCGGAATAATTACCCTGGGGCGCGGGGGCAGCGACATCAGCGCCTTTGTTGTGGGGCGCTGCAGCCGTGCCGATGAAGTGATCATCGTAACCGATGTGGTCGGCGTCATGAAGGGAGACCCGGGAAAATTCGGGGGCCAGGACCACATCGCACGCATCACGACCAAAGAACTGATCATGATGGCGCGCGGCGGCGCGCGGGTAATCCATCAGGATGCACTGCAGTACAAGCTACCCGGTCAGACGGCCCGAGTCATTCATTACGAAAGCGAGTCTTTGGCCCAGGGGGGCACTGAGATCGTCGGCCATGTCGAGTCCCAGGTCTTCAAGACCGATGAGCGCCTGGCGTCGGTTACGCTCGTGGGTGACGATTTCATCTCAACCAAGGCTTTTGGCCTGCTTAACAAGATTACGGACCGGCTCGCCCGACTCGAGATATCCATCTTTGGTGTGTCGGTAAGCGATCAGTTCATCGGCGTCTACATCCCGGAAGCCCAGGCCGATATTGCCTACCGGGCTCTGTTCGAGACGGCGCAGGCCGAGTCCAGATTCAAGACGGTCTCGATGCGGAAGGGGATAGCCCGCCTCAAGCTGTCGAGCGTCGCCTTCGTCGAAGAGCCTGGCGTGATCGGCCGGGTCGGAGACCTCCTGGCCGCGCGCGGCATCAACATCATCGAGATGCTGACAATCCACAGCGACATCACCGTGTTTCTTGAGAGCAACGACCTGGAACACGCCTACGAAATTCTGAAAGACCTCGCCCTATAGAAATACCCGCTAGGTATTATTATTCCTATTTGGGTAACAATATACCCATAGGCGAACTCAAGGCATTTTCACTGATTGCTTTTTGCACAGCTTCGTCTTGTGGGCTGGGCATAGTTTTTGCACATTATTAATGTGTAGAATCCGTTCAAAGCCTGTCCCGTCCAGTATCGTGGGTGTGGGCAGCGTGTCACAATGTCGCAGGATGGAGGTTCTAGAGAACCGACAAAGTGTGACCGGAGGGGGAGTTTCATTTTTATATCAAATATCAAAGAGCAAAAATCAAAAAGTGAAAGAATCACTCTGCTCGCCACTGTTCACTCGCTGCTTACTGATTTCGGCATAACCACCTTGACAGATAGTGATCCTTGGGCCTCCTGGCGAAGTCCTCAGGATAAAGCTCCTGCCTGTCATTCTGAGCACATTCGCCCCGCTCAGTGTAGACTCCGCGAAGAATCTAAATCAATTCATTACTGCAGATGGATTAATGCCGAGATCAATAGTTCTGAAGACCCATCGCCGGTATCGTCTGCTATTCTGATACGCCTCCCACTTATCTTCTGATGAGCTGATCTGCTCGATCTCTTATCTCTACACGTCCTCTGACCGTAGGGCCGGGTTTCATACCCGGCCGAAACTCCCCTCCACTATCTCCTACCTGCGCTGATCTGAGCGAAGAACGATCTCCCAGGCATGGGGTAGTCGCGATCCTTGACGGTGTTGCCAAACTGCAAGGCGTATTTTTCATCGAAGAGGTTTTTTGCCCCAACGCCGAACTTGAGATATGGCCCGAATTCCCGGAAGATGCCGGCGTCGATTGTCCAGCTTGAAGGCAGGGTCTTCGCGGTCATCTGCACCGCCGGATAGTTGGCATAGTCTTCGTAATAATTGAGGCGGTCGCCGCTGTAGTGTAAGCGCAGTGTGGCCGTGGTTTGCAGGGGCAAACCGAATAGACCGGTTACTCCTCCGGTGTGCTGCGGTACGTAAGCCGAGCGTCTTTCGACGTCGGCAAAGACGATCGAATCGGCGAGCATGTCCGAGTAGACAAGCTCACGGTTTCTCTGGGTTGCTGATTGTGCGGTCAGGTCAACCTCAAGCTTGACCCCGGTGACCGGCTGGATCGATAGCGAAGCTTCGGCACCGCCGATCGTGACCGAGTTGACGTTCACCGGACGCCAGGTGCCGCTCGCACCAGGCTGCCAGGCGATCTTGTCGGTTACATCTCGATAAAAGGCTGTTACGCCAAAGGTCCCGAAGTTGCCCAAGGATTGACCCACACCCAATTCGGCCGCAACGCCTTGTTCCGGTTTGAGCTGGCGGTTGCCGTACTTGGGCAGGTACAGGTCATTAAAGGTCGGGGCGCGAAATGCCTGCCCGACTGAGGCTTTCAGGGTCCGGTCCGCGGACAAGGCCAGGATAGCTCCTATTTGAGTTGACCAGAAACCGCCATAGGCGCGATTACGGTCATACCGGTTCGCGAGATCGAAGGTCACCGCCGGAGAGAGTTTGATTGTGGCATCAATCCAGGTTCCGAAGTTGAGCGATGATGCGTACCAGGTCGTATCCGCCGGCTGGTTCGATAAGAGGATGCTCTTGAGTGAGTCGTAACGGGCGTCGATGCCGAGGGCGTATCGGGCCGTTCCGTGACGCCAGGATACAATGCCGTGTCCGCCGCCGGTACTAACCAACCACCGATAGTCTTCGATGATTGTGTCGCTCATGAAACCGGGATACTGTGTGTGAAAATCAAGGCTGGTCTTGTCCCCGTAGAGAGCAGCCTCGAAATCAAGACCCTCAGATATTTCCCCCTTGGCCTTGAGGTCGCCGCGCCAGACCTCGTCCTTCTGATTGTCAAACCGCGACGAGGCCAAAGAATCTCCGAAGAGCGGCGGCACACCCACGGCCGGAAGCGGTCCGGGCAGACCCAGGTCGCGCCGGGCGTGGCCGAGGGCGGCCGACAGCACAACCGGCGCCAGGCGCACTCCAAGGCGGTTGTCAATCGTGGTGTTCTCGTAATCAGAGTTGGTGCGGACCCCGTTTGACGCGGTGAATCCGGCGTCGAGTTGGTATCTGAGGTTGCGCCAGGGCAGTAGAAGGCCCGCCCAATAGTCGTGAAGTCGAGGGTCGGCGATTCGGAAACCAGCTTCAAGGGCGGGCCGGGTCCCGGTCCTTTCCGTTACGATGTTGACCGCGCCGCCCAGACCGTTGGCGCCGTACAATGCCGAGGTGGGGCCTTTGATGATCTCAATGCGGTCGGTCAGCCGGTACGGTATCATGCTCAAGTCGCCGGCCCCGGTGAGAATCGAGTTGACCGGGCGGCCATCCCTGAGGAGGAGCACGCCGGTTGATGTTATGCCGCGTACCGACATGGTTGACACTGAGCCGATACCGCCATACTGTAAAACGTCGATACCGGCGCGGCTCTTGGCGGCCTCGGCGAGATCGAAAGGCTGTAGGGCTTGGGTCTTGCTGTGGGTAAGAACCGTGGTTGACAGCGAGATTTCTCTTAAGGGCCTCGGGTCGCGGGTCGCGGTGACCAAGGTTGTATCAAGCTCATAGGTTCCTGTTTCTTGAGCTGAACCGAGAGCAGCAATAAGCAAAAAGAGCAAGGTTCTCTTCATGATTACCTCCTGGTTGAGACCTTGCCCTTCGGAAAAGAGGGTAGATGCTACCTTTCGTCCGAAGGGTCTTATGAAAACCTGTGGATAGGTCTCCTGGCTTATGGATCTTCCTACTCGCCGGCCTTCCCGCTATAAAGGGAGCAGCGAGTAGAGAGATCCTCTGATGTCCTGATAGGCTTTCTTGCTCTCTGCCCTTTGCTCGATTGCCCTTACGCGCAGTGGCCTCCTGGCTTTCGTCCCCAATTACAGTAGCGGCGACTGCGGCCGATTTTCACGGCCTTCCCTGACTTCCACAAGTTACTTTCGCCTGTCTTTCTGTCGTTTCAAAGAACTGATGCTATCGCATCATCGATTACCCCTCGAAATACTCGGGGCGCACACGACAGCGCAGTGATGAAACAGCGGATTACAGCGATTGGCCCAGCAAAACATTATTCCATGATTCCATCATTCCACAATTTCGCGGTATCCGTCTCACTCCTTCTCAATGCGGGGCGCGTGGAACAGACTGTCGGAGATTTCAGTATTCACTTCGACGAGGGAGAGGTAGTTCCTGATCTTCATGAGTCCTTCCTTGATTCCCACTCTCATCTCGTATTGCACCGGCAAGATTATCCCGTCTTCAAAGGCGCGGTCTTTTTCAACTACGTAGATGCTGGTCAGTTTGTCCTTCCTGCCGTAGGTCTCGAAACGCCGGATGAGGAAGTTGTCGCGGTCAACCCAGATCAGGATTCGGCTGACGCCCGCGGTCGTATCCCGCGCCTTGCCGCGGATAATCCACACGTTGTACTTGAGCAGCCGGCCGGTGTAGTCGACTTTCAAATCAAAGCCCTGGGCAAGCATCCCGGCGATGCTGCTGCCGAAATCCATCAGAGCGCCCAGGCCCTGCTTCTCCGGGGGCAGAAGCGATGAAATATCCCGCGTGACGAGTTCGTTCTTCTCAGGCGTATATACCCACAGGTATTTCCCGTCGGTGACGAATTCCTGTTCGTCGGGTAAAGCAAGATCGACCCGCAGCTTGCTGGGCATCGCCATGTAGAACTTGCCGATTGTTTCCATGCGCCCGGCGCGTCCCAGGACGAGCTCGCGTCTTATTTCACCCTTGATGGTCTTAACCTGAGCCAATCGAGCATCAACCGCCCTGAGAATCGAATCGGGCGCGACGGTCTGGGCGACAAGGAAGAGTATCAAAAGCATCGTCTATGATAGCTCAAGGGCGCGGTTTGTCAACCCAAATAGTCAAGAGTGCTGAAGAACGCATTTTCACTGATTACGGTGAGGAAAGATCGATTACGATGATTGTTATTTCAGTTGTAGGGGCGCACCATGGTGCGCCCGGAAGAGGCTCACTTGGGATGAAATCCTCTTTCCCCCCTTTGGTAAAGGGGGATATAGGGGGATTAGAGATGATTATGAACAGGCGGGTGTTCGGACAACACGCCCTCTACTTGCCGCGTTCCACTTCTCTGATGAGGTCTCGCACTTCCTGATTCTCCGGCGCGATCTGTAATATCCTGTTCCAGTATTCAAGAGCCTTCGGAAAGTCTTTTTTCTGGTAGAACATCGAGGCCGTATTGTGCAATAGGTCAGTGTTATCCGGATACAGCTTCAGGCCGGCCTGCAAAGTCTTTATTGCTCGGTCATAGTCTTGCTGGTAGCTGTAAGCCACCGCCAAATCGTTGATGGCGCGCAGGGACTTGGGGTCATGGGACAGGCTTTTGTTGAAAAACCGGATTGCCAGGTCAAAGTCGCCTAAACCGAGGACGTTTTCGGCCATGACCAGGTTGGCCTCAGCCGGGTTGCGGGCCAGGAGATCGGCAACCTCATTCACCTGGGCAATGTTGTCGTTGATCGCAAGATAGTAAGGAAGCAGTGCCCTGGCCCTGATCAGTTCGCGCTTTGCGTCGTCAAGCCGTCCAACCAGGGAATAGGCGATGCCGAGATTGGCGCGATAATCGCCTTCGCTTGTATCCAGGTTCACCGCGTGCTCGTAAAAGGGCAGCGCCTTTTCAATCAGACCCTTTCTCAAATAGAGATTGCCCAGATTGTTGTAGGCCGGAGTGAAAGAAGGATCCATCTTGATCAAACCGGCCAGCTTCGTCTCGGCTTCGACAAATTTCTTCTGGTACATCAAACTGATACTTGCGTCACTCTCGGTCATGCGCTTCATCTGTCTTCGGTCCATAGACACGGTCGGCAACGAGACGATAAGTGCGGCCACACCAAGGACAATGGCTGGCTTAAGCAGACGCCGGCCTTCGCGTCGTTTGAGTGATTCGATAAGCCGGTAGACCGCCGCGCCGGCAAACACGACGATCAGCGGCGCGGCCGGCTGCCGAAGGCGCCCAATAACGAAGAAAGCGACATAAGAGAGGGCAAGGGCAATCAGCAGGTAGGCGGCCAGTCGGCTCTCGCGATTCGGCCACACCAGAAATATCCCCAACAGTGCCAAAGGGCCAATCAGGCCGAAAACAAAAGGATTATACTTGAGCAACGGGGTGAATCGTTGCGCGTAATAGTAGTTTTCGGCCTGAGGGATTTCGTGGCGGCTCAGGTAGTAGGCAGTCTTCTTGAGGAAGAGAAGGAGGGCCGCTCCGGGCTTCCTCAGCACAAAACCAAGCCCCTGTTTCAGCCAGTAGCGCGAGACTTCGGACTGCTTCAACTTGCGACCGGTCAGAAACCCGGCAATCTTCTGCCCGGTAAAATCGCCGGTCAAGTCGAGGCCCTTGGGTCGTTGGTAGGTCCCGTCCGCCGTTTCATTATTACCGATGTAGAAATTAATGCCGACATTACTCGAAAGGAAGACGAACTCTTTGGTCGCAAGTGAATTGCGAATCGAAGCGTAGGCGACTGGGATCGCCAGTGCCGCCACGAAGACGGCAAAGGCCAGGAGGCGCCTGGCCTTGAGGAGAAAGAAGAAGAGAAAGGGAAGAAAAAAGAGGATGTTGGCCTGCGCCAGTGCCTCGACTCCTGAAACAAAACCCGCCGCCGCAAAGAGGTAATTATCGTTTTTCTTATACGCCCGAACAATCAGGAAACAGATCAGAGCGTTGAAAAGGGCCAAGAGGGTGGATGTCATGCCCAGGCCAGAGTAGAAAATAGCCGGGCCGTATAGAGCGTAGATCCCGGCGGCGATCAGGCCGGCCTCCTTTTTGATCAGTTCCCGGCCGATTAGGTAGACAAGGTAGACAGTCACGGCATCGAGCACGGCCTGGAAGATCAGTACGTTCGTCTGGCTGATGCCGGTGATCCGGTAGATGATCGAAACGAGGTTGGGATATAGGGGACCCATGAAGCGTGCCCACCGGCTGGAGCCGGTCTGGATGATTTCGAGGGCCCACGAGTGATACAGGCCGGCGTCCGAGAGGTAGTTGAAGAAGAGGTCCTTACCGACCGACAGGACATATATAAGTCTTACGAAAAACCCAATCAGGATGATTGCCAGCAGATAGTACGTGCTATCCTGGATTCTTCTGGGCTGGTTTTCTTTCATTCGCTATCTTCTATCACCGTAATCAACCTAACCATCTCCGTAATCTATGAGGCCGTTCTCACGGCCTGCCGTTGGCCGTTCCGTCCCTGTCAACTGTCGGCTGTATCCTGTCGCAGTCGTATCACTGTAATCTGCCGTTCCATCACAGGAATCGATGCGAAGCACTGTAATCGACGATGCTTCATCGCAGTAATCTGCCGTGCCATCACTGTAATCATCGGTGCCTTGCACCGAAATCTCCGCCTGCCCCGTTAGATGCGTTCCTTATTCCATAGCATCTAATGGGGTAATCGACGAGGCCGATTCCTCGGCCTGCCGTTGGCCGTTCCGTCCCTGTCAACTGTCGGCTGTATCCTGTCGCAGTCGTATCACCGTAATCCGATGCTTCGTCGTCCCGAGGGCACCGAGGGATCTCAGTCCTTTTATCACCGTAATCGACGGTGCCTTGCACCGCAATACCCCGCACAGGACTCGAACCTGTAACCTACGGATTAAGAATCCGCCGCTCTACCATTGAGCTAGCGGGGCACAAGCAGGGGACAGGGATCAGGGAACAGGGTACAGGGAGAAATGGACTGAAGCTCGGCAATTCTTCCTGATACGCTGATTTCCCGATCATCCTCCGACGGATCGTCTGATCCCCTGATACGCTCTGACATTATAGCGAGGTTTCGTCATTCGTCAATCGAAAATGGTTGATGCCATCAGCCGCCGTCAATCCGCTTGACAACCGGCGCCAAAGGCCTCATAATACGTGCGGAGAGACGACAGTGCTTGAACAACTCTAAGAAGTGTATCATGCGACAACGACAAGACGTTCAGTTTTGGCCGAAACATAACACGTCTGTGTAAATATTGATTCTGATAAAATTGTGGATATTTACAGAGATATTTGCATGGATGAAACAAATATACCTACGGTCTGTGGCTTCAAGAAGGGAATAATTGCAGAAGGGCCTGTTTTCAATCCGTCGGTCAGAGAAATTACAAACTTAGCACAAAATCTTACTAAAAATGACACTTTTGAAGAAGAGAATTGATATGACAAGGAGGTAATGCTCAAACAGATCCCAATAGGTTCATTATAGACCGTCAGTTCGGCAATTTCTTTGGCAGGCAAAAAGACAATAACTGTAGTATTGACAAGAAGCTAAAACAATCTATAATATAACATAAGGAGGCAAAATGAAGCATTCTATTAATATAGTACTGTTGTTGGTTGCTGTAACGATGACCTTTTCTCAACAAATATTCGATGGATTTACACCTTATAGTGGAGGTCGTAGATTGGTAAGAGTATATGGCTCCGAGAATCTTCATATCGTATACGATCAATCTTTTAGCCCATCCGATAATCATGTATATTATGCCTTTTCCCCAGATGGCGGTTTCACTTGGCCTATTAATGAGCATATAAGTGATCCAAGTGTTTGGTTCTGTCCGTTTTCAAATTCATCAATAACAATGGCTTTCCCAATTACTAGTATTGCACCCGTGGCTTGTGCTATTTTTCCGTACAGAACGCTCTCTCCTGAAGTTGGACTCTATTATGTCTGGCGTGATCCCCTTACCAACGAGTGGCATAATTTAATAATCCCCGAACCAGAGGGTCTGATTCCTGCTCAAGTATCCATGGTTTCAACTGGTGACTACATCTCCGTTGTCTATAATGGTCAACTAATAAGTCCGCCGGGAGGATATACAAAACATGCGCGTTTCAGATACGATGAAACTGATCCTGGGAATGTCATATTCGAAACATTGGATTCGTATTACTGGGCCTATTCACCTTGTATAGCAGCTGATGGCAACAGCGATATTCATGTGGTTTGGGAAAGAAATACGCATCTCCCTGACGATATTTTTTACCGGAAAAGAGAAAATGGTATTTGGTGTCCACCACTTGATGAAGACCCGTTAAGAATAACTATTTCCGATAATACGCGATCATTAACTCCTTTTGTGGAATGTTACGGTGACAAATTTTTTGTCACTTGGTCTGAAGAAGAAGTAGCAGGCATAAGAGACAGTCGGGAGATCTATGAGATGTGGGGTTTCTTACCTTACCCGCCAATATTCAGCGAACCAGCAAATAGAAGCTTATCACCCTATCCGTCTGAATCCCCTGTCTGTACATGGGGGCAGTTTTATCTCTGGGGCGAACATCGTCCGTTTCCGCCAACTGACAACTTTGATATTTGCTATTGGAGCCCCACATGGGGTTACGGATATGTACAAGAGACTGATATTCGTTCTTACTACCCTCATGCTGCAATGCGAGCCATTCCTGAGAATTTCTGGGATGAGATGTACGGTCTTTGGACAGAATATCCTTCGAGTAATGTTGGTCAAGTTTGGTTCCGTCATCTCTATTTTGGGTGGGACAAAGGTAGAACAGGACCCCTTCTCTATTATGAAGCTGAGGTTGGCAAGCCAATGCCTTCGTATTATTGTCTTGAAAGAGACGGTTTCATTAATTACTCAAATCATTCGGTGGACTATGCCCAAGAGCAACTCGAATACGAATTACCCTTTCTTATGTACAATAATAATTTCATTTACAAAGTGTTAATACTGTGATATCACGAAGGAAACGAAAGAACTCAAGTGAGACTTACTGTAGACAATGTTGACTTTGGCATCCATTCGTTTCAATCAGCTAAATTGGAGACACTCATCGTTACGATTCCTCCAGAATTGTATCTGGGTGACCATCGAGTAAGGCTAACAATAAAGAAAGAAGGAGGCCCCTTTGCTACAATGGCTTCGCTCAAACTATATCAATTTGAGAAAAAACCAAAAGGGGGTGGCTGTCAGTCCACAGGTTTAAACAGTTACAATGCAGGTTCTCGACTGACCCTTTATCCGAATCCTGTAAAGGATATGGCAACGATTATATTCCAACTTAAAATAGCTTCCAGAACAACAATTTCTCTTTATGATATAACTGGCCGAGAACAGAGAAAAGTCATTGCTGGAATGAGAAACGCAGGGCAGAACATTATAAGGTTTCCTGTTTCAGATTTACCAAACGGTATCTACTATTTGAAATTGAATTTAGGTGATACAACCTTGTTTAGAAAACTGACGATTTGTAAATAAAACAAGATATGGAGGGAGTGACTAGATGTCGCGCCCTCCCGAGCAATTATGATGGTCACTTTTATTTGCCTATTTACCGTTTTCAGTATATCAAATCCTAATTTTAAGCAAACAGGTTACATTACCAAGGGTATTGCTGGATCTTGGGGATTCATCAGATGTCTTGATGCAAATCGCGATAATAATGATGATTTAATTTTTTCAGCAGTCACGAGAGACAGTTTTTCTACGTTGTTTTATAGTTATAGGCAGTGGGACAGATACTCACTCGTTGACTCACTGCAATGGCATAAGAACAGGCGGGGAATTTCTTGGGATGTTGGATATTTAGATAACGATTCCCTCTATGATATGGTGGTAAAAAGGACCGATCCCGATACTGCGCCTTATTACTTAATAGAGATTTATGAAGCGAGAACCGACACGTCTTTTCCTAAAAAGCTTGTCTGGCGTTGGTGGTATGAAGTAAGTGGAAACATATGTCATCCTATTTACGTCACTGATCTTGACCAAGACGGTAGAAAGGAATTTCTGTTTAACGACTGGTATTATGTATATATATTTGAAAATAGCGGTGATAACCAATACTCTATAGTTTTCAAGGACACAGTAATTGAAAATCATGTTGTGAATCCGTTTCACGCGATTGGCGATTTTGATGGCGACAGTAGATTGGAGTTTGTTTTTGGAGCAGCTGACGGCTTTCCAAATCGTCCAACGATTCTTGTTTTCGAATGCTCTGGTGATAATCAATATCGAAGAACTTTCCAAGATACTATTGAGGTGTACAATTGTAGTGATGCCTTGCCAACTCATGATTTAGATCAGGACGGGAAAATCGAGTTTATATTCCAGCACCGCCATGTACATGACATGATGTGGACTTATGTACTTTCGATATGGGAATCAACCGGCAATGACGATTACTCAATAATATTCAAGGATTCCATTGGCGGATTACATCCACGTTTGTACCGTGGAACAAGTGGTTGTGGTGATGTAGATAGCGATGGTCAAGAAGAACTCGTTTGGGCGATTGCCAACAATTGGACGATTTATAGAGCATGCGGGAACAATATTTTCGAAAGAATCTATACTGCATACGCACATCCGACTGGCAATCGGCACAGTTATACCCAAGTATATGTGTACGATTTAAACAAGAACGGTTACCCTGAGATAATCGAATCTGGGGAGGTTGATTCTCCTTATGTACGTACTGAAACTAAAATCTGGGAGATTGAAGGAGTTCGTTTACATCAACCAAATGGTGGTGAGGTTTTACAACCCGGTTCTCAATTCACCATCACCTGGGAGAAGTTCACCCCGCCGGGCGCGGATTCGTTTTCTCTGTTTGTTTCCTTTGACAATGGCCTCCATTATTCCAACCTTGCATCACTCCAACATTCCAATGATACGTTGTTTGTTTGGACCGTCCCGGACACTCTGGCCGATTCCTGCAGAATCATGATCTGGGCCTACGGTCCGCCGAGGGCAGGTGAGGATAAGCCGAGGGGCACGGCGTGGGACTTCAGCGATTCTTCCTTTGCGATAAGACAGACATCGGTGGGCGAAGAGGCGATGGGCAATAGGCAATGGGCGGGACTGAAAATACTCCAGAATCCGACGACGAAAACGCAGGGCGTCAGGCTGTTAGCCACAAGCCATATGCCAGGTGCTAAGTTGCAGGTTTACGACGTCGCCGGCAAGCTGGTGAAGTCTCTTCTTCTTGGCTCTATGCCCGCTACTCCGGCCTCGATTGTCATTCATCTGAATCCCGGCATCTACTTCGTCCGGCTGGACGCCGAGGGTCAGACGATCACGAAGAAAGTGGTGGTGATAGAGTGACGAGTTGTTTCTATTTTTCAGCCCATAGTGCCGAACCAGGGAGGAGACGTGAGCCATCGTGAGAGAAACTGGCTTGCATCAAGTGTGCTCATGGTTGTTTTTGCCATGACCACGAGTCTGGCTACTAAGCCAGAATGCCCTTTGGTCAAAGAGACGGAACACAAGGCGTACATTCCCGGCAAGTACCCGAAAGTCGATGAGGTCTTTGAGGTTGTCTACCGGTTTCGTTTCAAGCCTGACGTCAGACCGCCTGCGCCCGGACAGAAATACTACGTCAAATTCGTCTCGATGAGAGCTGAGGTCATTACCCGAGACGAGATCACGGTGTCGGACATAGTTCCTGGACAATGGCGTGAAGTGAGGGGCCGGTTCAAGATCATAAAACCGTTCGATCTGGTAATGCTTGCCGCGCGATTGACGTATGTGCCAGGCTCTTATGGTCCGGCAGGTGGGGGGGTGGAAGTCTGCCTTCTCAATCAGGAGACCGGGCAGTACGGCACGTGGGACGAGCGGTTCAAGCCTTCCGTCCTGTGGAGGTATAACAATGTCGAACCGCAATGGTTGCCAGGTCCTGATGCGGGCTGGGAGGAGAGCAACCGAAAGATCGTCGATGCCATGAAGAAATACGAACCGGCCTTGACTGACTCCGAAGCCCTATGCCTGCACCAGGACCACTATATCATCGTCACAAGCCCGGTTTGGAAGAAATTCGAATCCGACAGTGCTCGAATCACTGCTATATTGCGTGAGGGTTGGCTGGAAGCTATTCGCTCCGGCGTCGACGCCAAGCAGAAATGGTTAGACGCCTTCATGAAGAAACACCTCAAGAAGAAGGACATCAAGACCAAGGCGGGTAGAGATGCCAGATAGGGACTTGGGGGGTCAGCTTCCCTCAAGACGGGACCAAGGGCACCGGGGTACCGGCTACGCATTTTACAGATGTCGATGCTAGTCAAATTACAACAGGCGAAACGCGGTCAGCCCGTGGATTTCTAAATCGGGCCGGACGTTCGGGCGCAGAGCGGACGTAGGTGCCGAAAGCAACTTGCCTTGCCCAGACAGGATCGGGGCACTGGTGCGGTAGAGGAGCCGCAACGTGAAGCGGTGGCGTGATGGCGGCATGGCGGAACGCTGGGCGGCGCTGGGGCTTCTGGAAGCCGAGAAACGCTTCCGTCGGATCAAAGGCTATCGGTCCATCCCGGTCTTACTTGCTGCCCCGCGGCAGAAAACAGCTCTTGACCAGAGCGTGGTTGCGTAGTAGTATCTTATGCTAGGTTCGCTGATGAATTTCAACAATGGACGGGACAATCTCTAGTCAGAGGACAAAGGAGTTCTACATGAAATGGGTTGTTTGTTCACTACTGATCTCTGTGGCAGGTGTACTAACTCGTGGATATATTGATATATTTGATCGAGGTGGATTTTTCCCTATTTGGATATATGGTCTTGCTTTCTCAGGTTCACTTCTGCTTGCCATGGCTGGGACTTTGTCATTGGCAAGGCATCTGCGTTTGTTCTTTTATATAGTATGCTTTTTCAGCCTAACATGCAATGTTGGCACAGTCATCGCTATGAGAAAATATCCCGAAGGTGCAACGCTTGAAATTGTTCTGCGTCACGAACCATCCTTGAACACAAAGGAGGAATTACTCGGCGTGTATCTCCAACATTTTTTTAGGCGCATAAGACTGGACTGTAGAAACGTGAGATCAAATGCTCAATTGGAGATAGTGCAGGCAAACATAGATATGGGTATTCGCGCAGGAACTTATGAACTGGTTTTTGAACCAAGCGATGTGTTTGAATCTCAATCTGTGTTTCTAAGAAACGACAATACACTCGTTGATACGGTCGCGTTGCGTAAATTGCATAGCAAAGTCACTTTCATGACTGATCCCATTGGTGCTGTAGTAGGATTGGATCCATTGCCGAACGGCATCAGTCGAAATTGGCGTACAACTCATACGTTCCCTAGATTCCCAAGGGGCATTTATAAATTGACCTTCTCGAAAGATGGATATGATACTGTTAAGGTAGTCACCGCAATAAATAGACCGAATATAATAATAGACATGACTCTGCGAAATGCCGTTACCCTCGTGACTGGCCGCGATACTCAAAGAATAGATACGCCGAGAATACTAGAAGAAGATTCGCTAATATTATTAATGATTGCAGAAAGAGACCTCTTGAACTACTTGGACTTGTATCTATACGGTAATGAGGTTGACAGCGCGATGAATCTGATCAACAGGTCTCTGGTCGACCGCACGATTTCAAACGACACTAAGAGTAAATTGCGTAACATCAAGGTAATGCTACAAAAAGGAGCGCTAAAATGAATAAGTACAGCGCATTCACCACTCTATGCGTAATACTGGCGCAGATACAATGCAGTGCTGTGAGGAAAATGACAGGCTTGGAGTTCATTAAAGCAGGTATAGATACCCTGCGTGCTGATGTCGTCGAAATAAGAACAGCATTAGGTATTGCAGATGGACACCCTGTCAAGAATATGATAGCAGATATGAATGAAGTCGACATGATTGAACGAGGCCAAATTCTGGAACGTGAAATTCCCTCAATTAGTCAAAAATTGAAACTACTGAAATCATTTCGCTCAATGAAGCAGGAACTGGAGAATAGAATTAACGCTGGTATGGGAAATATCGAGGATTATAGATATCTAGCAATAACTCGAAATGAGTGTCACAAGTATTGCAGGAGCATTGAAACAGACATCCTTAGCGGTTGTAGCTTGGCAAAGATCATATATTTCGAATTAAATGTACGAGTATTATCTGATGATAATAGGAAGGTCATCAGAAGTCAAATAGCTGACACTTTGTGGAAACTTCATCGCACTGGGCATCGGGTTTACATGCTTGGATATTCTTGTGATCTTGGCAACGACAAATACGACTACCTGTTATCAGCAGACCGCGCCGAGAATACGCGGAGATATATTCTTGATGTATTAAGTAACCGACAAGTGATCGATGAAGCCGACATTTTGACAATACCGAGAGGTAAGGCTATCCCAAATCTGGACACTGAAACAATATCTGTTGGTGAAAGAGAAGAAATCCGCAAAGAACACAGGAAAGTCGAAATCTTCATACCGCGCCGTAGTCCAAGACAAGAAAGATATAGCCCATAGTTACAAGACATGCAACTGTTAGGCGGTTGTTAAATTTCAGACGAAATGGGCCGCTTGCGGAGCATCCTATTGAGATTTGCAGGTTGGTTTCTCATATCATAATCCTGGTTGGTGTTTGCTGTTGGGCGAGATCAGCCTGGCGGAGGAGATTGAAGAGAAGGTTGGAAAGATGCCGGGGTAAACTGCTTCAAATCTCGACTTTCGAAATCGGACGGACGTTCGGGCGCAGAGCGGACGGCGGTGCTGAAGGCAACTTGGGGCTGGGCTGGGGTCGGATCATCTCGATCTCTCGAAATCCTCGAGACTTGCAGAAACTCGATACGTTCCGCTCGACAATGGACAATAGCTAACAGGCACGATCCTCGACGCGCGGTGCACGATCGACGATAATGAAAGTGAATATCTCCGCCATCTGCCGGGATGATCACCGGGATCAACGGTGCCCTGTCCCGACATCACCGTAATCCGCTGTCCTCATCTCTGCGCTGTCGTGTGCGTCCCGAGCATTTCGAGGGATAATTGATGGCGTTTTTCGCAGGAATCGCTGTAATCGGCCTTTGCATCACTGTAATCAACGCGGTAACGCGACATCAATCCGCTTGACAGCCAGCGGTTTGTCGTTAGAATGATTCCGTACCGCGTTCAGCGCTCAGTTTTGCTGAAACACGACAATAAATGAGGTGACAACCATTGACTTCGCCTGAGAAGCTAATATAACATGGGAGGTGTGATATGAGTGAACTGCACGTATTGGTAGGCGCCACACTCTTAATCTTAATGCTATTTTGCCCGAGCGGACATGCACAAAACAAGAAGGAGAGAATCTATCTGCCGGTCAATCTAAAAGACTGCTCTGATACGACCAGCGCCAACACGGTGTTGATTGTTTCAACAAGCGAAGGCAGTCCCGATATTGAGAGCAAGATCCGGGAATACGTCAAAGGATTAAACGTCGCCACATTTAAGGCTGCGCGAATTCTTGATGACACTTCAGCATTGAGAGCAGATCTATCGAAGTACAGAATAATCACCTGGGGAACACCGGACGGCAACTTGTGGAACAGGAAATACATTGGTCTCGTGCCAGTGGAGATCGGTCGCAATAGCATCATCACCAACCAAGAACACAACGACACGAGTTTGTGTTTTGTTTCATGTTGGTTCAACTCGCAAAATCCCGCGAAAAGCTGGACCATCTACACTGCTCAGCGACCTCAATTGCTTCTGGGCTTGAAACCAGTAATGCGAGGGCTTACCCAGTTTGTTGTAACAAGAGGGGGATCACGGCTTCAAAGTGGTTACTATTCATTCAAGAACGGGAAGTGGGAAGTAAGCGAAGTGCCTGACTACAATATGCCGGTGCTGTCAAAGAAACAAATGTATGGAGATTACGACAAGTTCACCAAGATTGTGGAGCAGGTCTTCCCGCTCACACGAATCAACAAGCAGATTTACGGTACTGATGTCCCTGAATTATTATCAAAGAACCGCAAAGAAATTGCGAGTCTTAACACCACGGGCGACTTTGTTGAACTATTACACAATACAATGACACTCTGCCGCGGAAGCCATTTCTTCATAAAGTGCTTTGGAGCATCTGACTACTACAGCGGCTTCGTTGCCGATGATGCCTACGCCTTTGCCGAGACTTATGAAACGTTCTTACGTCTCAAAAACCAGGTGAATTTAGTATCGCTCCCTCTTCTATACTTTAGAGGAGACTACTATACTCTACATGACATGACACGCGATGGTCTAACTTATCCTAAGGGCATGAAGATCATCAAATGCGAGAATCAAACACCCGATAGTATTATTGCAGGACTGAGGAATAATGGTATTGAGATGGGATGGGATTATGAGCTTAAGAAAGATGTAGAGCCTCAGTTCTATAGATACCTGAAAGTGCCATCAGAGAAGCCAATGGTCGAGTTCGATTTTGAAAGAACAACAGGCGAAACGATCCACATCAATTTCAACAAAGAGACCAGGGTTGTTTATGACGAGATACCGCAACAGAGAAAGCCGTCAGTAACGCTACTCAAGAATAACATCCTTTACATCATTTTGCCAGCAATGCAGCCTAGATATGTCACTTTCTACAAGGACGAGATCGAAAAATACAAAAGTGCGGCACTCAATGGCGTCGTAGTTGATATACGAGATAACGGCGGTGGAGATGATATGGTGTGGAAATCGCTGATTCTGATGTTAGTCAAAGGCTCCCTTGCGGGGAGGAGCGTATTGGGCACCAAGAACACCGAGTTGAACAAGAGTTACATCGCCCGCCACTCGTCTGGCAGCGAGATACTGAAAAAAGGCAAGATAGAGAAGATAGAATTCCTCGATAATGAGAAGTTCCTCGTAATGCGAGAAGTCGAAAACGTAGATGTTGACAGCAGCGCCTTAAATTACAAGGGAAAGATCTACGTTCTATCCGAGAACATCTATAGCGCAGCCGGGACTTTCATGAATATCTGTAAATACAATGACCAACTCGTTTCAATTGGGTTTCCTAACAACAAGATTCTTGGTTTTGGTATAGATCCTTATGCTTTTTCGTTACCCCATTCCAGGATAATTTTCATGATAGAACCCATAGTAGATCTGACTGATGCCAAAAGTGCAATCGAAACACATCATGTTGATGTGGAAGTAAGACTTGAGCCGACATTACAGGAAATGCTTGATTACTACGATTACAGGAATAAGGTTTGGACAGAAGAAGCGATGGAGAAACACGACCTGTTCTATAAGAAGGTATTAGAACTGTGTCAATAATCTAGGGGCGACACGCGGTGAGATCCCGAATTTCGAAATCGGAGCGGGCAGTGCGGGGTGAAGAGGACATCGGTGCTGAAAGCAACTTGCCTTGCCCAGGCAGGTGGGGGCTGGTGGGGTAGAGGTCAAAGCATGAGTTCGTGCAATTGGGCATCATTCGAGAGATTCGTTGACCGACGGCCCATCATCTTCATCAGATCGTCGGTACAATTATCGAATGGTCACCAACGGCCATTCCAGCTTTGAAGCCACAGCGCGATTCTCTGCCTTGACTTTTCCGGGTGCCTGCTATTATTTCTCAACTCCCCCTCCGGGTCGCAGCCTTCGGGCTGCGGCCCGGTTCGGTTTTATGGGGGAACCTCGATAGCCTACCGTTTGAGCGCGAAACACGCCGCAATATCCATGGGTCTAGAAATAGACATTGGCCTCCGGAGTTGCTCAACGAGCGCAGGAGTGATGGTGGCCCCAATACTGGTAACGAGGTGTGTGCACGCTTGACAATTTCTATTGACAAGATTCATTTTATGAATATAATCGCGGTAGTCGCATACCTGCAATATAAATAGATTCCTGGGTTGTGGCTAATACTGTTGGCAAGGAGGGTTTGTTGTGTAAACAAATAATCTTTGGCTTGGGATTACGCCAAAGTATCGTTTTTCTCCAGCGGGGGACTAATGGGTAATTCTTGTTTATTGCGCATGATTCTGGGTTTCATTCAACGATTCACTTTCTTTCCAAATATCTTAATCAAGAACTTGAATTCCTGGCGAAATCAGGACACAACCCTTTTAAAAATTAGTAATAGAAAGGTACCTATTCTCAAGTTTGGTCGTGATTCTGAATATGTAGATAAATTTCAGGTAACCAAACGTCTCTTCTGTCAGTTAGTTTGTATTACTCAACTTGTTGGCTTGGCGTACGGATCTAAGGGAACTCCCAAATTCAACATTTACGCTCAAGTTAACCACCTATATTTTGTCTACAAGTACCAAGGTGATCGTGCTCCAGCATGGGTGGAGCGAGATCATTCGCCATTGATTAACTGCGGTCTCATTTATGGATATCTGAATAATTCATATTGTGGCGGGTTTGAATACGAATACTTCGCTTTTAGGGAACACTGGAAAGCACCACCAGGTTATAGTGGCCAATTACCGCTATGGTCACATAAGGGGGATTTGCATGCAGTAAATCTAGTCATTGGTAAAGGATATACACTGTCCAATCCGCAGTTCTTTATTCTACCATACCTAGGAGTTGGCCTTCGCATCTTAACAGACCATCCATGGGAATATACGCATACTTTCTTTCGACCAATGATAAAGCTAGGTATCGGATTGGGGTGGAGAGCAATGGATTGTCTTGCTATCTCTGAAGAGGTTCAAGTTAGAGCAGTCTTGCGACCTTACTATCCCTGTGAGCTGTCGAGTTCCAGTGATTTACATCTAGGCGGTGATGCCTTTTCGTTTTCATTTGTCAAAGTAGTCTTTAGCTTATGATACCGAAGGAGGTATGAAATGAATAGAGGTGTATATCTTGTTGCTTTTTTCACAAGCTTTTGTTTTGCGAATACCATAGAAATCAAACAAGTCTTTTCGCCAAGCGATCTGACATTCGGAAAAGTGAAGGATGTTGACAGAATAGCTATGTTACACTGTGTCTGCCCGTTTAAGCCCGGTGAACCAGCACTGCCTGCGAAATCACTTCATGTTTTTATTCCTCACGACCAAGAATTCGAATCAATAGAGATCAAGACAACCAGCACTAAAGAAATAGGGAAATTCAATATCGAGCCGAAGCAAAAAGAGAAACCACTCCACTCTGTTGGTGATACATCTACTTTACGTAATATTAAGATATATTCAAGTGATGCTGAATTTCCCGGTCGCCTGGTCGAATTGAAGCATATCGGTTCGCTGGGCGGGTACAGAATCGCAAGTTTCTTGTTGTATCCGCTACAATACTGCCCAAAATCAGGCAAATTGAAGTTACTGACAGACATTGTTTTTGTAATAAAGACGGAATCGCGGAAGAAAAAAGCTGATGATCTTGTTATAGAATACCGCAGTGCACAAAGTGAGGAGGTCTATTGTGAAGCTGTGAAAAACCTTGTCTTGAATTCCAAGGACGTAGTCCCTATTAGCTACGGAAAAGGAGAGTTTACATCACAAATACCATATATAGTAATAACACAGGATTCTTTTAAGAGTAGGTTTCAACCCTTGGTTGATTGGAAGACAAAGAAGGGTTGGTATACTCAAATGCTCAGTGTGGACTGGATCGGACAGCATTATAATGGAAGAGACATTCAAGAGAAGATTAGGAATTGTATAAAGGACTATTATCAAAATCATGGAACAGTGTGGGTGTTGTTAGGCGGTGGGTCTAATAATTCTGAACTCGGTAATGTTCCTTGCCGCTTGTGGCATGAGACGGCGGAGGGGGAATCTCCAACAGATCTCTACTTTTCTGATCTCGACCGAAGTTGGGATGAAGATAACGACAACAAATTCGGTGAAGTACAAGACAACATAGATTTCTATCCAGACGTATTCCTCGGTCGAGCACCAGTCTTGAAGCGCGATCATGTACAGACTTTTGTAAACAAGCTCTTATACTATGAGAGAAATCCAGATCCCGCCTTTGTTGAGAAGTGTTTCTTTATGGCTTTCGATGCAGATTGGCAAACGCAAAATGAATGGGGGAAAGAATGGATTCACGCTTGGGGATATATACCGAGTAATTTTGCAATGTTGAGAGAGTATGACAGTGAGTCCGGTGACCATGAAGAAGATTGTAAAGGGAAATTCAATTCGGGGCAGCATTTTGTAAACCACATCGACCACGGCGCTTTTAACAAGCTTGGAGTCGGCTATGAATATCATAATGACTGGTTAGACAAAGATGAGATTTTGGCACTGGGCGGTCCGGGGATTGCGATAGTCTATTCAACCGCATGCGATGTAGGATGGTTTAATCTCAATCAAGAATGTCCTGGCTCTTGTTTTATATTCAACGCAAGCGGAGCAGTAGCGTTTATTGGGAATGCAGGATCGGGATTCTACTGGTCTGCCCATCCGGGCGAAGGGGTTTCAGAGCGATATGACCAACGGTACTATTTTGAGTTTACTTTGGCCAAACGCATAAGACTTGGGAATACATTCGCTCTTCATAAGGCCGCCTTTATATCTCTCTGTCAATCTGATAATGAGTATCGACGGATTCAAGCGTGGTTGAATCTATTCGGCGACCCAGAAATGCCGATCTGGAGTGGTAGGCCTAGTAGTCTAACAAGTGCGTGGGCAGAATCAAGGTTTCCCGGCGACATCTCGGTCTATTTTACCCCATCCCATTATGCTCTGGTGGGTTTGTATATGAATGAGTATGATATCCATTTATATGCCAGTGATGTTTGGCCCGCTTCTTTTAGCAATCCTGTAGTTGAAGAGGGTATGACTCTCTACTATACTATTTCTAAAGGGCAATCAACAAATGCATATTTTGGGAACTATTACCCATACGAAGGCTCGGTCAATGTCCCCGGTTGCCCTTATAACTTGACAGCGATTGTCAACGAAAACGGTTTGACGCTAAACTGGGCTTACCACTCATCATACGTGGAAAGATTCACAGTTCAGCGGCGTGTTGGGTCCGGCAACTGGGAAGAACGAGGGAGGCCAAACTATCCGCCCTTCCCCGACAATCCGGATCCTGGCATAACCTACGAGTATCGCGTGGCATCCGTCTGCGGCAGTATTCTCTCAAACCCTTCGAATTCGGTCTATATAATTAGGCCGTGGCTGAATGCCCCGACCGGTCTTGTTGTCGGAAACATACTTCCCACTTCTGTCACAATCTCGTGGAATGATCAAAGCGCTCTTGAAGACGGGTATGAAATACACCGTGCGATAGAGACAGGAGGATTCACCTACCACTCGGAAGTCGGGCAAAACCAGACTGGATTCACTGATGTCAACTTGGAGAGTGGGAAGAAGTACAGATACAAAGTTAGGGCCTTCAAGAATGAGTCTGAAGTCCGTCGCTACTCTGACTTCTCGAATGAAGTCTACGCAACACCGGGGCAGACAGGGAACTCGCGCGATAGCCTGGCAACGTCATTCAACAATGGGAATCGCGTCGCGATTGATGGGTCCGGTTGCATACATATAGTCTATTCGATGAAGGTCGGTGACTATGAGTATCAAGGATTCTATCGAGCTTCAACGGACGGCGGGAACACGTTCTCGGACGCTCTCCCCCTAATACCCCCTTCGTACCCACTATCGGCCGAGCCTGTGTACGCGGTGATCACTGTTGATGCGGCCAACAATCCGCACATCGTCTATGCATACAGGCAGCCAAAGGGTTCCAACTGGTGGGTTGATTACGTCCACCTCTTCAGAACGACCAATGAGGCCGGGTTGTACGTGTGGCATTGGAGTAACATTCTGCATCTCAGCTACGATATTCAGCGTCCGGATTTGGTATCGCCTCCGGCGATATGCATTGCCGGCGACAGCATCTTCGTTGCGGTGAATCGATATGATCAGGGGACTAACTACTGGCGAGCGGGGGTTGCGGGTCATGAGCTTTCTAATACGGCCGGGACGTTTACGTGGTACGAGTTTTCCAACATCCCGTACTATGACCCCTGTCCGCCATCCATCGCGTATGACAAAGGCGGTCGGCTTGTGGTTGCATTCGGTAGCCATCGTACTAGCTTCGGGTTTGTGCTGCATGTATGCTACCGGGGATTCGGACCCTCATCGCCGTGGACAGAGATATACGAGATAGATGAACAATACTTCCATCTTTCTAGTGGAAAAGACTATGTATATATGGGCGTGAGTAGCCATGGTGGCGTAGTGTACAACCTGAGAAGCTACATCTTCAAGTGGGTGAAGTTGCTCCAACGCTACGTGCCTATTGAAGAGTGGAAAGTGGTCGAGCCAAGCCGGGCAAGAACTGACTACGGATATTCTCAGAATGTTGCAGGCAGGTACTTTGTCTATGAGAACGAAAATAGGGTATTCGTCCGAGCACGACATGGCGATGAATGGGGACCTCGGATTCTCGTTTCTCCCTCGGCAACGTCAAATAATTTTTTCCCGCAGTCGGCCTGGACAACGGACGGTTGGCTCAGGACACTGTGGACTAAGCGCATTAGCACAAACGACAACATCGTGGTCTTTAAGAAGACTTATACGAATAGCTGGCCTACTCCCTTGACCGCCAAGAACAACGCTCGCAAAATCCTGCGGGACTATTGTGGTAACCTGCATCGGGCATGGTTTGACAACTATCCGCCTTGGGATACGCTGCCGTTGGCGGTGTTCTATTCGGTGTCAAGTGATGTTGGACAGTCGTGGGACACTACCTATATTGGAGAAGGCATCTTCCCAGCCCTTGCGACAAGCGAAGATGGCGAGAAAAAGGTCATTGCCTGGCTTGATGAGACCGAGAAGTACATCATCTATAGCTTCAAGGATTCCTCGAGCTACTTCTGGGCTCAGCCGTGCACAATCGCCGCAGCACCGCCGATGGTGAGTTCCGAGGTGTACTCGGCTCCGAGCATCAGCTTCTGCTACGATACCGTCCACATCGGCTTCAAGGCAAGGACTGAGATCCTTGCGGGCTGGTTTGAGGATAATATCAAGTACCTGCGGTTTCCTTACAACGACCCTCAGTCGCAGTACACCGAGGTCGTCGACTCATGGACGCCGGATTCGCTATCCTTCCCCGACAACCCGCGCACGCGGGCGCCATCGATTGCCACGGACTACTATGGCATTCCATACATGACCTGGGCTCGCCCACCTGATCAGTATGAACCGTCGGACATCTACTATGGCGTGAAAATGGCTTCTGAGTGGACAACCGGCAACATCTCTGTCTCGTCCGATTCTTCGACCTGTCCCTCGATTGAATGCTATGGTGGGAACATATCGGTGGTCTGGGCGGAAAAGGTCAACAGCGACTATGCAGTAATCCGATACCTTGCTTACGCTGGCGGTGAAGGATTCAGGGTGGATACCGTGACCGTCACCACCAACGTTGCGAAATACCCGACTATCTCGAAGGAATATGTGCTCTGGGAAGAGGAGACCGAAGCCAATCCTCTGATCATGGGTCGGCGCTGGGATGCTATGGGCGAGGGCTGGGGTACGCAACCGCAGGTCCTGAGCAATACCGAGTATCCATCGCTATACGCTCACAGCGAAGTCTGGATGGACTTCTTCAACCTTTACACCTTCAGCTTCTGGACGGAGGTGGCCGGTGAGACTTTGAGATTGAAGCAGAACTTCACCCAGGAACCGCTCATGTGGGGATTCGCAGGAACAGGATTCCCATTCCCCTACTACTACATGGAACTCGGTGACTCGACGCCGTTCACACACCGGCGGACCGGCGGAATTACCCTCGATTCGGTCAAGTGCGACTACGCCAAGGATAGTCTGATCTACTTCTTGCCCCACACTGATACGTCAGCCAAGTACCGTGTCACGCTTGAGCTCTACCTGCCCCAGGCCAAATCCGGCAGCCGAGAAAGCGACGCCTTTGAAGTTCATGACCCTGAGACTGCCGGCTTGGATATTCGGAAGGGTGAGTCCTGGGTCAGGGTTCGAGTCGACAGTCGTATCCAGACGAACGTGAAGCTCAAGCCCGGCATCAACCGGTTCACATACTGGGTGCCCCAGACGATTATAGCAAAGAACGCCCGGCTGATCCTGAAGAAACTCTCCGGTTCGAACGTGTACTGCCACCGAATCATCTGGGAACAGTACGAAAAACCGAAGGAACAGGCCTTGGCCGGCGGAAGCGGGGTCCAGGAAGACGAAGGCGGGAAGATACCGTTTCGGTTCTACCTGAAAGCGCCCAGGCCGAATCCGTTCAACCGACGTACAACGATCGACTACGGACTGGCTCGTCCCAGCCGCGTCAGGATGAGGATCTATGACGTAACCGGACGCGTCGTCGCCACAGTCAAGCACAAAGTTGAGGCGGCGGGTATCTACAGGCTGCAATGGGATGCCAAGAACGTGGCCAGCGGCGTTTACTTCGTCGAACTCGAAGCGGGAACCTACTTGAACCGCAAGAAGGTGGTGCTGGCGAGATAGCGCCGACCGCCGCAGACGAGAATAGCACTGGGGTCGGTGGTTCATCACCGACCCCTGGTTTCTTACTGCGCACACCGAATAATGGGCTGCGTACCGTCAGACCGAAGGGCGTGGCAAGTTTTCGAATCGACCGGGCCTCAAGTTTTTCTGTCGCACCCGACCGCTCTTCTATCCAACTACCTCACAATCACCATCGGCTTCGCGGCGTCAAAATCGCGTGCCGTAAGCCGATAGAAGTATATGCCTGATCTAACCATCGCGCCTTGCTCATCTCGACCGTTCCAGACGCACGTGTGATAGCCGGCGCACAGTGTTGCGTCAATAAGAATCTTCACGCGTTGGCCTGCTGCATTGTATACGGTTACTTGAACGTGGGCGGCGTTCGGCAATTCAAACTGAATAACGGTAGTGCGGAAGAAGGGATTCGGTTTGTTCTGGCCCAGTCTAATTTGTGCCCTCTCGATTCGCAGATCTCTCTTTTCTTCCACCCATACGCCGCCATCCGTGGTCTTCAGAATGGTGGCTCCATATCCGACCACATAGCCGGTTTGGGTGTCAATTGGGAAATTGACCGATGTGAGGTGGCTACTCACGCCCGAGGTCTGGGCACGCCAGCTTGCACCGCCATCCGTGGTCTTCACAATGAGATCAGGGTCTCCAACGGCATATCCCGTTAGAGCATCGACCGGAAAGTGGACTGACGTAAGGAACCAATTCGTATTCGAAGTGTCCAGTGTCCAGCTCGCTCCGCCATTGGTTGTTTTCAGGAATGTGCCCACTTGACCAACCGCGTGGCCAACAAGGCTATCCACCGGGAAGTGAACGGAATATAGATTCTGACTGGTGCCCGCGGTTTGAGGAATCCAGTCCGCCCCGCCATTCGTCGTTTTCAGGATAGTGCCATAGTAGCCGACGGTGTAGCCGGTCAGGGCATCCTCAGGGAAATGGACCGAGCGAAGCTGCTCGCTCGTGCCCGAACTTTGTGTGATCCAGTTGGCCCCTGCGTTGGTGGTCTTGATGATGACACCGAAGCGCCCAACGGCATACCCCGTTTGAACATCGACTGGGAAATGAACGGAGCAAAGGTCAGCCCATGCGGTCGAGCTCAAGGTGTCCCATCTGGCGCCCCCGTCAGTGGTCTTGAGGATGGTGCAGAAGCTGTTGAAACGTCCGCCAACCGCATATCCAGTAAGACCATCCACAGGGAAGTGGACAGAATTTAAACGCTCGGTGGTGCCTGAAGTCTGTCTGAACCAGTTGTTTCCTCCATTCGTTGTCTTGAAGATCGCACCATGATACCCTACGGTATAACCTGTCAGGGGATCCACAGGAAAATAGACAGACTCCAGCGATTCAAGCCCGCCGGAGGACTGAGTGAACCAGCCGGCTGAAACCGGGCGTGCAAGGATCAGAAGCCCCGCAAAAAACAAGACCATGCCATTTTTCATCAAACCTCCATGGCAGAATGAATTGTAGGCAGATTTTTGCTCGCGTCAACGGGTATCATCATGTCTGCCGGGTCGCGTGTAGAAGGTGGCGCGGAGGGATGTAACAGACCCGGGCACCAGGATATCAGTGATAGGCAGATCAGGAGATCAGCTGACCGGCGGCGGTAGGTCTTCCTGACAGCACATTGCCTGATTTTCACTACACAGTCGTGCGAACAGCCTCCATGTTAGAGCTAACCTCGTGCCAATGTAGCCTCCAATAGACCGAAATCCCCAGCTGTTCCAAAAATGGTCTACCCCTACCCATTTAAGGGACACGCTAGAGCGGCTTTATAGCGATCCTTGCAGAAATGGGCATAAATACCTATCCGGATTCTGTCTGGCGCGGCCGTGGCTGTTGCAGGCCGCACCACGGCCGGATTAGGGATTGGGTGCCGTGGTCCGGCGCGTCCACAACTAATGAATATGATCTGACCAAGGGCCGGCAGTGGTCTGCCGGCCCTTGTGCCAGATTTGTGCCAAGTCTAGACGGAATCGTATGGTAATGGACAGATTTCCTTCAGATGGCCAGAAAGGTGCAAACCGTATTCTGGAGCACATCTATGCGATTTCTCATGAAGTTGAAGGGGATCTGGGAATATGGCCTTTTCGGATTAAGAATCCGCCGCTCTACCATTGAGCTAGCGGGGCACAAGCAGGATTCAGCAAGAGAGGGCACAGGGAACAGCCGATTACTTGCCGATATGCCGATTTTCTGATATCCTGCCAACTGATCGTCTGATCTTCTGATACGCTGGTGCTATTATAGCGAGGTTTCGCGTCCCGTCAATCGGGATTTATGCAGGTTTATCCGTGATTCCGAGGAGCCCACCGAAGCGGCAATCTGCATCCATCTGCATACGTCCTGATTAGTCTACCTCGATGTCCATCTCGTCTCCGTTTGATATCAGGAATTGATATCAAATCGCCTAGCGGCACCGGTTCATATGGCCCTGATGATGACAACAAAGCAATTGACAATCTGGCCCGACAAGTTGTATAATACGCTGTAGAGAATGGCAGATGGACAAAGCTGCGGAGTCTGCCGTGATGGAGGTCGTGTGAAAAACGGAGTGGTCTCGCTGTTGGCTGGGTTATTTATCCTGCCTTGCTTGGTTCTAGCCGGCTGGTTTTCTCAGACCTCGGGCACAACCAGGGTTCTTAGGTCCGTTTATTTCCCTGCGGATGCGCTAAGCGGATATGCTGTAGGTGGAGCGTTCGGCGTTTCAATCATTCTGAAGACCACGGACGGAGGAGTGAACTGGATCAGCCAGACCTCGGGTACAACCAGGACTCTTAACTCCGTCCATTTTCCCCTGGATGTACAAACCGGCTATGCCGTGGGCGACTCCGGTACTATCCTGAAGACCACGAATGGAGGAGCCAACTGGTTCGCCCAGACGTCGGGCACGACCCTTGGACTGTACTCCGTTTGCTTCCCCGTGGACACTCTAACCGGCTATGCCGTGGGGCAGATTAGCACCATCCTGAAGACAACCGATGGCGGAGCAGATTGGGAGTCCCTGACCCCGGGCACGACCTCAGATCTCTGGTCCCTTCATTTCCCGGTGGATGCTCTGACCGGATATGTAGTGGGGTACTCGGGCACCATCCTAAAGACTGCGGATGGAGGAGCGAACTGGGTCCGCCAGATCTCGGGCACACCTGATTGGCTTGAGTCTGTCCATTTCCCCGTCGACGTTCTAACCGGGTATGCCGTGGGGCCTCTTAGCACCATTCTCAAGACCACGGATGGAGGAGCGAACTGGGCCATCCAGACCCCGGGCACCTATTTTCGCTGTGTCCATTTTCCCGTGGATGCTCTAGCCGGGTATGTAGTTGGCGACGGTGGCAGAATCATCAAGACTACGAATGGAGGAGAGAACTGGGTCCCCCAGTCGGGCACCGGCAACTCGCTTTGCTCCGTCCATTTCCCTATGGATGCGCTAACTGGTTATGCGGTAGGGTATTATGGCACCATCCTGAAAACCACGGATGGTGGGGTATGGGTGGAGGAGGGAAAGACCGATGCACGATCCACGATACACGATGCAGGATTGAAGATCATACAAAACCCGACGACGGCAAGACAAGGTATCAGGTTATTAGCCACAAACCACGCGCCACAAGCCAGATTGCAGATCTACGACGTTGCCGGGAAGCTAGTGTCATCTCTTTCTCTTTGCCCTATGCCCTTTGCCCGATGCCCGATTGCTCTTCACCTTAGTCCCGGCATCTATTTCGCGCGACTGGAATCTGACGGTCGGGCGGTCACAGCGAAAGTAGCGGTGGTAGAGTGACGAGTCATTTCTATTCTTCAGCCTGACCACGTAGGGCCTCAAGACGGAGATCTAATGAAATTGCCCTCTCTATTGTTACAATTTCGAGAAGCCTTGAGTGACGAAATCGAGGTCGCAAAGAGAAGAAGCATTTTGAATGCAATACCTTTGACAAATGGCATCAAGCTGTCCCAAAAAGCCGGTGGTTTTCAGTACTCGTTCATCATAGATTCGATACTAAACATACCCGATGGTGCACCCGGTTCTCTGATTATTCAGGGAAGACCCCCAATTGATGTTTCGATTATAGCTTATGAGGGCTTAAAACTGCTACTGAACATACCATTAGATATAGGCCCATTTGTACCGCATGCCACACTGCAAAGCGATCTGTCAATGTTGATGAAGAAGCTGATTGAGCGAATAGAGGCGATTGGTGAAAAGCCCAATCCGGCGGGCGACAGAATTCTGGGATTGTCAGAGCCCAGGATTGCGTTGCCCAAAAATGTTGACAGAGGTAATCTTAACGACGAACAATACAAAGCTCTGCTTTACAGTCTGGGCAGCGAAACGACCTTCATATGGGGACCGCCGGGGACTGGAAAGACACATACAATAGGCGCAATAGCAAAAGAGCTGTATCGCACTTCACGCAGTTTGTTATTGGTTTCACATACGAACAATGCTGTTGATCAAGCATTGGACAATATCGCCTCTCACTTAAAGAGCGAAATATCGAAAGGTCTAATAATCCGCGTCGGACAACCGAAAGCATTCAAGTACCCGGAAGAAATCATCCTTAAGAACCAAGTGGAATTGAGGTCAAAAGCATTGACAGATACCAGGAACAACTATGTTGATGAAAAGGACAGGCTGGTCGCGATTTGCATTGATTTACAGAAGAAGATATCTATTTGCGATTGGCTAGAGAACGCAAGACCCGACATAGACTTGATTGGGCAAGAGGTCTTTTCTCTTAGAGAACAAGAGCGTGAACGAAATAGACTAGAGGCAGCTTTCTTGTCAATCCAGCAGGAATTGCCTGAGGCGCACAGGGACTTATCACACGCAAAGGAATGTCTTGAATCTAGAATAACAAGAAGCGCGCTAAGCCGCAGAATCGATGAGTTAAGGCAGACTATCCGTGCCAACAAGATGATATTTACTTCTACGATAGGCGACGTTTCGAATTTGTGTTGTGTGCTGCAACTGCTTGAGAAGATTACCCCGATCAGATACGAACTGTCAACGCTACCGCGTATTCAAGAACAAGAGAGTGCTGTAAATACAACGATGGTTCAGATTGAATCATTTGAGACGCAACTACGGGAGAAGAATAATTGTTTGTCTGACGCGAAAAAAGCTCTTGATGAAACGTTACGTACGGGCGCTCTAATGCGCATGTGGAAGAGATTGCCGAAGCCTGAAACGCAAAAGAATATTGTTGATGCATATAAGAATGATGTTGACCACTTAAATCACTCCATAGCTGCGAAGATACAAGAACTAACACGTGAAAGAGCGATGCTGCAACGGATAATCGACCTTACTCGGCATATTGACCCTTACAGGCACCTAAAATCTATAGTAGACACTGACGATGATTTGAAAGAAAAGAATAAAACAGTGAATAGACTGAAAGCAGCTATTAGGGATGACATATCAGAAGTGAAATCAAGTCTCGTTAGGTTAGTAAGCATTGAGAAGAATACTGATATCTTCTGCAGGACCTATAATAGAAGTCCCGATGAAGTGATGCATGACGCGGAAGAGAAAATATCATTGAATGAACGTCTCGAACAAGAATACACGCATATAAGAGATTGCTGCAATATTTCAAGAGAGAAGATACAAAAGGATCTTTCACATAAGCTCAACTGCGTTAGGAGTTGGGGTCTGTCTGACAGCGATATTTCGACTGCCGAGAATATGTACGCCTCGTTGACCGAGGCGTACAGCAAAGCACTGCTTGAATACAGCGGTCTGGACATCGAGCAGTTAAAAGACCAATATGCCAAGCACAATGATGAAATAGCCAGATTCAACAGATTGATTGCTGAGATAGATGAAAGACTGAAAGACGTTGAAAAGGAGATAGTATCCAAAGCACTTATAGTAGTCTCGACACTAACGAAGGCATACCGGGACGATAACATACAAGGACGGTCATTTGACACAGTTGTGCTCGATGAAGCTTCCATGGCCCCAATACCAGCCCTATGGGTTTCGGCCAGCTTGGCCAAGGCGAGCATTGTGATAATCGGTGATTTTAAGCAATTACCTCCGATTGTATTGTCTGAAAAGAAAGAAACAAGAGAGTGGCTTGGACGCGATATTTTCGACAAATCTGGAATGATTGACAAATACAGGAAGAAAGAAACGCCCGAATATTTCGTCGCGCTAAAAGAGCAGAAACGTCTACCTCCTCAAATATGTAGTATTTCCAATGGTCTATTTTATCACGATTTGGTCACCAAACCAGATTTCAAGTTGAATGACATCAGTCTTTGGTACGATGAAGCCTGGGGTTACCATAAGAACTACGTATTGCTCGTTGATACTGGTTCGATAAAGGCTTGGGTAACGAGCGTAACGAGGGGGGGCAGTACCAGTAGGCTGAACTTCTTGTCGGCCACGATATGCCTGGACATAGCTGGGCGGCTACTGAAGAAGGGTCGCCCCGCAAGGAATGACGAATCAGAACCCCACAGAATTTTCATTATATCTCCGTATCGTGCGCACTCCAAGCTGCTTAAGATTATGATTAATGAAGAGAATCTTAGTAATGACGTCAGCGCTGATACTGTTCACGGCTTTCAGGGACGTGAAGCTGAAATCGTCATTTTCGATCTTGTTGTAGATCAACCGCACTTCAAAGTCAATCTATTCATGCCTCAGAATGATGAAGCTCTTAAACGTCTGTACAATGTTGCGTTGACCAGAGCCAAGAACAGATTGATCATTGTTGGAAATTTTCAATACTGCCTGAAACTAGGTAAGAAGGCATTCCTCGGCGCGAACGTAATACCCTTCTTGATTAACAGGGCGAAATTCAGAATGGTTGAAGCCAGAGACCTGGTGCCTGCAGGTGTGATGTCGCGCGCTGCCACTTCGTCATTCTTGGTCGCTGGAGGCAAGATAGAGCCACCCGGCGACCGCTCAGTAATGACTCAAGAGGCGTTCTATAGGCTGTTTTTTGACGATATCAAGACCGCCAGGAAGCGAATCGTGATATATTCCCCGTTTATTGCTAGCGACCGCCTATCGCTGCTGGAAGTATACCTAAGGTCAGCCATCGAGAATAAGGTCGGCGTATACGTAATAACGAAAGCTTTTCGAGAAAGACCGGCACATGAGTTGGCGGCTTATCGCAAGAATGAAGCGCATTTGAAGGAGATGGGCGCTCACATAATACACAAGTTGCGTATGCATGAGAAGCTAGTGTTTATAGACGATAATATTCTGTGGTCTGGTTCTCTTAATACACTCAGTTACAGCAACACGCAAGAAGTTATGGAGAGAAGAGACAACGCCAAAGTGTTTGACGATTACGCCACGGCCTTGCGTATGGAGGATTTAGTCGGCATCATAAATACATCCGGAGAAAGCTGTCCCATCTGTAACGGTGAGATGATTGCCGTTGAAGGCGCAGATGATCCCTATTATTGGGAGTGCATTAAGGGTAGAAATTGTTACTCACGCAGCATCGATAGGCCACATCCAGTTGATGGCGTATTCCTATGCCACAAATGCTCAGCACCATATAAGTACCACTTCACAAACAATAAGCCGATATGGCGTTGTACATCGAATAACCGGCATCATATGAAAATGTTTGCGTCTCATTTGAAGCTGCCCAAAATGCTTGCCCTCATCCCCAAGAATGAACTAAAGACAGTCTGCAAATTTTTCGCCATTTCGAAAGACGTTGTTATCATGACTAATGCTCAACTGCCTTTCAACTGAAGCTCTTGGCTTGCTGTCGTTTGGCAAGGTGACGTATGGGGCAAGAGCCCCATACCGGCGGGCACGAGAAGCAGTGCGAGCTCAGATCTCGAGAATGGACGAAAGTGAACAAATGGCTTCGAGGTGAATTGATCGATGTTGAGAAAGAGTTGGTGTATTCGAAATCGCCCGGGATTTGGCAATTGCGACCTACAACACGATACAGTGGTGTGTTGAAGCCCAGATTGCCTCAACTCGCACGGTAAGCACCATGATTAATGACCGTTCTCGTAACCCGCTAGCAGGTGATGTTCCCGCACACTTGAGAAGGCTGTTGGAGATAAACAAGAAATCAGACCTAGAGAAGTTCAGTAAGACCGTAGTCATAACTCAGAACGATTTTGTCAGCCTGATATGCAACTGTGGCAAAATCGGCTATTCACACCAGATCAAATACCATGACTTCTGGCCTTCTCACCTTGTGCCTACAGAAGACGAAAGAGAAGCAATGTCATCCGTGACCGTGGGTGAGACACTCGCGGGAGACGCGTTGAAGTTCATAACCAAGATAACGGAGGGCTTAGAAGAGCGGAGATATCTTGTTGCCCATGTTTTCTTCAATGCAGAGAAGTGGCATCTTTTCTATTTTGACCAGAAAGACTTTGGACACCTGAGGAAGCAGCATTGGAAGGAAGGAACACATATTCACTTTGTGAACTACTTATGGCCTCAATACAGTATTGAGAGACTGTGGGAAGTCTTCAATGCACGCGATGCTTCGGTTGGTGGCAAATTACATATTCGGTACGAGTATCCACCGGAGGGGGAATCAGGCTCTACTTGATATTCGCCGCGGGGCAAGGTTAGTCACCGAGCCTCCGGATCGAGGTCGGAGCATTTCGGAGCACCCGTTGGCACAAGAATGGCACAAGGGCAGAGAGACGGCTTTTCAGCACGCATCCAAGGCAAGAATGGCCAAAATGGTAGGGCGACGTATCCAAGAACCGTCGCCCCACTGATTTCCTTTGTGCCAGATCAGTGCCAACTTTAGACCGGATCGTACGGCATATGACCGAAGTCATTAGAATGGCAAGAATTGCGCGAATAGGCTTCTACGTCGCTTCTATGCGACTAATCGGACAGTCAAGCTCTTTGGCGTGACCCTCACAATTCGCAGACAGCCCTTTACGCCGTTTGAGGGCACTCCCGACTTAGGGACTTTGCCAATTGGCTAAGTCCCTAAGTGTCCGATGGGGGTGTGGGGATTGGGATAGCAGAATACCTGCGGGGAGGGGACTCGAGATAAGGTTATCAGAACACCAGGCATAGCAACAGCGAGAAAAAGGAAGTAGGGTTCCGGCCGATTGTCAGGCGCTGACCGCTGAGAGAAATTGATCGACAAGCATCTCGTCGAGCTGGGTGCCTTTGACGCGCTGAAGTTCGCGAAGGGCTTCTTTAGTAGTCATCGCCTTGCGGTAAGGTCGCTCGGAGAGCATCGCGTCATAAGCATCGGCAACGGCAATGACCCGCGCAAGCAAAGGGATCTCGTTTCTGGTCAATCCCTTGGGATAACCCTTGCCGTCGACCCGTTCATGGTGGGCAAGGATTATGTCAAGCAAGTTCTGAAAGTCAGTTACGGTGCTCAGTATCTTCTTGCCAACAACCGGATGATTGAGAATGTGGCGACGCTCAACTTCAGTCAGCGGTGCCTTCTTATTCAAAATCCCGTCCGGAATGCCAATCTTCCCAATGTCGTGCAACAGGCACGCATGGCGCAATAGGTCAATCTGCTGCTCTGGAAGGTCCAATGAGCGCGCAATCTTCTCGGCGTACTCCATAACCCGGAGTGAGTGTCCGGCCGTATAATGATCCTTGGCTTCCAGGGTCTTGGCGATCAACTGGACAAATTCGATAAAGCTCTTGTTGGACTTGACAATCAGCTCGGCCACATGGGCTTCGGATTTGTCAAGGGCGGCAAAAATCCATGAGTACTGGGATAGATAGGTCCAGGCATAACCAATCGTAAAGATAATCACCGCAAAGATATGCGGGTGCCGCAGCCAGCGAAGCAAGGGCTCCCCTCGGATGATCCCGAAAACGTCGGCAATGGCCAGAACCATCGCTATGCCGATGCTGATGGCTACCGGTCGGTAGTTGATCTCTTTGCTGCGCATTGTTTTCGGCGCGGTAAATAGTTGAATGTAGTAGTACGCCGAGATGACGAAGAATACGGCCATAAAAAGATGGTAGAGCGACCCGGCGTGGGCTCTCGCAATGCCGCCAAAGTAGTAAACCTCGTCACTAATGACAAGTCTGGTGAAGAGGGTAGTCGTGACACAGATCGTTGTTAGAATACAGAGGGCAATAGCTGATGCCGAACTGAGCTTCCGGTCGGTGATCGACGAAATGAACTGTGGAAACGCGAATAGATACCCAAAGATCCCTGCGAGTCTGATCCTTGTCCAGAATGCGGTGTGCGTGATGTCGGGCCCGATTTCCAGAATGAATTGACTTAGAAGGGTCACTGCGCCGCAAAGAAAAAAGATGCTGGCATAGGAAAAAGCGACATTGTCACGGTTCTTGACATAAAGGTAGAGAAGACAGACGGAAAACAGGAATGATAGTACCCCGGCCGTAAATGTGATATACGAAAACATAGTGCAAGAATCATAAACGAAACTATGAATATGTCAAGCTAAATCTACCCGAAGTGGGATCTTGGAGAGCATAACGCTACTCCCCAGCTCTGTCGCATGTCCGGGTGCAACGACCTCGGTGCCGGTAACGATTTGGCTAAGCGGATCGTGTGTGTGCTTTCTTCGAACCCCGCTGCTGAATGAGAATACCGGCCACGATGAACACTAGGCCGACCAGGGTAGATAAATGGATATCTTCACCGACCGCAAAATTGATGACGATGAGTGAAAGAAAAGGAACTAAGTAGACCAGATTGCTCACCTGCGCGGTCGTTTTGGACAACCGCAATGCCTTGAGCCACAAGACGAAGGCCACACCCATCTCGATTAAACCCACATAGGTCGCGCCGACCAGACCAGGCCCGGAAGGGAGCGCTACCCTGACGAAGAGTACATTGGCCAGTATCAAAAATAGACTTCCCGACAGGAAGTTGAGAAACAGTTTGGCGATATCATCCCGGCGGTCTCGCACATTCTCGAGCCAGAAAAGTGCCCAGATGAACGCACTGCCCAGAGCAAGGAGCACGCCCGGGGTACTTGTGAAACTAAGATTCAAGATGCGGCCATGCGTGGAAATCACGACGACACCGATGAAGCTTATCAGTAGCGCGATGATGCTTTTGGGGGCGATCCGCTGTTTCAGGATCAGAATCGAGAGCAGGGGTAGGACGATAGCCCACGTCTGGTTCAGCGGCTGGGCCTGCTGTGCCGGAAGTAGGGAATAGGCTTTGAACAGGACGATGTAGTAGAGAAACGGATTGAGCAGGCCGAGTAAGGCTGAGGCGAGGTACTGCCGCGGTGAGTAGTGGACCAGCAGGGCGAGCTTCTTCTGGAAGATCAGTATTGACAAGAGCACGATTGTCGAAACGATGGACGCAAAGAGAACGAGCTGGAAGAAGCTCAGGTAGCGCAATGATATTTTGAAGGCCGAGGCCACCGTTGCCCACAAGAGAACTACGATTAAAGCATAAACGTAGGCCTGTTTTTGTTGCTCCATGGTCAGATGGAATTACACTACCCGGTTTTGTCTGTCTGTCAATTGCCAATCAGCTGTGCTCTTCTTGCCGGCGTGCCGCTTGACCCCGCGACCCGACCCTCCGCCAACCCGTTCTCTCACCACCCGCCCGACTTAGCGATTTCGCCAATTGGCGAATTGACTAAGTGGGTGGTGCTGGGTATAATGTCCTCACTATGAGAAGACATATTCCGGAGGTTCACTACAGGAGTTCGCGGGTCTGCCGGGTGCTCGGCAACCCGACCGCATACGAGATTGTCAGATTGCTATCGCTTGAAAGGATGAAGCCGTCCGAGATTGCGCAGCACTTCGGCCTATCACTGCCGACAGTCAGTGGGGTTCTGCGATCATTACGCCAGCTCGATCTAGTGCGCTACATAACCCTGAAGGACGGGAAGGAGTACTTCATCAAGGAGCCGACCATCGTCTCCGTCATGCAGCGCATCGAGCGGCTCATCCAACGCCTCAAGACCCGCGAATACTGACTTAGGGACTTTGCCAATTGGCGAAGTCCCTAACTAGGGTGGGACAGAGGCGAGCGCGGTGACGAGAGAACCGCCGTCGGATTACTTGAGCGGGATGACGCAGAGGAACTTGAAGGTCCGGTCCGACGCATTAACGAAGCTGTGTGAATCGCCCGGCTCGATAAACAGGGCCATGCCCGATTTCAGCTGGTAATCCTTCTCCGGTGTCTTGAGGAGGGCCTCACCTTCGAGCACGAATATTTCGTGTTCGGAGTCTTTGTGATCATGCATCGGTATCAGGCCGCCCGGCTCGATCTCAAACAACCTCATCGCGTAGTTCCGTGCGCCCTGTTCTTTGCTGACCAGCCAGCGCAGGGAGACCCCCTTGACACCATCCATCTTCGGTATTTCGAGTTTAGCGTCGTTGGCATTGCGTATCAGCATGGACTATTGATAGCCGATAATGCCTCTTTGTCAAGGGGAGAAAACGCTGAGTTGCGAACGGAGGGCCGCGGTACGTTAATGTGCGTCGTGGTCTCTGTCTCATGCCGAGCGTTCCGTCTTGTTTTGAGACTCGACGTCAAGAGAGACACGCGGCGGAGTTTCCGGGAGGCCGGGGGCGGCGGTCTTGCGGCGCAGTTTCTTTCTCAGGTAGCGGAACGCGATCGGCCCATATAGAAAAGTGACGACGACGGCAAAGACTATTGCCAGCAAGTAGTCGGAAAAACGAATAAGCTGTCCGGCCACCGCCAGAAGGTAAAATCTCGGCGTCCGCGACAGAAGGATCGCCAATATGTATAGGGAGAGGGGATAGCGCGAAATGACGACCAGGAAACGAAAGGGGTAGAAGGGGAGCGGTGTGAAGGCGGCGATACATAGCGCGGCGAACGGTGCTTTCTTGAATAGTTTGACCGCTTGGCTGATAATCCGGCTGGCCAACAGCTTCTGCATTATTTTGAGATCGGCGACGAATCGAAACAGCGTATAGTTTATCGTCTCGGCCATTACCGTGCCGGCGATCGACACTAAAGCTACGGTCAGCCCAGAGTAGTATTTGCCGAAGTACAATAGGACCGGTTCATGCGGGAGGGCACCGAGAATAAACTCGGAAGGGAACGCATACAAGAATAGAACCCATAGACTCTTGCTGTCTCGTATCTGCTTGGACGCAAGCCACAGGATGGCGATTGCCGCGATGAAAACGGTTTCGAGAATGGCGAATGCCAGACGAGCGCGGAAGCGGGCACGTTTTCCCTGCAGTGAATCAGGTTCCGGGATGCTTTGCGCTTCTGGCGGCGGGGGCGGCTGTGCCATCTGCTAAAGGGCCATAAGGCTATCGCGCAGCAGGTGCAGGGCGGGCCGTTCTGAACCGCCGCGGCTGCTCACGTAGCAGGAGACGCAGCGGTTGCGGCTCACGAATTCCCGCTTCAGCTCTTGGGCGGATGCGTAGTCACGAAGGACGAGGCCGCACGGGGAGAGCGTCCCGTTCGGATTGACGACGCAGAACTTCTCGCCGGCACGACAGTGGGGCACGCCTTCATGCTCGAAGAAATGAAGCATATTTTTGAAGAAGTAGTGCGAAGTCCGGACGGTACCGAATCGCTTCTTATCTTCGATGATGCTCCGGATTATGGACTTCAGCTCTGGAAGTTCGTCTCTTGAGACAAGGTATTCCTTCTTGTTTGTTCGAAGCCAGGTGTAGGCGCTGAAATTGACTCTCACGCCCCAGCGTCGCGCCAGTTCTGCCATCCTGGGCAGTTCCCTGAAGTTGTCGCGCTGAATGACGCAGGAAAGGATCACCGGTTTGGGTTCATTGGGCCCGAAGCCGCCAAGAAAATCGCTGATGTGCCGGAAAAGTCCCGGAATCCGGCGGAAACCATCATGACGGTCATCTGGATAGTCGAGCGAAAGAGAAATTTCATCAAGGCCAGCTTCACGCAACAACTCGTAACTTCGCCTGGTGAGAAGCGATCCATTCGTGGTTATTACCATATAGGGAGACCGGCCCGGGCGGCGTAGTGCCCGGATCACTTCAAAGACATCAGGTCGCAACAAGGGCTCACCACCGGACACCTGCACCATCACCGGCAGGAGCATACGACTGATCCGCCCGTATGTTTCCGGGGACGCATACTCCTGTGCCACCGTACCTCCTAGGTGACAATGACGGCATCGTGCGTTGCAACTGTACGTGATCTCAAAGGAAACGCACATAGGCTTTCTGAGGAAGTAGTTGAGAGTGCCCCTCTTGGCTAGCGATATCGTGCGTGAAATCGGTATCATGGCATCCTGTGAAATATCATGAACCAGTCTACCGCGAAAATAGCATCCTGTCAAGATTCACTTGTGGCCACGAGCTTCGATGACCGACAAGACCTGCGGGCGCTGCGCAAGGAATGTGAACGACAACAGGGTTGACCGGAGTTATCGCCTCAGAAGCTGATTGGTAAGATTGACAACTACGTCAAACGGATATTTGATGAACAACACCGAGATGATAGACAGGAGCCCGAAGATCAGCACGACGAGGGACATCAGGTCGAATCGCGGACCGGCTTTCAATTCGACCGGCGGGCCCATAAAGACCTTAGTCCACAGACGCATGATGTAGAGCAGGCTGAGCACGGCGGCGATGGCAATCGCAGCGGCCAAGCCGATTTGATTGGCTTGGATTGCGCCCATCAGAATGAAAAGCTTGCCGAAGAATCCGCCAAAAGGCGGAATGCCCATGATCGACAGGGCACACAGCAAGAAGCCGACGCCGTTGGTGGGGAAGAGGTGGTTCATTCCGCCGAGTTTCCTAATGTCCCGTTCGTTCATGTAATGATCGACGACGCCGGCGCCCAGAAACAGGCCGGCTTTGGACAGGCCGTGGGCAAAGATGTAGAATACGGCGCCCGTAACCGCTACCGGGTTGCCGATCACTAACCCGATTAGAATCAAGCTCAGCTGGCTGACCGTGGAGTAGGCGAGGATGCGCTTCATGTCGTGCTCGACGAGGGCGGCGCAGCCGCTGACCAGCATACCCGCCGCGAGGATCACCAGGAGAAACTGGTCGAAGCCGGCCGGCAATGCCATGGTTCCTACGAAAAGGCGCGCGAAGGCGAAGACGCCGATCTTCACCAGGACCGCGGCGTGGAGCAGGGCGGTGACCGGAGTTGGCGCAACGCCGGCATCAGGCAGCCAGGTATGGAAGGGCAGTTGAGCGGACTTGGCCATGATGCCCGTCATGATCAACAAGGCTACGCCAATCGACGGCGTGAAGCCTTTCATCTTGGCGATGATCAAGGTGTGGGTCTGCTGATGCAGCATTTCGAAGCCGATAAGCATGCAGGCCGAACCGAGCACGGTGATCAAAAACGCTTTGTCGGCGTTGAGCAAGTGCTGGGGAGTATCCCGGTGGTGACCGATAAGTCGCCACGAGCATATTGCGGTCGTCTCCCAGAAAACGTACATTAGAATAACGTTGGCCGAATAGACCAGACCCATCATCGAGCCGATGAAGAGCAGGACAAAGAAATAGTACTCGGTGGCGCGCTCATCGTGGGCCATGTATTGTACTGAGTAGAGAACGATGAGTGCGCCGATCAGCGACGCGGAAACCGCCATGTAGGCCGAGAGCGGGCTGGTAATACAGAGAAGATCGAGTCCCGGAAGAAACGGCAAATGCCAGCAGTAGCGATAACCGTCCAGAACGCTGGGCAGGCGCCAGATTGCCAACAAGGCGGTCGCCCCGGCGAATACGACCGCCAGTGCCCCTTGAAACCTTCGGGCCCGGCCCAACAGCAGAACGATGAAGGCGCCGACGATCGGCAGGACTATTGAAGCCATCATCATTCTAACCCCCTGCTCCTGCTAGTATTCCAATGAAACCACGTGCTGCGGCCAGGGCGACCAGGTTGAGAATGACCAGAACAATGACAAGGAACGCGTCAAACCCCGGCCGCGGTCGTACGTGAAAACGATCCGGTCCGAGGAAGACTAAGCGCGTGATGCGAAGGAAGGAGGCCAGGTTCAACAGCGCGGCCGCCCCGATCATCGTTGTCATGACCGGCTGGTCGACAAAAAGGCCGGCACCGAAGTACTTGGCGATGAAGTTGGCGGTCGGCGGCAGGGCCGACAGCATGAGACCGCCCAGAATGAATCCCACGGATTCCAGCCCGGCGTTGTGCAGAATTCCCTGCATCCCATCAATGCGCGACCCACCGGCGATAGTAACCGCGCGGCGCACGCCGACATAGACGATCTCCAGGGCGACGAGCCCGGTGAGAAGTTGATACATGCCGACGGCCGGTCCGGGAAGGTGGGCGGTGCTGAAGCTGAGCAGCACCAGGCCGAGCTGACCAGCGGCGGTCGCGTAGAAAAAGTGATAAAGGTCGATCTCGGTCAGGGCTAAAACCGGACCGCCCAGCATGAGCACGACGGCCAGCAAGCGCAGGAATGATCGGTCCCCGCTCGCCAGGTATCCAAGCAGCAGAACCGCAACCGGCAGCAGAACCCAGCCGAAAAACGACCGCGCCGTGCTGCTGCTCAGGCGGACTACTTCGACGACCACACCGTTCAGCTGATTGAAGAAGCGATCGGTGTACTTGAAGACAACTCCCGCCGTGTTCTCGACGGCATAGACGGCTTGATTGTAGACATCGAAAACACCGGCCTCGCCCTGCTTCAGCAGGTGGGGCAGGTGCTTCAAGAAGCCGATCGAAGAGTAGAACTCGGTACCAGGGATGCGCGTTTCCTCGCCCTCCAGAAGCTCACCGCCGGTGAAGACAGAGCTTGAGCGAGGTTTCAAGCCGGTTCCGGACAGGAAAATGATGAGTCCGATAAGCAGCCCGGCGAGCAGCAATACCGTGGCCAGGGTCGGCGACCAGAAGCCGAGTCCCCCAACCGAGAACGGCAATGAAGGAAGAATCAGATAGGGTATTGGCAACTGGGCGGCAAAGATACCGAATATTATGCAAAGCAGGGCGAGCAGCACACCAGGGACAACCATCGAAACGGGTGCCTCACGCACCGAATCGAGGGCCTTGGGCCGGTCGCCCAGGAATTGTGCGTGGATCATCTTCAGGAACGAAGCCAGGGTTAACACGCTGCCGAACATTGCGGCAAGAAGAAACAGCGGCCAGAGCTTGGTCTGCCGGCCCATCTCGGCAAGTCCTTGGTAGACCATCCACTTGGAGTAGAAACCGTTGAGGGGCGGGACCCCGGAGATCGCGAGCGCGGCGATCAAAAAGCTAAAAAGCGTCCAGGGCATTTTGACACCGAGTCCACCAAGGAATTCGAGTTCGCTCGTTTTGGCCCGGTGCTCGACCGAACCGGTCGAAAGAAAAAGGCAGGCCTTGTAGATGGAATGGTTGAGCATGTGGAAAAGGCCGCCGGCAACTCCTACCGGCAGGCCGGTCCCGATACCCATCACCATGTAGCCGACCTGCGACACCGCGTGGAAGGAAAGCAGCTTCAGCGCCTCCTTTTGAACCATCGCCATGATGACCGCGGCCACAACGGTGATTGCGCCGATCGTGAGCAGCAAAAGCTTCACAATCATGTGTCCGGAGATGTCGAAGATAAAGTAGGAAGCGCGGATCAGAAGGTAAATGCCAAGCAGTTTGTCAAGGCTGGCGGGAATGAAGGCCATGGTCGAAGCCGGAGCCACCGTCGCGGCCTCAGGGATCCAACTGTGGAGAGGCATTGCGCCGGCCTTGGCCAATGCTCCGATGCACAAACAGAGGTATGCCACGACCGCCAGAGGTTCGAAGAGCGCCAACGGGCGCTCGATGCTCACCGAATCGACGCCGTAGCGACCGATCAGCAAACCAACGCCGATCAACAGCATAACGTCTGATGCGCCCACGATGATCATTGCCTTCTGGGCGGCGCGCCCGGCCTCCTTACGGCTTACCAGCAACAACACGTAGAGTAGGCCCGCCAGGCAGCCCCAGAAAAAGACCAGCATGAGCAGGCTTAGGGAAAGGGCGGCGCCGTTGGCTGCCGCGAGCGTGAGCAGAATCAGCACCGGATAGTATCGGCCGCCCGGATAGGCGTCAACCGCCCGAGGCGAATAGAGTGCCAACAGGGCGGAGAAGAGGGAGGTTGAGACGGCGATAAAAGCTGACAGCGTGTCGGCGCCGAGCATGAGCCTCAAGCCCTCAATATCGAAGAGGTGAACGCTGACCGGACCGGTTTGGCGGATGGCCAGGAACAGCCGCCCCGCGATGTAGAGAGTGATCAGTGCCGTGCTCAGGCCAAAAATGCGGCGCAACGGCTTGATGAGTCCGAGCAACGCGCCGAGGATCGGGACAAGGATTGCCAGTGGAACGAGGATGGCATTAGCTTCGGCCATACTGTCTCCTCAGTTGCTCGGTCTTGTCAAATGACATGCGCAGCAAGTCCTTGAACGAGAACTTCGTCTTACCGTCCTGGATTACTGAAAAACGTTCGGTGCAGCAGTAGCAAGGATCGACCGCAGCCAGGACCAGTGCGGCGTCGGCAATGGTGTAACCTTTGACCATGACGGGATTGGCGGCGATGTTCATGTAGCTTGGCGCCCGAATCTTGTGGCGAACCGGAGTAGTCCCGCCATCGCCGCGCACGTAATGGATGACCTCGCCGCGCGGTGCTTCATGCCGTCCGATGCCTTCGCCCGCCGGGATATCCTCGACGGGGAAGAGGATCGGTCCATCAGGCAGTTCGTTTAGACACTGCCGGATGATCTTGATCGATTCGAAACACTCCATGAGCCTTATCTTGGCCTTGGCCAGCACGTCACCTTCCTGATACACTACTATGTCCCACTTGACTTTGTCGTAGGCGTCATAAGGATCATCTTTGCGCACGTCAATCGCAATGCCGGAAGCGCGGGCCGTCGGTCCAAGGACACCGTAGGCGATGGCATCCTGCCTCGGGAGGACGCCGACGCCCTGGAGACGCGCCAGTATCACCGGATCGTCGAGAATCGCCTTGGCAAACATCCCCGTCTTCTTTTCGATGGTGTTTAGGTACGTCTGGATGGAAGCGTGTACGTCGGCCGGTATATCGCGCCGGGCACCGCCGATCTTGTTCATTGCGTAGTGATTGCGATTGCCCGTGATTAACTCAAAAAGGTCGAGCAACGGTTCGCGGTAGCGCCAGGACCACATCCAGATCGTGTTGTAGCCGATGAAGTGACCGGCCAAGCCCAGCCAGAGGTAGTGCGAGTGGATGCGTTCCATCTCGCCGATGATGGTGCGGATGAATTGACCGCGCGGCGGCGCTTCAATCCGGGCCAAGTCTTCGACCGCCAGGCAATAGGCGTAGGGATGTGAATTGGAGCAGATACCGCAAATTCTCTCGACGAGGAAGGGAACTTGTTCGAAAGGCATCGTCGTGGAAATGTATTCGTGTCCCCGATGGTTGTAGCCGAGATTGATTTCGAGGTCAACTACCTTTTCGCCCTCGACGATGAGCTTGAAGAACTCGGGTTCTTCCTGCAGGGGATGGTAAGGGCCGATCGGGACTACTCTTCTCACTTCGACTCCTTCGGGTAGTCGCGACGCAGGGGATAAGCATCCTTGGGCCAATCTTCCGAGGTCAATAGCGGAGCAAGATTGGGGTGGCCCGCGAAATCAACACCCAGAAGTTCGTGGATTTCGCGTTCGATCCAGTTGGCCGCGGGTAGAAAGTCGGTCAGGCTTTTAATCTTCAGATTGTCCTTGGGGATTATCGCCCGGACGCTGTAATAAGTGCCGCTTTCATCATGCGAGAAATGATAGATGATCTCGATCCCATCCCGGGTATCAAGACCGGTCGCGGTGGACAGACGCATCTTTTTCTCGGAAAAGAGGAATTTCGAAATGTCGTAGGCCGCCGCCCAAGGCACCAGGAGGTAGGTACGCCGCGGTGCGTACACTTCGACCGACACGTCAGGGAAGCGTGTCTTAATCTCTTCGATGAATTCTTTGGAATACGACTTGTTCATAACTGCCCTAACGCTTTGACCACGCCCAGGATGATGGCTTCTGGTTTGGGCGGACAGCCCGGGATATAGACATCGACCTTGAGATGCTTGTCGTAGGGGCCGACGACGTTGTAGGAACGTTCAAACATATGTCGATTACAGGCGCAGGCGCCGACTCCGATAACGAGGCACGGTTTAGGCGTCTGCTCAAACACCCTGAGCACGCGGGGCAGGGACTTCCGGTTGAGCACGCCGGTGACCAGCAGGGCATCGGCATGGCGTGGTGAACCGACGAGGAGGATCCCAAAACGTTCCAGGTCCCACTTTGGGGTCAGCGCATCCAAAATCTCGATGTCACAGTTGTTGCAGGATGCGGCCGCAACATGGAAGATCCAGGGTGATTTTTTCAGTCCCCAGAGCCTTATGTCTTTCATCTGCATTCCTTCCGGTTACCACCCCAGGATCGCCAGAATCAATCCGACCGCGCCGACGACCGACAGGCGGGTCCAGAAAAACCTCAGCGCCTGTTCTATTCGCAGACGCGGGTTCGTGTTCTTGATGAGAATCATCAACGTAAGGATGAGCAAAAGCTTTGGAATCGTCCACCAATCGGCCAGGCCACCCCAGAAAACCGTTATCAGGAAAAGCGGCATCACGAAAAGCATCATTGCCCGGCTCAGTTTGAACATTGCCAGGGCCACCCCGGAGTATTCAAGATAAGGTCCGCCCATTATTTCCTGTTCAGCCTCCGGCGCGTCAAACGGAACAAGACCCAGTTTCGCCTGAACACATATCAAACCGACGGTGAAAGCAATCACCCCTGAAACGGAATAGAGAAAGGGACGGGCGGCGAGCTGGGCCAGCACCAGTTGGCCGATTCGGATGCTACCCTGGGCCTTTATCACTGGGACCAGCAGGGCTAGCAGAAAGGGCAGCTCATAGGCGAAGTACAAGCTCATTTCGCGCGATGCGCCGACCGCGCTCAGGGGATTTCTTGAGGCTGAACCACCGACGATCGCGGCGATTGGCACCAGGGCGAACAAATAGAGAATGACGATCAGGTCGCCGAGAAAAGACAACTGCGGGGCAAAGTTCATCTTCCAGAGCATGACCATCACGACGGTCGGGGCGAGCATGCTCACCAACGGGGCGCCGAGGAATAACAAGCGCGGTGCGCCCTCGGGAACCATGGTTTCTTTGAGCAGAAGTTTCAAGAAGTCGGCGTAGGGTTGATACCATGGCGGACCTACCCTCCATTGAAGCAGTGCGGACACCTTGCGGTCGACCCAGGTGAGGAACATCCCGACCAGAGCGGTAAAAAAGAATCCGGGGAAGACCACGAAGGCAACGATGTCACTCATCTTCGCCTCGCGAACGGATTCCGTGATATAACACGTACGCCGATACCGATCTTCTCAACCTGTTCCGTCGGCAGGTACTTGAGAGCACCGGTTGAGCAGGCCAGAACGCACCGCGGACCTTTTGTCCAGTCGCGGCAATCGTTGCACTTCTGTGATATATGGCGCAGCAGAGGCGCATCAATGACTCCGAATGGGCAGGCATGGGCACACGAAGTACAGCCCGTACATTTGAAACTGGCTCGGACAATGCGGTTGTTCTTTTCATCACGCGTAATCGCCTCGACCGGACATGCCTTCATACACAGGGCATCCTTGCAGTGCCGGCAGGCAAGAGGGAGGAAGGCGACGGCTCCAATTCGCCCGTGCTTGATCCGCGCCTCGCCCTGGAACGCTACTTTGCATGCCGCCTCGCATGAACGACAGCCAATGCAATAGTCAGAATCAAGGACTATTCTTTTTTCCATATCTTGACCAATGCGGGGTCGATGTGAATCGATCCGTCGCGTTTGTCGGAAGTGACGCTGAAGAGGTCTCGATTCGCTGGACTTTCAACAGATATGAGCATAATATCATCTCTTGCTTGAGGTGATATACTAACCATTTGATCGACCTTTGACGCCCCGGATTGAAGGGTTATTGACCCGCCCGGCTTAACGCCGAGGTTGACCGCGAGATCAGAGCTTATCTCGAGGGCTGGTTGTTCGAGAAGCTCAAGGAAGGAAAAAGCAGTCTTCTGGCCGACCAGGCGTTGGCCCGAGCCCCGCTTACGGCCATCTTTTAGACGCTCAAGCCCATGTTCGACCAATTCGCCCCACTCTACGCGCTGCTGCCCGGGGGCGGGCTTCGCGGTAGGCGCGCGGCCCAAAGTTACGCCGCACGCCTGAGCAAGAAGGGCGGCGATCTCATCAATCGTCTTGGCCCCGCTGACCGGGGCGGCAACCGCCTGAATCGGCTTGGGTCCGAAGGAAGTGCGGATTGTTCCGTTCTTCTCAAGGTTAGAGGCGACCGGAAAGACGAGGAGGGGCAGGTCCGTTGGCGGGGGCACCAACGTTGAAGTCGTGACGATCAGTTCCAGCTGTTTGAGGAGCGGCTCGAGCTGGGGGTAGAAGAAAGGAAAGTAATCCCCGAAATTGACGATTGCCCGTATACTCTTGGACTCGACTTGGGCAAGGATCTCGCTCATGGGCTGAGGTCCGGCAAAACTGAGCGATTCGGCCAGGGGCAAGCGTTTCTTCGACCCCGGAAGCTCATCGGCAAGTTGAGCCAAGAGAACCGCCTGGGCCAGCGGCGCAGCATTCTTGCCGGCGGCCATAACTCCGATGACCACTCCGTTATTCAGGGAGTCCAGCAGACCGCTGGCGGCGGCCACGGTTGATTCGTCGACTGAAGCCAGGGCGCACAGTTCTTTCGCCTGCTTGTGCTTCTTGCTTGAGAGTTTCAGGAGGGCTTCAAGGATCAAAGGCTCCGTGCCGGGCTCAACCAGAAGCTGAACGTCGCCGAACGACAGCGTGTAGGAGCTGACTGAGTCAATCGTCACGATGCGGTGTTCGCGCCTCTGGTAGCGAGCGTCTAAGATGAATTTCGCCGCGACCGGGGCCTGCCCAAAGACATCGCCCACGAGCAGGAAGACCTCGGCCTGCGTCAGATCCTCAAGTGTGGCCACACGGCTTCCCCCAAAGGACTCGTTGAAATAGTACTCCGGTTCAAGGTAACTCGAAGCGGATTTAGTGATCGCCATGGCCCGGATTAGTGCGCCGATATCGGCAAACTCCTCCTGCGTCAGGTTTTTGTCAAAGGTGACCGCGATCTGCTCCGGCTTGAGTTTGAGCAAGACGCGGCGCAGTTCCTCGACCGCTCGGGTCCAGGTGATCTCCTGGTTACCGAACCGGGGATAACACAGGCGCTTTTCAAAGTCAAGATAGCGTGCGGCCAGACTGCCCCGCGGGCAGACACGACCGTGATTGAAATCGCTGTCCGGATACTCGTTTCCGAATCGATTCCGTTCCCGGCGAATACCGATCTCACACCCAAGGCTGCAGAAGGGGCATGTGGTCCGGGTGGCGGCATGGATCACGCGAAGGGCTCCTTGATATCTTTGATCTGGTCCCAGGTAAAGACCGGACCATCTTTGCACACGTAGTAGTGGCCCAAGCGGCAGTGGTTGCATTTACCGAAGCCGCAGGACATGCTTCTTTCCATGGATAGGTAGATATCTCGTCCATCAAAACCGGCTTCCAGCAGGCGTTTCGTGACGAATTTGAGCATGATCGGGGGGCCGCAGGCAACCGCTACTGCGGACTTGAAATCGACAGGAATCCGGTCGAGAATGACGGTGACGACACCGACATTGCCTTTCCAAACATCATCTCCGACGTCGACGGTCTGAACTAAGTCCACACCGTCGATTTTAGCCCATTCCGGGAGTAGTTCCTTGTAGACAATGTCCTGCGGTGTTCGCGCGCCGTACCGGATATAGATCTTCCGATATTTCTTTTGCTCATGGAGCAAGGCAAGAAAGAAAGAACGAAGGGGAGGGAGGCCGACACCGCCGCCGACGATGAATACTTCCTTCCCGTAGAACTTGTCCATCGGATACGGGATTCCGTAGGGCCCGCGGATTCCCAGGACATCCCCGGGTTTCTTGTCAAAAAGCGCCGTGGTGAGCCGAGCAACACGCATTATCGTTACTTCCAGCTGGGCGGCGTGGGGACTGGACGAAGGTGTAAACGGCGCCTCACCCAGCCCGGGCACGGAAAGCTCGATGAATTGGCCGGCCTGAAAATCGAAGGGCCGGTCTTCGAACACGAAAGTCTTTATGGTCGGCGTTTCGGTGATAACCTGTTTGATCTTAACTGGTGTGGATTCGTAGATATTCGCGGCGCGGGGAACAGCGAGTGTGGCCTGGCTCTTGGATTCTGCGGAAGCCGTGCGGTTCGCGGCCGATGGCCCCGGGCGGTGAATAGAGCGCTTTCTCGGAGGATTCATAGTCTCGCCAAGACCTCCCGGATATCGATTTCTGCGGTGCAACCGGAGCGACAGCGGCCGCAGCCGGAGCAAGCGTAGAAATCATGGTATTTTCTGAAATACTCGAACTTGCAGGCGAAGCGGTTTCTGAACCGCTCGGTGAAGCCGGCTCGGGGATTGGCTCCACCGCCCACCCGGGCATAAGATGCTCGGTAACAGGCGTCCCAGATCTTGACTCGGCCAAAACGCTCCTTCTTGCCCGGGTCATTCTCACGAACCTCATAGAGCAGGAAGCAGTAGCAGGTGGGGCAGATGTCCAGGCAGGCGAAGCACTCAACACAACCATTCTGGGGTTTCTGCCAGAACTCGATGTCTTCATTCTTTTCAATGATCTCGCTTAAGTCCTTCTTGAAAGCGTTCCGGTTTATGCTATCCAGGGCCTTCCTTGCCTCTTTACGGGACGTACCGCGGGCGGCAACCTCTTCCTCAGTTGCTTCTTGAAAGAGCGCTCGATATTCCGAAACAAAGTGCTCACCGGCCGGCGAGAGCATCTCGACTAAGTAACCAGGAGCCATGGGTGTAATGTTCAGATCCGATCCCTTCGCCACGTAAGGGTCGAGGCCGACGAGATTGCAGAAGCAAGTCGGTTCCGGCACCGGGCAGTCGGTCGAGATGATGACGGTCTTTTGGCGGCGCTCGCGGTAGAAAGGGTCGACCGAAGCAGGATCGAGGAAGACCTTGTCGTAGACTTCGAGCGCGCGCATATCGCACGCCTTGGCGCCGAGAATAATCAGATCTCCAATCGGCTTGTCAAACTTGCCCCCAAAGGCGGCAACCCGCTCACGCTGGGGAAAGAAGACGTGCTTGAGGTTCTCACACGCCCGGATCCGCTCGAGCGGGAGGTCAGGACTAATATCGGAATGGTACTTTACAAAATGGGCTTTCCCCTCGAGGGTTACCGGCACGATTACGGTCACATTTCTGGCCAGTCGCTCCAGCAATCCTGCAAGGCTTGACTTTGGTAAGAACAGGAGTTGGTCTACCGATGTATTCAATGGCTTGATTATACTCGGCTTCCCGCGATTGTCAAACAGATTGTTGCAGTCCTTGTTGCTGCGCTGGGAATTCTCATAGACGTCTACCGGCTTGACATCGCCAGAATATCATATATAATACCACTTATCGGGGGCGATCGGTTTCGACGCTTCGCGTTTCGCACTTCTTTCGCAAAGTGCGAAGCGAAAGAGCGAGGGTGCAAGCTTTGCTTATTGGAACTCCAGAGGTTATGCGGAGGTCAGTCAGGCACATTTCTTGCACCTTATTACATTGAACTGTCAGGAGGAAAATATGCCTCGTTGGACTATTTGGCTTATCAGGCGGGAAACAAGACCCAAATACTTGATTTTACCTCGCCAGCATAAGCAGATCATCCAGCGAGGCTTTACTATAATTGAGCTAATTGTAGCGCTGGCGTTGCTATCAATCCTCGGGGCCATCGTAATTCCCAACTACTTTGCGATGCAGGAGCGGGGCCGGCAGGCGATGGTGCTGGAGAACATGCGCGTGGTTCAGCTGGCACTCGAAACCTTCGCCTCCGACTTCAACGGGTACTACCCCCAGGGCGTAGATAATCCACATCCTGGTGGGGGGTTTGCCTACTATTTCCCTGGGGGAGATGAAGACATCCAGACCTGTGCCGGCTGGTATCCGATGAATCCGTATTCAGGTTGTCGTATGACTCCGGCAAGCTTCATGGTCTGCGTGTACGCTGCGTGCGGAAACAACCGGGATGTCCAGATTGCGGGCGCGAATGATTGGCGTGCGCCGGCGGCGGGCATGATTCGCTACGGGCAGCACCCGGCCTGGATGGTCTTCAGCCCACCGTTTGAGTATGGTCTCGTTGGGGCACGCGGAGACCTCTTGTCCCTCAGGTTTAGCAGGATAATCGTTCTGCATAACTGACAATGAGCGCCAAAACAGCAAGTGCTATTATCATTCTGTTTCTCCCGCTTATCACGTTGCGAGGAGATTTCATGGTGAACGAAGAGAGCTATCGCGCGCACTGGGTCAAGGACTTTGTTGCGACTGACCGATTTGAGGACAACAGCTTCATGTTTGTATGGCTCGATACGCGACTCGGCGTGCCGGCGATCTACGGGCAGCGGTTGAGCCCGTCCGGAACTCCCCTTGGGGCGAATTTCATAATCCAGACCACAAACCAAGTTCTTGCTTTCAGACCGCCGGCTCTCGCCTGTGTTGACTCCGCCCGATTCTTCGTTGTGTGGGAGGGTCAACAGTCCGGCCCGGGAAGACAGCGACCGGTGTATGTTCAGAGGTTTTCGCCGGACGGAACGCAGGCCGGCCCGATGTTTCTTGTCGACACCACCCCGTTTGGACAGCCAGCAGCGGCGGTCGGCAAGGAGGGCCGCCTCATGATAGCCTGGCCCGACAGTCACCCCGTGCGCGGTTGGACGGTATTGGCCCGACCTCACAATCGAATCGGACAACCGCTCGACACCGCGGTTGTCGTCAGCGACTCAACAAGAAATCCGCAGTTCCCTGTCGTCTCAGCAGATCCGGAGGGCAGGTTCTTGGTGGCCTGGCAGGATCGGGGGGCAGTGATGTATGCTCAGCTCATCGACAGCTTTGGCATACGCATTGGCGATAGTTTTCTCGTGAACGATTCAGGGGGTGTATGGTTCTTTGGTCGGCGAAGTGCCGACGCCGTTGCGCTGAGTAGGGGCCGCATGGTCTTTGCGTACACATGCTATCAACGCCTCATCGACAGAATGTTCCTCGCGGGCAGAATCATGGACTGTTCCGGCGGACAGAACGGGAGTTTTTGGGTGAGTGATAGCAGTAGTCGCTGGTATAGGTCTACTTCTCCTTCGGTTTGCACTGAAGGCAAAGGCGGTCTCGCTTTTGCCTGGCTTGACTCGCGAAGGAACCGGCCCGACATCTACCTCCAGCGGTATGACAGTCTGGGCCTCGCGGTGGGTGGCAACTGCTTGGTCAACGACACGATCTCTGAGCGCACCAAGAATAGGTTGGATCACCCTGCAGTCGTTGCTAATGATCAGAAGACCATCGTGGTATGGCGCCGGCGTACGGTGGACGGACGTCGCGACATCATGTTCAAAGTGTTCGATAATGCCTCGTGCCTGAGTAGCAGAACCGACTACCTGAGTGATGATAGGGGCTTTGCTCACCAATTCTCGCCATCGGTGGCTGCGGGCGGGGACGGAAGGTTCTTCGTGACCTGGAGTGACTCACGTCGTCCTCTGTGCGATGTCTTTGCAAAGCAATTCGACACTCTTGGTAACGCCCTGCAGTCCGATTTTCGCGTCAATCAGGATACATGCTACGAGAACAGTCATTTTGGTTCCAGTCTTGCCAGCAACGGATCAAGATATGTTGTGGCTTGGTATGCTCAGATTGAGTACAGTCCCGCCTGGCACCGATGGGGTGTCATGGGTCAGAAGTACGCGTTGGACGGAACGCCGATTGACACGAATTTCTGGATAAGCGATAGTCTCCGCGACTTGCAGCTTGACCCGAAGGTCGCGGCCAGGCCGTCTGGCGGATACGCAGTGACCTGGCGGACAATGGGAGAAGGTTTGAGCAGTATCATGGCCCGACGTCTCGACCGAAACGGCGACCCAGTGGATACCTGTTTTCAGGTTAATGAACTCAGTGGGTGGCACGACCTGCCTGCTGTCGAGGTCGCGACGAATGGGCAGTTTGTCATCGCCTGGGGCGGCGAGCATCTATTCTTCCAGCGCTTCGATTCAGCTGGGGGCCGGTTGGGAACCAATGTTGAAATCGCACCGCGCGGTGAGTGCACCGATGTGGCCTATGATGCTGATCAGAACTTCGTCATCACCTGGGATGCCGGCCTGGATATCCATGCTAAACGTTTTACTATGGCTGGAGACTCGATCGGGCCTGCGTTCCGAGTTAATGATTCGGCACAAATCATAGACCCGGCTGGAGCGAGTCCGGCGGTTGTCTGTCGGCGGCCGCATGAATTCTTCATTTGCTACGATGTTCCCTGGGGGTGGGCCTATCAGATCCTTGGTCAGTACTATAAGGACGGCAGTCCAGTGGGCGGCAATCGTGTCATTAATCAGAGCATTTTAGACTGCAATCTTGAGCAACCAACGATGACGGCCGATTCAGAGCGAATTTACATAGCATGGGCTGGCTATAAGTATGAGCAGAATAGATATAACTACGACGTCTACGCCAAGATCATCAAATGGGATGACCTGGTCGATGTTGAAGGGGAGAAGCTCCTGCAAGTTCTCGACAGGCAGTTCCGGATCTATCCCAATCCCGCACGCGCACGGGTGACGATCATAATGCCTGATGCCAGATACATGATGCACGATAATGGGAAAGAGCCACCCACCCTTAAGATCTACGACATATCGGGCCGAATGGTCAAGTCGTTCAATCTGGCATCTTGGGCCAAGGATCCCACGGCAGGTCTTCTCTGGGATGGTAAGGACGATCGCGAGCGCGCGGTCCGTAGCGGTGTTTATTTCTGTCAGTTGAAAGCAGGGGAGAGTGTCCTGAGCAAGAAGCTGGTGCTCTTGAGATAGCTGGTTGGACCCTACATACGTAAATCCGAAATCATAAATACGAAATACTAAACAGTCTCTAAATTCCAATATCCAAACTCTAAACCCTCGTTAAAACATTCGAACTTGTGGTTTGGGGCTTGTTTCGTATTTCGTGTTTCGGATTTAGAATTTTACTGTAACACCAGGTTCGGGTGCAAAACCCGACCCCTACAATGACGTACCTTGACATCGTCAGAATACCGTATATAATACCACTTATCGGGGGCGATCGGTTTCGACGGAGTGAAAGATGCGTAAACAGGCATGTCGAGGGTCCTTGTCACCTCGTAAATCCGACATGGCACAAAACAAATCCCAATACGGGATACGCACTGGCTGCGTAACACCAGCCACGTCGGCTTGAGCTTGGCCATTTCGGCTTGAGATCCGGCGTCATAAGAGGTGGCTGGCTTTGCGGTTTTAGCCTTGAAGCCGCAGGGCGAGAGGTTTGTAAGGCTGGCCTTATCAAATCCGGTCCTTCGGAGTGGGTAAGGCGAGATCAAATGGAGGACTAAACATGTAGGCTGTTGCGCTGAAGCGCTTCGGACGTGGGTTCGATTCCCACCGCCTCCACTCTTTCTTGCCTTTTTCTATTTCCCGCCGCTTTGCGGCGGGAAGAATAAAAGGAGAAAGAGTGTCCCGCAGCGTGAGCGGAGGGACTTCAGTTTCCAGGGCCCCGCGGTGGGAACAAGACACAGGAGAAGAACTGTCCCGCGGCCTTGGCGTAGGGACTTCAACAACGTAGTCAATGCAATCGACGCCTTATTTCGTCTACATTCTGAAAACTGGTGCCGGTCTATACTACACCGGGATCGCAAAGGATATCGAGTCCCGGCTGGCCCAACATAGAACCGGGTGCGGAGCAAAGTTTACGAAAGGCCGAGGATCGCTTAAGCTCGTGTACGTGGAGGAGGTCGGCGACCTGAAGTCAGCAATGCGGCGCGAAAGACGAGTAAAAGGTCTGCCTCGGCAGAAGAAGAAGACCTTGATACAGGAATTCGCCAGAAGGACACGCCACGGCATGTCCAGAACAACCCAAACATGAACCATTCTCAGAATACGGAGCCTTTGGTCGCAGTCATCGGTGCCGGCCCGGCCGGCATCGCAGCATCCATACAGCTCAAGCGAGCTGGCATCGAACCCATTGTTTTTGAGAAGGGGATCGTAGGAGGCCTGCTCAACAATGCCTTCTGGGTGGAAAACTATCCGGGCTTCCCAAACGGCATCACTGGGCTGGATTTGATAAACAGGTTCAAGCAGCATTTGAAAGCGCATGAAATTAAACTGATTATGGACCGAGTAGGCGGCGTCCGCCGCAACAAGGGTTACCTTGAGCTAAACCATGGGGGCAAAGCCTGCCGGTGTCGATGCGCGATCGTCGCCTCGGGCACCGAACCTAAGGCGTGGGATCGGTTGGAATTTGGGGGCCGGGTACTTTCTCATGTCTACCCGATACGGAACGTGCGAAACAAGAGTATTGCCATCGTCGGCGGCGGGGATGCCGCATTCGACTACGCGCTCAACCTGGCGTGCAAGAACCGGGTAACGATTCTTGTCCGCGGACCCAGGACTCGGGCTCTGCCGCTGCTGGTCAAGAGGGCCCAGGCGACTAACCGGATAACCGTCTACACCCATGTGCGAATCCGGTCTATACGGCGATTAAACAATCAAGCAATTGTGCAACTATCGAATAGGGTGGGTGGACGGCAGACGCTCACTTTCGACTACCTGGTTACCGCCATCGGCCGTGAGCCGGCGCTTTCTTTTCTGGCACCGTCGCTGCGCAAGGCCTTTCCCGCCGGAATCACCGGCCTGCTCTATTTCGCCGGGGATGTTCGATCCGGGAAGTTCCGCCAGACGTCGATCGCGGTCGGGGACGGGGTGAAGGCCGCGATGCAGGTCTGTGAAGATCTATCGAGACAGGATCGATGAGAGTACTGGCTGCATACGGCCGAGACAACCTGGCTACGATATGGATCGCCGAGCTTGGCTCGGGCCGGGTGGTCGAGTGCGTTGAGTCGACTCAACCACCGTTCACGATGGATCAAAAATGGGTCCTGATCGTATCGGTCTCCGCCGGATGCCCGGTGCGGTGTTTGATGTGCGATGCCGGCGGTCACTTTGAGGGACATCTCAGTGCGGCGGAGATGCTTGAGCAGATTGATTTCATCGTGCTCCGTCGATGTCCGGACCGGGTGATCGGGGCGCCCAAGTTCAAAATCCAATTTGCCCGAATGGGCGAACCGGCATACAACATGAGTGTTTTGAGTCTGCTGCGGGAATTACCGGGTCGCTATCAGGCACCCGGTCTTGTGCCGTGTATTTCGACGATCGCGCCCCAGGGGGCGGACCGGTTCTTTGAGGCGCTGATTGACATCAAGAACGACCATTATCGGGCCGGCAAATTCCAGATGCAGTTCTCAATCCATACGACGGACCAGAATCTCAGGGACGGCCTGATGCCCGTACGCAAATGGTCCTTCCGGGAAATCGCCGACTATGGCCGACGATTCTATGTCGCCGGTGACAAGAAGATAACTCTCAATTTCGCGACTCCCCGGAACTATCCGGTTGATCCCTCGGTCGTAAGAGATTACTTTGACCCGCGACTCTTTCTCCTCAAGTTTACTCCGGTCAATCCTACTTTTCAGGCGGTCAACGCGGGACTAAAGTCTTTCATCGATGCTTACCGTAATGATCCCGTGTATGAAGAGCTGGATGACTTGCGGCAGCATGGGTACGACGTTCTGCTGAGCATCGGCGAGAACGAAGAGAACCTTATCGGCAGCAATTGCGGCCAATATGTTCGGGCCTTTCTGTCGGCCGGTGCGGAAATCGAAAATAGCTACCGGCTTGACGACTACCGGCTTGAGCGGCAAGGGCGATCGCGGGAACAACGGAGCATCCCCTGATGCCCCAACTTGCCGGTTTCTTCCTGACGTTCGTCGTCCAGTTTTTCCTGATCGTGGATCCGGTCGGGTGCATGCCGGTCTTCTGGTCGATCACGCGGACCAACACCCAGGCCCAGAAGAGGTCGATGATCATGAAGGCGGTGGTCATCGCGCTCATCATTCACTTTGTCTTTGCCGTGGGCGGCCACTACATCCTCGACTATTTTGGCATCGGAATGGGGGCCATCAAGATCGGCGGGGGAGTCTTGCTCTTTCTGATCGGGCTCGAGATGGTCTACGGCCGGACGACGCGTACTGAAATTAACGAGAAGGAGGAGGAGGTCGCGATCGAACTGGACGACGTATCGGTTACCCCGCTGGCGATACCACTGCTGGCCGGCCCGGGTTCGATAACGACCGTTCTCATATTCAGCGGCATGAGCTCGTCCGTGCCTCACTACCTCGTCCTCCTGCTGGGTATCATGCTGGTTTTGTTCGTTTCGCTGGCCATCTTGATTCAGACCGACCGGATCAGCAAGATTCTGGGTGAACTGGGAACCAAGGTCCTGGTTCGCTTCATGGGCCTGATGCTGGTTTTCCTTGCGGTGCAGTACATTGTCAACGGCATAAGGCAATGCTTCTTCTGAAGGGTCGGGCAACCGCAGGGAGAAAAGGTTGACATATGAGATAATGTGGTTAGAATGGAATCATGGATCTATTCGATAAGTGCAGTTCGAGAGTCAAAGAAGTTGAAGAAGCACTGACAATAGGCATCTACCCGTATTTTACTCCGGTGGAATCGGCCCAGGACCGGCGTGTAAGAATCATGGGTCGCGAGCTCGTCCTGATCGGTTCCAACTCTTATCTTGGTCTGGCCAACGACCCGCGGATGAAGGAAGCGGCGATTGAGGCGGTGAAAAAATATGGTACAACGTGCTCGGGATCGCGTTTCCTGAACGGGACCCTTGACATCCATGTCAAGCTCGAACAGGAGCTGGCCGAGTTTTTCGAAAAGGAAGCGTGCATTGCCTTTTCGACCGGTTTCCAGACCAATCTGGGGCTGATTTCGGCAATCGCGGGTAAGGACGACATCATATATATCGACCGCGAAAACCATGCCTCGATCGTCGACGGGTGCCGGCTCTCGTTTGCCGAAGTGAAAAAATTCAGGCACAACGATGTCAAGGACTTAGAGAGGATCATCGCCCAGGCCCCGGCCAACCGGGCCAAGGTCATCATCGTCGACGGTGTCTTCAGCATGGAAGGCGACCTGTCCCCGCTGCCCGATTACGTTGCGATCAAGAAGAGGTATGACGCCCGTCTCATCCTGGATGACGCGCACGGCATCGGCGTGATGGGTGAGCGCGGAAGAGGAACCGCCGAGCATTTCGGCGTCCTGAAAGATGTCGACCTTATCATGGGGACTTTCAGCAAATCGTTCGGCGCCCTGGGCGGGTTTGTCGTTGGTCCGCGCGACCCGATTGTCTATATCAAGCATACCGCGCGGTCCCTTATCTTTTCGGCTTCGATGGTGCCGGCCTCGGTGGCCGCGGCGCGTAAGGCTTTGGAAATAATCAAGACCGAACCGGAACGCCGGAGCCGACTCTGGGCGACCACCCACCGCATGCTCAAGGCCTACAAAGAGATGGGGTTCAACACCGGTTCGAGTGCGACGCCGGTCATCCCGATTATCATCGGCGATGATACGAGAACCTTCATGTTCTGGAAGGCCCTGTTCGAGCATGGCGTCTTTGCCAACCCGGTGCGCTCGCCGGCGGTCCCTCCGAAACGCTCACTGATCAGAACGAGCTACATGGCGACCCACACCAAAGAGGATATGGACTTCGTCCTTGAAGTCTTCGAGAAGGCCGGCAAAGGACTCGGCATAATCAAGTAGCTTTCCTGATGATCAAGATTGAAGAGGTTGTTGATCGCCGGGGACTCACCCGGTTTGTCGATCTCCCTTTTCGTCTCTACTGTAACGACCCAAACTGGGTACCCCCGCTGAAGCGTGAAGTAAGATCTGTCCTTGACACAACCCGGAATCCATTCTGGCAACACGCCCGGGGCAAATTATTTCTGGCGACCAAGGACGATGAGACGGTCGGCCGCATCGCGGCGATCGTCGACGACAACTTCGTCACCTTCCGCAATGAGAAGAGCGGTTACTTCGGATTCTATGAGTCGGTTGATGATTTCGATGTTGCCAACCTTCTGTACCGGGCTGCCCTTGACTATAATCGCAGCCAGGGCATGTCCCGATTCTACGGGCCGATGAATCCGTCGATCAATGACGAATGCGGATTCCTGGCGGATGGCTTTGATACGCCTCCCTTCATCATGATGCCCCACACGCACCGGTACTACCTCGATTTAGCCGAGCGATTCGGTTTTGTAAAAGCGCGCAACTTGTACGCCTACTATGTGGATGCCGCGGCCGCACCCTATGACTATCTGGCCCGGGTCGGCGCCATGGTCCGACGCCGCCTCCCGGGTTTGGTCGTGCGGCCGGTCAACATGAAGAAATTCGACGAAGAAGTGCAGAGGATCAAGGTTGTCTACAACGATGCCTGGTCGAACAATTGGGGTTTTGTGCCGATGACGGAACGGGAGTTCGACGATATCGCCAAGCGCCTCAAGTCACTTATCGTGCCTGAGTTGGTGCTTATCGCCGAGCTGGACGGCAAACCGGTGGGGGTGTCACTGGCGGTTCCCAACTATAATCAGGTTCTGGCGCGCTTGAATGGCCGCTTGGGTCCGGTTGAGCTTATCAAATTCCTCATCTACCGTTCGAAGATCAACGAGGCCCGGGTCATGATCATGGGGACGCGCAAGGCCTACCGGATGATGGGTATCGAAGCGATTTTCTTCTACGAGTCATTCCGTTTTGCGCAGAAGGCGGGCTACAAGGGGGGTGAGATGTCCTGGATCCTTGAGGACAATGTCCTGACCAACCGCACCATCGCGAAAATGGGCGGCCGAGTCTATAAGACCTATCGCGTCTACCAGTACGATATAAAACAAGGAGCCGTCAATGCCTAAGTACAGGATTGCGTGGCTGCCGGGTGATGGCGTGGGGAAAGACACTCTCGATGCGGCGAGAATCCTTCTTGATGCAACGAGGCTCAGCGCCGAGTATATCAATGGCGACATCGGATGGGAATTCTGGCGGCAGGAAGGAGATCCCTTGCCGGTGCGCACGATCGAGATGATGAAGGACACGACCTGCGCGCTGTTCGGTGCGATAACCTCCAAACCCCAACGCGAAGCAGAAAAGGAGCTCGTCGAAGACCTGCGCGGCAAGGGATTGGTCTACCGCAGTCCGATTGTGCGGATGCGGCAGTTATTCGACCTTTACGTTTGTTTGAGGCCCTGCCATGCGTATCCCGGCAACCAACTCAACTTCCGGGAAAACATCGACCTGGTTGTATTCCGGGAAAACACCGAGGATCTTTACTTCGGTGTCGAGTTTGACCCCGTTCCTCCCGAAATGCTGGCAATTGCGGGCATGGAAAGAATACCGCCCGGGGCCGCGGTGTCGCTCAAAGTGAACACCCGCAAGGGCTGTGAGCGTATAATCCGCGCCGCCTTCGAGTTTGCCGTCAAGCACGGCCGCAAGAAGATCACCGCCGTTCACAAAGCGAATGTCGTACGAATGACCGACGGTCTGTTTCTGGATGTCTTCTTTGAGGTCGCGAGTAACTATCCGTCGATAGTGACCGACAACGCCAACATCGACGCCTTGACGATGTGGCTGCTCAAGAATCCTTTCAACTACGATATCCTGGTTGCACCCAACCTATACGGAGATATTATTTCCGACCTATGTGCGCAGATGGTCGGGGGGCTTGGCTTTGCCTCGAGCGGGAATATCGGTGATCACTATGCCGTCTTTGAACCTACCCACGGGTCGGCCCCGAAGTACGCCGGTCTCTACAAGGTCAACCCGATTGCGACAATCCTAGCGGTCAAGCTCATGTTGGAATGGCTGGGCGAGTTCGATCTCGCCCGTCGCGTCGAAGGGGCCGTTGCCGGTGTGATCAAGGACGGCAAGGTTCGGACCTACGACATGGGCGGCGCTAACTCTTCACTGGAGATGGCTGAAGCCATCGCGAAGAAGCTGTAGGCTAGATCCCGTTGTCGACTTTGACTTCCTTGAGGCCTTGGAGCTGGATATTGACATGGCTCCCGGGCAGCTTCTGAACCGATTGGGTTAAGAGAAAGCGTCCGGATTTGATCCACTGTTTCAGAATATCGGCAATCTCGAGGGCCTTGGGGTACGAGGAAAGCGGGAAGGTCGGTATCGTCTTCCGTCCCAACTGGATAGTACCGGTCTTCAGCTTGGCGTAGGTTGTGTGCCCCAGGATTTCTCCAGTCGAGTACGGATAGGCCTTGCTGTAATCAACAATCGGCGCCGGGATGTCGTCATCCTTTACACAAGTGTTGAAAAGGACCTGTTCGTTGAGGATCGGTATCGGAATCCCGATACCCACGGTTAAGGTAGCGCCGTAGCCGATCATGCTCGTACCCCGAAGCCATTCCGGCCTCATCGCCTTAAGATCACCCATCACCGCAAGCGTACCGCTGCCCCCCTTGGGGATACCGCGTTTCGTGCGGGAAACATTGGGATGGTGCTGGGTACCGTTCCCGGCAACGTAACCGACGCCGCCGCCCAGGAATATCCTCGTGCCGATACCGATGACGTCGTAGTCCGGATCGTTAAGTAGAGGGGAGAGCTGGCCGGCCGAACAGTAATTGGCATTACCGAGCCTCGGCTTGAGCACACCCAGGTAGGTGTAGATCGTCCGCTTGCCATGATTCACCGCAACGTTGTAGTTCTGATAGCAATTGCGGGGATTGAAGAGAAACGCCTCATTCACGGCCTTGATATTGATCATTGTCTTGATCTTTTTTCGGGGGTAGCAATCCGTGCCATGGGCGAGCGCCTCAAGAACAATGTCTTTGCCTCCGACTAAGTCCTCGATCACGTGTCCGCCGCCGTACTTGAACTCGCCGGGATAGACGCGATTTGCCGGGTCATCATCGGGAATTTCCGTAGCCCCGAGGTAGATGTCGACCGCGGCAATGCCGCAGTAGACGGCGACCTTGTTGAGCCAGGCCTTCTGAATCTTCATTCTGGGCTTGGGGTGTCCTAAATTGACAAACGCACCGGATGAACACATCGGTCCAAACGTGCCGGTCGTCACGACGTCGATTTCCTTGACCGATTTCTTGCAGCCCCTTTCTCTCACGTAGCCAATGACTTCCTCAGCGTTAAGCACAACTGCTTTGCCTTTCTTGATTTTCTCGTTGATTTCTTCGTAGGTCTTCACAGGCCTCCTTTGCCTGGACCCCAGCCAGCCACTGGCTAGTAGTCTGTAGGGTCACGCCATGGCGTAACCCTACATGGCTTCATCCATGTACCAATTGCTCAACCACTATCCCTTTTCTCTTCCTTTCCCCGGCTACTTCTGGTTTATCGGTGTGTCCATGTTGCCGGATATGTTGGTCGACGACTCGCGGGTCTCGGCCCATACCGCAAGATACCGGTTCTTGGGCCCGGCGATGATGTCACACGATGATTGCATGGCGGTCGAAGATGAGATATTGAAAGCAGAACTCACCGGTTGTCCCTTGGAATCATACTTACGTCCCCGGACCTGGCCTTCGATGCTGTTGTAGGCGATGGCGTAATTGGCGCCGTCCCAGCAAATGCTGACTCCGCTGTGCTGGCCCGATTCAGTCACAATGACCGGTTTCCCGACCAGTTTTCCGTCCGGGCCGACCGTCTGACCTTTTACCTTGTAGGCGGTGCCTAATTCAATCCATGTTGCCATGAACCCGTTTTGATCAGAGGCGACCTTGAGTCCGATCAAGGATCCATCGGTCGTGTAGATCCTCACCGTGTCACCGAGCTTTCCGTCGCCGGTTACGAAGCGTCCGTGGATGGCATTGGGCGAGGACGAGGCCCAGACGACGAGGAATCTCTTGCCGTCACCGGCAACCGCCGGAATCGACTGATATGTTCCCTTGCCTTGGCCGATCTGCAGCCCTTCCCGGTCAAGAATCTTTCCATCGGCAGAAACGCGGGCGGCGTAGATGATACTTCCGCCTTTACGGCTGTCGGCCCAGGCCGCAAGATAGCTGTCTTTACCCAATGCAATGGCCGGAGCGGTCTGGACGCCGCTGGCTTTTGAAATATCGAATGAGTAGACCGAATCGAATTTCGGAGTGACCCGCACCCCGACGATATCGCCTTCGCTTCAGCAGCCGTTCCGGAAAGCAACAAGGATGGTCTTCCCGTCGGTGGCAACTGCCGGCTCGTATGCCGCCTTATGCTTGAAGAGCAGTTTGCCGTCGCCATCAAGGACTTTCTGGCCAGCGGTGATCCGGGTTCCGTAAACGGCATAGTCACTGCCGTGCCTCGTATCGGCCCAGAAGACAAAATACTTGCCATCGGCGACCGCTATCCGCGGATAGTTCTGCGCGTCCTTGGCCGCGCAGATGCTGAAGTCAGCCGACAGTAAATAGAGCGACCATAATGCAATTAACACCATCGTAGTTCCTCCTTATTTCTTTGTGTTCCGACCCGGAGGGCCAAAAACCCCGTCGGGACTTTCGTTTTCTCTTCTCCGTCGTGAGACCGGGTGTAAGACCCGGCCATAATAAGTCTTCGTAGACACTCCGGCCGGGTATGAAACCCGGCGCTACCTAGCTTCGTAGCCGGTTCTATGTGCGCTGTGGGCAGAGAAGTATATACATTCGCGCGTTCTTGTCGAGCAAGATTACCGAAATCTTCTCAAATCGCGCTTCGTGAATTTCCAGTCCGGGGTCAAGAGCGTATCGCCAAAGTCCGCTCGATACCAAGGGCTCAGCGTAGACTGTTCAAGGTTCTTCAAAATGTGCACTTCCTGGGCGGGCATGAAGCTCTGGCCTAGCAGAAAGAGCTTTTCGCCGGTACCCCGCTTCTCAGCAATATCAAGGATTAGGACGGCATGGCCGGGGAAGCCGCCCTGGATGAAGATATCACCCGCCTTCAGGTTCTCAATCTTGGTCACGGCACGCGTCTGCCGGGCCAATGATGCACTGCCCGCATACTTGAAGATAAAGTTTAAGTAATTCCTGAAAGCCCCGTACTGATAGGAGATACTTGACCGCCGAGACCAGGTGAGCGCACCTTCCCTTAGCACCGGGCGGAACCCCGATGCCCACTTGGTGTAGGGTACGATAGCGCCTGATGTCAGCAAGTATGAAATCTTTGAGTATTCATTCTGAGCGTAGTGGTATTCGGCATGGAGTCGCAGGATTGCGTCGGCACATTGCTGCAGATCCTGACGCCCGACATCGATGTTGACAACCGCGTGGTGGCTTGAGGGGCCCGTCTTCTCAGTGCCATCATACAGATGGACCGGCGGGCAACCCGGTTTGAGCGGAAGTTGGCATAACCAGTCGCCCAACGAACCTGGCGGCTCTTTCTTGCGCTCATATCCGTCCGGAGGTAGGATGCGGGCCGCCAGGGAGTTACGCCTTGGTGCTGAATCGACCCAAGCATAAACGGGATCCACCCTGGTGTCAGCTCCCGAGAAGACGTACCGCCCCAGGGCATCAACACGAAAAGCGGGGGCCCGGTGTCGTTGCCTAAGAATCCGGTAGCCTTCGTAAAGATTCTGCCAGAACGCAATCAGATTTGTATCAGACGCGGCGGCGACCTTTAGTCCCTGTATTGCCAGACTATCCATCCGGCACGGGAAGATGTAGACCGGGATCAGATTCTGGCCCGAGGACCGGGCATCAACGCAGATCGTATACAGCTCTTCAATGGCCGAGTCACCGATCGGGATACAGCCGATGGTTACGGTACTGCCGTGAAGGTAGATTGAGCCGCCGGGATCCCTGCCGCTGCTGAGAAGACGGTCCGAGGCGTTGGGGTAGTTGATACCGAGCGACAGGTGGAAATAGGAATGCGGGTTGAAATGCGTGATCTGGTAGAATCCTTCCGGAATCTGCCCGTCGCCGCGCCGCCGTTTCGGACCAGGTTTTCCTGAGAAGGCCGTCATGGGATAGCTCTTGACGAAATCGAGCTGACGGCTGCTGTCCGCCGCCCATAGTTCGACCATCCCCGGCTCCTTAAACACCGACAGGACGATCTGGCAGGGAGGGTAGGGAAGATCAAGCGCGGTGAAGAGCGAATCGATGCGCGCGGCGCAATTGAGTCGGGCCTGCCGGACGCGAGGATACGCATCCTGTCGGCTCCGGAATGACTTCTGCGCAGCAAGAATCGATGCGCCGATCAAAACTAGAACCGCGGCCTTACGGTTCGACACGAAGGTATTCTACTTCTCGGGCGGGAAAAATCAAGAATTAAGTGTCAGTCGCTAACAATTACTTGCCAAAGTCCTGCGATTCCTGTATAATTGAAGAGTGAGGGAAAAATGAAGCGCTTGACGTTGTTTCTTTGTCTGCCCGTTCTTGGTCTCGCGGTTAACTACTATGTCTCACCGCGGGGCGATGATCGTTACAATGGTCGCTCATGGGACTCGGCATTCGCGACCACGCAACGGGCCGCGAACGTCGTCGCCTCGGGTGATTCAGTTTACGTTGCAAACGGAGACTATGCGGGCTTTGACTTGAGAAGGGGCGGGACCCAAAACGCCCCGGTTGTTTTCAAAGCCCACGGCGACAGCGCCCGTATTATCACGCGCAACAACGTCACGCCGGACGGCATCAACATTGAGAACGCGGACTGGATAATCGTCGATGGCTTCAAGGTCGTCGCCATTGACCGCGCCGGAATCAGGGCCGCGCTCGCGCAGCATGTGACAATCCGCAACAATGTCTGCGACCGGAACGTCCGGTGGGGCATTTTCACGGGATTCGCCGACTACGCCTTGATCGAGCGCAACGAGTGCCGCTACTCGCAGCAGGAACACGGGATCTACTTTTCCAACAGCGCCGACCACCCGGTGATCAGAAAGAACATCTGTCACCATAACAACGCCAACGGCATTCACATGAACGGAGACTCGGCCATGGGCGGCGACGGGCTGATTACCGACGCTACGGTCGAAGGCAACATTGTCTATGAGAACGGGGTGGGCGGCGGCTCGGGCATCAACTGCGACGGGGTCGCGGAGTCGAGGTTTTTCAACAACCTGCTCTACATGAACCATGCCAGCGGCATCAGCCTGTACAAAATTGACGCGTCCGCCGGTTCCTACAAGAACCGTGTGTACAATAACACGATCGTCAATGCGAGTAACGGCCGGTGGTGTATCAACATCAACAACGGCTCCTGGGGTGATACCCTGTTCAACAATTGCCTGATCAACCTCCATCCGACACGGGGCAGTGTCTCCATCGACAGCCTCTCGCGGCCCGCTTTCTTCAGTGATTACAACATCGTGGTCAACCGAATGAGCACCAACAGTGGCAATACGGTCATCAGCCTGGCCGCCTGGCAGGCCCTTGGGTATGACCGGCAATCACAGTTGGCCGGTCCGCTCGACAGCATATTCCGTAACTGGTCGGCGGGCGATTACCATCTGAGGGCGAGGTCAATGGCGATCGATACCGGCACCGCCCACGTATCGGGGATTGTGCGGTACGACCTTGATTCTTTGGCCAGGCCCCAGGGCGCTGCCTTCGATATCGGGGCCTACGAGTATCCTCCAACTCGTATTGAAGAAACGGAGTCGGTTGTAGAAAAGAAGAACGGCGCATGCGTTGTGTCGCGGAATCGAAACGTCGTCTACTTTGACGGTCTTGTCGCCGGTACCTGTGTCACCATTTATGCTGCGGACGGCCGGCGCGTGGAGAAGCTCTATTGCACACATGGGCATTCGGTTCGTTGGGTAACGAGGATGGTGCCGGCTGGAGTCTATTTCTACCTGATAAGACAACCTGACCAACTGGACGAGTCCCGTAGTGGCGCCATATCCCGGAGGGACAAGATCATCTTGTGCCGGTGACCGGTGTGACCAGACCATTGATTCGCGGTGCCCATTGCCGGGAAGATGCCGACCAACCGAGTTCTACCGCAAGCTTCTTGTCATTGAGAAGGGCTGAGTCATGAAACAAGGCAGCAACTCGGCACCGGGCGTGGTACGAAAGAATAACTGGGTCACCTTCTGGTTGGGTCGCCTTTGTTTCGGACCGGCGGCCTACAAAGATCTTGTTTTGCTTTACAGATTCCTGCGTGAGATCGACGACTACGTCGATGCACCGGGACGAAGCTATCGCGACGCTAAGGTTTTCCTCAAACGTCACCGATGCTGGATTGAAGAGGCCTACACTCGCCCTGAGCTATGCCCGGTGCGGTTGATCAGTCCCGTCATTGAATACGATCGGAAAAACGGACGCCGGCTTGAACCGGTAATAGCGGGAATGCTCGATGTCTTCGAATTTGACGCGCAGCGCAAAGGGCAGGTTGTTTCGAGAGATGAACTGCTCAGTTACTCAAAGGCTTTGACTCGATGTTACGTTGGGATGCTGCTTGCGTTTCTTGACGGGCCGGGCGACTGCCGCACCGCGGGCGAGGTTTTGGCACATGCATGTCACCGCGTGCACATGCTGAGAGACTATCACGAAGACTCAAAACTCGGCTATATTAACGTGCCGCAGGAAGCGCTTCGTAAACATGGGCTCAATGTCCTCGGTTCGTCGGACAAGGACTTGAGAGCATATGTCAGGGAGGAATCAGGCAGCATCGCCGCGCTGTTCAAGCAGGGCAAAGATGAGCTCGCCCGAACCGCGCGGTTGCGCGTCAGGATCATTGGCGCGATGTACTGCTTTCACTACGAGACAATCCTGCATCGGCTTGAGGATTCATCGTACTGCTTGCAGCCGGACTACCCGGCCGGGCTGAGTGACTTGCCCAGAATCGTACGGTTTGCCGCGCGGCTCGCGCTCTTGCATGTGCTGCCGCGGACCAGGCGGTTGAATAGCCGGGTGCGCGAACCCCATTGACACGAGAAACAAACCGTCTATAATGAAAATGAATCGTTGCGTCAAGGGAGGAAGAAGCATGGAAAAGTTACGTGGGCAGGTCAACGTTGCTTCGCTGGTTGGACTGATTCTTCTGTTGCCTGGTTTGGTCGGGGCTCAAGCCGCAGGCGACACTCTGCTGACACCTCGTCCGGACGTTGACCAGGCGATAATCGACGCAAAATACGACGCCCGGCACGATGCCCAGGCCGGATTATGGCTTGGTTGCGGAATGACAACCTTGTGTTTGGGGGTGGGCGCGGCCTATCTGAGCCGGAGTTCGCCGAGGCCGGACCGGCTGATGGGCAGGTCTTCAGACTATGTCTCTACCTATGCCACCGTGTACCGGTCCAAACGGCGTTCCCTGCAAACCAACTACGCAATTGCCGGTTGCTTGTTCACCGGGTGCATCGTCACCGGCGCGGTAGGGCTTGCCCTGGCAGCAGAAGGCGCGAGTGACTGCATCACCTGCGGTCCCGCCCCGTGTGTTGATATATTTGAACCGATTGAGAACCTGGCCGAAGGATGCGTCGCCGGGGTCAACTGCCTCCAGGGAACCGCCGACTGCACGAGCGATTGCCTTGACAACGGGTGCACCTCGCCTGACTGCAGCGATTGGTCGCCGGATTGCGGGTTGGGTTCTTCCAGTTGTGGTTCTAGCTCGTCTGGGTGTGGTTCCAGTTCATCGGGCTGCGGCTCAGGAAGCAGCTGTCAATAGGACGAGTAGACTTGAACGGGGTGATATGAGAACACTAAGAAACAGTCTTGCGGTAGTCGTCGGTTTTGGCCTATTGCTTGACCCGGTAGTCGCATTCGGCCAGGAAAACCCGAGCCCATCTGAATCGGCGCGTGAGGCTGCGGAGAGCGATGCCCGCCGCGACGTCGCCTGGCCCTTGTGGCTCGGCTGCGGTTGCCTATTTCTGTATTTTGCGCCGCTGGGCGCCTTGCTGTATACGCCATCGGCTCCGGCCGATCGATTGGTGGGGAAATCGCCTGATTACGTGATCGCCTATACCGGAGCCTACCGGTCCAAGATTCGATCGTTTCAGGTTAAGTACTCGCTGATCGGGTGTTTCTCAACCGCCGCGATTGCATTGGTGGGTGCAGGCATAGCAGTGCTGGTCGATCCGGACGAAGCCTGTCAACTCGATTGCGGCGAATCCTGCTGGACTACGGAGTAGTGGCTTCGCGGCGAGTTCTCACCCTGGGGGTTCTTGCCGCCGGTCTATTCCGAATTCTCTTAGGCTACGAGCTGATTACATTCTCGGCCAACCTTGAGCGGTTCTCGGTACGCGGTCCGCAGGCGGAGACGATCCGAGGCCGGCTCTACTATGCGCACCCGTACCGTATCCACCTCGAAATCCATCAACCGATTGAGCAGTACGTAATCTTCAACGACAACCGGTTATTGCTGTACTACCCTTCTGATAAGCGTGCCTGCGTAATATCAAACCAGCCCGGGCTTTTTGCCTTCATTAATGCATTCCTGAGCGGACTCAAAGATGACTATGGATTAGTGGGACTGGGATTTACCCTGACACTGCATACGGTCGACGTCGAGACCCTCAGAACTTATTGGTCACCGCCGGCCTCGATGAAAAAGATTATCGGGCAGACGGTGTTGGCCTTTGCCGGCGACCGGCTGCAGTGCGCCGAAGTGCGTGGTGCCGATGATCAGGTTCTAACCCGGACGCACTATCGAGCGTACCGCAGCGTCGGCCCGCGCCAGATACCGACCGAGATGTCTACGTCAAGCTTTTCGGACGCCGACACGAGCATAGAACGCGTCATCTTCAGTGACTGCCGGCTTAATGAACCGTGGCCGCAGGCGATTCGCGCCTTCAGAATTCCCGACGACATCGCGATCGAGGCGGTCAAGTGAATTCCATTATTCTTGCCGTCGCCCTCTTCGTGATTGCACCGGCCGGTCTTGAGGAGGACCTTCGTTTTCTGCAGAAGGTCAATCCGATTGAAACCCGGACGCACGAGGCCGAGGTTACCCCGGGGTTCAGCTTGCGCCAGACCTCGGAATTGAGACTGGCCCTGACCGGCTTGGTTCGTGTCTACCAGATCCTTGTTTCGCCGCAGGGACCACCCGGCTGCAATTTCACCCTCTCGTGCTCCCGGTTCATGAGCCGGGCGGTCAGGGACTTTGGGCCATGGCATGGGCTGCTTATGACCGGAGACCGGCTGCAGCGTTGCGTCCATTCCGGACGCGGTTACTACCTGATCGACGTCCATTCCGGGAAAGCCATTGACTACCCGGCGCGGGCCTACTATCTGGGCACAAAAAACCGCATCCACGAGGCCGGTGAATAGCGTGAAAGCGGGTTGGTTCTTCCTCGCTTCCGCCGTCCTGCTTTGCGGTCAATCGGTCCCGGACTCGACCCCCTACTACCGCGCCGACTATATCTACCGTTTCGCCAACCACCTATTCGACACGAAGGACTTTGGCCGGGCCGCGGCCGAATACGAGCGGTATCTATTCCTCTATGACGATGCTCCCCAGAACAAAGATACAACCTATTTCCAGCTCGGCGAGTGCTACCGGAACCTTAGACAATACCGCCGGGCGATAGAATACTACCGGATCGTGATCGATAGTAATGGATCGGATGACATTGAGGCCCGGGCTTCCTACGCAACGGCACTCTGCTTCGTCCTCGAAGGTGATGCTCGCCGGGCGAACGACTATTTTACGCGGCAAGGCGAATCGTTGGAACCATCGCTCTGCCGGTTGCAGGTCGTCAACCGGTTACTGCAAAGGGATTGGCCCGGCGCATCCGAGGCGCTAAGCCGGCATCAGGGCGCCGATAGTGCCGACATCGCGTTGCACGTCCTGGTCAGTGAAGGACTAAATCGGTCAACGAAGAGCCCATTCCGGGCCGGTCTCTACTCTGCGGTGATACCCGGTGCCGGCAAGCTCTACTGCCGGCGGCGCGCCGACGCCCTGCAATCGTTCTCAACGTGCGCAATCTGCGCGTGGCAGGCTTATAGCGGCTTCAACCGGGACGGCACTAAGTCGGTCAAGGGCTGGATTTTTGCCTCGTTGGGCGGCGTTTTCTATCTTGGCAATATCTACGGCTCGGTCGTCGCCGCCGGTATCTTCAACGAAGAAGTAGAAAACCGCGTTGTGGTCAAGGTCCGGAGTTACATCAGTGTCTATCTTCATTAGTGCAGCTCTGATCAGCACCCTGGCGGCCATGTCCGTCCCGGGGTCGAACCACGATCCGGCCCTCGTGAATGCTGACCGGTTTGCCCGAGTCGGCCAGTTTCATGCCGCGGTAACCGAATACAAGCGCTTTCTCTTTTTCAATCCCGGCGATCCGGATCTGGGCCATGTGTACTATCAGATGAGCCGCTGTTTCAGTAATATGGAACACTGGACTGAAGCAAGTGAAGCCCTCGAACAGGCAGTTGCGGCAGCAGGTAATGACAGCTTGACCGAAGAATGGCGTTTGCAGTCGGCCCTTCTGTTGCTGGCCCGCGGCAACTACAGCGGAGCCGAATTGGCTCTGCTGCGCATTGAAGCCTTCGGCGAGCGGCCCAGTGTCCGCAACCGGGCTCTGCTGCTGCACGGCATTGCCGCGATCTACCGCCGCCAATGGGAGGACGCCGCGGCCGCGTTAAACCAGTACTTCGACCGGTGCCCGGATTCTTCCCGGCAGCCGGCCGTGATGGCAACGCTCAAACGGGCGCAGGAATATCGGTACCGCGAAGCGAGCACGGCGCGCTGGCTGTCTGTTTTCGTACCCGGTGCCGGTCAGGTCTACGCCGGCGACTGGACTAACGGGGTCAACGCACTGGCGCTCAATGGTTCGCTCGCGGCCTGGATAATCTACAAAGTGCTAAACAGCTACTACAGTGATGCCTTGACGATATACTTCTTTCTGTTCCGCCGGTACTATGCCGGAAATATCTACAACGCCGGGCGGATTGCCGAGCAGCGCACGACAACGGCAAATCGGGAATTTGGGATCGAGCTTTATCGGGAGCTGGTCGGGGAATAGCGGGGCGGATTGGCCGGCCACTAGGGCCGGTCGTAGTAGCCGAAGTCATAGCCTCTAGTCAGGACGGCATCCTTGTTTGATTTTCTCCACCATCTGACATAATGGGCGCAACAACAGAACTGACATACTTCGCCGGCGTTGATCACCTCAATGCCGTTCGTAAACTCCCGCCCGCAGACAAAACAGCGCCCCGAATTGGCGGCCCGGGGTTCGTTACTGCCGTGCCAGGGAACAGCGCACGGCGCTTTTTCCACGAACCCCGTGGCCATGACGATCCCTTTGGGTTTGCGATCTCGATCAACATTGCCATGGAGCGATTCGCTAAGTGAATACCAGTTGGGACAGCCATTCTTAAAGGCGTCGCCGATAACGATATCGCGGATGACGCAATAGGATTCACCCGCGCTCCGGATATAACCTTCAATGACTTGGTTGGCCCGATTGAAACCGCACGTACCGCAATTCTCCGTCCCTAGATTGCGCATTGCTCTGTCTCCGGTTTCGACGGCTCTAGCCCTTCGGCTCGGGCGTCGATCTTCATCAGTCTCTCCTGCCTACAGTAACCCAACCTTGCAGGCTCAGTCTATTATATTCGACTGCACCGGATGTCAATAGCCATGTCGTTACGAGATTACCGGTTGACGGGCGGTATGATTAGGCTATAATCGTGCAATTAGCCATGTTCCGTAACGCCGTTACACGCTTCAGCTTCATTGCCATCATGTTGTTTGCCCTGGCCCTGATTCTGGCGGTCAATCGATGGTGGGAGCACGACCTGCCCGAAGAACCGTTTCTCCGTGTGGCACGCCTGCGCCAGGCGAACCTGTACGAGCGGGCGGAGAGCATCTTCGTGAACCTGGTGGCGGAAGATCCCGCCAGTATTGACATCAGTTATCGCTATATCAATAATCACTTCGATGTCGGCCGCGCGGAGCGCCGGTCACGCGATGCGGCACATCCCGCAGGGAACGACCAAGTCGAAAGCCATTTCCAGCAACTGGCGGAAAGCGCTGACCTTGCCGACATCGGCAACTATGGACTGGGCCTGATCCGAGTCCTTGAGCAGCGCTTTGAAGAGGCGTTCGACTATTACGCGCTGGTTAGAAACCGCCGCCTGAAGTACCTGAACAACAGTGTCGGCTATCTTTACCTGAAACAGCGGATGATTGAGGGGGCCGAGGCGTATTGCCGCAAGGAGATTGACGTTCAAGGCAACATCGAAGGTGCGGTCAGCAACCTTGTCAATATTTACTCAGAACAAAGCAACTGGTCCGGGCTCGGGAGTCTGCTCGAAAGTCCGGTTACCCGTCATCACGTAAACCCGGCGGCGGCCCGGACTTTTCACTTTCGGGCCGGGAATCCCCTAACCTACTTGTCTCTATGTTTTATCGTGCCTCTGTCGAAGATACAGATCGCACCGGCCCTGGTGGCGCTTTTCATCGGCGCGATGTGGTTCGTGTACTTCCGGCGCGTCGACGTGTTTGAGCATGAACCGGTCGTCCTGGCCATCGTCGTGCTGGTTCTGGGAGGCCTGAGCGCACTCTTGTCAGCGCTGGTCAGTGATACCGTTGCTCTGCTGTACCCCATAGGCCTGAACGGCAACGTTTTAAATGATTTGTGTTATAGTATCATTCACATTGGTTTTGTCGAAGAGCTGGTGAAACTCATCCCGGTTGTGCTGATCGTCATGGTCAGCCGGCAGGTAAACGAGCCGATGGACATGGTTTACTACGGAAGCCTTTCGGCGCTTGGCTTTGCAACGCTGGAGAACAGTCTCTATTTTACCGGGTACGGACTCGGCATCGCTTTCGTCAGATTCCTCTTCTCCACGGTCATCCACATGGTGATGACGAGCATCATTTGCTACCGGTGGGCCAAGGCCCGGTTCATCCGCCGCGGCAGCACGGTACTGGCGATTGCGGCGGGCTTCCTGGTTGCCGCGGTCATTCACGGACTATTCGACTATTTCATCATCGGCCCGCTCAACGTGCTTTCGATCTTGAGTCTCGTCATGGTCATGGTGCTGGCCGGCGTCTACGCCCGGATGATAACCAATGCTCTCAATTTTTCTCCGTTCTTCGACGCCGAGCTCGCGACCGCAAAAACCCTCCACAACTTCAATCTACTGCTGTCAACATCGGCCGTGCTGTTTATCATCATCTACCTCTACAACAATTTCTACTATTCGACCGAGATCGCCAACCGAAGAATCCTCGAACTCATCGGCACCAACGTTATCAGCGTGATTGTCGTCTTTGGGGCGCTGGGTGCCTTCCGGGTAAGACAAGGGATCTTGACACCGATTTTCCGGTTCAAGCGGACTTGACAAATCCTCCGATCCATGTAGGATGAGAGGGTTGATGCTTGTCGTGATGTCTCCTAACTTCGAAAGGCGGTTTTAATGAGCGGTATTGTTGGTGTGGTGTCCCGAAAAGACTGCAAGGAAGAACTGTTTTACGCGACCGATTACCATTCCCACCTTGGAACTTCGTTCGGAGGCCTTGCGATGTTCGACGGCAAGGCATTGACCAAGAAGATCCATAGTATCGCCCGGGCCCAGTTCAAGTCAAGATTCGCCGAAGACTTCGACTACATCGGTATGACCGGCTCGGCCGGTATCGGCGTAATCAGCGACCGTGACACGCAGCCTTTGACCATGCGACTCAAGTTCGGTGAGTATGCCATCTGCGGGACCGGCTACATCGACAACCAGGACCAGCTAGCCCGGAAGATGATCGCCGAAGGCGTAGTTTTCTCAGAAATGCCGTCGGGCCAGGTCAATCAGATCGAACTGGTGGCGAAACTACTCAATAAGGGCAAAAGCCTGGAAGACGGTATCGATTATATGCAGCAGCAAGTCAAAGGCTCAATGTCGCTGCTGCTCCTGGGCAAGGACGGCATCTATGCGGCGCGCGATCGGCTGGGCCGGACTCCGCTTGTGCTGGCCGAGCGTAAAGGTGATTTGATGATTGTGTCGGAGACCTGCGCCTATAAGAACCTGGGCTTTGTTGTCCGGCGCTTCCTGGGGCCGGGCGAGATTCTGCACCTTAAGCCCGGGAAGGTCCGGTCGGTCAGAAAGCCCGGCAAGACGCTCCAGCTCTGCACGTTTCTTTTTGTCTATACCGGGTTTCCGGCCTCGGAATACGAAGGCAGGAATGTTGAGGTTTTCCGTGAAGAGTCGGGCCGGATTATGGCACGGCGGGATAACGTAACCGTCGACTTCGCCGCGGGCATCGCCGATTCCGGGATTGCCTACGCCCACGGGTACGCTCAGCAGTCCGGTTTTCCGATCAAAATACCGCTGCTCAAATACACGCCGGGATGGGCAAGAAGCTATGTGCCGCAGACCCAGGAAACACGCGACCTGGTCGCCCGGATGAAGCAGATCGCAGCTGAAGCAGTGATCAAGGGGCAGAGGATCTTGATTACCGAAGACTCGATTGTCCGGGGTACCCAGCTCAAGAACTATCTCCTTGTCAAGCTGTGGGAAGCAGGTGCCCGTGAGCTTCATCTCCGTCCCGCATGCCCGGCGCTGATGTTTCCCTGCAAATTCCTCTTTTCGACCCGAACTATTGACGAACTCTTTGCGCGCCGGGTCCTGAAACAGATGTTCGGACGACACCTAAAAAACTTGACCGACTATGTCAATCCTGAGACCAGGCCGTACCGAACCATGATCAAGAGCATGGAAAAGGACCTGAACATTACTTCCCTCAGATATCAGCGGCTCGAAGACATGACCCTTGCCACCGGGCTAAACCCGAAAAGTCTTTGTACTTATTGCTGGACGGGCCGTGAAGTCGACTGAGTTTTCCGGCTGGTCGCGGCATGAAACCCGACTTCCAGATGCGGCGAATGGATGAGAGGCGACGGGCACCTAATCTGCTGACCAGAATAGCCTGAATTACTTGCTGTTTTATGTCTATATTACAGTAATACATCAACATTAGTTCGCGATGCCTATAAACCAATCTGACTCAGTATAGTCAAAACCGGGCAGCGAAGGAGACAGTATGGCCGTAAACAAGGCAGTCGAGAAGTATCGCTGCAACGTGTGCGGTAACGAGGTCGTTGTGACCAAGGTCGGCGGCGGAACCCTGGTCTGCTGCAGGCAGGAAATGAAGAAGATCGAAGGATAGGAGGTTAGATGGCGAAGTCACTAAAGGGCACTAAGACCGAGAAGAACTTGCTGGCGGCTTTTGCCGGCGAGTCTCAGGCACGAAACCGGTACACTTACTTTGCTTCGGCCGCGGGCAAACAAGGCCTGGAGCAGATCTCGGCGATTTTTCTTGAGACCGCGGAGAACGAAAAAGAGCACGCCAAGGTTTTCTTCAAGTACCTGGAGGGTGGCGATGTAGAGATAGCCGCTGCTTACCCGGCAGGAATGGTCAAAGACACGAAGAGCAATCTTGAAGCAGCGGCGGCGGGCGAAAACCTGGAATGGACTATGCTCTACGCCGATTTCGGGAAGACAGCGAACGATGAAGGATTCCCGGAGATCGGCCGTTCGTTTGAGCAAATCGCCAGGGTTGAGAAGTTCCACGAGGCACGTTATCGTAAGCTCATCAGCAATATTGGCGGGGGAGAGGTCTTCAAGAAGAAGGCCACAACGAAGTGGCATTGCCGGAACTGCGGCTACGTGTTCGAGGGTGCCGAGGCACCCAAGGAGTGCCCGGCCTGCAAACATCCGCAATCCTACTACGAGGTGCTTGCGGAAAATTTCTGATCAGGCAACCGGCTCAAGGCGGCCGCGAATTGAAGTACTTCGATCGTACGCTTACTCGCTCGGGGCCTTGAAAACTACGGTTGTAAGAAGCTCGATTAGAAAACCGTAGATTACTCCCATAATAGTCGTACCGAGGAAGATGAAGATCTCCCGGCCCGGCACAAAAAACCCGTTGAGGGCCATCGGTATGCTGTAGACGGCTCCGATCAATACACCGTGCAACCACCACTTCATTTTGAGGGTGCTGATGCCGATGGTGAAGCCGATCAACGTTCGCCCGAGTATGGTTGCCGCGGCCATGTACCATGCAACCGGCCCGCTCGAAGACGATAGTATCCAGCAGACCAGCCCGAAGACGACGCCGAAGAACGTTGCCAGTACCAGCCTTTTGATATTGGTCATGAGACCTCCTGGCGTCATTATAGCGCCCTTTGTCGAATAGTCAAGCTCCGAAGAAACGTCCATAAAGATGACAATCTAGTGGGGTGCGTCTAACAGATTTTTACATTTGGGAATACTTCTCATGATCATGAATATGTAGTGAACTCCAGGTCGGTCATTGCGGAGCAATCCCCCTTTACTTCCCCCTTTCGTAAAGCGGGACATCGGGGGATTTGAGCGAGACTTGTCTCGCTACGAAGACCAGCGCATTCCGCTGTAGGGTCGCACCATGGTGCGACCGGGAGAGCCACCCACGGCTGTGTCCCGCAAACCCCCGATTGCCAATTGACAGAATCATCCTCGTCCGTATACTCTCTCCTAAGGAGGCGCCATGCTTTGCTTTGTTGTCGTCCTTGTCAGTCAGTCGTTTTTTCCAACCGAAACCAAATTCGCGTATCCGCCGGTTCCGGCCTGCGCTGAGTCAGCTCATTCCTACAACGCCCTGCACTACTTGTTGCGGCTCGAACTGCCGATGGATGTCGGAACTTTCAAGGGTTCAGTCACGATGGCCGCAAAGAGCAACATCAACAATCTGCAGGTTGTCGACATGCACTCCAAAGGGCTTTTTATTGACTCACTGCGAGTCAATGGACTGCCCGCTACCTACGTCCAGCGCAATGACACTCTGTTCGTGAACCTCCCGGCACCTCAGAATCAGGGAGACTCTTTTGCGATCATGGTCGGCTACAACGGCTCAAGCACCGGACTCTTGGGTTATGTTTTTTTCAGTGGGTTCCCGAACGTATCATACACCCTGGGCTGTCCCTATTCAACCCGGGAGTGGATGCCCTGCTGGGACCGTCTGGCGGACAAGGCCGACCACGGTGTCGAATTCTATGTTACCGTTCCCGATTCGTTCACCGTGACCGCAACCGGACGCTTTCTGGGACGCACCGTGGCGCAAGGCAAAGCAACCTATCACTGGAAACACGACTATGCCATCTCACCGTATCTAATCCACCTCGCCTCGAGCATTTTCAAGACCTACTCTGACTGGTACCGCCCGTCGCCCGCCGAGAGCGTTGAGATCAAGTATTATTTCTGGCCGGAGGATTCACTATATGCTCGCAACGCCTTCTCGCTGTGCACCGACATGATGCAGTTCTTTGATTCGCTGTTCGGGGACTACCCGTTCGAGCGCTACGGCATGGATGTAGTTGACCCATTCTTTTACGGCGGGATGGAACACCAGACCATGGCTACGATCACACGCGGCTGGATCACCAATCCCGACTACTATGGCATTGCCCACGAGATGTCGCACATGTGGTGGGGTGACATGGTGACCTGTCACGGCTGGGAGAATGTCTGGCTCAACGAAGGATTCGGAACCTACTCCGACGCGCTTTACCGGGGAAAACGCGAAGGGCAGGCCGCCTTCATCAGCACCATGAATAGTCGAAAGAGCGCTTATTTTCAGGGTGAAGCACGATCACCGCACCCGATCTATAACCCGCCGCCGAGCCAGCTCTTTGAATGGAGTCACAGCTACTGCAAGGGGTCGTGGGTGCTACACATGATTAGATTCTTGAGCGGTACCGACACGCGGTGGCTCAACCTGATGGCCGACTACCGCGACTCATTCGAGTATAAGGCGGCTTCGACCGATGACTTAAACCGTATCATGAATCAAACACTGGGCGGGAGCTACGCTTGGTTCTTCCAAGAGTGGGTCTATAATATGGGTTATCCAATCTACAGCGTCACCTGGCGTAAGGCAAGCGAACCACCCAACTGGCGGCTCATCCTGGACATCGTTCAGACCCAGACCATCGGTCCGTCGGTCTTTCACATGCCGTTGCCGATCGGAGCCAACTATGCTTCGGGCGACACCGTAGTGACGGTGCCGATAAGCCAATCGCCACAGCATTATGAATGCGTACTGCCGAGGGAACCGCTTTCGATCACGGTCGATCCCAGAACCTGGATTTTGCAGAGGAACAGCATCACGGCCTGCAACGAGCAGTCGGTGACGGGACTGGGCGTCCCGCGGATTCAGACGGTGGGGCGGACTATCAAGATGTGCCTGGCCAAGGCGGCCCGAATAAGGATCTTCGATATCTCAGGCCGCAAGGTTCACGAATCGCACACCGATAGATTACGGTTCAATCCCGGACGCACCGGCATTTTTCAGGTTTTCACCGGGGATGATATCCAGCGGGTGGTAGTAATACACTGAGATTTCTGGAAAAGGCCAGAAATCTTCGATGACGGTGATTTACTGGTGATCACAGTGATGATATGGAGAAGAGTTATTAGTTTATTGAGTTATTTTGGTGCAAGGCACCGTTGACCATCACTCCATTCTTCCATTATTCCATTACTCCAACATCCTACCCGCATCAACTCTTGATGACCTCGGGTTGGCTCTTGAATTCTTCGATTAGGAGTTCATCGTGCTGATCGGCAAACGAACTGACTCGGTCCTCCATGGCCTTGAGTTCATCCAAATCGAGTCCTTTCAATTCCCGGTTCTCGGATAAGTAGAGCCAGTCATTGATGAGGAAGAACTTGACCGCGACCATTTTATGGTTTAGCTCCAAAAGCCGCCGGTAAAAGGGAAGCAGGTTCTTCGACGGCATCTTCATGATCGGGGAAGAGATCTCGATGTAGTCGACATCGTTTATCTTGAACAACTCGGTGTAGATGAGGGCCGAACCGCGGTAGGCCGACCACAGGGTCTTGGGGCGCTGGCGGCACTTTTCCGGGTCCAGGCCGTGACTGGCCAACAGGCCGCTGATCATCTTCTCATACATTGCAAGGTCGACTGCCTCTTTCTTGTCTTTATCGCCTTTACCTTTGCCAAACATCTCCGCTCCTTTCGCTACTTCATCTTTTGACCGCAGTTCTTGCAGAAGTTTGAACCCTGGTCGTTCGCTGTATTGCAGTTCGGGCAGTTCACCATGCCGACATTGACCGCCTGAGTCGTCTGCGCCGCCGCCGCCTGTTCCTGAGGTTTGGGCTTTTCCCATCGCTGGGTACCGCAGTTGCGGCAGTACTCGCCTTTGGACGTCTTGATGAATTGATCGTCAAGCGCGCCGCAAACCGGGCAGTAGTACATTTGCAGGAGACGGTCCGAGTGCTGGTTGAGAAAGCCAAGCGTAGCTTTGACCGAATTGACCGGAACGGCGAAACTCATGTTGTCGGCATCACCCACAACCCAGGTGTTTATTCCCACCGCCTCGCCCTGGGTGTTGACCAAAGGCCCGCCGCTGTTCCCAGGATTGATGGGGACATCGGTCTGAATGTATTCTATCCCTTTGACGATACGACTCTTGCAGCTCACAATGCCCTTGGAGACGGTGAAGTCATATCCGTACGGATGTCCGATCGCGAAGACCTGGTCGCCTTCCCGCACCTGACTGCTGTCGGCAAGCGGAATCGGCTTGGTCGGGGACAGCTCGGCTACGGCGAAAGCGAAATCGATGTCGTTGTCGGAATAGACGACGGTGGCATCGGTTTCTTTTGAATTGTGGGGGGTGATCCTCATATACGTATTGAGCTCAACCGTATGCTTATTGGTTATCAACAAGCCGCGGTCATTGAGGAAAAATCCACTGCCTGATTGCCCGTTGGGCAGTCTGGTTACAATGATCGATTCTTTGACGACTTCAATCATTTTTCCAACGTCATCCACGAAAACCTCCTGATGATTCCGTCACGATGCCGTCTCCTAATCCGACGGCTCGACCAAAAGAATGATTCTAAGGGGATTTGCCGGCAAGTCAAGCGCTACTGGAGGAAAGTTACTAGTGTGCAGCGTCATAAATCTCTTGACATTTAAATAACTCTTGTAAGCTCGCGCAATATCGTCATTGCGATCCGCC
>CAYGYG010000003.1:0-140755 GCA_964354155.1 uncultured bacterium | reverse complement strand
ACGCCCTTGTCTTTTTAATACAATAGGGAATTTACACAGAATAGTATACACTACCCTCAATAGTCGTCATGCCGTCATTCCAAACGATTAGTAGGGCAGTCTCCCCCAGGAACGTTTCCGCGCCGTCCTGGCCCTTCAGCCACATCCTGAATCGATTCAAGCCGAAGTCATCGGTCAAGTACACAATGCGTTCCAGGACAGCACCGGGCGATTCCCACCGGATGACGACCTTGTCGCCCACAGTAGAGATTCGCATACTTTCATAGTAGGTGTCGACGTAGTAGAACACCCAATTGATGAAAGTTGGCTCGCCCGTGTCCAGAAGGACCTGCCCGCCTTTCGTAAGTACCTGGCGCAGCCGGGTCGTGCCCATGCATGTTCTTACTGTGTTCCAGGCGTGAAAATGAGAAATCGGCTGATAGACATAGGGGACATTCGGTTCACCGTTTTCCCCTATCACATAGTCAATTCCCTCGTCAACTCCGTCACCGTCCACGTCAGCATGACTTGTATCCCACACCTTTCCATCGATACTACCGACAAGACAGAATATGAAGCATATCACAATCCCTATTCGTCCGAGCATATACGCCTCCTAGGTCCGATATCTGACCTATTTACACGAAGTATACCGAGTCTCTCGTGTTTGTCAAGCTTTCTTTCATGCCCTGGACAAGTCAACTGCACAGAGTTCTGATTCAAACTCACCCTTGATGAGGTTTTGGCGACTACCGTTCACCTGGACAGCCGGGACTTACGCGCGACGATTGAAAGGTGGTGACAGAATTCCGACAAAGGAGTGGCGAGCAGAAACCGGTTGACCGGTCTCAGCATTGAAAAAAAAGGATTGACCAATTGATGCGGATGGTTGAACAGCATGTCGGCTCGTTCCTGTCGGAAGATCTTGAAACCGGCGCTTTCCAGGACCCGATCCATCTCCGAAAAACTCCACAGAAACTCGTGCGCTTCGAGGTTGAGCCTGCGAGCCAGGAACTCGGTGTACGAATAGACCTGTGGCAGCTGGAAAACGTAAAATACACCCCCTGGCTTCAGGACCTTGTAAATGCCCTGGACAATGCCCGGCACGTCCGGCTTCGGGATGTGCTCGAGCACGGCATAGGAAAAGGCAATATCGAACGTTCCGCTCGAGTACGGTAAGTGCACCCCATCATAGACATCGAAATCAACCCGCCGATTTCGGTTCTTGATGATCCGCCAGGCCGCTCGCATACTTTCATCACGCGTCTCAATATGGACTTGTGCTTTCTGTTTGAGAAACCCCGCCAGCGATTTATCGCAAACCGTTTCCAGACCGGTGACCCGGTATCCCATTTCGGCAAGCAGATATGTCTGGATCCCGATGCCACAGCCAAAATCGAGTATCCGCCGCGGGGGCGGCGTGAGCTCACGGACCAGCTCCAGATCCCGGTGATTATTCCAAAGATGCCCCTTGGAGGAATAGGCCCTGACGCATTTGCCCAAGAAATCAAGCGCTTCGCCTTCCAGCGTCTTGCGTCGGATATCGTCAACCAAGGCATTGATCCTCTGCGAGAATTCCCTTTGGTCCATGAGACATTATACACGTGCACCGCGAATTGTCAACGCTACGTGCAGGCAGCGAATCCGCTATCCCATTGACAACGCATCCAATCAAGGTATAATAACGCGGTGCATCAAACTCTACGAAAACTGCTCTCGGCCGCATTGATTTCCATAATCTTCTTCTTCCTGATAAGGGATTTCGCAAGAAACTGGCAGAGCATCCCCTTTGACAAGATACGGTTCAGTCCCCTGCCCATCATTCTGTCCTATCTCCTGCTCCTTGCCACCTTTCTTATTTTCATCAAGGCCTGGCAAGGCATTCTCAGCAGCCTTGGCGACCGACTGGACTTCCGCAGTTCGTTTTGGATTATGGGCACTTCACAAATGGGCAAGTACATGCCGGGCAAGATCTGGTTCTTTCTGGGCCGAGTGTATATGGCCAAGCAGTCCAACTTGAAAGGCGTAAATGTTGCGCTGAGCGTGCTTGTCGAAACGGTCTTGACCGTAGTCTGGGGAACCATCATTGTGTTGGCATCGCTCTTGTCAACGCGAGCCCAAACTCCCCTCCCCCTCTGGGTCATTCTCCTCGTAATCGTCCTCGGTATATCAATTGTCCACCCGGCAGTGCTCAGTTTCATTGCGAACTCGATCTTGACGGTTCTCAAGAAAGAAAAGATGGTGATTCCATTGCCGTTTGGTCGCATGATCGTTCTGTCCTTTTACTACCTCGGTCTGTGGGTCACACAAATCGCGGGTTTCTACCTATTGATGAATTCGTTGTACCGAGTACCGTTGACCAACCTGCCAACGGTTGTGTTTGTATACGCGACGTCGTGGATCCTCGGCTTTCTCGCGCCTTTTGCCCCGGGGGGATTGGGCGTCCGCGAAGGCATCATGTCGTTGGGGCTGTCGACAATTATGCCCCCGGGCTTGGCGATCGGCATCAGTTTTCTTTCCCGTATTTGGCTCACGCTTTTCGAAATCATCATTTTTGGCGTTAGTTTGATCATCCGGCCCAGGAAACAACGTTAGGAGGCGAAATGGCGAAGAAGGACAAAGATAAGAAAACCCAACCAGGCAAATCAAGCTTCATTAGTGATTTGTTCGGCAATAGCAGTTTTGTTTTGCTGATGTATTTCATCGTTGTCCTGCTTGTGCTGTGGGAATCACTTTTCAGCGGACGCATGACGGCCGGCAGTGACTTTCTGGCCTCGGGGTACATGAACCGGTCGTTCCTGGCCAAGTACGGCTTCCGGCTCTGGCAACCGTACACCTTTGGCGGCGTCCCCGTGGTCGATGCTTTCTTCGGGGATATACTCTATCCGGCAACAATAATCCTCAGGCAGGTATTCGCCGCCCATGTGGTGCCCGTTCTTCTCTATCTGATCCACCTGCCCATCGCCGGATTCTTCACTTATCTCTTTGTCCGCGATCAAAAAGTGAGCGCGCCGGTTGCCTTCCTGAGCGGGCTCTTCTACATGATGACCGGCTGTATTGTCTCGCTCATCAATGCCGGTCAGGACGGACGGCTTATCGTCAACTGCCTCTTGCCCGGTGTGATCTTCTTCATAAACCGGGGCTATGAACAAAAGCGATTCTATTATTTTATTCTCACCGGATTCTTCTTCGCCCTGGCGATACTCTCACCCCACGTGCAGATGGCTTATTATCTCGCGCTTGCTTCCGTCTTCTTCGTCGTCTACAAAACGATAACCACGTGGCGCGCGGCCGGACCGAGGGCCTGCGTCAAACCCGGACTGTCTTACGTGCTGGCCGCGGTAATCGGCATTGCCCTGGCCGCATGTCTGATTCTCCCGGTGTTCAACTACATAAACTTCTCCCCGCGAGGCGGCCTGGGACGGGGCTATGCCTGGGCAACCTCCTGGGCGATGCCGCCCGAAGAGGTTTTTAACCTGCTTACGCCCCATTTCTCAGGCATACTTGACAACTACTGGGGACGAAACTACTTCAAACTTCACACTGAGTACATCGGCATCCTGCCGTTGCTGCTGGCCGTGTTTGCCTTCCTCAAAGACTGGAAGAACCCATTGACCAAATTCCTTCTGGTACTCGGCGTCTTTTCGCTCGTCTTTGCCTGGGGCGGGCACACGCCGGTATACTGGCTGTTCTATACATTTCTGCCCTATGTGAGCAAGACCCGTGCTCCTTCTCAGATCTTCTACGTCTTCTCATTCGCGATCGCGGTCCTCGCCGGTCTCGGGGGGCACCGACTCCTCAGCGATGAAGCTAATAAGAAGAGCCGTCTTGCTTTCTACATCTGTGCCGGGGCATTCATGCTGTGGGTGGTAGTGACCATCTTCGCCCAAGGCTTTATCAGCCTGCTCTCACCCCTGGCCAAAGGCCGAGAGCGTATTCTTTCCGCTGACTACCCGCATTTCCAGACCGGTGTTTTCATTCTCTTCATCCTGACGCTCGGATACTCAATCCTGACCTACCTTTTGCATCGAAAGAGACTCAGCCTGGCCGTCTTCACCCTTATCGCCGGAGCCGTTTTCTTCATCGATATGTGGCGTATCGAGAAGAACTACATCAATACGGTGCCGCCGCCATCGAAGTATTTTGCACCGGATGACATAGTGCGCGTACTGAGTGAGGACAAGTCCCTTTTCCGGGTCTTTCCTTTTGACTACCGCCGGCCCGAAGATAACTATCTGATGTTGCATAGTATTCAGAGCGTTGGCGGCGAACACGGCAACCATTTGTACCGCTACCAGGAATTCATCGGCGCCGAACACAGCGTTATGTTCGAACCCAAGAACCTCTTCTACCCCAACATCCTCAATCTCCTCAACGCGAAGTATGTGATCATGCCCAACTACGATTTATCCCAGATCCCCGAATTCAATCCCGACCCGCGAGTCGACGCCATGATCAAGACCGTCCGCTACGTGACGAACCCCGCTCATTTCAAGCTCTTTTATCAAGGGTCGAGGCAAATCTACCAGAACCTCTCTTGCCTGCCCCGTGCCTTTGTTGTTCCGCAGTATACCGTCATTGCCGAGAAGCACGCCATCCTTGAAACCATAAAGTCGACGGCTTTCAATCCGGCTCGCGCCGTCATCCTCGAAACGGACCCGGGCGTGCCGCAGTCCGTTGACAGCATCGCCGCGGCACAGGTTGAGATCGCCGATTACGAACCGGACCGGGTTTTGGTCCAAGCCACCCTGGCCCAGCCCGGGTTCCTGGTCCTGACCGACAACTACTACCCTCTCTGGAAAGCGACCGTAGACGACCAGGCGGTGCGCGTCTATCGCGCCAATTACACCTTCCGCGCCGTTCGCCTTGAGGCCGGTCACCACACGGTGCGCTTTGTGTTCTCGTCACCGTATTTCAATTTCGGTCTTGCGATATCCCTTGGCTCGCTGGCCGTCGCGCTCGCCCTGCTCGCGCTGGCACTCCGCCGCAAACCACCTCGCCCGCCTGTTTCAAACTCGTGACGGCCGTTTGAAAAATGAAACAGGCTTTCTTCCCGGGGTTAAGGGAAGCGGTCATCTTCGTTGTCTCGGCCCTACCGGAGATAGTCTTCGAACACCGCACGTTATGGCGACAACTGTCTCCTTTCTATTCGGTCCCGTATGAGAGTTTTCGCACTGCCGTTCACCGTGGTTGCCGTGACGGACTGCTGGCCACAACCCTCTGCGGCCGCCGACCGGCTCTGCTGTCAACTCAGCCGGCGCGGGCTGAAGTTGCCACTGAATTCGATCTCAGGAAACTGCGAAAACCAAAGTGGGACGGCGTATGGCGCCTACTGTCATTCGACATACCCGAGCGCCGCCGGCGCGACCGAGACCTGCTGCGCCGGAGATTGAGCGAGCTGGGCTACGGCATGCTGCACCAGAGTCTCTGGATCTCCCCTCACGATCTCGCTTTGCTCACCCGCAGGCTGGTCGACGAACAGGGACTCAGCGGTCATGTTTGGCTGTTCCACGCGCGGCTCGAGAAAGGCCGGATCCCCTACCAAGTCACCCGCGCCGCCTGGCCACATCTTGACGCCATCGGTACCGCGTATGGGCAGTATGCAGACCGCTGGACCGAAGCGCTGAAATCCCTTCCCTTGAAGGCGGATCCACTTACCCTCGAAGTCGCCCACCAACTGGCTCGATTCCAGCTTGCCGCCATTCTCCGCAAGGACCCCCAGCTCCCAAAGGCCCTGCTGCCGTCCGATTGGCCCATGAACCGGGCACTCGCCTGCTTACGGCAGGTGTCCCGCCGCGTGCGGCATCGGTGACGTCGGGGGCCAACTGTCGTTTCAATTTGCGCACGGCCGTGAATGAAATGAAACGGACTATCTGCAGCGTTGGATTCAGTGCGAACTGACGGGGGTCTAAACGTCGAAGATTATCGTGGCGGTGCAGCCGGTCTTGGTGGTGCGAACTTTGAGATTGTGATAGGTAACGTTCTTCACTTCCATTTTGACCCTGAAGAATCCCTGTTGAAGTTTTAAAAACGCGACTTTCGCTGTCAGTCGCCGGCTGCCCCGGAATGTGATGTTTATCTTGTACGGCACCATCTGTTTGGTGTAGAAAAGAAAAAGCAGTTCGCGTAGCCATTCCACGAGCAGTTCAGGGAGCGAACTGCTCTTCAAGTCAAAAGATCGTTCGACCGTCTTCAGGGTCTTTGTTTCACCGATGACCAGCATTGTTTCGAAAATCGCCCCGGATGCGTTCTTGAAAAGCTCCGACCGGTTGCGGCCGGACACCCTGATTCCCAGGTCGGCCGTGTGATCAATGTAGGTGTAGGGCGACATGACAAAGCTTCTTCAGGGTCGCCGCAGCTGGTCCACAATCGGCACTAAGTCCAACAGATCATTGATCTCATAGTCGGCCCCGGCGTTGACGGTTCCGAAAGTATCTCCGTACCGCGCAAAGACCGTTTTCATGCCCAATGTTTTGGCGCCGATGATGTCCCGTTCGGCCCAATCCCCCACCATTATGACCTCCCCGGGCTCGAGCTCCATCAAAGCCAGCGCCTTCTGAAACGGCGCCGGGTCGGGCTTCCTCTGGCCGGTGTCATCATAGGTTACCACCGCATCGAAGACATGGTGCAAATTGAGCTGGCACAACCTGAGCCAGGCCTGCGGACGCGGTGCATCCGAGACCACGGCCAGTTTCAGCCCTCTCTTGAGCAGTTGAGTCATCGCCAGGTTGACGTGAGGATAGAGGACAAGATTCGCTTCGCGTGACTTCCGGTAGCCGATGATGCCGGCGGCATGTATCTTGTAATCGATTACGCCTAATTCGTTATTGAGGAATTTGTCAAACACCTGTTGAAACTCGATCCCTTCCTCTTTGTAGACCGCAAAGATCTTCCCCTTGGCGATTCCCTTGTCCATCTTGAGACCGGCATCGATCATCGCGTCAACCGCGGCCTCGACCGCGGCATCCTTCATCCGCACGAAATCGACCAGTGTGTTATCCAGGTCGAAAACAACGCCCTTGATCATAGCAGCTCACGGAGACGCCGCGCGACCGCCTCGGGGGCCACCCGATTGATGTGAAAACCCGTACCCCATTCAAAACCGCTCGTCCGTTGGATTCTGGGAATTATTTCGATGTGCCAATGGAAGTCATCCTTGATCGTTTTCCAGTAGTCCTTGTGCGGCAACAGGTTGGGCGAGTTATGCAGGATAAAATTGTAGGGCGGGTTCTTGAGCTCGTTGAAGAGAACCCGGGTCACCTTGCCCAGCACCCGGGCCAAGCTCCGGCCGGCCTCTTCGCTCATGTCGGTGTACGCGTGGGAATGCTTGAGCGGGAAGACCGAAAGTTCAAAAGGGAAACGCGAGGCGTAGGGGGCGATCACGATGAAATGAGCATCACGGTAGACCAGGCGCTCTTCGGTCTCAACTTCCTGCTGAATGATGTCACAGAAAATGCACCGCTCCTTGTACTCATAATACTCTCGGGCACCATTGAGTTTCTGCTTCATCCGAATCGGGGTTGCCGGTAAGGCAATCGCCTCGGAATGAAGATGGGAAATCGTTGACGCACCGGCCAGCCGGCCGTGGTTCTTGTAGATCAGCACATAGCGGAATCTTAAGTCCTTATGCAGATCGGCAATCCGTTGGCCGTAGGTCTTGAGCACGAGCGCAATCTGGTCCTCGTCAAGCTCGAAGAACTTCGCGGTATGGGTTGGGGTCTCGATAATCACTTCGCTCGCCCCGATGCCGTTCACCTTGTCGTAAACGCCGACCCCGGTACGGGTGAGATCACCCTCGATGCGGAGAATCAAGTCCTTATTCGGAACCACCCGAACGCGCCAGCCCGGAGTGTTGGGTGCGGAATCCCCCCGCACCGCGTAGATTTCCTTGGGGGTCTGATGCTCCTGACCATCACAAAAAGGACAATTATCTTCGACCGGCACCGGTTCTTCAGGAGTGCGCGTAAAGGCTTGACCGTTATCGGTCTCGACAATGACCCAGGTATCCGTCACGATATCTCGTCTAACTTCTGACATAGGACTCCTTTCGAGGATTTCTTCGGTCGGACATCGATGTCCGGCGCGGATCGAAAGCGGCAAACCGTGCTTGCGCCCACCCCGGTGATGTCATCTCAGGCTTGCGTTCGCACCGCCGCTATCGTCCGTTTGAGGGCCGACCAAGAGGTATTGTCGGCATCACTCAACGGTTACGCTCTTGGCCAGATTGCGCGGTCGATCGACATCGCAGTTCTTCTTCAACGCGATAAAATATGCCAGCAGCTGGAGCGGTACTGCAGTCAGCAGCGGCGTCACGAATTCATCCGACGGCGCTACGAAAAAAGGATACCGGCTCAGCCGGCTGATTTCCATGTCCCCTTCGGTACCGACCAAGATCGGTATGCCGCTGCGCGCCGCCACTTCTTCAATGTTGGACATCATCTTGTCGTACACCGCTCCTTTGGTCACCAACCCAACCACCGGCATGTTTTCGTCGATGAGCGCAATTGGGCCGTGCTTCATCTCGCCGCCCGCATAGCCGGTCGCGTGGATGTACGATATCTCCTTGAGCTTCAGGGCACCCTCGAGGGCCGACGGGTAGTTAACACCCCGACCCAGGAAAATGAAATTGCGTGCCTCGAAGAAATCGTCGGCATACCGCTTTATGACTTCTGCCTGCTCCAGAATCCTCGTCATCTTGTCCGGAATCTGCCTGAGCTCGGCCCGGTAATGATCGAGTTCCTCCTTGCCCAAGAACCCGCGCAGCCGTCCCATGTGGAGAGCGAAAAAGAAAAGATTGATGATCTCGGCGGTGTATGCCTTGGTCGAAGCAACGCCGATTTCGGGGCCGGCATTAAGATAGAGGACGCCGTCCGACTCCCGGGCGATGCTCGAATGGGGCACGTTGACGATCGAAACTACATCCATAAATTTTGCCTTGGCCTCGCGCAGGCCGGCCAGGGTGTCGGCGGTCTCGCCCGACTGGCTGATGGCCATCACCAATGTGTTCACGTCGAACACCGAATCACGGTACCGGAATTCCGAAGAGACTTCGACTTCGGTGTGGATTCGGGCAAGTTTTTCCAGCAGATACTTGCCGATCATCCCGGCATGCCATGACGTACCGCAGGCCTGAATAATGACGCGGTTCAGCTTCTTGAGCTCGCGTTCGCTGAATTTCAGGTCGTCGCCCAATTGAATCGAATCATCCTTGGCACGCAGCTCAAGGTTCCGGCGCATTACCTCCGGTTGTTCAAAAATCTCCTTGAGCATGAAGTGGGCATAGCCGCCTTTGTCAAGCTGGTCTACCTCCATTTCCAGCCGGCGTGCCTTAAGGTCCAGTTCCTGTCCGCCAAACGCAACTACCCGATAGCCGCTCCGGTCGATCACGATCACGGATTGTTCGGGCAGGTCGATTACGTTCTTGGTCAGGTTAATCACCCCCGAATAATCAGAGGCAATCAGGTTTTCGCCGCGGCCGATACCCAGAATCAACGGCGTGTCTTTTTTGGCGGCAACGATCTTGTCTGGCTCACCCTCGTAGATCGCGGCTATCGAGAAGCTCCCTTTGAGCTGCTGTACCGCCGCGGCCACCGCTTGAAAAAGGCCGTGCCGGACGCCCTCTTCGATCAAGTGGACGATTACTTCCGAATCGGTGTCGGTCCGGAAAATGTGTCCGCGCCGCAGTAAGTCTTCTTTGAGCGCGCGGTGATTTTCGATTTCCCCGTTGTGCACTACGGCAATCTTCTCGCTGCAATCCAAAATCGGATGCGCATTCGTGTCGCTCGGGACGCCGTGCGTCGCCCAGCGCGTGTGGGCGATACCCACGTCGCCGGTCAGAGGTTCGTACAACAGCACCTCGTCGAGCTCCCTCAGTTTGCCCGCCTTGCGGCGGACCTGGAGCTCACCCAGCTGTATCGTCGCGATGCCGCAGGAATCATAGCCTCGGTATTCAAGCCGCTCCAGAGCCACTCTCAACACAGCCGCGGCATCACGCGGCCCGACGTATCCCACTATGCCACACATATCGCTTCGACCTCCTTGACCAGCTTCTTGACCTTGACTTCCTCAACGCCCTCGCTGACAATGCGCACGACCGGCTCGGTCTGGGATGCCCGGATGTGAATCCAGATATCCGGGCCCGTAAACTTGAAGCCGTCGGTCAAGTCCATGGTCGCGTCCCGGAGCGCGGCGTGCTCGGCGACGCACTTCATTATTCCTTCGCGCTTCTCCGGCCAGTTCGGCACGAAAACCTTCTTCTTCACCATGCAATATGCCGGCATGGCGCGGCAAATCAAAGACAGCTTCTTCTTCTCCTGATGGAGCAGACTCATGACTAAGGCGGCACCGACCAGCGCATCACGGGTGAAATTGATGTCGGGCAGGATGACCCCGCCGTTGCCCTCGCCGCCAATCACCGCGCCGACCTCACGCATCTTGCTGACGACGTTGGCTTCGCCGACTTTGGTCCGATGGACCGGGACCCCGTATTCCCGCGCCAAGTCGTCAATCAGTCGCGTGGTCGAAAGGTTGGTCACCACCGGGCCTTTATTCATCGACAGAATATGTCGGGCGGCCAGCACCAGAGTTTTCTCTTCGCCGATCGCGGTGCCCTGGTCGTCAACGATCGCCAGACGATCACAATCCGGGTCAACGGCAAAACCGAGGTCAAGTTTCTCCCGAACAACCAATTGCTGCAAAGCGGCGAGGTTTTCTTGAATCGGTTCGGGCGGTCTGGGGAAATCGCCGTCCGGCGTGCAGTGGATAGCGCTGACTTTCATGCCCATCGCGTCAAGCAGCTTGGGCAAAGCAACTGAACCGGCGCCGTTTACCGCGTCGACGCCGATGCTGAGCTTCGCTAATCTCCGGCCGACCAGACCTGATTGGATGATCCTCTCAATGTGGCAGTCAATCGCGTTATCAACGCCACTAACCTGCTTGATCTCGTTCCAGGGCACGCGCCGGTGTCCGCCTTGTTTGACGGCCGCATCAAAGTCCTCGAATTCCTCTGAGTCCAGAAATAACCCCGCGCGGTTTATGAATTTGAGCGCATTCCATTCAATGGGGTTGTGGCTTGCGGTAATCACGACCCCGCCACTGGCTGCCTGCTCGCGGACGATCAGATTCACAGTTGGCGTTGGTACGACTCCGACATCCAGAATCTCGCAGCCGGCCGAGAGAAGTCCCGCCAAAACAGCATGTTTTACCATTTCACCCGACCGTCGCGTATCCCGGCCAACAACGACTTTACCGCCTTGCAGGTAGGCACCAAACGCCGCGGCATACACAGTGATAACTTCGGGAGTAAGATCTGGACCGACAATACCCCTCAGACCGGAGACGCTGAAGAGGAGTAAGCCCATACGCGCCTAATATAATCCGATTTGACCGGCTGTCAAGTCCCAAGCCGGCCAAGCGATGCTTTCGTCCGCCCAGAAAAACCAACCCGGCCGCAGCCCGAAGGCCGCGACCGGGAGGGGGAGTTGAGCGAGTATAGCCAAAGCCGCCGGAAAGTCAACAATAGAAATCGCGGATTACTTGATGGTGAGGACGGGCGGTTTTTTGCTGTTGACACCATCCCAAAGTTATCTATAATGGACGATGCGGCGGCGTAGCTCAGTTGGCAGAGCAGGAGAATCATAATCTCTGTGTCAGGGGTTCAACTCCCTTCGCCGCCAGTCACCCTCAACGGAGCAAAGCGTGGCCCAGAAGGCAGAAGAAGATAGCGGTTTACTGCACGAATTAGAAGAAATCCTCAGAGAAATCGAAGTCAGTGAAGCCAAGCTCACTGAGGTCAAGAAGGAAAGACAGTCCCTCGAAGAGCAGGTTGCCGAACTGAAGACCGCCCATGAGGCGCTGGTCAAGAAGACCGGCGAACTGAAACATGCCGAGAAGACCCTCGGACAAGAAACCAAGACGACCACCAAGGAAGTCGACCAGCTGACCAAAGACGCTCAATCCCTCAAGAATGAAATCGCCAAACTTGAGGAGCAAAAAGACAGCCTCTCCGAGAAGGTCGATACCATGGCCAGCTTGCGCGAGGAGACGAGCCGCGAGCTTGACGAGCTCAATAAGAAACTGCCCAAACTGCGCAAAGAAGCCGAAGAACTGGAAGAGAGACTTCCCAATCTGCGTACCCAAGAAAAGGATCTGGCCCGGAAACTTGACGAAGGCCGGGCTGAACACAAGAAACTGCTCCAGAGTATCGCCGAAGCCGAAGACTACCGAGACGAGCTGGTCAAGGAGGTAAAAGAACGCGAGAAAGATAAGGCCGCGCTCGAAAAAGACCTTGCCGCCCTGAGGAAAAAGAACCAGGAAGTCACCGAGAAGACTGGAAAACTGGCCGACGATGAAGCGAATACAAGGGCTGAGCTCGACAGTCTCAATGAGGAAAAGGGCGAAATCGTCAAGCACATCAAAGAGCTGCGCGCCGAGGAGGCCGACCTGGTCTCCAAAATAAGCGGTTATGATCTTGAACTGAAGGACGTCGAGGAGCAGTACAAGGAATACTCGGAAAAGCTCGCCCCGGTCAGAGAGGAGCTGGCGGATAAGGAAAAAACCATCAAGGCTTTGAAGAAGGAACAGGATAAGACCGAAGCGGCCCTCGCCAAGACTCAGAAGGAACTGGACAAGCTCGACTTCGAGATCAACACCCTCAGCAAGGAGGAAAAGAACCTGACCCCCAGAGTCGCGGAAATGAAAAAAGAGGCCGCCCAGCTCGAAAACCAGTTGGCACAGATGCGCGATGAGTACGACGAAAAGCGAGCCAAGGTCGAGGACTTCAAGCACGCCCTGGAGGTCGGTGCCGGAAAGGAAGAAGAATTGAGCAAGAAGCTCAAGGACCGCGCCGCCGAACTGATCGAAGTGGCACAGCAGTATGAGCAGAAGAACGAGGCCCTTGACGCCGCAACCAAAGAATTGACCCCCATCCAGGCCAAGCTGGACAAGGCACGTAACGAAATGGTAACGCTGGAGAAGGAACTCCCGAAGCTGGAGAATCAACTTGCGGTCCTGGAACCCGAAGTCGCCGCCAAAGCTAAGGAGTCCGAGGCGCTGGAAAAGCAACTTGGCGTAAAGCACGCCGCTCTTGAGAAAGCCCAGGCATCGGTTGACAAGCTGACCGCCGAAGAAGCCGCCCTGACCAAGACGGTTGCCAGATTCAAAGATGATGAGAAGAAGCTCGCGGCGGGGGCGGCCGAACTCAGAAAGGGAGAGATGGAACTACCCCGGATGCGGCGCGAGCATGAAGAATGTCGCTCTGACCTCGAGAAGATTAAGGGTATCGTTGACGCCAAGCGCCGAGAACAGACCCTGCTTGACGGATTGCTCAAGGAACGCCAAGCCAAAATCGACAATCTCGAAGGGCGCCTTCAGTACCTAAAGAAAGAAGAGGAAACCGCGTCCGGCGAATTGCGTAAAGAGACGCAGCAATTGCTCGACGACAAGCAGAAGTATCTCAAGGATGTCGAGGACATCAAAAAGACCAAGACTAAGCTGGGTGATGAAGTCAGCGACCTCCAGGTGCAGCGCTCGGAACTTGAGGGCAAGATTGAGAAGACCCAAGCCCTGGAACGAAACCTGCTGACCAAGGTCGACCAGCGCCGCGAGGAGATCATCGAGCTCAACAGTCAGCTTGACACCCTGGAGAAGAAGAAGAAAGCCCTCGCCGGTGACTTTGAGAGAGTCGATGCGGCGCGCGAGGAACTGCAGAGTTTCAAAGCCGAGAAAGCCGAATCGGACAAGGCGTTGAGAGAGAATGCGACCCGTAAGGCGGCGCTCGACAAGGAAATCACCGAGAAAAACAAGGAACTCGAGAAACTAAAGATATTCATCGCCCGCCTCAAAGAGACGGCATCCGCCAAAGACAAGGGCGAAGGAAAGACCAAAACCGAAACCGGCAAGAAAGACCAGCATATCTCATTCTGATTCAGCGTTACGCCAATTCGACCCCGCCCCAATCGAGATTCCCCGGCAAGGCTGATACCGGTGACCGAATCTGCGGCAACCTCCGGCGACAACCACGACCGTTCAAGGGCACACCACGGTTGCGTTGCCGCTACGGGAGAATTGACGTCGACTCGATTTCGGCTATAATCCTCAGTGCAAGTTTTCAAGTCGGGCTTACCGTCCCCCCTCGACTCAAGACCGGTGGTGACAATCGGCAGTTTCGACGGGCTCCATACCGGCCACAGGAAAATAATCAACGCGCTCAAAGCGCGGGCCCAGGCTCTAAGAACCGTCAGCGGCATCATCACCTTCTCGCCGCTGCCGATAATCTACTTCAGTCCGAATTTCACGTACTTAATCACGAGCGAGCAGGAGCGTGCGGACCTGATTCAATCAGCCGGGCTGGATTTCATCTACTATTTCCGGTTTGACAAGCAGTTCGCCGCCCTCCCGCCCCAGGCATTTCTGGAACGCGTCAAAGCGCTGCTCAATCCTCAGGGGATTGTTGTCGGTCAGAATCACCGCTTTGGGCGTAATCAACTCGGTGATATCGCTCTCCTCAAAAAGCTGGGCCGGAAACTCGACATCCCGGTGCAGATCATCCGTCCGAAGGCCACTGGCGGCGCCCGGGTGTCGTCAACCCGCATTCGCGAATCTCTGCTCCTCGGCAATGTGGCTCTGGCCAATCGGATGCTCGGCTATCAATACACAATCCAGGGGACGGTGGTCCGGGGTCATGGTCGGGGCCGGCATCTCGGTATCCCGACGATCAACATCAAGATCTACTACGATAAGTCGGTCGACGGTACCCACAAACTCGTACCGCTTGATGGTGTCTACATTACCCGGGTCGCAGTCGGTCAGGAGGTTTTCCGCGGCGTGATGAGCATCGGACGGCGCCCAACCTTCCAGGATTCGCCCACCGAAGATGAACGTTGGATGGAGGTCCACCTGCTCGATTTCAATCAGGACCTGTATGGTGCGACCGTGAACATATTCTTTCTCAAGCGACTGCGGCCGATACGGCGTTTCCGGGACGAAAAGTCCTTGGTCGAAGTGATCAGGGGGGATATCGCCAAGGCCCGCTACTACTTCCGAGTCCTGCGTCACATCTCCCCCTGACCGACTATCATTCCCTAGTGTTGTGCTTCCAACAGATCTTTACATTTGGAAATTTCTCTCATAATTGCATGTATTTGATAATTGCATGTATTTAGTAAAACCCGTGTCGGTCATTGCGTGACAATCCCCCTTCACTTCCCCCTTTCGTAAAGGGGGACATAGGGGGATTTGAGATTGCTTCTCCGCCTGAGGCGGCTCGCAATGACGATATTCCGTGAGCTTGCAAAAGTTATTTATACGTCAAGGGATTTATGACGCACCACACTGGCTTGACTACTTTTCGATATCGTATTCTTTGATTCTCTTGAGCAGCGTCTTATAAGACACTTTAAGCCGGCGTGAAGCTTCCATCTTGTTACCGTCGCTATCCGACAATACCCTCTTGATCAACTCCGTCTCCGCCTGTCTCTGGCCCCACTTGCCCGCGGTCTTGAGGTTTGACGTCGGCACTGGTTCAAAGCTCTGTCGCCCTTCCGGTATCAGTATTGATTCCGGCAGGATATCCCCTTTCGACAGAATAACCGCCCTTTCCAAGGTATTCTCCAGCTCTCTGATGTTGCCCGGCCAGTCGTATCCCTTTAGTTTCCTGACCGACTGGGGGGTGACGGTCTTCCTTTCCTTCACCCGCTTCATGAAATTCTCGGCCAGCATCGGGATATCTTCCTTCCTTGACCGCAGCGGCGGCAGGGTGATTGGGAAGACGCTGAGGCGATAGTAGAGGTCGTCACGGAATTTGTTGACCTTGACCATTTCCTTCAATCCCCGGTTGCTCGCCGCGACAATCCTCACATCAACCTTGATCTGGGCCGTTCCGCCCAGCCTCTCGAAAGTCTTTTCCTGCAGTACTCGCAGGATCTTAGCCTGCAGGGGGAGTGCCATATCGCCGACCTCGTCAAGAAAAACGGTTCCTTTGTTGGCCAACTCGAACTTGCCGATCTTGCGGCTGTAGGCGCCGGTGTAGGCGCCCTTCTCCGAGCCAAACAGCTCGTTCTCAAGCAGCTCGCCGGGAATGGCCGCGCAGTTGATGGCGACGAAAGGAAACTCGCGGCGTTTCGAGAGCAGGTGAATCGCCCGCGCGAAAAGCTCTTTGCCGGTACCGCTCTCCCCTAACAACAATACCGACGTGTCGCTGGGTGCCACCTGCTGGGCAAGACTTGCTGCCTCTTTGATCAGAACACTCTGGCCGACAATCTCGGGCAGGCCCAACTCCTTCTGGTAGGTCTCCTTGAGCAGCAAGTGTTCCAGGCGGGACTGGTACTCTTTGAGCAGGCGTTTGATAATAAGGATAAGATGCTCCGACTCGAACGGCTTGGTGATAAAATCATAGGCCCCGAGCTTCATCGCTTCAACCGCCGTTTCCACGGTGCCGAAGGCCGTCATGATGATGACCGATGTTTCGGGGTCAATCTTCCTGATCTCGCGGAGCACGGCAATGCCGTCCATATCGGGCAGCTTGAGGTCGACTAGCGCGACCGCGAATCGCTCCCGGCGGATCAATTCCAGCCCGTCCTGCCCCTTCTTGACCGACTTCAAATCAAGTCCCCCATCGATTAGTTTCTCAGTAAGCATCCGTGCGAAACTTTCTTTGTCTTCAATCAGCAGAATGTCGATCATGTTCTAAACCTCATACAGGTAGATTTTCTTCTTCTCGTCAACCTGCACCGGCGGCCAATCCTCGAATGTCCACAGGTAGGAAACGACCCGACTCCGGGGCTGCAGTCCGCTCCGTAGCTTGTTCTTGAGCCGGTCGTTCGCCTTGTCCGTGAGAAAGAGCGTAACCACCGTGGCCCGGGCTAGGTCACGGGTGAAGAGATTACCCCAGTGCACGGTTACACGATCCCGGTGCATCGACCACCTCGCCCGTAACCAGGCGATCAAAAAGCGCGCGGGCTCGACCTCGATACCAACCGCCCGGGCACCGAATTCGCGCGCCGCGGCCATGATGATTCGGCCATCGCCGCAGCCCATGTCATAGACGGTGTCAACCGGCCCAACCCGGGCTATCTCCAGCATGCGCCGTACCGTCGGCATCGGCGTCGGCGTCCAGGCCGCCCCGATCGCCCAGGGCCAGAGGACCGAGATCAAAGCGATGGTCAAAGCACCCGCAAGCACCACGATTAAGGTCATATTTTCACTTCCAGCTGCACACCCAGTTTCTGTTCCTTAGCCTCCTTCTCAATTATAGAGTACTTGGCGTCCAGGTCAAGGATTCTTTCTACCTTGAGTCCGAGCAGAACAAACCAGCAGGAACCATTCCCGTATAGGTTTCGGTTGTTAATAATCCCGGTCAAGTCCGGCTCGTACACGTAGAGTCGGGCGCCATACGAATCGGTATTGAACCGTCCGTAGCGTCCTTCAAGAGTCATCTTCCAAAACCGGGCCCCGGCCCCACCCAGATAGCCGAAGCCTCGTTCCGGCGCTTCCGGGTTGACGTATCGGTCGTCGACTCGCAGATAGCAGAAGATCGGTTTGACCGGCACCACCGATACGCTGGCCGTGGAACCCCGCGCGACCGGCAGTCCCGCTTCGAATTCCCGCTTCAATTGCAGCTTGATGCCGAACGGTCCCATCGGCATTTCTGCCCGGAAGCGCGTAACGTAGTCGCCGGTGTCGGATTCGAGCCCTTGAGAGACTCTAAGATTGCCGGACAGGCGCGCTGCCCCCAGCCGGCAGGCCAGGTTGATCGTGGCCGCCGCCGTTCCCTCGTCGGCCATCTCACCTTTGGGCGAATAGAAGCCGATCGCGAAGTGCTTCAGCACCATACTCACTTCCACCGGCTTGTACTCGCCGACAACGCCGGCGGTCCCGCCCCAGCGGTTGTTCCAGGCGCGCGCCACTTCCGAAAAAAGATAAAGATCATGGCTGACATACGCCGCACTCAGACCACCAACGATCGCATCAGCGCCGCAGAAAGAATGCTGCGAATCATCCGGAGCGAATTGTCGGTTATAGCGCAGGTAATAGCTGCGCAAGCCCAGCGCGGTCGCGGACCAGGACTGCTCGATGCTGCCGCCCAGCACGACTTCCCGCAGATTGTTCTTCCGGCTCAAGCTCAGCGAGTCAATATGGTCGCCGTCGGGGTAAAGCGATGTGACCCGTCCGGCCGTATCAAGTCGGGCGTCGAGCCCGAGGTCGGAATAGAAGAGAGTGTAGCTTGCGAACAGAGAATCGCTGTAGGCCGCGCCGAAGAATCCGTTGTTTTCCAGAACCGAGGTATAGGGCACGATACCCCGGCTGCCGTTCAGAATGCGGTACGTAGATCCCTCAAAGATCGTGGGCTGAGAACTGTAAACGATACCACGGCCAAACTCCAGCCCGTAAGAACCTACCGCAAACCGCCGCTTCCCCAGGTTTGCCACCAGCCCGTAGCCGGCATAGTCAAGATTGTCGGTCTCCCCAAAATCCTTCTCGGTGACGAAATACGACTTGAGCCCATTGTACTGCGCAATCGTCCTTGAATAGACCTCCACGTCGCCGGGTTCCTGGTTGATTCGACTAAGGTAGCGGTAGCGTCCCCAGAAGATCTTACGCAAGCCCGCCTTCGCTTTGACCCGAAGATAGGGACGAATCGCTTCCAGGACCGCCGGATCCATCCCCTCGACTTTGAGCAATTCCTCCAACGCATCATAGGGACCGTACGATCTTCGGTATTCGACGATCCGGTAGGCAGTTATGATTGAAAGATATGGAAGTCGGGCGAGCTGGATTACGGTCGCCGTATTGAGATCAAGCGGGTCCTCACGGAGCCTTTCCAGTTCGCTGACAAGCACATCGTAATCGTGTTCGGTCTCGGCCTCAAACAATCCGTGCTGGGCAATCAGGACGAAAGCCAGAAGGATGCCATGCATCACAGAATCAGTCCGACCCCGATACGATGAGAAAACCCCAAGGCCCGATGCAGATCACCAAGGTAGCTCACCTCGAGACGGGGCAGCCGGACGCACAGACCATAGACGAGACTTACCGGTTCGGTCTTAATCCCCAAGGTAAGCAGGCCCAGCGGGCTCGGGCTGATCCGCACGCCGAAGGCAATAGCCGGTTCTATGGGCAAGTCCGTGTGGACATCACCAAACATCTCAATCTCCTCTTTGGCGTGGAATTTGAGATTAAGGTTGCCCGCCAGGCCGATCGAGTCGCCGCCCGCCGTCTGCGGCGTATTGAGATTTTTCACCAGCGCTTGCAGGCTCACCTTCCGACAACCGGCCTCGACCCCCGCGCTGATCGTGTAAATGCCATCTGAGCCATAGCCCTCAGTTTGACTGAGCAGGCCATCGACCCCGACGCCCAAGGCAAGGTGCTTGCCGACCGGATACCCCGCACCAAACCCAAGCTGGAACTCATGATAGGGACTGCGGCCGAAGTGACCCAGGCGGAAGTTAAGCTTCTCCCACCGAACCAGCAGCTCCTGCTTGTCCAGTCCGGCCAGATCGAAGCGTCGCTCTAATGTGAAATCAAACCGCCGCCCGCCGGCCTCGAGGGTTCTCGGGAAATCGTAGCCGTTTGCTAAGAATGGGTTGGGCAGAAGAAAATGTTCAAAGGCCGCGAATAAGGCTATGGCCCACATCGCTCCACGGTCAGCACCATACCCTCAACCTTGGTGATTCTGACCTTCTCCTCCGGGTTAATCCCGTCGTCGCACCGGGCATTCCAGAGCTCGCCGTGCACGGCGACCGTCCCACCTTTCCGGTCGATCCTGGTTTTCGCCACCCCCTTCTCTCCGATAATGCCCTCCTGTCCCGTGACCGGTTTCCGGAACTGAGCCCGGATGCCAAAGACAATGAGGACGAGGAAGAACAGGACGGTAATGACCACAACAATCATTATTACCTCCACGGATACTTTCAAAAACGGCACCTCGGACTTAAACAACATCAGGGAACCAAGAATCAACGACGCCGCACCGCCCAGTCCAAGCAGACCGTGCGATGTCACATACAACTCCATGGTAAAAAAGATCAGCGCCAGAACAATGAGGGCTACGCCCGCATAGTTAACCGGCAGGATGTGCATTGAGTAGAAAGCCAGCACCAGGCAGATGCCTCCGACCACACCCGGGAAAACGGCGCCGGGGTTCTGCAATTCAAAAATCAAACCATAGAGTCCGAGGATGAGTAAAATATACGCTATGTTCGGGTTGGTGATGGTCAGCAGAAAGCGGTCCCGCAGCGACATGTTGACCCGGACCACGCGCCGCCCTTTCGTGGCCAGGGTAATAAGGGTATCTTTGAGCGTCACCGTGAACCCGTCGAGCATTGCCAGCATCTTTTCTTCGGATGCAGCCACGAAGTCAATCACCTTCAGTTTTAACGCCTCGTCGGCCGCAGTGGAAATGCTCTTCCGGACCGCATCTTCAGCCCACTTCACGTTGCGCCCCCGCTCTTTGGCAATTGAGACGATGTAGGCCGCCGCATCATTGGTCATCTTATCCCGCATGACACTATCGACCTGCTGGCCGCCGGCGCTGACCGGATGGGCCGCCCCGATGTTCGTGCCCGGCGCCATCGCGGCAACGTGAGCGGCAACGGTAATGAAAGCGCCGGCCGAGGCCGCCCGGGCTCCTTTGGGGTAGACATACACGATAATCGGGATCTCGCCATTGAGCATCTCCTTGATGACCTCGCGCATCGATTCATCAAGCCCGCCCGGTGTATCAAGCTCAATGACAAGACATTGCCCGCCCGTCCGCTCGGCTTTGCGGATCGCCTCGACCATGTAGGCCGAAGTCACGGGATTGATTACACCCGATACCCGAGCGATATAGATTTCCCCGGCACCGAACAATAGAATCGCGGCCAAAATGCTCATGGGCTATTCTAGCTATGCGAGCTCAAAAGTCAACCATTAGTGAGGCGGAAACGTCAAGCCCCGATCTCCCCCGGGGTTTGGAACAGTCGTATTGTTGAGCAATGGCTACGTAATAAAGTCGCGAGACACGACACTGCGCCAAGGGTTTGTTGACATCTCCCGACGATGTGAATATAATTGGCCCGATGGTGTTACGAATCTTCGGTCTGGTAGGACAGGGCCTGGCCCGGTCCTACATCAAGTTCCAAAAAGACCGCTGTCCCCTATTGGCCCAGGCCCTCACTCACTCCGCGATGTTCAGCCTGTTCCCGCTGTTGCTGGCCGTGATTTCGATCTCGGTCTATGTGCTCGGTTCATCTGAGTCAATCATCGACCGCATCCTGCCGATTGTGCAACAGGTTTTTCCCGAGGGTGTTGACGGCATTGTGCGAAGCATTTCGGCGGTCAAGCAGACATCGGTTGTGTTTGCGATCCTCGGTTTTCTCTTCTTTCTCTGGGCGGTCGGTGGTATTTTCAGGACCGTTGAAACTTCGTTGAATGTTATCTGGGGCGACCGCGATGACCGGCCCTTCCTTAAAAAGAGCCTGGTTACCCTGCTAATGGCTTTCATCCTGGTCATCGTCTTCATTGCCTCGATTGCTACAACCTTCTACGCCAGTGCGGCCGGCATCAAAATCTTGAAGCTCAGTTCCCTCAAATCGCCCATCGTCACGCTCTTTGTCAGCATCAACATGTTTGCCTTGGTCTACAGGTACGCCCCTAATCACAAGGTGCGTTTCCGCGATGCTTATGTCGGAGGTGCTTTCACCGGTTTCTTCTGGGAGCTGGCCAAGCTGCTCTTTTCACTATACATAACCAAAGTTGTGAACTACCAGCAGATCTACGGTTCGCTGGCGGCAATCATCATTCTATACCTCTGGGGTTTTTATTCGGCCTATATCTTCCTCTTCGGTGCCGAGCTGTCTTATACTTCCTCCTTGCCGCCTGACAAGCTTCGGCAGGGAGTTTAGATTCACCCCAAACGCCCACCTCGATTCACTCTTGACATCTCGGTCAATATAGTTACCCTCATAACAGGAACTGATCGATGATCTATCTCTTATATGTCGTCTTGGCCGTCAGCCTCCCAACCGGAGAATTCCTGCTCGACGACGACTGCATCATACGCGCCGCCGCCGGAGACCAAGAGCAGGCGGCCGTCGCCTTTGACGGGACTAACTACCTCGTCGTCTGGACCGATATGAGGGACGATTTTGACCGTAACATATACGGCGCCCGCGTGGCCCGTGATGGCGTTGTCCTTGATCCGGGAGGCATCCTGATCTGCCACGCCAACGGCGAACAATGCTTCCCGGCCGCGGCCTTTGACGGGACCAATTACCTTGTTGTCTGGACCGATCTTCGCGCGACCTGGGATTTCGATATCTACGGTGCCCGGGTCGACCGAAATGGCGGGGTGCTGGACACCGCAGGAATACGCATCTGTAACGCTACCTATGAGCAGCTCAGTCCGGCCGTGGTCTACAATGGTACCGATTTTCTGGTCGTGTGGCAGGACCGGCGTAATACGTTCTGGGACATCTATGGAACCAGAGTGCGGTCTTCAGGCCAAGTTCTGGACACCGTAGGCTTCCCGATCACCCTGGCCCCAAATGGCCAGCATAGCCCGGCTCTGGCTTGTGATCAGACTAGCGGTCAGGCACTGGTGACATGGCATGACAGCCGCAACGGCGCCTTCGATCTCTATGGGACAAGGGTAGACCGCAATGGGATACTTCTTGATTCCTCCGGCCTTGCCGTCTCAACCGGAACAGGAGAACAGAGCTTCCCGGCCGTGGTCTTCGGCGGCGACAACTATTTTGTCACCTGGCAGGACAGCCGGGGCGGCGATTTCGATCTTTACGGAGCAAGAGTTGACCGCAGCGGAACCGTACTCGACCCTTCAGGACTGGTCCTTTCCGCTTACCCCGGCAGTCAGTGCAATACGGCCCTGGCCTTTGACCGCACTAACTACGTCGTCGTCTGGGACGATGCCCGGGCGGGCATTGCCAAGATCTATGGTTGCCGCGTGACCCAGACCGGGGCGGTGATTGACCCGAACGGTATACCCGTTGCCACGTCAGCCGGCACCAAGTACTACCCGGCCATCGCCGCCGCCGACACGCAGCTGCTGATCTCCTGGGATGACGGACGGCATGTCTCGGGCGACCCGGACATCTACGGTGCGCGCCTGACTTCAAGCGGCACCAACCTCGACACGGCAGGTATTCTGCTCTCAAATGCACCCTACGGACAGTTGACTCCGGCAGCAGTCGACAACCCAACCCGATGGTGCGCGGTAGTGTGGAGCGATGCACGTTCGGCCGACGGCTGTGCAGATATTTTCGGCGCGAGGGTCAATTGGTTTGGTTCAGTTCTCGATACGTCGGCGATTTGCATCTCAGCCGCACCGCGTTGGCAGGAAGCTCCGGCCCTCGCAATTGACGGCAACGTGCCGTTCGCTGTCTGGCAGGACTCGAGGAACGGTCAGTATGACATCTACGGTACCCTCCTTGACCCCCTCACAATGCAGCCGTTGCAGCCGTCTGGTATTCCGATCTGCACCGCACCCGGAGACCAGCGGTCACCAGCCGTTGCATTTGACGGTGCCAATTTCATCGTTGCATGGCAGGATGAGAGAAGCGGCAATGCCGATATCTATGCGGCGCGGGTAAACCGCTCCGGCATCGTCATAGACACGACAGCGATTTCGATCGCCGCGACAAGCTTCATTGAAGGTGCACCGGCCGTTGCGGCTGGCCCAACCAACGCAATGCTTGTGTGGCACCGTGGCCATAGTCATGACTTTGACATCTATGCAACGCGCATCGACCAAGCCGGTCGAATCCTTGACCCAGGCGGCATTCCCGTTTCAACCGCCCAGTCCGAACAGCTCAATCCCAGAGTAACCTACGGCCTTGGCAACTACCTGGTGGTATGGCAGGATATCCGTTATGTCTACAATGACATTTTTGCGACCCGCGTGACGAGCAGCGGGGTCGTGCTCGACCCGGATGGGATAATCGTCACTCATGCACTACACCATCAAGACTACCCCGATGTAGCCTGTGCATCGCTCTTCGGAATCGTCTGGCAGGACAAGCGATCGCAGGTCGAAACCGACATCTGGGCAGCCCGCCTCGGCGCAACGGGAATGATCTACGATTCGACCATCGTCTCGTCTCAGACTTCGAATCAGATCACGCCCGCGCTTGCCGCGTGGGGTTCGGGCTTCCTGTGTCTGTACTCCGGCTGGACCGACTCCCTCCAGAGTCGACCTGCTCACACAATGCGCATCTGGGGGAAAATGATCTATGTCGTCGGTATCGAAGAAACCGTCGAAGATCGGCTTCCGGCCTGCGCGCCGCTAACCATCACGCCAAATCCTTTTACCCGGTCTTTGGGCATCAGACTTTCACCTCTAGCCGATGAGAAGGTGACCCTTAGAATACACGATGTCTCAGGCAGAGCTGTAAGGTCCTTCAATCTTCCCTCATCCCTCATCCCTCGTCCCTCGTGTTTCGTCACGTGGGACGGTAGCGACAATTCCGGCCTCAAGCTTCCCGCTGGCGTCTATTTCGCAACCCTAGCGGCCGGGACTAAACGATGGACCGAAAAGGTCGTCAAACTCGAATAGCAGGCATATGAAAAGCACGTTCTTCATCTTGAGCTTCACAACGGCGCTCTTCGCGGCTGAACTGCTCACCAATGGCGCTTTCGAAACGCCGCTGGCAAACGGGTGGCTCCAGGAACTGGCTGGTGATCAGATAAACCCTGGATTCTACACCTTCGACCGCGGTAACTATGATGCCGACTCGGACACCGAAGGGTATGCCCGCAAGTATCTGCATGGCTCGGCCTTCCTCTGCCAGATGGTGCCGGCGCCCAATCTCGACATCCGCTTCTCGGTCGACGCCCGGCTCTTTCCTCAATGTCAGAGGAACAATTTCGACTACTACTCGGCGTCAGCCATCGCCCTTCAATACCTAGACAACAACGATGTCGTTCTTGGGACAACGCGCATCTATCGTGGCACCATGTACTGCAACTGGCAGAATACACCGACCCTCCACTTGATACTGGCACCGGACACCATGAACTGGCATCGTTACGCTTTTGACATCAGAAACGAATTGACCAACCTCTCCGTGGTCAATCCGGCGCAGGTAAAGCGCATCAAAGTCGGGCTCCATGCCTTTTCAACTTATGGCTGCTGAGGGGTCTATCCTGAGGCGAAGGTCTTCGCCGACAACATATCACTGACTTATACTCCTACCCGTCCCAAGATCGTCTATTTGAGAAACAAAGTCGATGACCAGGGCGGCAATAACAATCAACGGCTTGACCCTGGCGAATTGGCCAACCTTTTAGTCACGCTACGGAATGTCGGGCTTGATGCCGGCAATGTCAACGCTAAGCTTCATAGCACCTGCCCCTATGTTGAGATCCTGGATAGTCTCGGATTCTACGGCAATATCGGTGGGGGCGACACGGTCTCAAACAGCGCGGATCCTTTCATCCTGCTGGCGCGGCCCGACACACCACATGGTACACGGGCCGGCTTCACGCTCGTGCTCAGCTACGATGGCAAGGCCTACGCTGATACTGAAAGCTTCAAACTAACCGTCGGCGACCTAACTTGCCTGCCGATACCGGATAACCAGCACCGGTACTGGGCATATGATGATACCGATGTCGACCCCCAGCACCCGACCTACAATTGGGCCGAGATCAAGGGCATCGGCACGCAACTCGTCCTGGGTGATGAGCAGACCGTGACCATCCCCCTGCCCTTTACCTTCAAATACTACAGCTACAGGTTTTCAGACCTTTCGATTTGTACCAATGGTTGGCTTGCGGCCGGCACCACGACTCTGACCGACAATCTGAATTTTCCAATGCCCGATCCCCATGGCCCGCCGGCAATGCTGGCGCCCAACTGGGACGACCTCTTCGCCGACTCGAGCCATGCCATCTGGTACTATCATGACGTTACCAATCATCGCTTCATTGTCGAATACGACAGTCTGGTCTACTACGGTGGCGGTTCGCGGCGCGACAAGTTCGAAGTCATCATCTACGACTCGACGGTTCTGACTCCGACTGGTGACAATGTCATTCTCTTTCAGTACCGCACGGCCAACGGCTTCCATTCATCGACCGTGGGCATCGAAGACACTGCTCAGGCCGTCGGCATCCAGCATCTCTACGACCGAGTCTATGACCAGTATGCCGCACCACTCGGGCCAGGCCGGGCCATCAAGTTTACCACGACCGCGCCGGTGCAGATCGAGGAATCGGCCGTTGAACATCACGGTCGACCCAAGTATCTCCTCAGGGCGACTCCAAATCCCATGATCCAGTCAAGCCGCATTAGCTTCTCAGTCCCCCAGGCCGGATCCGTTTCCCTGAAGGTCTTTGATGTGCGCGGTCGGCGGGTTAGAACCCTGGTCAAGGGACCGGCTCGGGCTGGCCGGCATTGTGTTGCCTGGAATGGTGTCGATGATCAAGGACACAAACTCGGCAACGGCGTCTACTTCATAACGCTTGAGACGCCATCCGAGAAAGCCAGTATCAAGATGGCCCTCATTAGGTAAGAATCAAACGTCCAAAATGAATCTCTTCTTCGAAAGCTGCATCACCCGGCGAGATTTTCTCAAGAAGTGTCTCTGGGGCGGCACCTCGCTTGCGCTGCTGGTCAAGTCGGCGGAACGGCTCAGTGCCCAGGATATCAAGCTCGGCTATGTCAACCCTCAGCCCGCACTCCATTACCTAGCCCTGCCCAAAGGGGATGTGAAGTGCCTATTGTGCCCGCGTGAATGTGTGGTGAAACCGGGGATGAAAGGGTTCTGCCGGGCACGGGAGAATCGTGAAGGCAAGTACTACACTTTCGCCTACGGCAATCCTTGTGCGGTCCATATCGATCCGATTGAAAAGAAACCGTTCTTCCACTTCCTGCCTGGGACCACGGCCCTGTCGATCGCGGTGGCCGGCTGCAATTTCACCTGCAAAAACTGCCAGAACTGGGATATCTCTCAGGCTGAGCCTGAAGACACCCAGAATGCCGACCTCGGACCAGAAGACGTCGTTGCTTCGGCTCGAAAATATCGGTCCCCGACAATTGCCTACACCTATACTGAGCCGGTGATTTTCTTTGAGTACATGCTTGCGACCTGCAAGTCGGCCCGGAAACAAGGCATCAAGAACGTAATGCATTCCAACGGCTACATCAATCAGAAACCGCTCGAGGAGTTGTGTCAGTACCTTGACGCCGCGGATATCGACCTCAAAGGGTTTACCAATGAGTTCTATACGTCAATGACTTCAGGAACCCTGGCTCCGGTTTTGGCAACACTCAAGACTCTGAAGAAGAATAGGGTCCACCTTGAGATCACTAATCTGATCATTCCCACCAAAAATGACAACCCGGACGACATGAGAATGATGTGCGAATGGATTGTCAAGGAGTTGGGACTTGACGTGCCGCTTCACATATCCCGGTTCTACCCTATGTACAAGCTCAACAACCTCATCCCAACCCCAGCCGAGACTCTCAAGCAGGCCTATGACATCGCCCGGGGAGCAGGTCTTCACTACGTCTACATCGGCAACCTGCCGGGCCAACCAGAAGAGAATACCTACTGCCCGAAATGCAAGAAGGCGGTCATCGAACGCGTCGGCTACACGATCAAGGCCAACAACTTGAAAGGTAACAACTGCAAGTTCTGCGGATTCAAAATCGCGGGGGTATGGGAGTAGAAAAAGAAGCTAGAGGTTAGGGAAAGAAGAAAGCAGAAAAACTGCGCTCTACTCCAGTTTGACAACCTTCCGGGTTACACAGTCAGAGTGCTTTCCCAGTCGACAGAAGTAGACCCCAGCGGGAAGCTGCGCACCGCGGTCATCAGTACCATCCCAGGCGATGGAAGAAGTAGCGAGTAGACAGGTCCGCGAAGCAAGAGGGAATGACTTCACCATCCTACCGGACACGTCATAAATCCTTAGCTCCATGCTCTTTGCCCCATGCGCCGTGCCGAGTTCGATCTTCGTCTGCCCTCGGAACGGATTGGGGTGGATCTCGAGCCGTTCGATGAACGTGGGCGCCGGTGCACCAGCCTCAATGGCCGACATCGGCTGGGTCAAGAGGCCCCATACGCGGAATGTATAGGCCGGCTTATGCTTCAGAGAATCCGTCCAACCGTAGTACGCGACCAGACATCGGCCATCTCTTCCATAGACAATGGTTGGCACCAGTTCCGCCGTTGCCTCGTTGAATACTGCAAAGCTGTCCACCACTACGCCGGATTTGGTTACGCGTGCGCCGTAAATATCACCATAAGCATTGCTTCGGTAGTCTTCCCACATGATCACGTAGTTGCACCCATCGAACGCGATCGCCGCCGACGCCTGGTGACCCGGGGCGGTCGAGACTGCAATGCCCCCGGTATCGAGCACAACGCCGTCTCGACTGACTCGCGAACAGTAGATATCCAAGGAACCCGACCGCTGGTCGTGCCACACAACCATGTAGTCATTGCCGTCAAACGCCGCCTGTGGTAGGTTCTGCGCCCTGGCCGCCGCCGAGATGACAATGCCACCCGGATCAAGGACTACCCCTTCTATACTTACCCGCGCACCGTAGATGTTCTCGGATTGAGACCAAACAACAAAGTAGTTTGTGTTACCAAAGGTCACGCTCGGTGCTCGCGACAATCCAGTGACGGAGATAGCCACTGCATTTGTGTCGATCACGCATCCCTGCCGGTCGACTCGTGAGCCAAAAATACTAGTGCCCCCGGTTCCCTCCATCCAGACCACCAAGTAGTTCGTGCCGTCATGCGCAAGCGCAGGGGTCCGTTCGTTGAGAACCGTCGCTATCGGAATTCCCTCCGGATCAAGGACCATGCCAGACCATGTGACTCTCGCGCCGTAGATGTCTCCATAGCTAGCGTTGGCACGATGATCCTGCCATACAACCAAGTGATCCATTCCGTCCGAAGCCACGGCCGGATACCATTGCCAGCCGCTGGCCGTCGATATCGGAAATCCCCTCTCGTCGACGAGGGCTCCAAGCGAAGTGGCACGGGAACCATATATGTCAAACGTGTTGCCGCGCCACTCCTGCCAGACGGCGAGATAGTTTGTACTGTCGAAGGCGACCGAAGGATACCGCTGGTCAGTTGCTGCAAATGACACCACGATTCCCGCTGAGTCAATCACATTCCCGTCCTTGGCTACCCTGGCCCCATAGATGTCCCAACCACCTCCCCGCCAATCGTCCCACGCAACAAAGTACCTGCTTCCGTCGTAACCAACCGCTGGCAACCCTTCGTTCGAACCGACAATCGAGATTGCGATTCCTTCAGTGTCTACGACTGCGCCGGACTGACTCACGCGTGCGCCGTAGATGTCGAACCGGCGCGGCCCGGTATGCTCATCCCCCCAAACGACAAAGTAGTTCACTCCATCGAAGGTACCCGACGGGTACTCCTGTCGATTGGCCAATGCCGAGATGACAATACCCGCGGTATCAAGCACAACCCCGGTTCGACTGACGCGTGCGCCGTAGATATCGCTACTATCCGAACCACGGAAATCGTTCCACAAGACAAGATAGTCAGCCACACCGAAGACTAATGCTGGGCATCGTTGATCCTTGTTCGCGACTGAGATGGAAACACCTGCCGGCTCAAGGACTGTGCCCGATTGACTGACCCGCGCACCATAGATATCGCTGTACGAAGGGTTGCTCCGGTAATCCTGCCACACCACCAGGCTGCTTGTCGCGTCAGATGCAATCGAAGGATTTACCTGATTACCTCCAGCGGCTGAAACGATGATGCCCGCGGCATCTACAACAGTTCCTGCGGAACTCACCCGGCTTGCGTAGATGTCTACAGTTGAACCGTTCCCACGGCAATCCTGCCATACGACTAAGAAGTTCCTTCCATCGAAAGCCACCGACGGAAATTTCTGCGCGTGCACAGCCGGCGATATCGGAATGCCTACGGTGTCAAGCACTTTTCCGGCTCTGTTCACACGAGCACCGTAAACATCGTAAGCTGTGTCGATCCGCGCATCCTGCCATACAACGAGATAATTGCCACCATCGAACGCGACCGAGGGATAGCCTTGGTGGTTCGGCCTTCGGCAGATGGGGAAGCCCGCCGGATCCAGAGCGCGCCCGTTCTTATCGACGCGCGCTCCATAAATGTCGCCGTTCAGATAACCACTGCGGCCATCATGCCAGACAACAAGGTAGTTCGTACCGTCATAGGCGATCGAAGCGTTGGACTGAGCATCCAGCGCCGGAACATATGCAGCAAATGTGTCGAGCAAGAATGTTGGGGGTTCGTCTAAGTCCACTGATGGCATCTGTGCGAATTGCCGTACTGCCTCCTTCACATCAAACGGTGGCTGGATTGAAGTCGGGTATCTGAGGCTGTCCTGGGCCAACAGCAAGCTGATAGAAAGAAGAGTCGACACAATTACTGATTTCATTTTATTCTCAAAACCTTTCTTGTGATGCTCAGTTCAGAAGCTTCCAGTCGGCAGAAGTAGACGCCGGCTGGGAGCTGCAGACCACGGTCGTCAGAACCATCCCAAATGATCGAAGAAGTAGCGAGTAGAGCGGAACGAGTAGCAAGAGGGAAGGACTTAACCATCCTTCCAGAGATATCATAAATCCATAGTTCTATGCCCTTTGCCCCATGCCCCATACCAAATTCAATCTTCACCTGCCGGCGGAAGGGATTAGGATAAATCTGTAAGTTCCCTGTTTGATATCTAATATTTGATATTTGATCTTCTTCTATTCCCACCTGCGACAGCAACTTCCCCCATATCCTCATCGTGTTGGCCGGTCGACCGTTGATCGAATCCGTCCATCCGGAATACGCGGCTAAACACTGCCCCCCGAGACCATGAACGATCGTGGGGAAAATCTGATTCTTCTGCTGATCCGATACAATATAGCGTTCAATGCAGGCGCCACCTGTAGTAACCCTCGCAGCGTAGATGTCGTATCCTGCGCCAACAGTGTCTTCCGACAGAACGATATAATCCCTGCCGTCAAATGTAACAGCCGAGTTTTGTCCGCACTTCCTATCTATGAAGATGCCAGCGGGATCCCGAACCACACCCCCAGTAGTAACGCGCGCACCGTAGAGTCCTTGATAGCTGGGGTTACTGGTCCCGTCCCACCACGTAACAAAGTAGTCTGTGCCGCCGAAGGTGATGGAGGGCATAGATTGATCACGACTGCTGTTGGTCAGAATAAATCCTACCGAATCTAAGACCACTCCCTCTTGACTGACACGGGTCCCATAGATATCCCAGTTGCCACGGCGTCTATCCTGCCATACAACCAAGTAGTCTGTGCCATCAAAATCAACTGCCGGGTACATTTGTCTCTCGCTCGCCTTCGAAATGGCTATGCCGAGTGAGTCTATCACCAAACCGGCCGGACTAACGCGCGAACCGTAGATATCCCATACACCATTGCGGTAGTCCATCCACACGATCAGATAGTTCAAACCATCGAAGGCCAGAGACGGACGTTCTTGACTGCTCCCGGCCGACGCCGTAACAATGATACCATTCGTGTCAAGGCACGAACCGTTCCGATTCAGCCGTGCACAGAAGACGTCTATATTGTTGCCGTTCCGGAAATCAGACCACGCCACGAGGTAGTTGTTACCGTCGTAGGCCAGCCTCGGAGCCCGCTGGTCATTAGCAGCCGCCGAAATGACAAGGGCAACAGAATCGAGCACGTTGCCAACACCATCAATACGCGTGCCGTGGATGTCGCAGAATTTGCCCGCGCAGCGGTCTTCCCATACAAGAAGGAAGTTGACGCCATCAAAGACTGCCCACGGCTGACTCTGGTGATTCACCGCAGTAGACAAGGGAAATCCTGCCGGATCGAGGACAATTCCGGACACGTCGACCCGCGCTCCATAGATGTCGCGTACATTGCAGGCCCCACGGCCGTCCTCCCAACCAACCGTCCAATTCGTACCACTAAAAGTGCCCTTCGGTGATGCAATGCTACTCGGTAAATCACAAATGCGGATGGGTGCGGGGTCGAGTATCAATCCAGAATGAGAAATCCGCGTTCCATAGACGTCCGACTGCCACGTATGCGGTCCTGTCTGGATCCACTGCTCCCATGCAATCAGACAGTCCTTCCATCCTTTGATAATAGATGGGTTCAGGCGAATCCCACCGGCCAGACGGATTGTGTCGAGCACCGCACCGCTGCGTCCAACGCGAGCACTATACAGACTGGAGTTTCGAGAATCCTGCCACACGACAAGGTAGTTATCTTGGCACCATGTAACGGACGGAGAGGTCTTGTCCGCAAAGACGTCGGCAACAACCAGACCTTCTGGGTCGAGAACTGCACCTGTGGGGCTGACACGTGCCCCGTATATGTCCCATTTTGTGCCACTACGCCGATCTTGCCAAACCACGAAGTAGTTAGAACCGTCGAATGTGACAGATGGATACTGCGCAAGCGCAGTCAGACGACTAATCCAAATACCCACGCTGTCGATGACGTGCCCCGCTCGGCTGATGCGCGCTCCATAAATGACCCAGTAACCGCCTCTATAGTCTGACCAGACTACGAAGTAGTTCGCGCCATCGAACGATACTGCGGGAAACTGCTGATGGTTAACTTCAGTCGAAATCGGTATGCCACCAGGGTCAAGCACTGCACCCGATTGCGTGACTCGCGCTCCGTATATGTCAAAACTGCCCGCTGTCGAGAGCTTCTCCCAGACAACGAGATAGTCTGTTCCATCAGACGCAACATCCGGACGATATTCGTGGTCGTTGTTAGTCGATATCGGAATACTCGCTGGATCGAGAATCGTTCCTCCTTGATTGACGCGTGTCCCATATATGTTGCGATTGGCAGCTCCATCACGATGGTCAGACCACACCGCCAGGCAATTCAAACCATCGGATGCCATGGCAGCATCGTCCTGCACGTCCGGGGCAGATACGTACGAAATACTCGTGTCAACCAAGAATTCTCCGGTTGTTTGATGTCCGCTCCATCGGTCATGCGAAACCTGCCCAATCACCTCACCCATATCAAACGGCGGTTGGATTGAAGTCGGGCATCTGAGGCTGTCCTGGGCTTGAATCAAGGATGAAAAAACGAAGACCAGTACTGCCAGTGTCCCGGTCACGTGTCTGTTCTCCAATGCTCTAAACATAGACCTCCAAGATATCGGTATGCCGTCAGAAGTGATTCAGAATCATTATCCATACACCAGGGGAGAAGTCAAGAGTTATTTTGCGGCCCGGGATCGAGCAGGGAGTGTTGCAGGATTCTGACGTTCGGCTATTCGGCAATTGCCGAATAGCCGAATAGGAGAATGGGGCCTAACCGTTGCTGCTAAGTGCCTGCCCGGTGCAGAGGGAAACGTGTGTGAGAAACTGAGATTGCTTCGTCGCTACGCTCCTCGCAATGACAATGAATATCGGGGATAGTCTAACTTGCCTTCATCCGATTCTTTCTCTCTACTCTCTACTTGCTACTCTCTACTTCCCTTCTCAGGTATTCAAGGACCCTGGCAAAATCTTCGGGTAACGGCGATTCGAGCTTCAGAGGTTTCTTCGATATCGGGTGGTCGAAGGCCAGGAAGGCGGCGTGCAGCGCCTGCCGGTCGATCAACTCCAGCACTCGCCTGAAGATCTCAACGTACTTACGGTCTTCGATCACCGACACGCTCCGGCCGTTGTAGTCCGGGTCGCCGACGATCGGATGGTCGATGTGCGCCATGTGGACCCGGATCTGGTGGGTACGGCCGGTCTGGAGCGCAAGCCTCAGATAGGTGGCGACCCCGAACCGTTCCAGGACTTGATAGCGGGTCAGCGCTGACCTCGAGGAGAACGGCGTTACCGACATCTTCTTCCGGTCCAGTATTGAACGGCCGATCGGTGCCTCGATCTCGCCCTGGTTCAAGGGCATATCACCCCAGCACAGGGCCAGATATTCGCGCTTGATTCGGCGCGCCTCAATCGCCTTGCCCATGAGGCTCAGCGCCTGGTCGGTCTTGGCAAAGATCAATAGCCCGGTTGTCTCCTTGTCCAGCCGGTGAACAACCCCGGGCCTGGTCGCTTCAGAAAGCGTCGGGAGATTCCCGCAGTGGTATAGAAGTGCGTTGACCAGGGTATGCTCGAAGTTGCCCCGGGCCGGATGGACGATGATGCCGCGCGGTTTGTCGACAATGACCAGGTCACTGTCCTCGAAGATGATCTTCAAATCCATCTTCTCCGGTTTGATATCCGGTTCGCTTGCCACCTCGAAATTCGCGATCACCGAATCACCGGTCTTCACGCGGTACGACGGCTTGGCCGGCCGTCCATTGACCGTCACCTTGCCGGCATCGATCAACTGCTGCGCCAGATTCCGCGAAATACCGATACCGCCCTGGATCAGGTACTGGTCGAGCCGCGCCCCGCGCATTTTCTCGGAGACGATACGGGTGAACTCTTTTAGAGTATCCATTGGATTCAGACGGATAACGAAGCGGATGCAAACGGATAACCCGTTGGATTCATACTGGTTTCCGCCTGACAACTCTAATATATTCCAGTTTAGGTGAGCCGAAGTTGACAAGCAAACCAACTTCATACGGAGCGGCCTTCAGCTGTGAAATTAGCTGCTCGCGAAATATCTTGGCCAATCGCTCAACGGCCTTCAATTCTAAAATCACTTTGTCGTCAACAACGAAATCTAGCCGAAGAGATCCGATATTCTTCCCTTCATATTGAATTCGAGTCTCTTTTTCGGTTTCATACTTAATGTCCTCTTTCTTGAGCTCAATCTCCATGGCTCTCCGGTAAATTTTCTCTGGAAATCCACACCCGAGAGATGTGTGAAACTTATACATAATACCAATGATTCGATACGTCAATTCCTTATGGATCAATCTATCTGTTTCCATCAGTAATCATCCGTTACTTCAGAATACTTTTCTGAAGTGTAATGATTTCATTTATCCCTTTCTTCGCCAAGTCGTGTAACCGGTACAGGTCGTTTTCCGTGAAAGGGTTGTGTTCTGCCGTACCCTGGATTTCAATGATCCGCCCCTGCCCCGTCATCACCAAGTTCATGTCGACGTCCGCCTTGGAATCTTCTTCATAGCACAGATCGAGCAGCGGCTTGCCGTCGACAATGCCTACGCTGACGGCACCGACATAATCAACAATCGGATTGCGGTAGATTTCGCCGCCCTTGACCAATCGGTTGAACAAGGAAGAGAGGGCGATGAAGGCGCCGTTCACCGACAGCGTCCTGGTGCCGCCATCCGCCTGGATGACGTCACAGTCGAGAATGATAGTCTTTTCCCCCAATGCTTTCAAGTCGATCACCGGACGGAGCGAGCGACCGATGAATCTCTTGATTTCATGCGTCCGCCCCGTCATTCGACCGGATACGGCCTCCCGCTGGACCCGCGCCTTGGTTGAGCGGGGCAAGAGGCCATATTCCGCCGTGATCCAGCCCGTACCTGAACCGACGAGAAAAGGCGGGACCTTGTTTTCCACCGTCGCGGCGCAGACTACCTTAGTATTGCCGGCGGTAATGAGACAGGAACCTTCGGCAAACTTCAGAAAGTCGATCTCAACTTTGATTGGTCTCAACGCGTCATAATTACGACCATCACCCCTCACTTCTCCTCCAGTTTGACCAGCGCCACGTCCCGGATCTCCTCGCCCAGGAACCGCTGTCCGATCTCCTTGAAATTGGGCGATAGGTCAGAGAGATAGGTGCTGAGTCGTCCCGGCTGAGTTTCGCCCCTGAGGATGCCCCTGGTCTTGAGTATCTCGGCAACGGCCTTAGCCGTCTCGATCGAGGCATCGATCAAGCGGACTCCCTGCATGACCTGCCCGATCAAGTCCTTAAGCAGGGGAAAGTGCGTGCAACCGAGAATCAGCACATCGACCCGGTCCTGCTTCAGGGGGGACAGATACTCCTCGGCGACCAGACGCGTGACCTCGCGGTCGAGCCAGCCCTCTTCGACCAGCGGGACAAAAAGCGGGCAGGCCCGTGCGATGATCTCGCCCCGCGCGCCCAACTGCCGCAGGACACGTTCATAGGCGCCGCTTGAGATTGTCGCGGCCGTCCCGATCACACCGATCTTATTGCCGGCATGATGAGTCAAGGCGGCCCGCGCGCTCGGTTCAATCACGCCGATGACCGGCAGATCGATGCTCTTGCTCAACTCATCAAGCGCCGCGGCCGATGAAGAATGGCAGGCAATGACAATCATCTTCACGCCGCGTGCCATCAGAAAACGGGCATTTTCAAAAGAGAATCTGGTTATGGTCTCCTTAGATTTGGTGCCGTAGGGCAGGCGCGCCGTATCACCGAAATACACGATGTCTTCCTGAGGCAGGAGCCGGCGCAATTCCTTCACTACCGACAGCCCGCCGATCCCCGAATCAAAAACCCCGACCGCCTGATTCAATTCAACCTCCTTGCTTCATACTTCACGACAAACTTCTTGATCCCGCAGAAGATCCCATGGGCGACCGAATTGCGGAATTTCTTGTCGCGCAGCAATTTCTCTTCAGCCGGATTCGAGATAAACGCGCATTCCACCAGGGCGGCAGCCATGAAGGCACCCTTGAGGACATAGAAGTTGGCCTGGTTGAGACCGCGATTGGCCACCGGCAGACGCTTCGTGGCCTCCTCCTGGATGTTTTCCGCCAGGTCGCTTGATTCCTGGAGGAACTCGGCCTGAGCCATATCCGAAAGAATCCGGGCCAGCTCGGAGCTGTACTCTTCGGGTTCATCGAATTGCAGTGAAGCGTTTTCCAGCGCCGCCGTGGCCCGTGCCTCATCGGTCTTGGCTTCAGAAAGAAAATAGGTCTCCATGCCGTCCGGCTGCTTCCTCTTCTTCGACGCGTTGCAATGAATGCTCACAAAGAGGTCGGCCCGGTTCCGATTGGCGAACTTAGTTCTCTTGCCCAGCGATAGATACTTGTCGTCATCCCTGGTCATGACGACTTTGATGCCCAGCGAATCCTCGATCAGATCCTTGAGCCTCAGCGTTATCGCCAGGTTGCAGTCTTTCTCGTACAAGCCCTTCTTGCCCACGGCACCGGGGTCGATACCGCCGTGGCCCGCATCAAGCACAATCAAATCGACGATCTGCACCAGCTCCTTGACGAAGACGACCTCGTTCTCCCGCACCACCGCGTTGATGTGCTTGTCGGCAAGATTGAAGGTGAAGCGTGAGTAGTTCTGAAACGGTGTCACTTCGTAGTCCTTCACGAGTTTGAGGCCGGGTAGAACCTTGCTCTTCGGCACCGCGGGCAACAGACCATTGATTTCGAAGACGACTCTCGTACCTTCGAACTCGAGGTCGGTTTCCGTCTCGTATTCGGTCTCAAAGTGAAAAACCACCGAATCGCCCCGGGCCGACAATTTGTACGACTCGATGCCCGGGCGGGCGTCGATGTTCTGGACCAAGACAACCTTCCCAAAGTGCCGGGTGAAAAAAGAAGTAATGACCGGTTTCGGGAAGAGAATCTCCCCGTTATGCCATGTCGGCGCAAAGGCGATTACCTGATAGGCCCCGTTGATTTTCGCCAAACCGATGTTCAAGTAGAGAACGACCTCATGGGCCGGCCCGATTAACATCACGCGCTGTTTGTAGCTGTCAAAGGCGAATTGCAGGTCCAGCGCGGTGCACAGGTCGTCGAGCTTCAGGTAGTCACCCTCCTCGACCACCACGATGTCGAATACCTTCTGCTGGTCGCCGACCGACACCTGGACCTTCGCTATCTGCAGCAAAAATAGGCCGAGCACCAAGGTCATCTTACTACTTTCTTCGTCCTGAGCAATTCGCGCTTCATCTCTGCTTTCAGAATCTTCTGCTTCTTGTCATAAGCCCGGCGTCCCCGGGCCAGGCCGATGACTATCTTCGCCTGCCCTCGGTCGCTGAAATAGACCTTGAGCGGCACTATCGTGTACCCCTTCTGCTGAGCCTTGCCATAAAGCTTACTGATTTCGCTCTTCTTCAACAGCAGCTTGCGGACCCGCTTGGGATCAGGATTGTAGATACTGCCTTCTTTGTAGGGGCTGATGTGGACGTTAAAAAGGAATACTTCGCCGTCTTTGACCTGGCCGTAGCCGTCCGAGAGCATAATGCCGCCGTCGCGCAACGACTTGACTTCGCATCCTTTGAGCACCAGTCCGGCGTCAAATTCCTCGAAGATGTCGTAGTCCCGGTAGGCCTTGCGGTTGGTTGCAACGATGTTCATGTCCTTGCGTCATATTCTATTCTATATTGATGAAAGGTCAATCGTTTTTCAAAACCGGAGCAACCGCTTAGCTATTCCAAAAAAATCAGAAGCATAAGTCACTATTCCCCTCCCGTTCTCTCTCTTCGTTCGAGACCTTCGCCTGGTTGGGCACAAGACCCGACGCTACGAGAATTGTTTGAGACCTTCGGCCTCTGATTCATTCGTAGGGCGGGATTTTATATCTCGCCGACTCCGGCCGGGTATAAAATCCTCTCGGAGACTCGAGACCTCCGGCCGGCGCTACAACTCAGACGGAGAAGCGCACCCTGTAGTCGCAGGCTTTAGCCTGCGTGATTCCCACTCAGAGTGACCAGACCCGGGCCGGGTATAAAACCCGGCGCTACGCATCGCGACATTGATGTCGCTCCCACAGGGTTATACGAAACTCCGCCCCGTGTCTCTCTCGAGACGAGACGGAACACTCGGCGTGAGACAGAGACCTTCGGCAAGGGGGAGGGAATCAAGAGGGGCGATACGCCATTTTTAGAAAAGCTTACCTATTACAAACCGGGAGTGTTGATGCGGATGAGCCGCGGGGTTAATGTCCGTTCGCTCTGGTTCGGCGCTTCCTCCCCGCAAGACACGCGGTGAGCGCAATGACCAGCAAAGAACCGAGCGTAATAACGAGGCCCGTTTTGAAGGCGCGTGGTTCGTAGTTGAAGACGACCGAGTGCGTTCCGGCGGTGACCGGCAGGGCACGAGCACACAGGTTGGCCCGAAAAACCCGGACCGGTGCCCCGTCCACGACCCCCTGCCATCCCGGGTAATAGGTGTCGCTCAGAACCAGCCATCCGTCGCGCTGCGCGACGACCTCCATTTCGACTCGGTTCGGGCCGTACGACTTTAGGTTGACCTTGCCAACATCGGTCAAGGTCCGCTCCCCGCCGCCGTGACCGGGCACCGGTTCGCTGATGACGACGAACCGGCTCAAGTCAATTCCACCCTGGGCAAGCATTGTCGCCGCGGCGCGGTCGTCAAGATAGACCGCGTCCGGCACAAGGAATGCCCGCGGCCCGCTCTTCTCGTACCGATAGAGAAACACCCCGAGGTTGAAACCGAGCAGTGTCAACTCTTGATGGCTGATGGGCCAGATTGAAATGAGGTATTTTACGTTGAACGCCTTGAGCAGGTTGAAGAAGGCTTCGGTGACGATCAGGCTCCGGCCGTCCGGCGCAAGCCCGGCCGTCTGCTGAATCACGCCCCGCTGCTTCTCATTGCCCCACATGCGTACCAGGTGGCCGGGAACAAGATTGATGTAGCCGTCGGCGCTGCTGATTCCGTAGAGCATGTTGGAAGAGGGTTGGAGCACCTCGCGCTGGTCGATATAAGGGGTTAGATCCCCTTCCCAGCCTCGGGCACGGCCGTAGGCTGTCTTGTGCGATTCAGTTGAGCCGATCGAGAAGACCCGAAACAGCGACGTATCTTGTTGGAGGATCCGGGCCGTTGCGGGGATCTCTTCCCATTTCCCGCGATCGACGATCGGATTCTGTCGGCGCTGCATGATGTGCAGGTCGGCAATAGTGAGTATGATTACCAGGGCGTACGCCCACCGGGCGCGTTTCTTTAGACAATGCGCCAAGCCGATAGCGGCCAACACCGCCAGGGCCAAATCAACGAAGAGAATAAAACGGGTCGAGAACCGAAAGAAGTTCATGCCGGGCATCACGTAGAAGAGAACTTTGTAGAGAAGCACCCGGTCACCCAGCATCAGGATAAGCGACGACCCCAGTACCGCGGCGAAAAACCTGGTGCGCCGGTCGTGTCGGATGGTTAAGATGATACCGCAAAATGCAAAGAAAAGCGGGAGCAGACCCACATAACCGTAGTCTTCCCAGAAAATGCCCGGCGCTGCATAGCTGGCGCGGCCCGGATCCCCGTTGACATAAGGATAAACGAAGGTCAGCAAGTCAGGCACATAGTACGGATACTGATTGGCAAACTGATAGCTCACACCGCCGCCCCGCTCCGAAAGCCCGGCGAGCTCAAGACCTGGCAGTAGTTGGACCATTCCGGCGCCGACCCCGCCAGCGACGACCGCAACAAGATAGCCCACCGTCTTCATTCTGTGCCGCCATCCGGCCTTGCCGGGCAACTCGCGCCAGAGAAAATAGACGGCAATGAAGAGAACCGTGTAGTATGAAATCTGCGGATGCCCGCCTAGGATCTGCAGTCCAACCACCGCCGAGACCAGGCACAGCCAGTAACCTCGGCGGCTGGTGTGATACTTCTCGATCAGCAGGAGCATCAGCGGCACCCAGATGCCGGCGTCATGCATGTTAAGGTGCTTGAGGTGCGCGACAAAGAAACCGCACCAGCTGAAGGCAATCGCCGCGCACAGACTGCTCGGCCGGTCCATGCCCAGCGCCCGAAGGTAGTAGAACATAAAGAGCGCCGCCAGCAGGAATTTAATAAGAATGGAAAGATTCAGAGCCCGCGCCGGACTGAAAATCTTGAAAAGAATGATGTTGACCGGATAGGTAATGCCCGACTCCGGGTTTGCCTGCAGCGGAAATCCGGTGTAGATGAGCGGCGTCCAGAGAGGAAGTTGATTCAGCCAAAGCGCACGCTGGAGCTCGACTCGCACCGGATAGCGGTCATTCATCAAATCGCTGGCGAATATGTCATCGGTGATGTGGAGTCCGCGATTGAGTGTGATTTTCGGTTCATAAAGCAAGACCAGACATAGGATAACAAGGAGCATCGGGTAATCTTTTTTCAGGTGTTGCATAGGCTGCCGCTGGCTCAATCATACGGATTTTGCCGGCCTTGTCAAGAATCGCCCCAGGATCTCGGTCTACGAATATTCCTCTTGATTTTTTGCCACACCTTGATAATATTCCCTGATGACCATCCCCCTCCAGTCAAGCGTTGTCTACGGCCCGGTTCTCTCCCGCCGATTGGGGCGCTCGCTCGGCGTCAATCTGCTGCCCCTCGGAACGAAAATCTGCAATTTCAATTGCGTTTACTGCCAGTACGGCACGGACCGCTCGCCGACCAAGGATTTCCCTGATGCCCGCGATATTATCGACCAAGTCGAGGAAGTCATCGGACGTGAGCCTGAAATCGACCACATCACGTTTTCGGGTAACGGCGAACCGACTTTGCATCCAAAATTCAGTGTCATTGTTGACAGTATCAAGAAAATGCGCGATGTCATCATGCCCCACGTCCCTATTGCCCTCCTGACCAACGGGACTGGATTTCGCAACATCAAGAAACGTGAAGCATTGAGACAAATCGACAAAGTCATCGTCAAGCTCGATGCCGGCAATGATGCCTTATTCCAGCGCATCAATCAGCCCGCCGATTCCCTGCCGCTCAAGGACCATTTGAAATGCATCAAGCTGCAGGCTCCGCTCTATACCCAGACATGCTTTTTTGAAAACTCGCCGGGTAATTGCGACAAGCCCGCCCTGGCCGCGTGGTATGACGCTATCAAGATGCTGAAACCCAGGCTTGCCCAGGTTTATTCACTCGACCGACCGACCGACCGGTCGGATCTCCGTCGCGTTGGAATCGAGCAACTCCGCGAGATTGCCCGGCAGGGCCAGAGCTTTACCGGCGTGAGAATCAAGCCTTTTGGACGGTAGAACTACTATGGAATTCGAACCATACCGTATCAAGGTGATCGAACGGATCAATTCGCTCGACCGCGCCGAGCGGGCACGCGTGCTGCGCAAGGCCTACTATAACCCTTTCCTGCTGCCAGCCCGCGCCGTCGCCATTGACCTTATCTCGGACAGCGGTACCGCGGCAATGAGTTCGGACCAATGGGCTTGCCTGCAGCAGGCGTCCGAAGCCTTCGCGTTCCAGGAATCGTACGACGAACTGCGGGCCGTCGCAAGAAAGCTGACCGGCTTCTTGTTCATCGTTCCGGTCCATCAGGGTCGCGCCGCCGAACATATCCTGTTCGAGCAGCTTCTGGCCCCGCATGATATGGTTTTGGGCAACAGCTTCTTTGAAACGACGGAGGCCAACATCAGGGCGGCGAGGGCACTCACCTACTCGATTCCGCACGCCGACCGCCGATTTCCGGGCAATATCGACCTGGACCGGCTCGAAAAACTCCTCAAGACCGGACAGATCAATTCGGTGTTGATCACCGCAACCAGCAATGCGAACGGTGGTCAGCCGGTCAGCCTTGAGAACATCAGCCAGGCATCAAGACTCGCAAAGAAATTCGGGGCGTTGCTTATTATCGATGCATGCCGTTTTGCCGAAAATGCATACTTGAACAAAGAGCGTCTTAATCTGGCTGCGCCGGCCGCATCAGTTGCTCGAAAGATTTTCGACCAGGCCGACATCATCTACTTGAGCAGCAAGAAAGACGGGCTGGCCAACGCGGGCGGTTTTATCGGACTGCGGAGCAAGAAGCTGTATGAAGCACTCAATGAAAAGGTGTTGCTTTGTGAAGGATTCCCGAGTCACGGCGGTCTGGCCGGACGCGACCTGGCGGCAATGGCTCGGGGCTTGATCGAGGCGGTTGACGACGAATATCTCCGCCATCGGCTCGCGCAAGTCCGTTTTCTCGGGACTTCGCTCAAGCGGAACGGGCTACCGGTGTTTGAACCATTCGGCGGGCATGCCCTGGTTATCAAGACCGCCCGGTTACGTGTGCCGTACCCGGCTTTTGCCCTGGCCGCGGCGGCCTATCGCGAAGGAGGAATACGGGGCGGTGTTTTCGGTGATGATTTCAGGCTCGCGCTGCCGAGGAGGGTCTACACGAATGAGCACCTAAGCTTCGTTGCGGCCACCGTCGGTCAAGTCTACCGCAAGCGGAAATTGCCGGTCTTGAAGTTGATCTACCAACCCCGGTCCTTCTTCAACTTCCGCGCGCGGTTTCAACTGGAGGCCGCTTGTCGCGGAACTGGTAGTAAAGCGCGACGAAGAGCTGAATAAGATTTTTCACCTCAACGTCCTTTTCCACCAGTTCGTCCTGCAGGTAGATCAGGGTCGTCGAAACCAGTAGCTTGTCTTTGAAGAGCGAAATATCGTTCGGGTCCTTCTTGCCCCCGCATTTGATGAGATGGTCGAGGCTGTCGAAGACTACCCGGAAGGTATCCCGCCCGCTGCCGCCTTTGGTCAATTTGCTCCGCGCCTTACGGATATCATCAATCGCCTCCATCACCGCGATCTCAAAGTCCGCATAGGCGTCAGCGATTGCCGCCGCATCGAGCTTGGCCACGCGGTGGGCAATTTTTTCAACATTCAGCACCCGCTTGGCCTCATATTGCCCGAAACTCGTCGCGATGAAAACCACATAGTCGATAAGTTCCTTCGTCAAGTGCTGCTGGAGCGGCCCCTGCAGCCATTTTAGCATCGTTGCGATAAGAATCCGGTCTCGGACCTTTTCGAAGGTGGCCCGTGAGTCCTCCTTTAGAATCTTCTCGAGCCGGCCCAGACTCCGGTCGTGTATTTCCGTTCCCGCACCAAGTTTCTCACGCAAATAATCGCCGATCTTCTTTACCCGCTGGCGTTTTGTCTCTTCATCGAAGCCGGCGTAAGTTCGATTCACGAAATATCGCATCAGCTTGTCATCGATCACCGGCTGTTTGGGCACCACCGGCGAGGAGAGCAAGAACTTGAAGTACGATATGAAATTCTCGACGTCCCGGTGCGTTGCGTGGGCTTCGACCAGACGATTGCTCTTCTCGTAGAGGGTGTTGACGAGGGTCTCTGGTCTTATCTGTTCAAGGGTATAACCGAGGATCTTTTCGATGTTCTCCAGGTGCCCAATCATGCCGTCATTTTATCCAGAAATCCCCGCCTGGCAAGGGGTAAAATTGCTGCCTCCCTTAGGGAGACACAGACGTGAAAATCAAGATTCTTCACCCTACCGGACACAGGTGGGGATCTTATGTCTAATGTAGTCGCACCCTTTAGGGTACGGAAGCCAAGCATCACGCAGGCTAAAGCCTGCGACTGCGCTGACGGTGGTATCAAACCACCGTCAGCTTTAAGCGGTAATGACCACCGACGGCGTAAACTCCAGGTCGGTCATTGCGGGGCAATCCCCCTTTACTTCCCCCTTTCGTAAAGGGGGACATAGGGGGATTTGGGATTGCTTCTCCTCCTGCCGGTCCAGGCCCCTTAGGGGAGGCAGATGGCAATGACAATACTCCGCGAGCTTACAAAGGTTATCTAGCTGTCAACTGACTCATGAAACACCACCCTGGCTTTGGGCCAGCAACCGGAGGAGAATCGATTCCAGCTTCTGTGCCGCCTTGTCCCAGGAGAACTCGGCGGCCCATCCCCGGCAAGCGCGTGACATCGCCTGCCAGGTTCCGCGGTCGTCAAGCAACCGACTGATCCGCTGGAACATGGCATCGAAATCGCCGTAAGGATAGAGATATCCGGTAACGCCGTCCTGCACCGACTCCACGAGCCCCGGTGAACGCGCGGCCACCGCCGGGGTCCCGCAAGCACCGGCCTCAATAACGGTCAGACCCCACCCTTCCTTGACTGAAGGTTGGACCAGCACGCACGCGCGCTGGTAAAGCCTCACTTTGTCTTCTTCCGATATTCCGAACCGGAATTCAACCCAGCGCTCCAGACTCCCGGCTCGGACCAGCCGGACCAATTCGTCGCGCGCATCACCGTCACCGGCGACAATCACCTTGAGAGCCGGACGCTGCTGGGCAAGGCGCGGCACCACCTTGATCAAGTGGTGAACCGACTTGTACCGCTTCAAACGGCCCACGTAGAGAATAAGCCCGGATTCCTTCTCCTCCGGACCCGGGCGGTACTTGGCTTGATCGATACCGCAGTAGACAATATTGATGTTCTCATCGGGTAGTCCCAGCCGCACCAAGTCTTGCTTACTGCTTTCGGAAAGAACCGCGAATGGTGTGCGTCGATAGCAGGCGCCGATGAGCGTCTCGGCCAAGTAGACGTAACTTGCTTGAAAAAACCCAACTTCTCGATAGATATCCTTGCGAAAAAGATGCATCATCAGCCCGAAATGACGGCGCCGCGCAAAAGCCGGAGTATAGAACGGAATCTTATTCAGATCGTCGATTATGAAATCGTAGTGGTGGTGACGAAGCAGAGCCTTGACCGCGCCGGGGACGAGGAAATTGAAGTTCAATCGCCGGCCGACACGATAGATCTCAAAACCCTCAGCCTGCTCATAAGACTCAGCGCCATGCGGCCTCGACACCAGAAGCGTGATGTGATGACCTCGGCGCACAAGTCGGGAGAGAACTTCGTAGAGGTAGACTTCAGCCCCACCGCCCAGCGGATTCATCCAATCCTGCCAGTTGATGACCAGAAGCCGCATCAAATCATTATAGCTGGCCCGATGCCGAAAGTCAATCTTGACATCCGGCGAAATCTGAGTATGATGGGGTCGGATGTACGAAACCATCCAGCTTCAAACCCACAATCGTTGTGAGTTGGTTGACATAACACCCGCAATTTCAGAAGTTGTTCAGAAGAGCAAAGTCCAAGAGGGTGTCTGCATCATCTTTGTCCCCCACACCACGGCGGCGATAACGGTTAATGAGAATCACGATCCAAGCGTCGGTCTCGATGTGTCGAACACACTCCAGCGTCTTGCTCCGGCCAATCTCTCATATGACCACGACGAAGGTAACAGCGACGCCCACGTCAAAGCCAGTGTCTTAGGCTCTTCAAGAACACTGTTTGTCGAGAATGGCCGAATCGCGTTTGGCTCATGGCAAGGCATATTTTTCTGTGAATTCGACGGACCTCGCCGCCGGGAGGTCTGGATCAAGGTCATCAAGGACTGATAGTCGACGCAATGAGGTCATGGCGTCATACCATTCAAAGCAAACAAAGGTGACGGAAAGATGCGGTCAAACTTGATTTCATACCCAAGGAGGAAAAATGCATAAGAAGCTATTCATCCCCGGACCCACCGAGGTGCGGGAAGAAGTCCTTCAGGCCCAGGCTAAACCCATGATCGGCCACCGGATGAAGGATTTCGGCAATCTGTACGAAGGTGTCATCAACAAGATCAAGAAAGCGCTCAATACCCAGAATCACGTCATCGTCTTCACATCATCGGGCACCGGTGTCATGGAAGGCTCAATCCGCAACTGCGTCAAGGAAAGCGTTCTCTGTTGTGTCAATGGCTCATTCAGCGACCGCTGGTTCAAAATCGCGAAGGCCTGTGGCAAGAAAGCCGAATCGATGTCGGTCGACTGGGGCAAGGCGATAAAACCGGAAATGATCGAAGAAAGACTCAAGACCGGCAAGTATGAAGCAGTCGCGCTGGTTCAGAATGAGACGTCGACCGGAGTCCGGGCGCCGATCGAGCAGATTGCCCAGGTAATGAAAAAGTATCCTGGTGTCCTCTGGCTCGTCGACACGGTCAGCTCAATGATGGGCGACAAGATCGAAATCGACAAGTTGGGTATCGACGTCTGTATCGCCAGTTCCCAGAAGTGTTTTGCCCTGCCGCCTGGCCTGGCGGTATGTTCCGTATCGCCACGCGCCCTGGAGAAAACCAAGACGATTACCGATCGCGGTTACTATTTCGATTTCGACGCGATGCTCAAGCGCTACGAGAAGGACCGCCAGACCCCAACCACACCGGCCATCAGTCTGATCTACGCCATGGACAAACAGATGGACCGGATGTTCGCTGAAGGCATGGAAAACCGCTATAAACGGCACCTTGATATGGCAAAGTACGTCAGAGATTGGGCCAAGAAATACTTCGCGCTATTCCCTGAGCCTGGTTATGAGTCCGTGACTCTGACCACCGTTACGAATACGCGCGGCATCGTCGTTGCCGATCTTAACAAAGAACTGGGTACCCGCGGTTATGCGATTTCTAACGGTTACGGCGACCTGAAGGAGAAAACGTTCCGCATCGCACACATGGGCGACCTGACCCTGGACGAGACCAAGGACCTGATCAAGAATATCAACGAAATTCTGAAACTGTCATAAGGAGTCGAGATGAAAGTACTCATATCTGATCCAATCGCCAAAGAAGGTGTTGCCCTGCTCAAGAAGGGCGGATTCACGGTCGACGAGAAGCCCGGTCTGCCGCCGGATGAGCTGATCAAGACGATTCCCGAATACGATGCGATCATCGTCCGCGGTGCCACGAAAGTTACGAAGGAAGTCATCGAAGCCGGCAAGAACCTCAAGGTCATCGGCCGGGCGGGCGTCGGCCTTGACAATGTCGATAAGGAAACGGCCAAGGCCAAGAACATCAAGGTCGTCAATACACCAGCCGCGACATCGATCTCGGTTGCCGAGCTGGCATTGGGGATGATGCTCGGTGCGGCAAGAATGCTGCCCCAAGCCACCGCCTCAACCAAAGCCGGCAAATGGGAGAAGAAGAAGTTCCACGGCTTCGAACTCTACGGTAAGACCCTTGGTTTGATCGGCGTGGGCCGAATCGGCACCGAGTTGGCCAAGCGCGCCAAAGCCATGGGCATGGAGGTCATTGCGGTTGACCCCGCGGTCAAGACACACGACATCGCGAAAATCGTCGATCTCGACACGGTATTGAAACAGTCCGACTACATCTCGCTGCACATACCGAAGACGCCGGATACCACCCATATTCTCAACAAGGCGGCCTTTGACAAGATGAAGACCGGGGTTATTATCATCAACTGTGCACGGGGCGGGGTGGTCGACGAGAATGCCCTCTATGACGCAATTGTCGGCGGCAAGGTGCGCGTTGCGGCCACCGATGTCTACGAGACTGAGCCGGCCAAGGAAAACAAGCTCTTCTCACTTGAGCAAGTAATCGCAGCTCCGCATATCGGTGCCCAGACTGAAGAAGGGCAGTTCCGGGCCGGCGTCCAGATCGCCGAGCTGGTCGGAGACGCCCTCAAGAAGGCAAAGTAGCAAACACCGTCTATTGATTGAACTCCAGCCGCCCTCAAGGGCGGCTGGAGCAGTCTTGCCAAACATGATGCCATTAAGATTGCACGAATGTATCTCCCTAAGGCCACGGCCCCGTAGGGGGACACAGTGGTGTCGGAGAGAAAGGAGATGAGATGCCTGAAATAAAACCCTTTTCCGGAATCCGCTACAACCCTGGGAAGGTGCCTGACCTGGCTTCGGTCACAACCCAGCCCTACGACCAGATCAGCGAGTCCATGGAGCAGGAATACAAGAAGTCCAGTCCTTACAATTACGTGCGGCTCATTCTTACGAAAGAGTCGGCCGGCCATGATCGTGAAAAAGAGTACCGGGACGCGAAGAACTTCGGTGAGACCTGGTTGAAAGAAGGCATCTTCATGAAGGACGATAAACCATCCATCTACCCCTACCGGCAGTCCTTCATTATCGACAAGAACCAGTATCAACGCACAGCTCTCATCGCCTTACTCAAGCTCGAGGAACTCGGCAAGGGAAACATCCTCCCCCATGAACGAACCCTTTCAAAACCCAAAGCCGATCGTCTCAATCTGATGCGCATCACCCAGAAGAATCTTGAGTATGTCTTCTTGCTCTACACTGATCCGAGAAACGAACTGGGCAAACTGCTCGAACCCAACTGGAAGAAGCCGCCCCTGATGGATTTCGCCGACGAGACCGGCCTTCACCACCAGGTCTGGCAGGTGGCTGATCCCCAACCGATTACTAAGGCCCAGTCCGTACTCAAAAACTCCATCATGGTCATTGCCGACGGTCACCACCGCTACGAAACCTCGTTCAGCTACGCCGCTGAGCGGGCAAGCCAGAACCCGAAGCACTCGGGTAATGAACCGTATAATTACCGACTGGTTGCCCTGGTGAACCTCGAAGATCCGGGATTGGTCATCCTTCCTACGCATCGCCTGATCAAGAATATCGAGGGGTTCGATCTTGGCAGATTCATCAAAACCGTCGAGCCGTACTTCGACGTCAAGAAGAGTAGTGAGCAAGAGATTGGCCGCGAGCTTCAGGCCGCACGGGAAAAGGCGATCGGTTTGTATTCTCAGCCGGGCGCCTACTTGCTTAAACTCAAAGATACGGGCGCTCTGACCAAAATGCTGCCCGGCAAAACCGACGAATACCGCGGTCTCGACGTGGTCATACTCCATACGGTTTTGATTGAAAGCTTGCTTGGGATCAAACCGGAGGAAATTGAGAATCACGTCAAGTACGAGCGCGGCATCGAAAAGACGATTGAGCACGTCAAGAAAGGCGACTTCCAGTTCTGCTTCCTGATGAACTCCACCAAACCCGGACAGGTCAAGGCTGTGGCTGAACAGCGCGACCGGATGCCGCAGAAGTCGACCGACTTTTTCCCCAAGATGCTCTCGGGTTTGGTCTTCTACGACATGGCCAGCGGGGAGTAGCGAGTAGAGAAGGAAGTAGCGAGAACGATGAGCAATCGGGCAATCGAGCCATCAAGCGTCCGTAAATGCAGGGCAATTACCCTCAGGCCGTGGTTTTCAACGTGAATTGCCCCTTAGAAGTAGCGAGTTGCGAGAAACGAGTAGCGAGATTAGATCTCTTTCTGTCGATCGGTCTGAAAGCCGGCGAGTCATCGTTCAGCCGGTGCCGGTCGAGTCAGAAGGCGGACGTCAGATACTGCGATAACGCAAGTTTAGGAGCCTGATGACAATAATCTATTCAATCATTATATTAGTCGTGATCCAGGTTGGCCGGTTTTTGCTGGCGAAGATCCGGGCGTTTCGTGCCATCTCCCATATTCTGCATTTCGTGTCGGTGCTGTGGGCAATCATGCCCTGGCTGCCCGAGCAATTCCAGGCTTTCGGCTTCTTCCTGGCCCTTTTGGCTTCCGTGCTGTTCGTGCTCCGTCTCGTCTCCAAGATCTTCTGCCTCAAGCTCAAGACCCCTCCCCTGCCGACCGTCCTGGTCGAAATCGTCCTCCTTGTTGTCATCTTCTTGGTTCTCATCAATACCCTGGTCGGGGTCAAACTGACCGGACTGGTCATCTCATCGGCAGTACTGACCGCGGTCATCGGATTTGCCCTGCAGGATATTCTCTCAAGCCTCTTTTACGGCATCGTCTTCAGCATCGAACGGCCTTTTAAGATCGGCGAGTGGGTATCGATCGCCAACCAGACCGGCAAGATCTCCAAGATCAACTGGCGTGCGGTCTACATCAAGACCCTGGATAACAGGACGGTAATCGTACCCAACTCAATGGTGTCGCGGCAGGAGATTATCAACTATTCGTACCCGGACCCATTGCTCCGCCGCTCGGTGCGCGTCGGTGTCGGGTATCAGTTCGCGCCCGATTTCGTCAGAAATGCTTTGCTCGATGCGGTGCGGGATGTGGACAAAGCCCTCAAATCGCCCAGTCCGGATGTTGATCTCGTTGAGTTCGGCGATCACGCCATCGTCTACGAGCTGCGTTTCTGGATTGACCGGTATGAGGACTATCTGGAGACAGAAGACGCCGTCAGTACCAAAATCTGGTACACGTTCCGCCGCGAAGGGATTGAGATACCGTTCCCGATCCGAACCGTCTATCTCAAAGAGGCGGTCACAGCGGCCGATGTCGACAAGGAAGCGTTCGTGAGGAAAATCCAGGTTCTCAAGATCCTGACTGACGAGGAAGTGACGGCGTTGGCCAGTCGTGCCCGGCTCGAGCACTACGCCGAAGCCGAAACGGTGGTTCACCAAGGCGATGAAGGTAACTGCCTCTACATCATCACCGCGGGCGAGGCCGAAGTGCTCCATCTTGATGAATCAGGCGATGCCAAGCTGATCAATGAACTCAAAGCCGGCTCGGTCTTCGGCGAAATGTCACTTCTGACCGGTGAACGGCGCTCGGCAACAGTCCGGGCCAAGACCAGGCTCGACGTGATGGTCATTGACAAGAAAGGTTTCCGGGAAATCCTCCTCAAGAACCCGGCTCTGGCCGAATCCTTGAGCCGGATGCTGGCGGAACGCCAAGAGGACCTGCTGGCCAAGAAACAGCGGTTGACGAAGGAAGAAGAACTGAAGACCGCCAAGACGCTGTTCGACCGGATCCGGTACTTCTTCGGACTGTAAGCAGCGATTACGGCGATTTACCCCATTAGAAGACCCGAACGCGACCGGCGGAATTTCGTATGATTGCAGACGCACTCTTTGAAACTTCACGTATACTTTGTTCGTTAAGTCCCGAGGCTTCTAACCGGGTGGACGATTACAGCGATTCAGAACGTAAGAAGAACCGGGGTGACTACTCTCGCTTCCAATCCTTGACAACTCCCGTTTTCTGATTATATTGTGCCGTATCGGCTCGTTGTTTCTGATTACTTTTTGCTTTTTGCTGTTTGCTTTGCTTCTCAGGCTGTTCTTCTTTATCTACGTGCATATTTGATATTTGCTCTTTGATGTTTGATGTGCCACCCGGGCCTATAGCTCAGTTGGTTAGAGCGCACGCCTGATAAGCGTGAGGTGAGTGGTTCGATTCCACTTAGGCCCATTTCCTTGAAGCTCGAAATACGAAACCCTAAATCCTAAAAGGCCATAGGTTTGAAGAAAGGCATCCCACCGCACTCCTCATGATGGAGTTCTCGATTCATCACGGTGGCTGTTCACCAGATTCGCTGCCATTCGCGGAATTTGTCTAATCTATCTTGACTTGGGTTCTTTTTAGGCTATAATAGCCGACATGACTATTTCCATCATCGCAGGTCTTTTCCTTCTTGGTCAGGTGCCTGGCATAGGAGGTCCAAGCACGGGAGCACCTGGAACCGGGTCGGGAACACCGACCACAGGTTCGCCTGGCCAGGGAGCGCTCGAACGACCTGTAATTTCAGCAGAATACATCCTCATGCCTGGGGATGAGTGCCTAACCACGATCATGGGTGGAACCAACTACACCTACGCGTTCACAGTCACCTACGAAGGCAAAGCTATTATCGTTTTACCCGTGGGAAGCACTTACTCGCCGGTATTGGGCGAAACCAAGAAGACCGAAATCATCGATGCCGTCTATCTAAGCGGGCTATCGATTAAACAGGCCGAAGATTCTCTAACCCGGGTCTTCAAAAAGTATTTTAAGAACGTGTCCGTCAAGTTGACTCTGGTCGGCATGCGGACTTTCAACGTCTTCATTTCTGGGGAAGTTCGCCAGCCGGGAGTGGTGTATGCTTCACCGGTCGACCGGATATCAGAAATCCTCAAGCGCTCAGGCGGCTTGACTGCAACCGGATCAAAGAGCACGATAAGGGTGCTTCGAGGTGACAAGACAGAGATCCTGGTCGATCTGGAGAAGTTCGAATCGGCCGGTGACTTGTCAGTAAATCCCTATGTGCAAGACGGTGATTTAGTTATCGTGCCGCAAATTAAAGGTATGGTGACGGTCAAAGGTGCGATTTTTGGCCGCGGCGCATACGAGCTGCGCTTCTCCGCAATGACCACGGAAAGAGAAAGAATTAGCGAAGGCATCTACGAGCTTAAGGAAGGGGACAGAATATCTGATTTGGTCACCCGCGCCGGTGGAGTCACCCCCTGGGCCGACCTGAGTGCATCGTATATCGAACGACTGAAGCCGGGGGGGACCGAACGACAAAAGATGCCCATCGATCTGTATGAGATCATGGTCAACAAGAAAGTTGAGAAGGATATTACATTGGGCAATGGAGATATCATTGTCATACCTTCCAAGCATTCGTACGTCTACGTTCTCGGCGAGGTCGAGCACCCTGGGCCATTCCCATATCAACCCAACATGAGAATGAGCGACTACATTGCCATGGCCGGAGTGAAGACCGAAGCGTACCGTCGCGGAGCGAAACTCAAGCGCGGCAACAAGAAGTACGGCTACGGTAAGAATCCCCTTGTTGAACCAGGCGACGAGATTGTAGTTCCCCGGGTCCTGCTCAAATTCTGGCAGGACTACGTTTACATCGCAAGCGTTGGCGCGACGTTGCTCGTGTCGTACCTCACGCTCTCCAAGTAGCAGTAACGACACACCGGTGAATTTTCCCTATCGCCCCATCCGACCATTACTACTCGGAGCGGAATATACTTTACATGAAGTGGGTGTCATTCTGAACGAAGTGAAGAATCTCACGTGCTACTTTCAGAGACCCTTCGTCCGCCTGAGGCGGACTCAGGGTGACAGACGAAGTGCTTCACGGATGTAAAGTATTTTATGCTCCGTTTAGTAACCGACCTAAGCTGATATGAGAAAAAAGGTTCTCCTCGTCTTCGGAACAAGACCTGAAGCAATTAAAATGGCTCCGGTCGTTTTGGAATTGAAGAAATACCCAAAGAAGTTCAAAACGATTGTCTGTGTGACTGCCCAGCATCGCGAGATGCTTGATGATCTGCTGCAGCTTTTCAGAATCCGGCCCGATTATGACCTCGACATTATGCAGCGGAAGCAGACGCCTTTCGAGATAACCCAACTCGTGCTTAAGAGGATAAAGCCTGTCCTGCTGCGCGAAAAGCCCGACATGGTGCTTGTCCAGGGAGACACCACTACGACAATGGCAACCGCGCTGGCGGCCTACTATCTAAAAATCAAGGTGGGCCATGTCGAGGCCGGTCTGCGCACGCACAATAAGTACGCTCCCTTCCCCGAAGAAATCAACCGGCAGATGACTTCGGTCATTGCCGATCTGCACTTTGCGCCGACGAAAAGGGCACGGGAAAATCTCCTGAGGGAAGGAATCCCGAGCAAGAGTATTTTTGTGACCGGCAATACCGTGATCGATGCCCTGTTCTACGTTCTCAAGAAAACAAAGAAAGTGAGGATACCGATTCTCCAGAGAATCGACCCCAAGAAGAAGATCATCCTGGTTACGTGCCATCGCCGGGAGAATTTCGGCAAGCCGATGCAAAACATTTTCCGGGCGATCAGGCAGATCGCCCAGAGCAGACCCGATGTCGAGATCATCTATCCGGTTCATCCCAATCCTAATGTCAAGATACCGGCCCACCGAATTCTCGGCAATGTCAGGAATATCCATCTGATTCCACCAGTACGTTACGAAGTCTTCTGCCACCTGATGAAGCGCGCATATCTCATCCTTACCGACTCCGGCGGCATTCAGGAAGAAGCTCCCTCTCTCGGTAAGCCGGTCTTAGTCCTGCGCGATGTCACCGAACGCCCGGAGGCCGTAACGGCAGGAACGGCGCGAATCGTCGGAACAAATCAAAATGCCATCCGAGGGGCAACGCTGCGGAGCCCGACCAATGCCATTGGAGCCGCGCGGAGGAGATCGAGGATTAACCCATTTGGTGATGGCAAGGCCGCGGTTCGTATTACCGACATTCTCAGCAATCACATTGGTGCAGGCAGGAGTTATCCGAACAGCGTCAGATCCAATACTCTGTGGACCAGAAAAGGAGCGTAAATTGACAAACATATTTCCTTATGTGCGAGTAGTTCTCAAGTGGAAGAAATTCCTATTTCTGAACACCTTGGCCCTGACAATTGCTGCGGTCATCATCAGCTTGATTCTGCCCAAGTCATATAAGGCCACGACCCAGATCTTACCCCCGGCTGAAGAGATGGACATGTTGGGATTGCCTTCGATCCTCAGTTCGGCAGCCCTCACCTCTCGTTTCAGCAGCATGGCCAGAGCCGGTGGCCTGGTGAAAGGCGGCACCCCTTCCGACTTGCTTTCTGCGATCGTTCAAAGCCGGACAATCCGGGAAGCGGTAGTTGTCAAGTGTGACCTTATCACCGAGTTCAAGATGAAGAAGAATAGTATGGAAATCGCAACGAAAAGTCTGGAAGGAATCACAAAGGTGGCAGTGACAAGTGAGGGCGTGGTCAAGATCAGCGTTGTCTTGAACAAGCCGGAGTTGTCCGCCGATGTCGCCAATGCTTATGTTGATGAGCTAGATCGATTTCTGCAGAACTCCAACATGAGTCGGGGCAGGAACATGCGGATTTTCGTTGAGAAACGCCTGGCTCAGGCAGAAGGCGAGCTCAGGGAGGCCCAGGACAGCTTGCAGGCATTTCAGCTTCGCAACAAGGTCGTCGCCCTTGACGAGGAGACCAGGGCCGCGATAGCGGCCTATGCCGAGCTGAAATCAAAGATGCTCATCAAAGAAATGGAGCTTGGCGCGCTTGATGAAATCGCAGCCGCCGACAACCCATACTCAGTGTCGGTCAGAAGAGAGCGTGATCAGTTCGCACGTATTCTCTCCAGCATCGAATCGGGCACATCTGACAGAAGCGGATACGGTGTCGGATTCGCGGTACCATTTCATCGCCTGCCGGTTGTAGCCGCCGAATATGCTAGACGGCTCAGGGAATACAAGGTCCGTGAACAAGTCTATTCCCTGTTGGTCCAGCAGTATGAGCAGGCAAAGATCACCGAGGTCAGGGATACTCCAGCCATCACTGTTTTAGACCCCGCGCGCGTACCAGAACGCAAATCGTCACCAAGAAGGGCAAGGATTGTCCTGGGCGTGTTCATGCTCAGTATCGTGTTGGGTCTTGCGAGATGCTATGCGGTCGAGTACTTGGCGGAATTGAAACAGCACCAGCCCAAGCTCTACAATGAATACGCCTCTCTGACGGCGAGCATCAAGTCTGAAGCATATCACATGCTCAAGAGAATCCCTATCGTTCGGCGACTGATCAAGTGATAGTGGGCTGAACAATGCCCCTCAAATGAGTGCCGTGGAGAAAACCAGGCAGGAGCTTCGCGCCCTGCGATTTCTGGGAATTGAGGCAGCATTCCTTGCTTTGCCTTTGGTCATCCTGCTTGTTGGCAACGCAGAACTCGCACTCGCGGTCGCACTCTTCTACTCCTTCGCAATCGCCTTTGTAGTGTTTTCACTGAAGCCCAACCTTCTGCTCTACTTGCTGGCGGTCGTCTTCATCTTTCTCGCGTTCTTGCCGCAGGTTGTTATCATCGTTTCCTTCCTGGAGGTTTTTGTTTTCTTCATCCTTTTCTTTTCCTTAACCAACCACGTCCGACCACCGCCGTCCCGTCTAAATATCTCCCTCAGTGGCATCAAGACGCCAATGATTCTGTTCCTTGCGGCTCTTCTCGTATCCGTTGTCTATTCATCTCTGCAGGGCTGGTTCTCCACCTTTCTGGTCGAGCAAACAATGACTATCCTCGAAGGTGTGGTTGTGTGTGCATGCGTGATTGGTGTTATCACGAAAACCAAAGATCTGCAACGGCTTCTTCATTGTTTGATCGTTGCCGCCCTAGTTCTAGTTGCGATTGTCCTTGGATCTTCCTTCAGTCTTGAGTTCCCAGCGGTTCTCTTCATGAAACGGCCAACATTCCTCGGAGCCTCACTCGATTTCAACATCATTGCTATGGTCATTGGGCCTTACGTACTAGTGGCTCTATCAATGTTGAGTTCAACGGAAAGCAACGCTCACAAAGCCTTTCTCGCCACGTTTATTGTGCTTGCTTGTCTCGCACTTGTTTTCACAAAATCACGCGGCGCTTGGTTTGGGTTGGTTGTTGCCCTGATTTTGTTCCTTTTCAAAACGAAGCGCCTGGGTTTCATCGCGGTCTTCGCTCCAGTGGTAGCGCTACTTTTCCTGACATCGTTGGGTCGGTTGCTTGGGTTTCGAGTTGCACAGACTAGTTTGAGCGATCCTGCGATGGTTGAGAGATTTTTCATATGGCGCTCAGCGGCGGGCGTCGTTGTGGACCACGGTCTCTTTGGCATCGGTATGGACAACTTCCGCTTCATCAAATTCACCTATGGATTCCCCTCGATCCTGGACTTCTTCAGCGCCAAGTCAACCCACAATCTGTTCCTTGAGGTTCTTGTCGATTTCGGTATCCTTGGTCTGGTTGCTTTCACGTGGATCCTAGTTTCCTGCTTCAAGAATGTCATCCAAGCCTACCGAAACGCAACTAGTAGACACCTTAAGACGCTTTCACTTGGCCTGGCCTGCGCATTGGTCGAATTCATCGCCCACGGGCTTTTTGACTGCGGTTTGGCTAATCCCGTTGTCCTTTTGGCTTTCTTTTTCTTAGTCGGGCTCAGCATTTCGGTTGCCAAGGTTACAGCCAACGGTCAAATCTAGTTCATGATTACGAGGCGCATAGCGAAAAACCTTTTCAGCGTAGCCACGTCGGACCTGCTGGTTAGAATAGTGGGTTTGATGACGACAATCCTGATTGCACGACACCTCGGCACCGAGGGCTATGGCGTCCTCGCTTTTGCCTTTTCTTTAACCGCCTTGCTTTCCGTTGCAGCCGACATGGGGATTTCGAACATTATGGTCAGAGAAATCTCCAGAGACTATGCCAAGGCCGGACGTTACCTCGGCTGCAGCTTAGTTACGAAAGCAGTCACTTCCTCCACTGTAGTCCTCTTGGCGATTCTGGGCATCCTATTCTTCGCCCGATCTGGCCATCAGAGCCTGGTGATTATTCTTGTATTGTCCAGTATTCTCCCCAACACCCTGGCGGAAACCTTTAATACGATGTTCCAGGCCTTCCAGAGGATGGAATTCTCATCGATCGCGCGCCTGTTGAATAAGGTCATACTCTTCCTGATGTTCTGGCTTGCAGTAAGAAGCGATTACCCGCTTGTGGGCTTCGGCGGAATCATACTACTAACGGGTTTCATATCTCTCGCCTATTCCTCTGTTTCCGCGACCATAGTGCTGCCAAAGTCGCCCATCTCAGTAGACCAACCTTTGTGCAAGTTCCTTTTGCGACAAGGCGCTTTGGTCGCCGCCGCATCATTCTTCTCTCTTCTCTATTTCCAGACCAATATCATAGCACTGAGTCTATTCAAAGGTTCAGATGCCGTCGGCATCTATTCGGTCGCCGGTCAGCTGGTTTTTGGCCTCTACTTCATACCTTCGGCTCTGGACGGAGCCCTCTTCCCTGTCCTCTCGAAGCTGTTCAGTTCCTCCAAGGACGAGTTTGTGCGCTTTTATGGTCGACTATTCAGGTTCGCTGCGATAGTCGCGATTCCCATAGGCATCATCGTGTTCCTGCAAGCCAAGGACATCATCCATATTCTATTCGGACAGAAGTTTCTGCTGTCAGCTTCGTGCCTGAGAGTTATCATCTGGGCCTTTGTTCTCGTATTCCTGAATCGGTTCAGCTACCTATTCTACAGCATGAATGAGCCGAAGGTACTTGCCCGCCAGACGATCATCTCATTGCTCATCAACCTCCTTCTCAATGCTGCACTGATACCTAGGTATGGTTATCTCGGTGCAGGTTTCGCGACGGTGCTTTCAGAGTTCGTCTCACTTGGCTATCTCTATGTGGTTTTTGTGCGTACGGGTAACTACTTCGACCATGCCGGCTACTTCCGCATCGTCCTGAAAGTGCTTGTGGCCAGTATCCCCATGGCCGGTTGCATCTTGTTCTTTCCGTTCCGAAATGCCTTTGTGGTAACGGGCGTTGGCATCATAACCTTCATTGCGACGCTCTATGTTGTGCACGGCTTCCGCCTACGCCCGGAAGGTGGACTTCGTATTACTTTCTAGCATATGCCTTCGACTCATCCAATGATTATTACCTTCGTTATCCCATTTGTCCAGCCAACAGGTGGCATAAGAGGCTTCTTTGCGCATGCGAATCACTTGATGCAGAAAGGTCATACTGTTAGACTTGTCGTGCCAATCATGCCGCTCAGCTTCGGAAGGCCCCCTTGGGATATAAGAGCAACAAAATGGAGATTACGGATGGCTGCCGCGAATCTGTTCCGCACGACAGGCATAACGTGGTTTGAACTGAAAGCACCATTGCTCATGGTTCCGGCTCTCAATGACCTGTTCATACCAGATGCTGACCTAGTCGTGGCCACGGCTTGGCCGACCGCCTACTACGTACGTGCTTTGGGCAACACCAAGGGTACGAAGGTCTATTACATACAACACCGCGAGATCGATAGCGGACCACCTCGCCTTGTTGACTATACGTATCTGTTGCCCCTTCGACGGATCGCTCTTTCGCGATTCACCGCGGAGGTCATGATGAGGGAGTTCGGGGCGGGTGTCGAAACAGTCGTACCGGTCGGGGTCGACCTCAGCGTCTTCTTCAATGAGAAGAAAACCTTCAGCGACAAGGTGAGAATACTGATGTACTATACCAGGACTCCGAGGAAGGGCCTTGCGGACGGGCTGAAAGTCATTGAGATTGTTAGAAGCCGAATACCGTCGATTGAAGTGTCGATGTATGGCCATGAGAAGCCATTCGGTCTACCGGGTTACGTCCGATATCATGAGAGGCCAACCGATCAGCAACTGCGATTGATTTATGCGTCAAGCGACATATTCCTCTATCCCAGCCGATACGAAGGGTTTGGACTCCCCCCGATGGAAGCGATGGCCTGCAAGTGCGCAGTCGTCACAACAAGCGTCGGCGCCGTGCAAGAATATGCGGTCTCCGGACAGACCGCCTTCGTCAGTTCCGTTGGAGACATCGATTCGCTGGCGGCGGCAGTGCTCAGGCTGGCAAGAAACAGGAGTCTTCGCAAAGCCGTCAGCCTCCGTGGGTACGAGCGAATAAAGCGTTTTGGCTGGGAGGAAGCCTCGGCACGAATGGAGAAGGCGTTATACCAGATCCTGAAGACTGCTCGAAACCGCGGTCACAACCAACGAACTCTGTGACGCTCTCTCAGTCTGACCGGGCGGACTCTGCGTCGCCGTCCACGTTCCCTTTTATCACCTCTAGCGTTCGGCTCGCACAACTGTCCCACGAGAACTTGCGCGCTCGATCGAGCCCTTTGGTGGCCAGTCTCTTTCTAAGGGTGGCATCGCTCACGAGGCGGCGAAGCGCCGCTGCGATCTCGCTGACACTTCTCGGATCACGAACCATGAATGCCGCATCACCCGCCACCTCGATTAGTGAGGTCTTATGGGCGGTTATTACCGGTCTTCCACAGGCCATTGCCTCGAGCACGGGCAGCCCGAACCCCTCATAATCCGATAGATATACGAACAGAGATGCTGCGTTGTACATGGGTACGATGTCCTCTTCGGGCAGAAATTCAATTCTCCTGATAGGCAAATTCCAGCAGCTGACGTACTTGGCTATCAAGGCGTCAATGTCAATATAGGGATCAGTCTGATTCTTGCCGATAATTACAAATTCATGTCCTCGGAGTTTAGGAAAAGCCAACTTGTATGCTTCAATAAGCTCGGGAATGTGACGACGGCCGAAAATAATGCCCAGAAATAGTATGAAGTTATCACCCAACTTGTACTTCCTCCTGATATGCCGAACTGCCCGCAAGTCATTCAGTGGTCTGAACTTTTCCTCCACCCCATCTCTAATCACGAAGACCTTCTCGGCATTTACACCGTAGTAGCTCACCACCTCACTCTTTGTGAAATCCGAGGGTACGATGATGGCGCTGGCCCTGCTGGCTGACCACCGGGAATTCTTCCTGAGGTATAGTCTCTGTCGGAGGCCGCTGCTACTTGGTCCGGACGAAAACACCTCATAAGAAATGTCGTGGAGTGTGATGACAATTGCCCCGCGATAGCAGAACAATGGGCTTGTGTAATAGGGACAGAACAGCACCGCTACTTTGTCAATATTCGCTGCTTTCGGCAGCAATATGTGCTGAAATAAGGTGTGGCTTGTAACGCCAAGTGGAGCTTTGATCACCGTGGCTTTGAAATTTCTTGCTTCTAGCTCAGGAATGTTTGGAATTCTGTTCCGGAAATACAACCGGAATGTATCTGCTGACCCTCGCCAGCATTTCAGGAGGTTAACCAGATATCGAAAAGATGCTCCACCAACTGTCTGTTCAAGGCCATGGCAATCAATACCGATATTCATGATTTACCATCTATGCTCGTGCAGCTTTCCAGATCTGTTCATAAAGAAATCCTTTACGCCTTTGATCGTGGCCCTTGAGTGAACTGCATTGGGACGATTCAACACAAGACGCACTATTTGTTTCACAAGCACCAGAATTCCACGCCCGTACGCAATGAACTTGGTGGCCAAAGGTGCATTACGTCTGGCCAGCAGTAATCCATTCCGCGCCAGGTAGTAGATGTAGGTAAACGAACCGACCTTTGTCGTTCGCGAGACCTTGTGCCAGATCTTTGCTGCGGGGACGAGGGCCGATATGTAACCCTCCTGGTGAGCTCGCAGGTTCCAGTCCGCGTCTTCAAAGTACAGAAAGTATGGCTCGTACATTAACCCGATCTCTCTGACCACGCTAACCTTTATTAGGAGGCAGCAACCGGTAATGTAATCAACAGTCTGCCAAGCACAGCTCGGCTGTAGGCGTGATGTGTCTTCTACTGTTCCGTACTCCAAATGAGTGCCCCCCGTATACGTTTGATTCAGCTTCCCTCCTCCAAAGAAAACGCGATTTGGCTCGTCATGAAAATAGATCTTGGGACCCAGAATGCCGATTCTTTCGTTGCTCTCGCCGACCTTGATCAAACACGTCAGGAAATGTGGCTCGACAACGGTATCATTATTCAATAACAACAAGTAGGTGCTCGATACGAGCCGACGGCCATCAGCCTGCAATGAATCAAGAACATATCGCATACCGGTATTGTTCCCCCCGCCAAAACCGAGATTCTTGTCGTTCACAATAAGTGTCAATTTCATGCCCAGGTCCCGGATCCCTCGCCGTAGTCTCGGTACCGAGTCGTCCGTGGAACCATTATCAACAATGATAACGTGATAGCACGAGTAATCTATGGCCGCGAGGGATCGCAGACACTTCAACGTATCCTCCCAGCCATTCCAGTTAACCACAATGACAAAGACTCGCGGAGGCCTGTTCATGCGACCGACGTAGCCAGTCTATGGATTTGAATTGGCACCATATTCATTACGATGTTCAACTGTAACTATTATACCCACAAAAGAACGATTTGTCAATTTCCCCGAGGGCTTGGGGTGCCACTTGACCAACCACGTAAAATACTGTATACTTACCTGGCAATGTTTCGTGGCATGGATCGCATTACCGTTGGTATCGTCAGCTGGAATACTCGGGACCTCTTGGATCAGCTCCTCGCCTCCATCAGGGACTATTGCGGGGTACGTTACGATGCAGTCGTTGTAGATAATCGTTCGACCGACGGCAGTGTAGAAATGCTGACGGCCAAGTACCCGCAGGTCAAAGTGCTATCAAACATGACAAATCGGGGGTTTTCCGCAGCCTGTAATCAGATCATCTCAACCCTGACGAACAAATACCTCTTATTGATCAATACCGACGTGATTGTCCTCGACGGAGCTATCGACCACCTGTATGAATTCATGCAGACACATGCAGACGTGGCTGCCTGCGGACCACAACTTCTGTCAAAGACCCGCGCACGGCAGCCTTCTGCACGTAAGATTCACGGCCCGGCAAGCGTGATTGTTGAGGTCCTGTTTCCAGCTCGATTGATCGATTTCCTCCTCCTGAGACTTCATCAACGGAACACGTCCAGGCAGGTCGGATATGTTTCAGGGGCGTTCATGATGATGCGCCGAAGCGCGATCGAGGAAATCGGGGCCTTTGATGAGAGCTTCTTTCTCTATGTCCAAGAGGCAGATTGGTGCTATCGTGCACGACAACGGGGTTGGAGCATCTACTATGTACCCACAGCGAAGTCAATCCACTACGGCGGCCAAAGTACTAGAGCAATTGAAACCAAGGCTGCTTTCATGTTGATCGCAGAGAGAGTTCTGTTTGTTAACAAGCACTACGGCCGCCCGAAGGCACGCCTCACGGCGGAAAGCATACGGGTGATTCTTGGTCTGAAGGCCGTCACCTCATGGTTGATTTCCCTTATCATGCGAACTTGCTCGGCAAGAGCACGTCGGTTGCTTGAACTGTACAGACTGACCAGCAAGCTTTCCAAGAGAGCCCCCTCGTTGAAGGAGACTTGATTTGGAGATTCTCATGCTCGGTCATGACTGGGATTTCCTCTTTCAGCGAACTCAACATCTGGCCCAGGGGCTCGCGAAATATGCTAGGGTTACTTACTTGGGGACTTTCCTGTCATATCTTAGGCGGTTATACGACCTAGCCACCCTTCAAGGACAGTATCCCCATTGGTTTGCGCGTAACATATCCAAGAATCTAAAATCCATTCCGGCTCGCAATTGGCTTCCTCACCGGTCTGCCCTCCACAGCCTTATTGCAGATCTCTCTATCGGAATCCCCTTTGACTACTACATCAAGAGTAATGACGTAAAGTTCGATCTCCTCATTGCGACGAATCCAAAAGACCTCCCACTTGTTCGCAAAATCCCCTATAGACTACTTTGCTATGACTGCTTTGACAACAATCCTGAGTTCTTTGCAGACAACAAAAGAAGGCGAGAAGCAACAGCCAAACAAGAAGCTCAGCTGATGGCGATGGCCGACTTTGTGATTGTGTCAAGTCCGCTTCTGTATGATCGCAAGCGCCGTGGAACAAAGGCTATTTACTTGATCCCCAACGGTGTTGACGCAAATCACTTCCGCCCTTCCACAGAAGGCCACGCAATACCTCAAGACATAGTGCGGTTTGTCAACGCCCGTAGGCCCATCGCCGGATACCATGGCGTAATTGACCATTGGTTCGACGTCGACCTGCTAGCGAACACTGCCTTAGCGTGCCCCGAGATCATTTTTGTCCTGATCGGAACGGTAAAGACGGACGTAAGTCAAATGGAACGCCTGCCTAATGTTCATCTGCTTGGCGCAAAACCCTACGCCATTCTGCCTACTTACTTGCGTTGGTTCAATGTCGGGCTGATTCCTTTCAGAATGAATGAATTAACACTGACCGTCGATCCCATAAAGGCATATGAGTACTTCGGTTGCGGCCTGCCGGTCGTGTCTGTTCCACTACCCGAAATGAAGAGAAAAGCACCGCTCGCGACACTTGCGTCAACTCCAGCTGAATTCGTCGAAGCGATCCGCTATTCTCTAAGGGAACAGGATCAGCGCCAGCGCGATTCGAGGATTGCCTACGCCGGTGCAAACTCGTGGCAGTCTAGAATCGATATTTTTTTCAGTATTGTCCAGAGTTTTGCTACGCATCATTGAAATGGCCATAATTGTCACTTTTCTTTTGTTTTTCTCTGCGAAGAACTATTACGAACTTACAATGTTAATGGAGACTACCTCCGACTGGGCCAAGGTTGACCTTGAACACGTCGGTGTTGTTCCCCTTGACCGGAATAATCTCCGCGGAGCGTCCAGTTTGGTTCGCAATGGATTCCTTCACCAAGAGAAGCGTAGCTTCGACAGCAGCACTGTCGTTAGCGTATATCATATGTTCTTGAACGTTCCTCGAAGGAAGATCGACATCCACATTACAAAGGGGGACATCGGGTATGCGAAATTGACTGTTCTCAATTCCCTAGAGGAGACAGTGGGCGTCTATCTGAATTGTGCAAACCTACGCGATGATCCCTACAATAGGCAGTCATTTTCCCTTGGTCTCGCTCGCCTTAAGAAATCGGCCATTCGGGGACTTGCCGCTGATACGGTGAAGCGAAGACGACGTCCAACGGTCGTGGCATTCTACTACCCATGGTATGGAGGTAACTGGCACTGGAACGATCGCGAATCGACGGCACGTACCCCGAGCAAACCTCTGTTAGGATACTACCAATCCGTTGATGAAGCGGTGGTTTCCGAACACATCGCCTTCGCCAAGCAGGCCGGACTGGACGCCTTGATTGTCTCCTGGTGGGGACAATGCACCAGGAGCGACACTGTGATGCAGTCTCTTGCGAAACAATGTGATGCGGCAGGGCTCAAGTATGCCATATACTTCGAAGATGCGAACTCATTACCTGAAGCTCGCGAACAGCTACGATACCTTCAAGAAAACTATGCAAATCGTCCTAATTACTTGAGAGAAGACGGAAGAGCGGCGATCTTTCTTTACGAACGCCTTTGCTCGAAAATACGTACTGAGTCTCTTTATGTCACCAATCCAGATTTTTTCTACATCACTCATGGATTCCTTGAAGATTCCCGTTTCTTTGATGGTTTTCATATCTACGGCCCTTTTGCCTTGCACCTTAGGGAACTGCAGTTGACATACGACAATGCCTACTGGACGGCAAAGTTCAAAAACAAACTGTTTGTTGCAACCGTGTATCCGGGTTTCGACAACAGGCTAAATTACTCCCCGGGTTTTCGCGTAAAGAAAAGAAACGGTTCCTACTTCAGAGACATATGGCATGTCGCCCTGAAGTCGCATCCCGACTGGATTGCCATAACCAGCTTTAACGAATGGTATGAAGGTACCGAGATTGAACCAAGCGTAGAGTCCGGCGATAAGTACCTCCGAATCAATCGCGTATTCTCCGATGCGTTCAGGGCAAAATGAAATACCAACGCCCGCAAGGCATTATGCCTCATTCCCGTGAGCCACAATCATCCTAAGACGAACCATCGACAGAGTTGCACTGTGTCGATTCCACGCCTATTGCCGATCGACGCCGCGCGAAAGAAATCAGCACGCAGGCAGGCATCATCTGGGAAATTCGCTTGCCAGGCTTCGGTATACCGCCAAGGTCTGCTGAGCGAATCTTGTCATGCTGAACCTCCCGGCCCTATTTAACCCACGTTTTCTCAATTCACTTCCGAGCGTTTGTTGGCTCGATATACGCACCAGCGCATCGGCCAGGTCATCCTCCGAATCGCCTTTGACAACGATTCCACTGTCCCCAACGATTTCTGGCAAAGAACCATGATCAGACACTACCACTGGGGTACCACATGCCATCGCCTCAAGGGGCGGAATCCCGAATCCCTCGTAGAGTGAAGGATAAACAAAGATAGTCGCCAGGTTGTAGTAGTATGGTAGTACCCGATCTTCGACATATCCCGTGAAGATCACTTGGCTCACGACCTTGAGCCTTGTGGCCAGTGCGGAGAGCCGCGCCTGTTCGCCGTCGTCATCTCTGCCCACGACTACCAGGTACAGATTGCTCGTCTCGAGCAAGGAACAGACGCGAGCGAATGCCTTCACCAGCATACTCAGGTTTTTACGTGCCGTCACCTGCCCGACGGCAAGAAAGAATCGCGTGGGTAACCCATATTTGCGGCGCGCTTGCGCCAACATCCTACGGCACAGAATGGGACGAAAGTATTCCCTTTGCGCCTCATACGTGACGAATATCTTGTTCTCGGCCACACCCAAGATCTCGTGGAGCTCCCTACGTACATAGTGCGAAGGAACGATGACGGCGTCAGCCACAGAGCATGCAATCGGGTATAGCCTGCGCATGTGTCGCCAATATCGCGGATCATAGAACTGCGGGCAGACGAAAGGCCCCAGGTCGTGAACCGTGATAACAGTCTTGCATACCTTGGTGAATGGGGGGATGATATTGGGGGCATGAACGATATCAATCTTCTCTTTCTTAAGCAACATCGGAAAATACGAATTGAGCCAAAGAGTGTACGCAACCTTCCGCAGCCCTCGGTTTTGAATAGCAACGAAGGAACGGTAGCCTATGCTCTTACTATATCCGTCATCGAAAAGGACTACTTCAACATCAGCCGGCGCCAGCTGTCTAATCGTCTCCCATAAACCGTATGCGTACACTCCCGTACCGATTTTTTTGTTGAGAATCATCCGGGCATCAACGCCAACACGCATTCTTTTCATTACGCCTCGCGAGATCGCCAATGATTCTCAAGTATTAGTACGACGATGCCTCACTATCAGTTCGCTTAGATAAGTCGTTATTAAGTGCTCAACGGCTAGATGGCAGTCTTCAATCTGCCGCATATTACTGGATGGGACGATCACGGCGTGGTCAACGATTTCGCCCAGTTGCCCGCCCTCAAAGCCAGTAATGCCTATCGTAACAGCACCTTTCCTCTTTGCATACTCCGCCGCTCTGACAATATTCCGAGAGTTCCCGCTGCCGCTTATCGCAATGAGTACGTCCTTCCTTCTAAGTAGATTCTTCAATTGCTCAACGAATACGTATGCGTAGCCTTTGTCATTGGCCCAAGCCGTTATCTGGGGTACGTTGTCCGACAAGGCAACCGCGCGAAATCTCTTTCTCATGTTCTTGACAATCGTCCCTTTAGCCAAATCGCTGGCGAAATGCGAAGCCGTGGCGGCGCTCCCTCCATTGCCGATAGTAAATATGGTTCGCTCCTCTCGATAGGCGTCGATCAAGATGTCGGCGATTCTCTCGATCGTTCTCAGGTCGATCTTCTTCAGTAGACGCGCGACTTCTTTCAGGTAACGTTCTGGATATGTCATTTTTGGATGTTGAATATCACCTTGCTACCATCCCTTTCGAACTCGAAAGACAGCTCTCGTAGTTCTTTGAAAGCCGTCCTCACGCGCTCACGATGCGCCCATGGGCAATAGAGCAGCAGAAAACCGCCGCCGCCGGCCCCGGTTATCTTGCCGCCCAAAGCCCCCGCGTCTAGCGCCCGGGCGTAGATCTCGTCAATCCGGCGATTAGTTATCTTTCTGGCCAGTGACTTCTTCTGTTCCCAACCGGCGTGCAGCAAACGGCCAAACTCATCCAGGTCTTCCTTGGCAATGCACTCCTTCATGTCAAACGCAAGTTTCTTGATTTTCCCCAAGAAACCTGCGTTCTTTGCAATATTCTGTTTCTGTTCGCTCAGTATATCCGAGGCGTCTCTCCCGGTACCCGTGTAGAATAGCATTAGGCTCTGCTGAAGGTTTCTTCGTGCCCGCTCACTGATGACAATAGGTTCAACAACCACTGAACCGTCAGCATTGAAGTATGTCACGTTAAGATTACCAAAAGCGGCGGCAAATTGATCTTGAAAACCGATCGGTTTCTTGAGAGTGTCAACTTCAATTTCACAGGCACTCCTGGCAAGAAAATCCGCCGATTGTGTCTTGCCGGAGTACTGAGAAAAAGCGTTCAGCAGACCGACTGTAACGCTGCTCGAGGATCCCAAACCGCTCCCGGTTGAGGGGATGTCGGCCATCGTCGAGACTTCAACACCTTTTCTTACGCAGGTCTTTCTCATCGCTTCGCGCACAAGCTGGTGTTCCACCTCGTCCACCGAGTCAACCATCTCGGTCTTGGAATATCCGACCCGTATCTTGTCGTCAAAGCGATCTTTGACAATAACGTAGACGTATTTGTCGATTGTTGTGCTGACGACCACCCCGCCATGATTCTTGAAGAACTCAGGAAAGTCGGTACCGCCCCCGGCGAAGCTTATCCGCAGTGGAGTCTTCGTGATAACCATCTATCCTCCGTACCCGGCCGGATGCTTTCGATGCCAGTCCCACGCACTGCCGATGATCTTGTTCAGGTCCGCCAACGCTGGAGTCCAGCCGAGTTCCTTGCGGATCAGCGATGAATCCGCCACCAAGGTTGCAGGATCGCCCGGCCGCCGCGGCTTCTGGTCGATCTTTATTCTCTTACCGGTTATCTGCTCAGCCGCCTTGATGATCTCTTTGACCGAGAACCCGGTTCCGTTACCCATGTTGTATGACCGGGCTCCAACGCGCTCGATATTCTCCAGAGCCAGAACGTGCGCTTGCGCGAGATCAATTACGTGAATATAGTCACGAACGCAGGACCCGTCCCTGGTGCCATAGTCGACACCAAACAGTGGCACCGCCTTAGCCAATCCAAGAGCGACCTTGAACACGTTGGGTATCAGGTGCGTCTCAGGCCGATGATCCTCGCCGTAGCTCGCCGATGCGCCGGCGGCGTTGAAGTACCTCAAGGCTACGTAGTTTAGACCGTATGCCCGGCGATACCAGCCGAGAATTCGCTCGAACATTAACTTCGATTCACCATAGGAATTGATGGGATTCAAAGAGTGTGTTTCTTTGATCGGTACTTCTATGGGTTCGCCGTATACCGCTGCGGTCGACGAGAAAACCATCTTCTTCACCTGCGCTTCGACCATTGCGTCAAGCAAACCAACACTATTGACCAGATTATTTCCGAAGTACCTCTTGGGGTCGGTCATCGAATATTCAATCACAGTCTCGGCCGCCATGTGAATGACCGCTTCGACGCGGTGTTTCTTGAGAGTTTCGAGCAGGCAAGCACTCTCCCTGATATCATGCTCGATGAAAACCGCGTCTTGCGCAACCGCCTGCCGATGGCCTTGCTGCAAGTTATCCATGACGACAACCGTATGATTCCGCTTCAGCAGTTCCTCGGTTATAATGCTGCCGATGTAGCCAGCACCGCCGGTAACAAGGATTCTCATCTCCAGTCTCCCATCCGGCGACGGCTGCGGCGCTTCAGAATAAGAAAATCTATCATCTCCTTAAGTTGAATCACGGTAAACCTATTAATGCCTTTCGCGCTCAGTCGTGAGTACTGATGAACAAACTCTGCTTTAGGATAATAGTACACCTTCCATCCATGAGACTTGGCCCGAAAACATATCTCCTGATCTTCAGGCCCATGGAAGTAATGCTTCAGCGGGCCCAGAAGATCAATAATCTCACGCCTTATCATCAGGCACGCCCCCTGGACCCAGTCGACCTCCCTCGCCTCTCGATGGTCATAGTCAAGCATGAGATGCTCAGTCAATACTTTCGAATTTGGAAACAGTTTTCCAATAAGCGACCGCCGATACAGAATGGTCCATGGGGTCGTATCCCCCCGGCACGAGTACTGAAGTTCGCCGTCCGGTGAGACAAGCTTACCCCCGCAGATGCCGACCTCTGGCCTAGTTTCCATGAAGTCAAGTAGCTTCTCAAGCCCATCACCTCTGACCTCGGCATCATCATCGAAAAGCAATATGTACCGACCGTTGGCCTGCTGAATGCCCTGGTTCCGCGCTGGACCGACACCTCGGTTTCTGTTGTTACTTAGCAGTTGTGTTGCAGGATACTGAGCTCTAATAAACTGCCGTGTACCATCCGTTGATCCGTTATCCACAACAATCACCTGCTTGCTCAATCGTGTCGAGTTGCGCTGGTAGATCGAACCGAGGCATCGCTGCAACAGTTTCTTCCTGTTACAGGTTATGACGACAATGGATATGTCAACGCAATGACGCATCTGCTTGCTTTGCGGCTAGAACTGAGAGTGCAACGCCTGACCATAATTGAGAAGTATACCCAAACTTGCCTCTCTGTCAACGCTTTTACCGACTAAGGCAACAAAGACAGCAACAATCAATACTTGACAAAAAACATGGGACGAGTATAATTTGCAGTAGCATTGAGTATTCAATAGCTATCCCTGCGAATAACCTATCCAACTCTGATTAGGTTCTATTTGCCGGTGTACTGAAGGAGGTTTTATCGCGTAGGCTAACTGTAGTAAATGCCTACTGAACAAGCAGCAAGCAGTACCGTAAACCACGCCGGTCCGCAGAACGGGTTTAACGGATTTCCGTTCCCGGATCGCAATGGTGAGGTTCATTTCCACGAAGAGACCAAGCGGTTTCTGGCCTACTTCGGTTATGATTTCCTCACCAGCTTAGTTGTTATCGTTCTCCTGCTGGGATTGATCGTGCCCGGAGGGATTCAGCTCAGCAGTCTGCTGGGATTAATATTCTTCACAACGTTCTTCACCTACCTCTTTGGTGCCTACGAAAATTTCTTCAATCCGACGTACGGAATCACCCTGGAAACTCAATTTGTCTTTTTCTGGGTGCTGATCAGCATTTACTTCTCAGGCATGCTGATGCCGATACGTATGCCGGGGGTTTCTTTCTGGATTGCTTTCTGGGTTTATCTTAACCTCCTCTCTCCCTATCTTTCGCTGGTCATTCGCCGTATCTACCCGTTCCGGGCCGTCTTTGTTAATCATCAGTTCCTCCCGGCCTACCGCCGGCGGCTTGACTTCTGGGGCCTCCGGGTCGAAGCCGTGGTCGAGCAGGACAATCTGATCGAGTGGCTCTGCAACAACAGTTCGGCCAACCACTTTGTCAAGGGTTACGACGTGATTCTGATTCAAACGAAGAATCTCGACGGTCTGACCCGCACCCTCGCCGAGGAGTTCTTTGTCCGGTTCGCCCTGCTCCGATCAATCAACCGGCTTGCATTCGTCTTCAACAACCACATTCAACCCATCGTCACCCATCCTCTGGTCGGCGTCAATCGGCGATTGAAACGTATGATCGATTTTCTCCTCGTGTCACTATCCTTCGTCATTCTTGGCCCCATCTTCCTGGTTCTGGCGGTTCTCATCAGAATCGACAGTGCCGGACCAGTTTTCTACAGACATCGCCGGGTGGGCAAGGGTATGAAGTACTTCTGGGCCTACAAGTTCCGGACGATGTACCGCGACGCCGACCAGCGGCTCCACGACCTGCTTGAAAGCAACGATGAACTGCGTAAGGAGTTTCAGGAGAAGTTCAAGTTGAAGGACGATCCGCGCATAACAAAAATCGGCAAATTCCTGCGGGCTTACAGTCTTGATGAACTGCCCCAGTTGATAAACGTCCTGCGGGGCGAGATGACACTCGTCGGCTACCGGCCGATAGTAACCGAAGAGATTGACTACTACCGCAAGAACTCAATGATTGTTTTCCACGTCCTGCCCGGAGCCACCGGCAAGTGGCAGATATCAGGCAGGAGCGACGTGACCTATGACCAGCGTGTCCAGATGGACGTCGACTACATTCATAACTGGTCGTTTCTTGAGGACCTTAGAATACTCCTAAAAACCCCCAAAGCCCTCCTTTCGAAAAAAGGCGCCTATTAAGATTACGGTGATGAGAAAGTAATACAGAACTGGAGTCACGGCTTCGAATTACAGAAATCACAAACAACATGTCTTTCTCACTTTTTCGAGAAAGTGAGAAGGGGAAATGTGATTCTATGCATTCGGCTATTCGGCAATTAGCGAATGGACGAATGAGGACATTTCTCGACAAACTCGAAGAGTAAAATTTATTAGATTTAGACCGATTGATTCACATGCAAGCGGATGCGATTGCTTCGTCGCTTCGCTCCTCGCAATAACATTGCAATGGCATTTTGTATGAATAATCGGGACTAGTGCAGGCTCAAAGAGTGGACCTCTGACCGCCAGCGTGAAGGGTGATCGAATATCCAGCTGTTTTCTGATAAGTTCATAAAGAGTGTTCCTTATTTCAGTGTGCCGCGGGATGGGTGCTTTTCGACCATTTCTTGAGTTTAAGATATATCATATTTCTTACTATGACGGACCAGAATGCAGCCTGCCTTCGCCAGCACTTTTATCAGTTCATGCCTTTTCACAGCGTTATCTTGACTTCTTTCTCTTGAGACTTCACCGTTAACTTCGGCAGGGTTTCGCTTTTCAGCATCAGTCTGTAGGCCTCTCGGATATTCTCCTCCAGTTCAACGAGAGTCTCACCTTGGCTGAATATACCAGGTATTCCCTTCAACCTGCCGACATACGAGCCTTCGTCAAGCCAGTATTCAAGAGTGAATGTATTCTGCATTTGACCTCCAGCCGGCACGAATGATAACTACCTGCGCCCCTGTACCAAGATTGGAGTGCCCGCCCCGCGGTCATGTACAACGATGAAGAATACCGCTACTGGGCTCTGACAACGTGTGTTGCTGCGGCCAGGACAAACTTGACGTCGGAAATCGCCTTTCTGGCGTCGGCCCTGGAGTATTCCTCGGTGGGGATGAAATCGATGTCTCCATAGAAAGCTAACTCCCGCTCCTTTCTTAGGTCTTTCGATATTCGGGCCAACCTGAATACCTTCTGCCGGACGTCCTTGGGCAGTTTCTGCTTGTGTTCTACCAGGAGACTTCCCACATCATGCCATTTCGGCGGTTCTATACCGGCCTGTCTGAGCATGGCTTTGAGCGCAAGCTCCGTTATCTCCTGCGCCTCACGGACAACGTCTGAATATGCTTTCTCCTTCAGCAGCACCTGCAAAATCAAGAATCTCTTGGTCGCCTTGATAAGGTAGCTCTGGGCCAGCGATGAGTTTGTCATATTTCAAAAACCTCACCCGGCTTGTAATCTGGCTTCAGAATCCAATACCAACGCTCACCCTGTACGATTCTCTTCGCCCCCAGCTTCTCGAGCCTGGCTCTCAGTTTTGCAAGATATCCATTAAAGAACCCGCCACGATCAAAGAGAATCACGCCGTCCTCAACGAAATCAAGGAACAAGGGACTGCCCTGCTCAACTTCGTCTTTCGTCTTGAACACCGGTGATATTGCGTATCCAGCCTGCCTTCTGCCGGCCTTGCGCATCTCCCTTGCAATGCTCTCCTCGACGGCGTCGAAATCTCTCACCCTCGCCATTCTACCCTTCGGCAGTCGCTGGGCAACTATCAAGACATCCACATCGGACTCATGGGTGGACACGCCTCTTCCGACCGAGCCGAAGACAACAATGCTAACAAGCCTTTTTCGATAGTGACGAATGACTTCGCGTCGCAATGTCGCAAGTAGATGACCAAGTTTCCGATTCATTATTTAATACTACGCCCAATCCCAATCCTGTCAAGGGGCAATGAACCGCGGATGCAACCCGCTGCATGGGTCCAACCACTCAAAGGATATCAGGCTATCAGGAAAAACCAACGAATGGAAGTATTTGACCATTAAACCATGACACTATCCAACTATCAAACCATCTACCAAGGGGAGCATAAGATACTTTACATCCGTGAAACACTTCGTCTGTCACCCTGAGCGTAGCGAAGGGTCTCTGAAAGTAGCATGTGAGATTCTTCATCCGCCTCAGGCGGGACGCGAGGCAATCCCCCTTTACTTCCCCCTTTCGTAAAGGGGGATATAGGGGGATTTGAGATTGCGGAGACTGTTCCGAGCGTAAGCGAGGAATCTCGCTCTTCGGAATGACAATTTAGCTAATGCCTTTGTATTAAGTTATGTCTTCTGCGGTTTTTTCTCGGCCGCCGGAAACAGAATGTTGTTCAGGATCAACCGGTAGCCGGGTGAATTCTTATGGTATTCAAGCTTGGTAGGCGGATCACCGACAAAATGTTGAAAATCTTCCGGGTCGTGCCCGCCTAAATAGGTGAAAGTCCCTTTGCCAAAGTTCCCGTGCAGATACTTGACCTCCTCCGTCCCCGTGACCTCGCCGAGCACAACCGCGTTCTTCTTGATTCGAGTCCTGCGAAAACCGACGCACTGGCCCAGGAACTCCTTGACCAAGCCCGTGTGATTCTGCACCAGCATCGTCGGCACCGGGTCGAACTTGGCCGAGAAGTCAAAGAGCGAAAAGTAAGTCTCCGGCCCGCGGAGAATCGCTTCATTATACGTATCGATGTCAGAGTGTTCATAGATATAGGGGTCCGGCATGACGACAAAATCCTCGAACGCAAGGCAATTGCCGTAGTCAAGCTTCCGTTCATAACCGTTTTCAACCGGGTCGCGGTCGAAGACCTCGTCGCAGATATCGACGCCTTCTGCGGCCAGGGCGATTTCATATGTATCACAAGCTGAGCACATGGCGAAGACAAAACCGCCGGCCTCGACATAGCGTTTGACCGCCCGCGCCACTGCTTGTTTCAGGTGCGACACTTTGGCAAATCCCAGTTGCCGCGCCATCGCCTCATTGATGCGCACTTCTTCTTTGAACCACTCGGCCGTCCGGTATTGGGCCCAGAACTTGCCGTACTGGCCGGTAAAATCCTCGTGGTGGAGATGCAGCCAGTCGTAATCGAGAAGCTTCTCTTTGAGCACTTCGGCATCCCAGAGCCGTTCGTACGGAATCCCGGCGTATTCCAGCGCCAGGGTTACGGCATCATCCCAGGGCTCGAGATTGGGCGGAATGTAGACCCCGACTTTAGGCGCTTTTTCGAGAAGCACGGCCTCCATGTTGCTGCGCTCGACCTCCCGGTAGACTTCCAGCACGCCCTCGCCGGAAACGGCCTGCATCGAAATGTTCTTGAGACGACATTCTTTGGCCACCCGTTCATCGTCGTCTAAGAAAAAGGAACCACCGCGGTAGTTGAGGAGCCATTCAACCTTGATATTTTCTTCCAGGGCGTGATAGACAACCCCGTAGGCCTTGAGGTGGTCAGTCTGTCCCCCATCCATGAAGATTAGTATCTTGCCGCCCAGGAGAATGGCGGGCAGTAGCGCTATGCCGACGAATCGAGCCATCGATTCTTCATCATCCAATGGCCGATCTGCTGGGCCGTAAGTAATTTGATCATATCACCGGGCAGGAAAGGGAGAACCCCCAGAAGCACCACCTGCGCCACGGGCTGCCGCAGCACAAGCCACAGCTGGAAAGCCCCGACAACATAAATGATCATGGTTGCGCCCGCCAGAACCGCCAGTCCCCGAACATATTTCGGCGAATAGAAAAGCCCGACAAAAAGAGCCGCGCCGATGAAGCCGATGAGATAGCCGCCGGTCGGTCCAAAAAGGCGCGCCACACCGGAAGCCCCCAGAGTAAAGACCGGCAGGCCGAACGCGCCCAGGGCAACGTAAACACCCTGGCAGAGACCGGCCGCGCGGCCCAGCATAATGCCGCCGAGCAACACAAACAGCGTCTGCAGGGTGATCGGCACCGGCGTAAACGGCAGTGGTATGTAGACGTAGGCGGCCAGACACATCGCGGCGACCAAAGCCAGGGACCGGACTCCGATCGCCCAGAACTTCGGAATCGGAGACGCCTTTGGACAGGCCTTCTCCATCATAGCATCCTATTCGTTAGCCTTGATGATATCCATGATCTCGTCGGGCTTACGGGCACTGCGGAGCAGACTTCTTACCTCCTCTTTTCTCACGAGCCGCGAGATCTTGGCCAAGGTCTTGATGTAGTCCGATTTCTTCTCTTCGGGCGAGACGATCATAAATATGAGATGGGAAGGGCGGCCGTCGATTGACGAGAAGTCTACCCCGGCTTCCGAGCGCCCAAACGCAAGGACGAGGTTCTTCACGGCGTTAGTGCGCGCGTGCGGAATTGCAATGCCGTTGCCGATACCGGTGCTTTCCAGGTTCTCCCGCTTGGCAATCGCGGACAAGAACTCATCCTTGTTGACGATGAGATCCTTGTTAACCAAATGCTCGGCCAACTCCTGGATGACCAACATCTTCTCTTTTCCCGCCAATTGGAGAATAATCGCCTCCCTCGCGAGAAGCTCGGAGATCTTAAGGTCCATTGCGGCACCTCCTTACTGAGACTCCCTTGGGGTCTCAATGATTACAGATATTATTAAGAAGAGATCACGCTGATGCATTACGTACGGTCTTCATACGATGAAAACCGGCAGCGGTGCCGCCGCAAACTTCCTGGCGGTTTCGCCACTGCCGAGCACCAACAACTGGATGTCATAACTCTTTGCAAATTCGAGAACCGTCTCCGTCACCGCCCCCTCTTCATAGTGAAGTGAGGACTTCACTTCCTTCTCGAAGGCCATGTCCTCGACAATGTACAGACTCTGCCACGCGCTCTCTTCCAGTTCCTTGGCCACTGCCTGCTGATCACGCTTCGTGAGGCTTGCCAGCTTCTTCTTCCGCACCGGCTCGGTGACGTAGAGAACAAAAATGCGCGCCTTCGACTGCTCGGCCAAGTCAATCGCCCAACGTGCGGTCGCCTGGCTGGTCTGGGGATCGGTCAAGAGCAGTAGTATTCTACTAAACATCACAGTATGTAGCGGCTGAGATCGACGTTGTCCACAATGTTCTTGAGTTTCTTTTTGACGTCGTGCGCTTCGATTCGGATATCGCGGATCCTCGGATCAGGGATCGAGAACAGGATATCCTCCAGCAGGGCGTTCATCACGGTGTGCAGCCGACGGGCACCGATGTTCTCGGTCTGCTCATTGACCGTGTCGGCAATCCGCGCGATCTCATCGATCGCGCCTTGGGAAAAGACGATCGCGACGCCTTCGGTTTGAAAAAGGGCGGTGTACTGTTTGATCAATGCGTTCTCGGGCTCGGTCAGAATCCTGCGAAAGTCATCCCGGGACAATGAGTCCAGCTCAACTCGAATCGGGAACCGCCCTTGAAGTTCCGGGATCAAATCGGACGGCTTCTTGTGATGAAAAGCGCCGGCGGCGACAAACAGGATGTGATTGGTCCTGACCATTCCATACTTGGTCATCACGTTCGAGCCCTCGACAACGGGCAGAAGGTCGCGCTGCACCCCTTCGCGCGACACATCCGGACCAACCGTTTCACCCTTCCCGACGATCTTGTCGATCTCGTCGATGAAGATAATGCCCGAGTTCTCAGCGCGGCCGATTGCCTCGACGATCACTTCGTCCAAATCGATCAGCTTCTGCGCCTCTTCCGCCTCCATGATTCGCATCCCCTCGGTGACGGTAACTTTTCTCTTTTTGGTGCGCTTCGGCATCTGACCACCCAGAACTTCGTCGAGAGCAAGATTGAGTTCTTCGACACCACTCTGGGTGAATACTTCGACAAACGGCAAGACCTGCTTACTCACTTCGATATCGACATAGCGATCGTCGAGTCTCCCTTCTCGGAGCAGCCCGCGAATCTTCTCCCTGGTATCGCTTGCCGGTTCATCACCGGATACGCGGGGCGTCAAAGGCAGCAGCAGGGCGAGAATCCTCTCCTCGGCTAGCTCGCGTGCCTTGTCCTTGACTCGCTCGGTCTTCTCTTGTTTGACCATGCCGACCGCAATATTCACCAGGTCGCGAATCATCGACTCGACGTCCCGCCCGACATACCCGACTTCAGTGAACTTCGAAGCTTCAACTTTGACAAAAGGTGCGTTCGCCAGCCGCGCGAGGCGGCGCGCGATTTCGGTCTTGCCGATACCGGTCGGGCCGATCAGAATTATGTTGGCCGGATAGATCTCGTCCTTGAGCGGTCCGTCAACCTGCTGCCGGCGCCATCGGTTACGCAGCGCAATCGCCACGGCGCGCTTCGCGTTGTCCTGACCGATGATGTAACGGTCAAGCTCACAAACGATTTCGCGGGGGGTTAACCCTTGTTTTTTGAGGTTTTTGGGTGATCCGGGCCGATGGCATGCTAGTCTGATTCCTTCTCTACCCGAAGACTTCCTGGGTGCCATTAGTCAATTATACCAAAAGACCTGTTCTTGTCAAGCCAATTGTCGGAGCGCGCCCGCCATATATTGGCGTGCTTGAGATTCCGGCGATAGCGGACCGATGCCGGCGATACTACCACCATATCCTGAGCTTCACTCCACCGCTGAGTCTGGCGCAACTGAACATGCTGCAAAACGCTCCGGCCTCAGGCTTCGGAGTCCGCCACATCGAAGATGATGAGTTTGATTTCGGTCATGTCTTCCACCGCGAATCTCGGTCCTTCCCGGCCCAGACCGCTCGATTTCATACCTCCGTAGGGCATGTTGTCAACCCGGAATGTCGGCATCTCGTTGATCAGCACGCCGCCCGCGTCAAGCTCCGCGGCGCACTTGAGAGCGGCGTTCAGGTCGTTCGTGAATACCCCGGCTTGCAGTCCGTACTTCGTGTCGTTGACCTTGAAAATCCCCTCGTCAAGCGCGGCAAACCGGTTAACGACAACCACCGGGGCAAAAGCTTCGTCTTGAATAATCCGGCACGTTTCGGGTACGTCAAAGAGAATCGTCGGCTCAAGGAAGGCGTGGTCGACTTCGCCGCCGAGCAGCAGTTTGCCCCCGGCTTTAAGTGCCTCATCAATCCAGGCCTTGGCACTGCCGGCCGCGCTTTCCGAGATCATCGGCCCCATTTCCGTATCTTCCTTGCCCGGGTCGCCTGTTCTGATCTGCTTCACTTCCTCATAGAGAATCTGCAAGAAACGGTCGAAGATTGTTTCATGGACGTATACCCGCTGAATTGATATACAGACCTGGCCGGCCAGCGTGAAACCGCCCACCCGTACTTTCCGGGCCACCGCTTCAAGCTTGGCATCGGGCAAAACCAGCACCGCCGAATTCGCCCCGAGTTCCATGGTCGTCTTCTTCAAGCCGGCAAGACGACATATCCGTTCCCCGATCTCCAGTGAACCGGTGAAGGATACCTTTCTGATTGCCGGGTGTCCGACCAGCAGGTCACCGAGGTCACTGCCCGGCGCCGTGACCACCGAGATCGCTTCGGCCGGCAGCCCGCACCCGACCAGGATCTCGGCCAGCATGACCGCGCAGAGCGGGGTCTTGGTGGCCGGCTTATGGATCACGGCGTTGCCCGCAGCAAGGGCCGGGCCGATCTTGTGCGCCGACAGATTGAGCGGGAAATTGAAGGGGGAAATCGCCAGGACAATGCCCAGGGGGACGCGTTCGTAATAGCCTCGCTTCTGCGTCTTGCCGCTCAGATCAAACCGCACCGTTTCGCCGACCAGCCACCGCGCCGCGTCGGCGGAGAGCTTGAGTGTCTGGCTGCATCGGGCAACCTCGGCCCGCGCCTCCCGGATCGTCTTGCCGACTTCCCGACTGATGATTTGGGCCAGTTCTTCATTGCCCGCCACCTTCGCCGCGGCCCGATCCAGAATCACGGCTCGTTCCCCGGCCGGCATCTGCCGCATGATTCTCTTTCCCTGCTCGGCATGGCCCATGATCTCCTCAAGGTCACCGCGGTTGGCCAACGCCACCTGGCCAACCACCTGCCCGGAGTACGGGCACGTGACATCGATCATTCGATCGCGTTCAATACGTCGGCCGTTGATGAACATGCTGCTCCTGATAGTCAGAATATAACACGCTATTCACTGCTTTCCACCTTGACACGACACGCGGCCCGGGACCGTTCAATCTCTTCCAGCGCTTCTCCAGGCACTTCGGTCGGGTACTGGCCGGTAAAACAACCGGTGCAGAATGAATCCCGGCCCACGCCGACCGCCCGGACCATGCCCTCAACGGTCTGGTAGACAAGCCGGTCACAGCCGACCATCTGTCTTATCTCCTCATTGTTCCGGTCCCGTGCCGCAAACTCTCCCCTGGTCTGCATATCAATCCCGTAGACACAAGGTGAACGAAGGGGCGGCGAATAGGAAGCAAAATAGACTTCGCGGGCACCCGCCCGGCGAATCAGGCTGACGATCTCGCGCGATGTATTACCGCGCACGATGCTGTCGTCAACAACCAAAACCTTCTTACCGACCACTTCTGATTTGATCGGATTGAGTTTGAGATGAATCGAAACGGTACGCTGGTGCTGGGTCGGCATTATGAATGTCCGGTAAATGTAGCGGTTCTTGATCAAACCCTCACGGTGTGTTGTACCGAGCACCTCGGCCACCATCTGAGCGGAACCGCGGGCGGTGTCCGGCACGGGAATCACGACATCCGGCTTCAGTCCGTGACGTCGGCACTCCCGGCCCAATTCCTCGCCCAGCCGGAGCCGCGCTTCGTAGACTCCGATCCCGTCGATGACCGAATCCGGACGCGCAAAATAGACGTATTCGAAGATACAGACCGCGGGCTTCTTCTGTTCGATGTCGGCAAGGTGCGTCCTGCGGTTACCGTCGATAAACACAGCCTGTCCCGGCCCGATGTCGCCGACCAGGTTGAACCCAAGCAGGTCAAAGGCGACACTCTCCGAGGCAAATGCGTAGTCACCGCCCCGGGACCCGAAGACAAGCGGCTTGATGCCGTGCGGGTCACGAAATGCCAGAATCCCTTTGCCCGCGATCGTCACAACTGCGGCATAACTGCCCAGCAGCTTCTCGTACATCCGTTTAAGCGCCCGGAACAACAAAGCGGGCGAAAAATCCCGGAGGTTTTCACGCGACAACTCGTCGGCCAGCACATTCAAAATAACCTCGGCATCGCAGTCCGAGTTGATATAGCGGAAGCGTTCGCCGGTCAATGCCTGGCGCAGACTTAAGTAGTTGACGAGGTTCCCGTTGTGGGCCAGGGCGATTCCGAATGGGTTGTTAACGATGAATGGCTGCGCGTCTTCAGCCATGCCGGCACCCACCGTAGGATATCGCACGTGACCAATGCCGATGTCGCCCTTGAGCCGTGCCAAGTTCTTGTCGTTAAATACCCTCTGCACCAGACCGTTGCCTTTCTTTAGATGAAGTCCTTCGTCAAAGGTGACGATTCCGGCTGCATCCTGGCCGCGGTGCTGCAGCGCCAGCAGTCCCTGATAGAGATCATCAATTGCCTGGTCCCGGTTGTAGACACCGATTATGCCGCACATGTGTGTCTAAATGGGCGTCTCAGGATACCGGAAGACCAGATGGTAGCGATCAGGACACCGGGATATCGGGTTACTTGAGTGTCTTGCCTGATGTCCTGTTCGGCCAGTATTCTTCTCATTGATGCGTTGATCATCTACGGTGTTGCGCGTTTTTCGGTGTTCTTCACAACTTGTATCCGATCTTGCGCAGAAATTCACGGCGCTTTCTCACGTCGTCATGTCCCTCGACACCCTTGGGGCTTGATCCGTCGATAACCCCAAGGATACCTCGCCCTCGCTCGCTCCCGGCGACGACAAACTCGACGGGGTTAGCCGTGGCGCAGAAGACCGTGCAGACCTCAGGGCAGTTCTTAACCCGGTCCAGGATATTGACCGGATAGGCATCCCTGAGCACGATGACGAACGTATGCCCGGCCCCGATTTGGCCGGCCCAGTCGCCGCTCAGTTTTTTGAGGTTGTCGTCGTTGCCTTCAACTCGAATCAAGCACGGTCCCGACGCCTCACAGAAAGCGATACCGAACTTCGAATCGGGGACCGTACTCACGATCACTTCGTACAAATCCTCGGCGGTCTTGATGAAGTGTGACTGTCCGACGATGATGTTCATCCCTTCGGGTACTTCGATCTTGACCAATTGCAGTTCTACGTCGGTATCTCGTAGAGACATGTAGAATCTTAACTGGTTTGATGGGAAAGTCAATCTGAGAATCGCACCCGGGCGCCCCCCGCCCCGACAACGATCGAAACGAAAACCCTTGACTTGTTGGAGGTTTGCACTATAATCAGGCGATGCCGACGCTTGAGGTCTTGCTTGCCATTCTGATCATCGGGGCGGTCATCTACGCCCTGCTGTATGCGGCACAGAAGGCCCTGCCGGAAAAAAAGAAGAAAGTCATCGGCCTGCTGCTCATCCTCGTTGCGGTCCTGCTGTTTCTTGCGCTGGTCTCGTACCATCCAGGCCAGGCGAACCGCAATCTGGGCGGCCTCTTTGGTTACGCCACCGGTCTTGTCCTTTTCTGGCTGATCGGCTACTACAGTCTTGCCGTACCGATCCTGCTTCTGGTCCATGGCTGTTACATCATCTTCTTCGACCGTGAACCCAGAGAGTATTTCGGAATGCTTTTCTTCGTGGTGATCTGTCCGGTATTCAATACGCTCATAAGCTTTTTCAACCTGCCCCGGGTGCGTGAGATTGAACCCGGGGGCATCATCGGCAGTATTCTTCATGAGTTTCTCACCCGAACCTTCGGCCGACCCGGCGCGTTAGTCCTCCTGGTTTTCGTTTTTCTTGCGGTGCTGCTGCTTTTTACCAAGCTCACTTTCAGTTTCAAGAAACCGGAGCCGGAGATTATCGTTGAACGACCGACGCCTCCGGTCGAACCCCGGCCGAGACCGAAGAAGGAAAAAGCGCCGAAGTCCGTACCCAAGGCGGTCTTTGAGGTCAAGCCGATCGAACCGGGCGCTGACTTCAGGACACAGTTCTTGAGCCTGCTCCACGACCCGAGTCCCGAGCCGCTTGCCCTCGATGAAGAAGAGGTCAAGCGCGAGGCGGAACTGCTAATCAAGCGCCTTGAGGAGTTCGAAGTGACCGGAAAAGTGGTCGGCATCATGTCCGGACCGGTCATAACCCGATTCGAGTTCGAACCCGCCCCGGGGATTAAAGTCAGCAAAGTCGCGAATCTGGACGACGATCTGGCGCTGGCCCTCAAGGCCACCCGAATCAGGATCTTGGCACCGATTCCCGGCAAGTCCGCGATCGGCATCGAGATCCCCAATCAAGAGCGCGGCCTGGTTAACCTCAAGAAAAGCCTGGCGGCCGACGAGTTCGATCAGGTGAAGTCCCCCCTGGGTATCGCGCTCGGGGAAGACATCACCGGAAAACCGGTCTACGCCGACATCGGCACCATGCCTCATATGCTTGTTGCCGGCACAACCGGTTCGGGCAAGAGCGTCTGCATCAACACCATCATCATGAGTCTGCTCTATCGGGCCGGGCCGGACAAAGTCAGGTTTCTGATGATCGACCCCAAGCGCCTGGAATTGCCCGCCTACAATCCAATACCCCATCTCATGCGGAGCTGCGTGGTTGATCCTAAGGAGACGGTCGGCGAACTGACCAAGATGGTTGACATCATGGAGCACCGCTATAAGGAATTTGCCCGGGCCGGTGTCCGCGACATCGACAGCTACAATGAGAAGGCAAGGAAGGACGGTGTGCCGGAGCGGCCCTATCTTCTGGTCATTGTCGACGAACTCGCCGACCTCATGCTCACCGCCCCGGGCGAAATCGAAGAACGTATCACCCGGCTCGCCCAGATGTCACGCGCCGTGGGGATCCATCTTATTCTGGCGACCCAGCGTCCTTCGGTCGATGTGATTACCGGTTTGATCAAGGCGAACTTCCCGTGCCGGATTGCGTTCCAGGTCGCCTCCAAGACCGACTCGCGCACCATCCTTGACCTTAACGGCGCAGAATCACTGCTGGGCCGCGGTGACATGCTCTACTTGCCGCCGGGGCGCGGTGAGCCGCAGCGGCTCCACGGCGCATTCGTTTCGACCGATGAAGTAATGAATATTAGAAACCTCATTGCCCAGATGTATCTGCTGAGCCAGTTTAAAGAATCCGAAGCCGCCCTGAAACTCGTCAAGGAAACTCTCGAGAAGGAACTATGGACGGTCTTTACCGACCGGCATGCCGGATTTGAGGAAAAGAAGCAAGCCTTGCTTGCCCTGGCGCCCGATGACCTGGTGCCCGGCATTGAAGGACTGATCGAAAGTGGCTACTATCCCAAGCTGGATGAGATTAAGGACGTCGAAGAAGCTTTGGAAGAAGAGGAGTATGCGACCGGCATTGATCCTCTTTTTGAGCCGGCCGCACGCCTTGTCTTCCGCCACCAGCTGGCGTCGGTGTCGCTGCTACAGCGGCGCCTCAACATTGGCTATGCGCGGGCCGGAAGGATCATTGACCAGCTGGAGAAGACCGGCATCGTTGAACCTTTCGTCGGCAGTAAATCGAGGAAAGTGCTTATCGAGAATGAAGGGGATTTGGAACAAATCCTAAAAGGCATCGGGGAGCAGTAATCCGCCAATGAAACTTGGGGCCCGGGTAGTAGAAAACGTGTCCACCAAGACTACCGGCTGAGGAGCACCAGGCTGACCGGACGCGATTCGACCGGCGAGCGCACTCTTTCAACCCGCACCGATTTCACACCGTATTTTCCGAAAAGACCTCGGGCCTGAGCGATTTCGTCTTCCGCCTTCGGTCCCTTGTAGAGAACTATCAGTCCATCGACCTTGATCATCGGCGCGGCCGTGGGCAGCAAATCACGTATTCGGCCCGCGGCCCGGGCCAGAATCACATCAAACGAACGATCGAACATCGTTTCGGCCCGTACTGCCGCGACCTCGGCATTGGCAAACCCCAGATCGTCAACCACGGCACGCAGAAAATCCGCCTTCTTGCGCCGCGACTCAACCAGGGTCAAAACCATTTCCGGTCTGACGATGCGCAGGGGGATACCCGGGAAACCGGCTCCTGAACCTATATCACAGGCCTCAAATCGCCCCGCCGGCAAATAGGGCAGCGCCAACAGGGACTCCAGGAAATGGCGCGTCACGATGTGCTGGTAATCGTTCCGCGAAATCAGATTCAGGCGGCCCCGACGGTCAAAAAGACACTCAAGGTACTTCCGGAAGAGCAGAAGTTGTTCGGACGAACATGCAATCCTCAATTCCCGGAGCCCGACTTGAAGAGTTTCCAACTGCACAAAGACCGGACGCTCGGTCATTATCGACTCATCCGCTGCTCTTGGGTCACACCGAACGCCAGACTTTCGCCCGCTTGGCTTTCTCCCAGAGGCGGTCCATCTCGGCCAGATCAGCCTGGCCCAGGCCTTTACCGCGGCGCTTCAGGGCCCGGATCACCTTTTTGAAACGTCCCACGAACTTTCGGTTTGTCTGGCGCAGCGCGACCTCAGGATCCACCTTCAAAAATCGGGCAACATTCACAACGCTGAACAGCAGATCGCCTAATTCCAAGGCCACCTGACGTCTCGATCCGCGCCGGATTGCCCCCCTGACTTCCCTGAGTTCTTCACCAAGCTTGGCCATTGGCCCCTCAATTCCGGGCCAGTCAAAGCGATGGCGCGCCGCCCGCTCCTGAATCAGTCTTGCCTGTAGTAAAGCCGGAAGCGATCTGGGGATCCCGCCAAAGATGTCGCGTTTCTTCTTCTGCCAGGTCACCAGCACTTCCTCCTTGTCTTTGATTTTCACCTTGCCAAAGACGTGGGGGTGCCGCCCCCGGTACTTCTTCAGTAGTTTACGGTAGAATGATTTCGGCTTGATTACCTTTTCGTCCGTGGCAATCCTGACTGCAAAAAGTGCGCAGAAGAGAAAATCACCCAGTTCCTCTTCGATTCGAACGCGATCTCGCCGGTCAATAGCTTCGGCAAGTTCGTAGGCTTCTTCAATCAGGCTGGTGCGGATGGACTTGAGGGTCTGGGCCCGATCCCAGGGGCACTTCTTCCTCAGGGTGTTGACCAGGGCAGTTATTTTCTGGATGATTGTCCCAATTCCTTGAGGGTGACCATGACCTCGCCGCCGTCGGGCATGCGCAGATTCACCTTCTCGTTGAAGATGTCGTTGCCGATCACTTCGACCTCGCTGTTCTGGTAGTACAATTTTTCCCCAACGCGCGGGAATTTCTCAATCGCTTCCCGGTATACTTCGTCTTCGTAGTCAAGACAGCAGATCAATTTGCCGCAGGCTCCGGTCAGTTTCGCCGATGAGACATAGAGATTCTGCTCCCGGGCCATCCGCATCGTGATCGGCTTTAGGTCGGCAAGAAACCGGGTGCAGCACAGTTCGCGGCCGCATGGGCCGATTCCCCCGAAGATCTTCGAAAAATCCCGAACCCCGACGTGTTTGATAACTACCCGGGTGTTCAACTGCTGGGAAATGGCTTTGTGGAGTTTGCGAAAATCGATCCGGTGCTCGGCCGTGAAGTATAGGAGCACCCGCTGGCCATCGAACTGATGATGCGCGTAAACCGGTTTCATCGGCATCTCAAACGTCGCCACATGCTGACGGAATGTACTCATCAATTCCCGGCTCTTCACTTTGTACTCCTCGTACTTCTTTAAGTCCACCAGTTCCGCCTTGCGAACAATGCGGCCGTAGACATCCTCGTACTGTGAGGCGAACTTGATCCTCCCCATGTCCTCGCCTTCCTCGCTTCTTATCACCACCAGGTCATTCTCTTTGAGCCCCTGTTCACCCAGCTCTTCGCAGGTCTCAACCCGAAAAGGCGTGATCTCAACTTCCCAGAGGCTCATGGTTTCTCCGCCATTCGAACCTGGTATACCTTCTCGCCGTCGCGCATCATGCCTAATTCATCGCGGGCCTTCCGTTCAATCAGTTCCTTGCTATGCAGATACAGTTCGATGCGTTTCTCGACCACCTCTTTCTCGGCCTTGAGGATGAGAATCTGTTGATGCAGCAGATTCCTCTGGTGTTTGAGATTCATAATCCGGATGAAGCCGGCACTCCCAATCAACAGCGGCATGGTTATCACCACTACAATCGTGACTATCAGCAGTAACCGATTACGCTTACGCTTTCTGGAAGACTTGCTTTCCCAGGAATACACCGTGGGCCTCTTCTTCGATGCGCAGCAGCTGATTGTACTTCGCGGTCCGTTCGGATCGACAAGGCGCACCGGTCTTTATCTGGCCGGCGTTGATACCGACCGCCAGATCGGCGATGAACGTGTCCTCGGTCTCGCCGGACCGATGGGAAATGACCGTGTTGAAGTTGCTGACATTGGCCAACTCAAGGCACTCAAGGGTCTCGGTCACGGTACCAATCTGATTCAACTTGATCAGTATGGCGTTGGCGGCTTTTTCCCTTATCGCTTTCTTCAATAGCCTGATGTTGGTGACAAGGATGTCATCCCCGACAATCTGGATTTCGCGGCCCAGCCGCTCGGTCATTGCCTTCCAGCCGTTCCAGTCGTTCTCATCCAGGCCGTCTTCAATCGAAATGATCGGGTACTTTCGAATCCATGATTCATACAGGTCGATGAGTTCATCGCTCGTCAATGTCTTCTTCTCGAGCTTCAGTTCGTATTTTCCCTTGTCGTATATTCCGCTCGCCGCGCAATCTAAAGCCAGGTAGACCTCTTCGCCCGGCTTGTAGCCGGCCATTTCAACGGCCTTGAGAATCAGGCCCAGAGGTTCTTCGTTGGTCTTGAGTGCCGGTGCAAAACCACCTTCGTGTCCCACGCCCGTGGAGAGCCCCTTGTCTTTCAATATCTTCCGCAGATATTGGAAGATCTCGGCTCCCGCCCGCAGGGCTTCAGCGAATGTCGGGTAACCGGCCGGTACGATATGGTATTCCTGGAAGTCAAGATTCCATCCGGCATGAGCGCCGCCGTTGATGACATTGAGGAACGGAACCGGCAGGACGCGGCCGGCCAGACCGCCGATATATTGATAGAGCGGCAAACGGCTACTGGTTGCTGCGGCACGACAAACGGACATCGAAACCCCGAGGATTGCATTGGCGCTGAGAATTGATTTATTCTCACTGCCGTCAAGGGCGATGAGCTTGCGGTCGATAATCGTCTGTTGATTAGCATCCATTCCGACCAGGGCCGGGGCGATGATATCATTGACGTTCTTTACCGCCTTCAAAACCCCCTGCCCGAGAAAACGATGAGCATCACCATCTCTCAATTCCAAGGCTTCATTCTTCCCGGCCGACGTTCCGGACGGCACGATCGCCCAGCCGAGCGTCTTGTCTTCAAGCCAGCAGTCAACTTCGAGCGTGGGGATGCCGCGCGAATCCAGAACTTCTCTGGCCTTAATACTCTTTATTCTCTTCATTGGACTCCTTTCTTGCCAAGGTCGGTTATCGACAACAACCAGTGGCGTCTATTAACTATTATATTTCAAAGCCGGGCAAAGTCAAGCCTGCATTGCCGGACTACACATTCCCCGCGTCGATCTGCCCGAGCACATCGCGACGACGGCGCCAGTTCTGTTTCACCTTGACCCAGAGGTCGAGAAACACTTCGTGTTCAAGAAACAGCTCGATCGCTTTGCGGGCCTTCGTTCCCAGTCTCTTGAGCGCGGCGCCCTTGCGGCCGATGATGATGCTCTTCTGGGAATCTTTTTCGACGTGGACGACAGCCCGGATGTAGTACTTCCCGAGGTCCCGTTCCTTGAATTCTTCCACCGTCACAAACGACGCGTACGGAATTTCTTCGCCGTAAGCGTCGAATATCTGCTCGCGGATCAACTCGCCAACGAAAAACCGCTCGGGGTGTTCGGTAAGCTGGTCTTCCGGGAAAAAGAAAGTACCCTCGGGCAGGCGCGCCAGAATCGCCCGTTTCAATTCGTCCAGACCTTCACCGCCGAGGGCGGAAATGAGGAAGACTTCATCAAACCCCATTTTCTGGTAGTGATCGATCTTGGGCAGTAGTTCGTTCTTGTTGGCCGCGCGGTCGATCTTGTTGATGGCAAGAAGCCTGGTGCCGCGCGGCAGCAGCTTCTTCACCAGTTCGTCGCCCGAAACGGCGGTATCGACATCGGTAAGCCAGAGCACGATATCGGCGCCGGCCAGCGCCTCCCGGATCGCTTTCATCATCATGCTGTGCACTTCGTACTTCGGGGTAATAACGCCCGGGGTATCGACAAAGACGGCCTGGGCATCGCCTTCGGTCAGGATACCGATGATCTGGTTGCGCGTCGTCTGGGGCTTTCGCGATACTATGGAGAGTTTTACTTTCAGCAGGCGATTGAGAAGTGTCGACTTGCCGACGTTAGGCAGTCCTATGATCGCAACGTAGCCGGCACGCACCGGAATGCTCACTGCACCTTAAACGCCGAACTACTGCCGATGGGTTTGGCTCTGACTATGCCTTGGCCTTCTTCGATGTCGCCCTGGTTTTCTTCGCCTTACCTTCACCGACCGTCGCTTTGCTCTCTTCCGGTTTTTCCTCGGTGGGCAGCGGCTCTTCATCCTTCACTTCGAGCAGGTTCTTGTCGTCCTTTTTCTTCACCAGCACCGTAAAGATAACCGTGTTGCCCGCCCAGAAGATTGAATAGCCCATGGATAGTACGAAAAGAATGAGGACATAATAGATCATGCCCAGGCCGAAGGCGCTGATCGTCTTGGCCCAGTGCATGTCAACCGCAGCGTACTCCGGCGGATAGAGCAGGTTGATCATGCCGATGCGCTCCAGAAACAGAGTAAGCCAGCTGATCAGTCCCTCCGGATAGACCGCGGGGATGTTTATCTTGACATAGTAGAAAGCGTTCATGAAAATGTCGTCGAGCTTCGCACCCATCAAGATGCCGAGAATGCCCTGGGCAAAGACCAACGCCTTAGTCGAGAAGTAGGCAAGGATACAGATACCCAGTGCCTTTACCGCCAGGAGCAGTGTTTCGTAACACACAAGCCGCCACGGCTGGTCGTTGAGCACCGAGAAAGCTTCGAATAGAGTATCAAAAGTATCGCCCTTGGTGGTTCCGACAATCGCCGGGCCGACGACTACGGATACGACAAAAACGACAAAGAGGTACATGATAAACAGAGACACGGCAAAGGCCGGGATCGCCATGATGAGGAAGAAGAGCTCGCCGAAGTACGGTATTGACCCAATCAAAGACAGGGCCACCCCCATCACGACCAGGAATAGAACAAAGAGCAGCAGGACAAATGGCGCCACCACGACCGATCTGCCGGTTGAAAACGCGAATTTGATCGCCTCTTTGATTTCATAGAACTCATCGCCCTTGAGCTGTTCGTAGGTTACCTTGGATATGGCCACGCCGAAGATCAGCACTATTGCCACCCACCAGATCGCGGCGACCGCCCAGATCACCCAGGAAAACCACGGTAACCCGGTCGGATACAGGGGCACGAGGCGATAAGTCTCCCAAATACTGCCTATGGTCACACCACCGGCCGTGAAAGATAGATATGACAAGACGGTATAGCCGGCGTACGCAAGCAAAAAACCTAAAAATTGGATCCACATCTTCTTGGCGCTGAAGCCAAGTCGACCGGCCCGGAATACGTCTTTGTAGTTAAAATGCAGTTTAACCACTATACCTCCTTGACTTGAGTGTCTATTATACCGATACTCGGTTGTCTGTCAATAGAATGTTAGGGTTCGCTCAAGATGAACCAGCGAACTCGATTACATCGATTTTTTCATCTCCCTGCCCCGTTAGATAATATTAATGCAGTAGAGTATTGCTATCAATTATAGAATAAATATCTAACGGGGTGAATAATCGATGAGAATGCGGTTTTCGGCATCTTTGTCTTGTCATAACATGAGTCCGTTCAGCGGTTAAGCGCTGTAATTCAAAGTTGACTTCAAACGAATTATATATATAATTCCTGAAGTTCTTATTTAAGAAATGTCGTAAATGGCAGAAAAGCAAGGAATTAAGGGGCGAACGCGCCGTCAAAAAAGCAGACTGCCGGGGGCGGGATTTGAACCCGCACAGCTTGCGCCCTACGCCCCTCAAACGTATGTGTCTGCCAATTCCACCACCCCGGCGCAGAGGTTAAGTATATGCGTTTCACAAGCTTTGTCAACATCTTGTTGGTGTCATGGTTAAAGTTCTGAGATCTGCCCTGCGGCAGATAAGAAGAGGCGACTCCATTCTGACCGTTGACGGGAAGGTAGTCAATGATTTCCTCGATCTCTACTATCATGCCGCCGGTTCTGGTCCGGTTGCGCTGAAGATACGACAACGCGGCTCGAACCGGACGATAACCATTCGTACTCGACTTCTCGGCCGGACCGCGCGGCTTGAGGTGCAAAGTCCGCCTTTTCGGACCTGCAACAATAACTGCTTCTACTGCTTCGTTGATCAGCTGCCCTTGGGGCTCAGAAAGGAGGTCTATTTCAAAGATGATGATTATCGTCTTTCCTTCTTGTACGGCAACTTCATTTCGCTCACCAATCTCCGGCCTCACGATATCAAACGGATTGCCGCGCTCCGCTTGAGCCCTCTCTATGTCTCGGTTCAAACCACAGATCCCGGGCTGCGCCGCCGCATGTTCGGCAACCGCCAGGCCGGCCGGGTCGTTGAACAACTCAAGCAATTGATCGATGCCGGCATCAAGTTACACGCCCAGGTCGTGCTGGTTCCAGGATTCAACGATGGTCCATGTCTTGAAACAACCTGTCAAGACCTTGCCCGTCTCTTCCCCGGCGTCGCTTCGATCGGTGTCGTGCCGGCCGGGCAGACCAGATTCCGGTCCGCACCCTTGCCGGCCCTCGACCGGCATTCGGCCCGGGCCGCTGTCCGGCAGACCACACAGCTGCGTCAGCGATTCCGCAAGAGGTTCGGGCCAGGGCTGGTTTACCTCGGGGATGAATTCTTCTTCAAATCCGGCCGAGCGCTGCCTTCGGCTCGCTACTACGATGGCTTTCCCCAGATTGGCAACGGCATCGGCATGGCGCGGGCCTTTCTCGATGAAACGAGACGACTCAAACCCCTGCCCCGGACCAAGGCGAGGTTTCTGATTGTGACCGGTGAACTTGCCCGTCCGCTCCTGGCTCAACTCATCGCCCGGCTTGAAACCGACCGTATCGACCTCTGCAGTGTGAAGAATCGCTTTTTCGGGCCGTCGGTAACAGTCTCCGGTCTGCTCGCCGGACAGGACATAAGGCCGGTTCTTAGTAATCGTTATGATCGTATCTTTCTGCCCCCCAACTGCACCAATGACGCGGGGCGTCTGATTGATGACTTCAAGGTTGAGGACCTTGACCGCGGCCGCATCACGGTTGCCCCGGAATCTCTCCTGGAGTTGACTAAATGTCTAACATAGTCGTCATCGTCGGGCGGCCCAATGTCGGCAAGTCGACCCTTTTCAATCGCCTGGTCGGCCGGCGCCTGGCCATCGTCCATCCTATTTCGGGCGTGACCCGGGACCGGATCTACGGATCGGCCTCATGGGGCACCCGATCATTCGAGGTGGTCGACACCGGCGGTCTCATTTCCCGAGCTGAGTCGTTAGTATCCAAAAACATCAGGGTCCAGGTTGAGTACGCCCTGAAACAAGCCGCGGCGGCAATACTGCTCACCGATGGCCGAAGCGGCCTGCACCCGGAAGACAGCCAGATCGCCCAGATGCTCTACCGGGTCGGGATTCCTTTCTTGATCGCCGTCAACAAGATCGATCAGTACAAAGACGCCGACCGCGCCAATGAATTCTATGCTCTGGGCCGCGAAAAGGTCTTCCCCCTTTCGGCCGAGCACGGCACCGGTGTTGACGATCTACTGGACGAATTGCTCAACGTCCTGCCCGAGGCGACCGAAGAGGAAGGCCCGGAGAACGTCTTGCGGCTGCTGATTCTGGGACGACCCAATGTCGGTAAGTCGACCTTGCTCAATACGATACTCAAAGAAGACCGGGCCATCGTCGACGAGCAGCCCGGCACGACGCGCGACTTGCTGACCGAGATTTTCAAGCATGGAGATCAGGTCCTTTCGATCACCGATTCGGCGGGCCTGCGCAAGAAGGCTCGAGTCCATGCGCCCATCGAATTCTACTCGGTGCTCAGGGCAATCAACTACATCGACCGGTGCGATGTCGCACTCTTGCTGACCGATGCCACCGAACTTATTACGAACCAGGACAAGAAGATCGCCGAATTGGTCTTGACCAAGGGTAAGGGGCTGCTGCTCGCGGTCAATAAAATTGACCTCGCGCGGAAGGCAGAGCGTTCCGAAATCAACGCCCGGATCCACCAGGCCGCGCCATTCTTGAAAGGTATCCCGATTATGACCATCTCGGCCCTTAAGGGAACCGGGGTCGAACCGCTGCTTAGCAGAGCCGTCCTCGTATACCACGAAGGCCAGAAATGGGTAGACAAGCATACGCTGCAGCAAATATTGACCGACCTGCGGCCGCCGGCCGACCGGGTGCGCCTGGTCAATCTCAAGCAAGTCGGCCGGGCCCCGCCGACCTTCATTGCGGTAGCCAGCCGGCCCCTCGGTGCCGTTTATATAAGATATCTTGAAAACCAGTTGCGCAATTACTTCGGCCTGGAAGGAAACCCGATCGTGATCAACACCAGGATTGCGAGATTTCAATGAGTACGGTCGGCACGATCCTGATCGGTTTATTGCTCGGCTCGATCCCGTTCGGGTACTTGGTCGGGAGAATCAAGAAAATCGACATTAGAAAACAGGGTAGTGGCAATATCGGCGCCACCAATGTCGGACGAGTGCTGGGCCCCGGGTATTTCGCCTTGGTCTTCGTGCTCGATGCACTCAAAGGCAGCGGTACGGTCCTTATCGCCAGCGCCCTGGGTCAGAATACTTACTATGCGGGATTGGCCGCCATTGTCGGGCATATCTTCTCACCGTTCCTTGCCGGCCGAGGCGGCAAGGGGGTCGCCACCTCGATCGGCGTCATGGTCTGTCTCTTCCCCAAAGTCTTTGTCGCGGCCGTGCTCATCTGGATCGTTGTTTACCTGACCGTTCGCTACGTCTCGATTGCCTCGCTTGCTTTTGCACTTGCTCTGCCCGTCGGTCACGCTCTTTTCGGCACCAATCTCCTTCCCAACCGGATTGTTGTCCTGGCCATAGCCGTGCTCATCATCTTCACCCATCTGCCTAATATCAGAAGACTGGCCGCCGGTACGGAACCCAAGACGGTTATCTGGAGGCGGAAGTGAAAGTCACGATTCTGGGCTGCGGCAACTGGGGTTCAAGTTTCGGCATCATGCTCAACCAGAAAGGGCACGAGGTAACCATCTGGGAGTATGACGAGACCCGTGCCCGGCAGGTCGCCGCCACCCGGAACAACGAGCCCTTCCTGATCGGTGTCTCACTGCCCAGCACGATAGTGATTCGGAGCGACCTCGCGCCGGCTCTGGCCCATGCTGAAGTCTGTGTCTTTGCCTTGCCGTCCAACACCCTGCGCGAGACCCTCGCCCGGATGAAGTCGATTCAACCCAACAAGGTCCAGTACTTAAGCTTGATCAAAGGCATTGAGCCGAAAACACTCCGGCGAATGTCCGAGATTGTCGCCGAGGATTTGGCAACCACTAATTCCGTAGCCGCCCTCTCCGGGCCGTGCATCGCCAACGAAGTAGTCCGGGGCAAACCGACCTCGGTCGTCGTTGCCTCAAAGGATGAAGCCGCCGCCCGCGTCATCCAGGAAAACTTCGCGTCCGACAATTTCCGTATCTACTTCTCGGGCGACATTGTCGGGGTCGAGCTTGGGGGCGCACTCAAGAACGTGATGGCAATCGCGTGCGGTATTTGCGACGGTCTAGGCCTGGGCGACAACGCCCGGGGCGCCCTGATCACGCGCGGGCTTGCTGAGATTATCCGTCTCGGTGTCAAGATGGGTGCCGAGCCGGCAACTTTCGCCGGGTTATCCGGTGTCGGCGACCTGGTGACAACCGCCACCAGCCCTCATTCACGAAATCACTTTCTCGGCGAACAGATCGGCCGGGGGCGGACCTTATCCCTTGTCCTCAAAGAGATGAGTATGGTTGCCGAAGGAGTCAACACGGCGCCGGCCGCCTGTGCGCTGGCCCGGAAACATGATGTCCCAATGCCCATCAGCTTTGAGGTCTATCAAATACTGTTCGACGGCAAGGCGCCGGCCGAAGGATTGAAAAACCTGATGGGTCGACCATTGAAAAAGGAGGCATTATGATTGAAAAGCTATTCTACTCAATCAACGAGGCGGCCAAGATACTCGAGCTGCCACCTTATGTCCTGCGCTACTGGGAAAAGGAGTTCAAAATGCTCCGTCCCAAGAAGAACCGTGCCGGTCGCCGCGTCTATACGCGCCGCGAAATCGAAATCGTCATGAACATCAAGAAATTGCTCTACGAGGACGGCTTCACGATTCAAGGAGCCCGGAAGCGACTGGTGACCATGAAGAAAGCGGAAATCGAACAGATTCCCCTGCCTTTTAAGAAACCGAAAGATATCATCGAAGAAGTAAAGCAGGAACTGAAAGAGATCCGCTCGGTACTGACGTCAGCCGACAAGTAGAACCTGGAGCAGAGCCAGAATTCGACCAAAGTCATGACGACCAACAAGGGTCTTGGCTATCTCTTCGCCGCAAGCTTGGTCACCAGCGCCGGCCTCTACCTGGCCGTGCGCTATCTTATTCACCACATTTCCTTCCTTTCCAATCCAGTCGTCTCACTGTACGTCGGCCACCTTCAACATGGACTGATCGCGTTTCCGATAGTGGTGGCTGCCATCTGGAGCTGTCGTGTTCTTCATATACATCCTGAGACCATCCCCCGGCGTCTTTACCGCCGCCTTGAGCCCTACTATTCCTACGTCATGCTGGCCATCTTCTTGATTCTGCTTCTCTCAATCGCAAACTTTGCATACCAACGTATTCCACAAGGTGACGCAGTCGGCGTTTTTTTTCAGACCAAGACCTTTGCCCTGGGCAAGCTGTACGTCGCTCCCCCGGTTTACCCGCAGTTCTTCACAATGCCATCGGTTATCGTCCATGACAGCAAATGGTTTTGCTTCTACTCGCCCGGGCATGCCCTCACCCTGCTCGTTGGATATCTCTTGAGGCTGACTTGGTTGGTCGGGCCGGTCCTGGGAGTTATGAGCCTCTACCTTATGTACTCAGTCGCCCGAATGATGTACGGATTCACAGTGGCGAGGAAGGTTTTGGCCCTTGGAGTCTTCTCTCCTTTTCTCCTGTTCCTCAGCGCGACCCATGACTTCCACACGGGCTCGCTCTTCTTCACAACGGTCTGCCTGTTTCTGGTGTCAAAGATTGAGGTCCGAGACCGGCCTTATCTGGCCCCGCTCCTTGGTCTGTCAGCGGGGTTCGTTTTTCTCTGCCGGCCTTACACAGGTTTTCTAATAGGGTTGACGATTCTCATATACCTTGCCGCCCGTCAGCCAAGGCGCATCGTCGGCTATCTTGCCGGCGGCATACCGGTCCTCATTCTACACATGATCTACAACCAAGCTCTGATGGGCAATCCATTCACTCTGCCCTATCAAGCTCTGGCTTCATATCACGGCGTCGGCTTCTCGCCGGATTACGGCGAAACAACCTTCGGCCTGGCCGGTCATTCCCCCCTGAAGGCGGCAGTCAACCTGTTCTACAACCTGTTCGTCCTGTCCATTCACCTTTTTGGCTGGCCAATTCTGGCCGGTGCGACGATACTGCTGCTGTTTCTATTCAAGAAAGATAGCTATCATTATCTCCTGCTCGGTGTAATTGGGTCATTGTTCGGCGGTCACCTCCTCTATTGGTTTCACGGCATCGCGCCGTACGGGCCTAAATATATCTCCGAAGCCCTGCCCGCCTTCATTATCCTGTCCGCCAAAGCGCTTGATTCACTGCCCTTGCTGCCCACCAAAACAAAGAAAAACGGCGACCTGGTGCTGGGAAGAGAGTCGATTCCAGGATTTGTCTTCCTGTTAGTACTCTCCAATCTCCTGGTCTATCTGCCTTTCCATTTCCATTATTTCCGCTCGGGGCAATGGGGAGAAAATCCAAAGGTCTGGCAGGCGGTCAATAAGGCCGGGGTCACGAACGCAATAGTTTTCGTAACGGAAAGATCCGAACGCAATACTCGGTTCTTCGGTTCAGCCTTCATTTTCAACGATCCCGAGCTCAAAGGTGATATCATCTTTGCACGCGATCTCGGCCCTGAGAATGACAAACTCATTAAGTGCTTCCCGAAACGCAACCTATGCCTCATCGACCGGGACGATTTGACCGTCAAACCTTATGCCCCGAAGCTCAATTCACGATGAGTTTACGCTTGACTTGGTTTTAAAAGGTGGATAGTATATCCGACGATGTCTAAGGGACTGGTCATAATCCCGACTTATAACGAAGCCGAGAACATTGCTGCGGTTACCAGCCGCGTTCTTGATATCGCAAGGAATCTTGATATTCTGATAATCGACGATAACTCCCAGGACGGGACGCGGGATATCATCCGGAACGTCATGAAAAGGGAATCCCGGGTCAGGCTCATCGAGCGACCGAGCAAACTCGGTCTGGGTACCGCCTATGTATTGGGTTTCAAGTACGCCTTGACCCACGGTTACACTTTTGCCTTTGAGATGGATGCCGACCTTTCCCATGATCCCGATGAATTGCCCAGGTTCATCGAGGAAGTGAAGTTCTATGACCTGGTGATCGGCTCGCGCTATGTGAACGGCGTCAGCGTTGTCAATTGGCCGATGAAGAGGTTACTGCTCTCGTTCTTCGCATGCCTTTTTGCCCGTAAGGTTACCGGTGTTCCCATCCGGGACTTGACCAGCGGCTTCAAGTGCTATTCCCGCCGCGCCCTTCAGGCCGTCAACTGGGACGATGTCAAGACCAATGGTTATGGCTTTCAGATTGAAGCCGATTTTCGAATCTACAAGGCCGGTCTGCGGGTGAAGGAGATTCCGATAATCTTCGTGGAGCGTAGGGCTGGTACTTCGAAGATGTCCAAGAGAATCATCTGGCAGGCGTTCTGGCTGGTTTGGAAACTCCGGCTTGCCGCGATGTTCAAAAATGAATTTAGACGTAATCATCGTAAACTATAATTCCCGATCGCTGCTCAAGAAATGCCTCGATTCGGTATTCGCCGGCAATCACAGGATAGCACTGCACGTCGTGACCATCGATAATGCATCGCGCGACCAGAGTCTCCAGGACGCAGTTGCCTCATACCCGGGACTACGCGTAGTTAGGAACAACCGCAATCTTGGTTTTGCCCGGGCCGTCAATCAGGGAATCCGAAGCACCGGTTCCGATTTCATATTGCTCGTCAACCCGGACGCTGAAATCGCATCCGGGGCCATCAAAGCCCTGCTCGACTTCATGTCGACTCATGCCGATTGCGGTGTGCTCGGGGGTTTGGTGTCTTATCCGAACCGGAAACGACAGGAAACCGTCCGCCGGTTTCCCACTCTTGCCACGGTGGTCCTGGGCCGCCGGACCTCAATGCTCTACCGTCTCTTCCCCGCCAATCCGTTTTCCCGAAGGTACCTCCTCCTCGATGCTGATTTGTCCCGGGTGCGGGAAGTCGACTTTGTTACCGGTACTTTCATGATGTTGAGACGAGAGGCGCTCAGCGAGGTCGGGCTGTTTGATGAAGACTATTTCCTCTACGTTGAAGATGCCGACCTGTGCTACCGCATGAAGCGGCACGGTTGGAAGGTCTGGTTCACGCCCGATGCCCGATGCACCCATCTGTACGGCGAGAACATTCGTCAGGACAATATCCGGCCCGCGGTTTATCATGCGCAAAGCATGTACCGTTTTTTCGCAAAGCATCTCCGTCCGCCCCCCGTACTCACGTTTTGCATCAGAACCGCCGTGCATCTGAAGAATGTTGAGACTATCGCCTGGGGGTTTTTCAAGCGGAGTTTCATCAGATGATCTACTTCATAACCTTACTCTTGATCGGGTTCTTATCGTATCTATTGACCTGGCTGATGATCCGGGTGTCGACGCGTTTCGGAATCTACGACTTCCCGTCCGAGCGCAAGATTCACAAAGGTGAGACTCCGGTTCTGGGGGGCCTCGCCATAATTCTTGCTTTCTTCATTGGCGAGCTATTCATGCTCGGCGTTACTCATGCCAGCAGCAGCTTCCCGATCCTTATTATGCTGTCGTATCTGCCCGTCTTCGCAATCTCTCTCTATGACGACTTGCGCGAAGTGAATGTTTATGTAAGGCTGACCATCCAGATACTCAGTTGCCTGATCATTGCTTTTGCCGGACCAAGGATCGAATACATCCCATTGCCCGTCGGCGGCAAACTCTACCTCGGCGGTTTTTCAATCGTCATTACCGCCCTATGGTATCTCGTCATCATGAATGGTTTCAATTTCATCGATGGACTTGATGGTTTGGCCGCCGGTCTTGCCGTGATCGCCGCCGCCAACATCTTTATCACCAAGATCATAATCGGCGACTCATTGTCCGCCCTGCTCTGCGTCGGAATAGGAGCCGCCGCCCTCGGGTTTTTGCGGTTCAATTTCCACCCCGCCCGGATATTCATGGGCGACACCGGCGCGAACTTCCTGGGTTTCGCGCTGGCCGCAGTGTCGCTCCTTGGGCAAGGCAGGACCGTTGCCTTCACATCCCTGCTTCTGCCTTTAGGTGTGTTGAGCCTGCCGATATTCGATGTCATCCATCGGGTTGCCCGGCGTACGAGCGAACGAAAAGCACTCTTCTTGTCCGACAAAGACCACATTCACCACCGACTCCTCGAGATGGGATTCGGTCATGTCTGGGTAGTCATCGAATTCTATCTGCTGACGGCCATTTTCGGCGGTGCCGGACTTTTCCTGTTGACCAGAAGCCGTCTTTATGTCTATCTATTCGCCGTGCTTTTTCTATTTTTCAGTGTTATTTGGCTAAGAAACAAGAGGTGAAAAATGCTTCTACTGTGCATTCTTGCTTTTTATGATCTTAAGTTCTATACGAACACGAACTACGTCTATCAGCTGCGTAGTGCCGACTCGCTCATCTGCGCCGCCACCAGCGGTGGTCTCAGCATGTTCTCGACCCAGGATGGCTCGTTCAACGTCTTCACCAGCGCGGAGGGACTCCCCTCGAACTGGTGTTCCTGCCTTGCCGTAGATCGCGATAAGAATATCTGGGTTGGTACCGACAACGGCGTCGCGATACTAAAATCCGACCATTCATCGATCATGAACCTGCCTCACGGCTTCTTCCCCTCGCCCCGGATAAGGAACATCTTCATCCATAATGATACTGCATTCATTGCAACCGAGGGCGGCCTGCTCTTCATCGACACGAAAGGGACCTTGACTGATACCACCGATGACGATAAGAAGATCATCAGAACCAGCAATGGCCTTGTTTCTGATTCGGTACTCTCGGTAGCCAACAACAAATACCTCTGGGCCGGCACGATCAACGGCATCTCCCGCTTCAACAAGTCCTTCGACTCGGTTGCCTACTACTTGAGTGGTCACCAGGTTCAACGGATTGTCAGCAAAGACACCGTCAATGTCTATGTCGGCACTAACAAAGGCCTGTACGTCTTCCGGGACACGCTTTTCGATACATTGGTAAAGGGATGGGACGTCAACGACCTTGCCTTGAGAAACGATTCGCTGTTTATCGTGATTCCCTCGGACTTGATAATATACAAGGACTCGTTCATGGTCCGCAATGAAAGCCTGCCGCCCGGAGTCAGGCTTAGATCGGTAGGCCTACTGCCGTCGCAATGGGCAGTTGGCTTAGGGAACAACACCGCCGTCTTCGACAACTACGGTGAGGGCATTGCGATTCGGCAAGACAACCGATACCGCGTCTATAAACGAAAGTGTATTCCGTCAAATCGGGTAGTAGACGTGACGGTCGCGGCCAATGGTGACCTATACGTTGCCCATGGTCCGCGGGGCTCCATCGGTGACGCCATGATGGGTATCTCCGTATTCAAGAATGATTCAACCTGGCTGAATTTCAGAAGGCCGACCATACCGACCGACATGGTCCATCGGTGCGATGCTGATCGGTTGGGCCGGGTTTGGTTTGGTGGCAACTGGGAAGGGGCAGTCTTCTTCTACGATACAAAAGGCGACAGTTGGGTTGCGTATAACCCGGGCAATTCTGGCATGCTGTATCCTTTTTCCTGGGATGTGAGAACTGATGAACATAATAATATGCTGGTGGTGACCGGCGACCCGGCCCGCGTAATCGCCCTAGACTCATCACTAACCAATTGGTATAGTCTGAATCCAGCCGATATCGGACAAGCCGCCGACATGGACGTAAGGAATGGCAAGATATACGTCGCCACCAAGGAACAGGGTGTTGTGATCATTGACACCAGGAGTACGCTCTTTGACACCGAAGACGATTCGATTACAAGGTACAATCAGGAACTGCCATCCACCGATGTTCAAGGCGTCCGAATCACGCAGGACGGGAAAGCGTATCTGGCATCTGAAGCCGGGGTCCTAGTCATTGATGGCTCTGCGATCTCCAGCTTCAGCACTAAAAACAGCGGGCTGACAAACGACGACTGTCTTGCCATCACCATCGACCGCCAAAACCGCATTTGGGTATTGACCAAAGCCGGCATATCGATTTATGCCCCTCACTTCGGCACGTGGCAGAAGATTGGATTCAGCGAGAACAGTCTAACCATTAGATTCGCCCCTGAGCGCCTCGACAACAAGGCCTTCCTGTTTGACTCCACCCGCAACTGTGTCTGGCTCGGCAGTAAAAGCGGTCTGCTCCGGATCAACTTGGCCGAACCCGCGGTTGCCCATTTTGACAGCGCCTTTGTCTATCCGAACCCGCTCACCCCGGCGGACCATGCCCTGGTCTTCAGAAACCTACCTTCTGATGCAACGCTCCATGTCTATACGATTTCCGGTCGTAAGATCCACGAACTTCACGATTTCGACGTGACCGTGCGCGGGTTCGTCTGGTTCGATCCCGTCCAGAAGCTGGTCAGCGGGATGTACTTTGCGCTCGCCACATCGCCCAGCAAGGGCAAGAAGGTCATCAAGTTCGCGGTCGTCAAGTAGCGATGCATGAATTGTCGCTCACCCAGTCCATTTTTGACATTTGCCTGGACGCCGCCCGCAAGAACCGACTGGGCAAGATCAGCGCCGTCAATATCCGGCTGGGTTGTTTCTCCACTTTCGTCCCGGACAGTATCGTCTTCTACTTCGGAATCATGAGCAAAGGCTCGATTGCCGAGCATGCCCGCCTGAACTTCACAATCGTCAAGATCAAAGTGAAATGCAAAGACTGCGGCGGCACTGCCGAATCCGAGGAGCCTATCTTCGCCTGCCCCGCCTGTGCCGGCCCGAACCTGGAAATCCTGGAGGGGCGCGAGTTCTCAGTTGAAAACATTGTCGGGGATGAGGAGGCATCGTGAAAATCGACATTCTGAAAAGCGTTCTGGTTACCAATGAAGCGATCGCCAAAGAAAATCGCAAATCGTTCGACCGCCACAAGGCCCTGGTCATAAATCTAATGTCCTCGCCCGGTGCCGGCAAAACCAGCCTCATTGAACGCACCATCGACCGCCTGGCGCCCCGGTACAAGATTGCGGTCATCGAAGGGGATATCGCCGGCAATATTGATGCCCGGCGCATCGCCAAGCGCGGCGTTGTCGCCGTTCAGATCAACACCGGCGGGGCGTGTCATCTCGATGCCGGCATGGTCCGAACCAGCCTGCCCCACCTGCCCAAGGGCAGGATCGACGTGGTCATCGTCGAAAACGTCGGCAACCTGGTCTGCCCGGCCGAGTTCAACATCGGCGAGGACTTCAAGATGATGCTTTTGTCGCTGCCCGAAGGCGATGATAAGGTCAAGAAGTACCCGCTCATGTTCAATCTGTCGAAGGTTCTGATCATAAACAAGATGGATCTTGCCGCCCAGACTGATTTCCGTTTCGCTTCTTTCACTAAAGACCTCAAGGCGATCAGTCCTAAAATCAAGGTCTTTAGGGTCTCCTGCAAAACCGGAAAGGGAATCAGTCCGTGGATCGAATACCTTGAACGTGAAATCGCCCGTAAGAAGAAGCATCGCCGTTAAGGGCATCGTTCAGGGTGTTGGTTTCCGCCCGTTTGTCTATCGACTTGCCCAGAATCACAAACTGCGCGGCTGGGTCCTCAACTCCTCAAGCGGTGTTACGGTTGAAGTAGAAGGACCGATCCGGCGGGTCGACGCTTTTGTCAAAAGCATTTCTACAAAAGGCCCGGCCAATGCCCGCATCGATTCAGTTCGCATTTCGAAACTGCCTTTCAAAGGCTACCACCACTTCACAATCCAGGAAAGCGTTGCCGACAAGGGCAGCACGCTGTTGTCGCCCGATCTTGCCACCTGTTCGGAATGCCGGGAAGATATCACCGCCCCGGGTAACCGGCGTAAAGGGTATCCGTTCACTAACTGCACCAACTGCGGCCCAAGATATTCGATCATCAAGACCGCCCCTTATGATCGGGTCAATACGACGATGCGCAGCTTCAAGATGTGCCGGAATTGCGCCGCCGAGTATCAGGACGTGTTGGACCGCCGGTTTCATGCCCAGCCCAACGCCTGCCCGGTATGCGGCCCCAAACTCGCTCTTTATCGCATCAATCGGCGGCTCGTTGCGGCCCAATCTCCCATCGAGAAGGCCGTTCATCTCCTGCTTCAAGGCAAGATCTTGGCCGTCAAGGGCCTGGGCGGATTCCACATTGCCTGCGACGCCACCAACGAGGCGGCCGTGATCAGATTGCGCCGACGGAAAGGCCGTCCCCACAAGCCATTGGCCTTGATGTGCCGGCTTTCCGATGTGCCGCTTGTCGCCCGGCTGACCAGGCCCGAGGCTCTGTGCTTGGCCTCTCCCCAGGCACCGATTCTTCTTCTGCCCAAGCGGAAAACCCGAATCCTCGCCCCATCAATTGCTCCGGCCAACCCTTACCTTGGCATCATGCTTCCCTGCACGCCGGTTCATCACTTGCTCCTGGGTAAACTCAAGTTTCTGGTCATGACCAGCGGCAACCGTCAGGACGAACCAATAGTCATTGATGACAAAGAGTGTTTCTCGGAACTTGGTGGCATTGTTGACTACGTCTTGACCAACGACCGGCCCATCGAGAATCGAAACGACGATTCAATCGTGACCTATGCGCCGTCAACCGCCTTCTCAATTCTGCGTCGTTCCCGGGGCTATGCGCCTGACCCGATCGACCTGCCGGTCAAACTCGCGCCGACCCTGGGCTGCGGGGGTGAACTAAAAAGCACGTTCTGTATCGCACGGAATCGGACCGCATTTTTGAGCCCCCATGTCGGCGACATGGAGAATGGCGACACGATGAGCGCTTATCAACAAGCGCTCGCCAAGTATCATCGCTGGTTTAGGTTCGAACCGCAAGTCGTTGCCTATGACCTCCATCCTGATTACATGACGACCAGGTTTGCCAAATCGACCGGAATCGCCAGGAAGGTCGGTGTTCAGCACCATTTCGCCCATATCGCTTCCTGCCTGGCCGAAAATCTCGTTAGTGATAGAGTAATCGGTCTTGCCTTCGATGGAACCGGGTACGGGACCGACGGCAAGATCTGGGGATGCGAATTCCTCGTTGGTGATCTGACCGGCTTTGACCGGGTTGCGCACCTTGCCTATCTGCCCCTACCCGGTGGCGAAACCAGTATCCGTCATCCCTTTCGAATCGGACTGGCTTACTTGATCCATATCCTGAAGCGTGTGCCGGATCTGCCCTTTGTTAAGGAAATCAGCCGCCGAGAACGCCGGGTCATCGAGCGGATGCTCGGCAACGATTTCAACCTCGTCGATACGTCAAGCCTTGGTCGGCTTTTCGATGCGATTGCCGCAATCCTAGGCGTCACCCGGCAGATAACTTTCGAAGCCCAGGCCGCGATGCAGCTTGAGTATCTGGCAACCGACCGGACCGTTATGTCGTATCCCGCCGAAATCCGCCTTCAAAACAACAGCCTGGTCATTGATCCGGCCGAGATCATTTCGGGCGTCGTAACCGACGTCAAACATCGATTGCGGGCCGAAACGATTGCGGTGAAGTTTCACAACTCGGTCATCGCTTTCTCAATCAACACTTGCAAAAAACTGCGCCAGGAGTACAATATCAGTAAAGTCGCGCTCTCCGGCGGGGCCTTCCAGAACCGTCTCCTCCTGGAAGGTCTGGTGCGTGCACTTAAGAAGAACGGGTTTGCACCCATCTTTCACCAGAAAGTGCCCTATAATGACGGTGGCATTGCCCTGGGTCAGGTTATTCTGGCAAATCGTGGATAAGCTATGTGTCTGGCAGTAATCGGCAAAGTGGTCTCGATGAACGGCGATGAAGGGGTGATCGAGCTGAGCGGTGTTAGACGTGAGATCATGCTCAGCCTGGTGCCCGAGGTCAAGGTCGGCGATTACGTGATGCTCCACGCCGGCTTTGCCATTCAGATCATCGACGAGGAAGATGCCCGGGAATCAATCCGGCTCATCAATGAGATGCTGAACACCGATCACTGATGGTCAAAGTCACGGTCATAAGCGTCACCTGGAATAGTGCCGAGCACATCGGCGCCCTGCTGTCTAACCTTCCTTCTGATCCCGCCTACGAGATAATCGTCGTCGATAACGCGTCCCAAGACCAGACCGTCCCCGTCGTCGAAAAGACCTTCCCGCATGTCAAGCTTATCAAGAACGCCCGAAATGAATTCCTCTCCCGCGCTACCAACCAAGCCGCCGGAGTCGCTCAAGGCGAGTATCTGCTTCTGCTCAACCCTGATATTATCATTGGCAAAGATGCGGTCGATCGTATGCTTCAGTTCATGCAGGCCGACGCAAGAATCGGAGCCGTTGGTCCCCAGCTGCGGTATCCAGACGGACGGATCCAATCTTCTTGTCGAGAGTTTCCGACCTACGGGAATATCCTCTGGGAATTCACGTTGATTCCAAGAGTATTTAGGTCCTTGTCCAAATGGAAAATGGGGTATTTCGACCACAAGGGCACGCGTGAGGTCGACCAGCCGATGGGGTCCTGCCTGATGGTGAGGAAAGACGTCTTCTTTGAGGTCGGCATGATGGAAGAATCGTTCCCCCTTTTTTGCAACGATGTGGAGCTGTGCCACCGCATTCGACAGGCTGGCCACCGAATCATCTTTCTCGGTAGCGCCGCGGCCATCCATTATCATGGCGCATCGGTAAGGCAGGTCATGGCCAAAACCATGCTCGAGTCGCATCGTTCTCTGTACCGATATTTGCGTAAACACAGCAAACGCACGCCAGCACTATTTTTGGTCGGCCTGATCGTTTTTGTCACTACCGTGGTCCGGTTCCTCTACTATCGCATCAGCGAACTGCTCAGACTGAGAATCAACCGATGAGAGTCCTGTTGGTTCGTCCCCCGATACATGCCAGGACGCTGCGTTTCCCTGCTGGTCCGAGATTCGGACTGCCTACCAGCCTACTGTACCTTGCTGCCGTCCTGGAAAAAGCATGCATTGACGTCAGGATCTATGACGCCCTCCTCGATTTCAGATTGCGTGACGCGAAGCCAGACAAGAATGGTGAGTATCTTGTCGGCCCCTCCTGGGATGTCTTTGCCGGCAAGGTTCTTGAATACCAACCTGATCTCGTCGGCATAACTAACCCTTTCTCAGACTTCGCGCCGCACGCAATGCGCGCCGCCCTTGAGATCAAAAGAAGAAATGCCCAAATCGTCACCGTGATCGGCGGACCACATGCCACCAGCGCTCCGGAGAGTTTCCTGCCCGAAGGGAGTCCGGTCGACTATGTCGTACGCGGTGAGGGCGAGACGACCGTTGTCAAATTGGTGCAGGCGCTATCCGCGAATCACCCGGTTCACCGGCTCTTGGGAATATCCTATCGCCATGGCTCTGACGTTCGTTCAAACCCGCCGGCACCTTTCATCGAGAAACTCGATGACTTGCCGCTGCCCGCGTATCATCTCGTACCGATGGAGAAGTACTTTGAGCTCGTGAAAGCCGGATTCCCGTCCCGATACTCTTTTGACTACGAAGGCAGCGAACGCGAAGTCTCGATCATCACTTCAAGGGGCTGCCCGTACCAATGCATTTTCTGCGGCAATCATCTTCATATGGGCCGGCGCTGGCGTTTTCACAGTGCGGTCTATGTCCTCCGCCATATCGAATTCCTCATTGAACACTACGGCGTCAAGCACTTACATCTTGAGGACGACAACATCGCGCTCAATCCGGCACGCCTTGAAGTCATCCTTCAGGGTATTATTCGGAAGAATTGGTCGATCACGTGGGATACCCCGAATGGCGTCAGGGCCGATGGATTAACCCCAGGAGTTCTGCAGAAAATCAAGGAATCCGGCTGCACTTACCTGGTTATCGGCATTGAATCAGGTAACCAGCGCGTGCTCGATCACATCATCAGGAAGAACCTTTCTTTGAAAGATGTCGTGGTAGCGGTCGCCCTCGCGAAGAGAAAACGAATCGATATGCACGCCTTCTACATGGTCGGGTTTCCCGGAGAGAGAGCCGACGACATCAGGGCTACGCTCAAGTTCGCCAAGGACGCGCTGTGGCGTTATGATGTGATTCCGCATGTTGCACTGGCACGGCCTTTGCCCGGGACTGAGCTGTACAGGATTTGCGAAGCCGGCGGATATATGACTGAATCCATCCGGCCCGCCATCGACAGTGGTTGGCGCGGTGAAGTCTACCCGCGGATCATGATCAAGACACAGACGTTTTCGCCCGCCGATCTTGACCGCTTGGTTACTCATTTCGACCGAGCAATAGCCGCCATGACAGTTCTTAAGGTGTCGGTGTGGCTATTCATCCGTCCCCTCATTCTCAAAAGAGTCATCCTACGGTTCATCCATCTTGCCGATCAGGGGATGCTCCTGGCCATAAAAAGGATCTTCTTCGGCGGTCTCTTCTTTAAATTCAACTACCTGAACAGACGGTTGACTTAAGCCGTTCGGTAATCGTCGGGATCGGGTCAACGCAACTTACGGCCTAGGATTGACAGCCTGTAACCACCATTTACTTGACCTTTTCTCTTATCAACTTCGCCAGCTCTTCGGATGTCTCACCGACGAAAATCCCGGCTTCCTTGAAGGCCTTGACCTTCTCCAGCGCCGTGCCCGAGCCGCCGGTGATAATCGCTCCGGCATGGCCCATGCGCTTGTCGGCCGGTGCGGTCTTGCCGGCAATGAATCCGAAGACCGGCTTTTTGAAATTCTGTTTTATGTATATGGCCGCGTCTTCTTCGTCCCTTCCCCCGATCTCCCCGACCACGACAACCGCCTCGGTTTCAGGGTCTTCATTGAAAAGCTTGAGACAATCGATAAACTTCGTGCCGATCACCGGGTCCCCGCCGATGCCGATACAAGTCGACTGGCCCAATCCGACCTTCGTGATATGGTCCACGATTTCGTAGGTCAAGGTACCACTGCGTGAAACGACGCCGACCGAACCCTTCTTGAAGATATGACCCGGCAGGATCCCGATCTTGCACTCCCCGGCGCTCACCAAGCCCGGTGAGTTCGGCCCAACCAAACGCGTCTTCTTATCCTTCAAGTAACCCATGATCTTAACCATATCCATCGTCGGCAGGCCTTCGGCAATGCAGACCACCAGCTCCAGCTCGGCGTCAATCGCCTCATAGACCGCATCGACGGCAAACTGCGCCGGCACGAAGATGACCGACGCATCAGCCCCGGTCTTCTGCTTGGCGTCGTACACGGTATTGAACACCGGTACGCCTTCAACCGTCTGCCCGGCTTTGCCCGGCGTAACCCCGGCCACGACCTTGGTCCCGTACTCCAGCATTTGCTTGGTGTGGAATGAGCCATCACGCCCGGTAATTCCCTGCACGACCACCTTGGTATTCTTATTGATGAAGATTGACATCGAGCCTCCTATCGTACGAGCAATTCGATTGCTTTCTGAGCGCCCGCGGCCATGGAGTCGGTAAAAATCAGCCCCGCGTTCTTGAGCAGTTGTTTGGCCTTATCTTCGTTCGTACCGGTCAGCCGGACGACAAAGGGCTGTTTGATCTTCAGATCCTGCTTGGCATCAAGAATGCCCTGCGCGACGTCGTCACATCGAGTTATGCCCCCGAAGATGTTAAAGAAAATCACCCGCACGTTGGGGTCTTTGAGCAGTATCGCCAGCGCCTCTTTGACCTTCTGGGGCGACGAGGAGCCGCCGATATCAAGAAAATTCGCTGGCTCACCGCCATAGTGCTTCACGATGTCCATTGTCGCCATCGCCAGGCCGGCGCCGTTGACCACGCAGCCGATGTTACCGGCCAGTTGAACGTAAGACAGGCCGGCTTCCCGGGCCTTGACTTCGTTCTGGTTCTCACTCTCCGGATCGCGTAATGCCTCAAGCTCGGGATGCTTCATCAGGCCGTTATCGTCAAAATTGATCTTGGCATCGAGCGCGACGACGTGTCTGTCCTTGGTTATGATCAACGGGTTGATCTCGGCCAAGGAACAGTCCAGTTCGGCAAAAAGCTTGTATAGCTTCATCGTAATGTCGGCGCAAGCACTCACGTGCTTCGGGTCGGCGTACAAAAAGAAACCAATCTGACTCGCCTGATGCCGCAGCAGTCCCACCAGAGGATCGATCATCGTCTTATTGATTGCCCCGGGGTTCTTCTTCGCGGTCTCCTCAATCTCAACGCCGCCTTCTCTGGAAACCATCACCACGACCTTCTTCGAAGTCCGGTCGACAACCATGCCAAGATAGGCCTCAGATTCGATTTCAAGGGCGCGGGCCACGAGCACTTTCTTGACCTTCAAACCCTTGATGTCCATGCCCAGAATCTTGCCGGCATGCTGCCGCAGCTCGCTATCACTGTTGGCCAGCTTCACGCCGCCGGCCTTGCCCCGGCCGCCGACTTGGACCTGGGCTTTGATGACGACTGGATAGCCGATTTCCTTGCCGATGGCAAACGCCTCATCCGGCGTCGTCGCCACTTTGCCGGCGGGAATCGGTATGCCGTATTTCGCGAATATGTCTTTCGCCTGATACTCGTGAATCTTCATCATTGTCTCCTTTTCTCTCCCGCAACGTCTGCCTGTATTGGGCAGTCTCGGCCGCTGATCAGCTTCCTGCGTCGGTCGCGGCGTCGGCGAGATCGTTGCGACCCGCCGGTCAGTTCATTTCAGCAGAAGTGCCAGGGGAATGAAAACCAGGTAGCCGATAATCAGCAATATTGGAGCAAGTGTTATCGAACCCTTACTCAGGCTGATGAAGCCAAGGGTGATGGTGAGGATTCCCAGTGCAAAGAAAAGGTAGTTCTTCTTGGTAAAATCGACTTTCATCAGGACTTCTTGTTTCTTCGACGCTTCTTTCTTCTTATCCTTCTTGGCCATTACGCCTCCTTACTTCAGCGAATCACCGATGACCTCGGTTACCCGGCTGTCTTTGATCATGAATATGCGGATCGCCTGCCGATCTTTTTTGAAGGCCCTTCGCATCTCGTCGGCAATCGTTGCCCGGCTGTAGTCAGCCGCCATCGCAACCGAAAGACCATACATCGCTTCCAGAAATTTCCGTTCGGTGAAACCCGTCTTCTTGCCGCGCTGCGCTTCATATTTCTCCATAACTTTGGCGGCGTCTTCCTTGGGCGTGTATTGCTGAACTGCGAAAACCGCTCCCTCAACGTACTTCTCGCCGAGACGGGCGACCTTCTCTTCGTTGAACCCCCTGATGCCCAGGAGTTTTATCTTATCGATCCCGTAGTAGGCGAATTGCGGGGCAATGAGCACGATTTGGTCGTCGTCGCCCGGGAAGAATACAACCTCCGGATTCGTCTTCTTGAGCGCTTCGATCTCACGACCGAACGTGGTCGTATCGGGCCTGAAACCCACCCGGCCAACGATCTCGCCGCCCTGGTTTCGAATTTCTTCCTCAAAGAGCTGTGCCAGCATCTCTCCCGCGGCATCATTGGGATAGAAGATGCCGAACTTCTTTGCTCCCATGCCGCGCGAGGCATACCGCGCCACCGCGATCGCCTCGCTGGCCGCGCTCACGTTCAGTTGAATCATCGACGGCGCGGTACTTTCGAAGCGGGGGTCAGTAATCGTGGGCAGGATGACCGGCGTTTTCAAAGCACTGGCCATGCCGCATACGCTCAGCGCTTCGAGACTGAATATCGGACCGACAATCACATCGACCCTGTAATCCTGACTCAACCGGATCGCACTACGCAGGGCTTCGAGACCGTCTGATTTCGTATCAAGATACTTGACCGGGTAGACGAACTTCGTTTCGATAATGAAGAAGTCGAGAAGATTCTTCACGTCATTGCCGTACTGCGCGAATTTTCCGCTAAGGGGCAGTAGCACGCCGATCGTCCTGGTCGTCCTGCCCACTGTCGCCGAGGCCAGTAACTCTTCGACCTGGCGCTCGTACTGACTGGAGGGAAATCTCTTGAGCAACAGCTCCAAATCCCTCTTCCCCTGGTCGATCTTGCCGGCGCTGATTTCACGTTCGCCCAGATGATAGAGAATGTGCTCGTCCAGCGGATTGGTGATGGCGGACCGGTGCAGTCTCTCAAGCTCGGTGATCTTAAGGTTGGGCAGAATAAGCATCAACTTCTCCTGGGCCTTCTCTTGCTCGGTTCTTTCGGTGGTTCGCTCCTGAAGTTTGACGAAAGCGACCGCCGCATCATAGTAATTCTTAAGGGCGTAGTTGGCTTCACCCAGGACCGCCCATGCCTTGATGCTGAAACTGGAACCAGGTTGTTCACCCTGGAGCCGGTTGACATAGGCAACCGCCAGCTGGTAGTTCTCCAGACGGTACTCACTGATGGCCAGGAGGTAGAGCGCATCGTCATAGTACTTCGAACTGCGGTACTCGCGTGCAAGCTCCTCCAAGTACCTCACCGCGTCCTTGTATTCTTCGGCATCGAACGAGCTCTTGGCCTTGCCCATGAGTTCATTGGCCCGCGGGTCTTCGACGACCCCCTTCTTCCCGCCGGATGACCTGAAAGACGCACAGGCCAAGACCAGCAGGGCAAGGATGAGTGTTCTTCTCATAGGGGATATCAATAGTACCCATTTTGAAGTCGATGTCAAGGAAGTCTTGGTTTGGTTCAGTCCCGGGTTCAAGCGGTGTATCTCTCGGTTTATTATTGACTTTTCAAGCTGACCGAGTAGAATATCCTGCTTGCCAGGGTAGCTCAGTTGGTAGAGCACCGGACTGAAAAAGCGATAAGGCCTTTTTTAGGAACTCCTGAGATTACAGCCAGAAATCAGGTAAACGCAATACAGAAGCCATTTCGCACAATTCTGCCCATTAGAAGGAAATCTGTCTATAACCATACGATGTAGTCTGTTTTTGGCACAAATATGGCACAAATCTGGCACACGAGGTCTCGGTGCAAGTCTCGAACGATGTGAGAGAATGGCTGCATTGAGAGAAATCTGGCACAAGTGCCTGCAAGGGGTCGGCGGAAAACCGCCGACCCCTGCTTCAGCATCTTCCACCCGCCAAAAAGCCAGAGCGTCAACCTCCAGACCCGACTCCGAATCCCATATCTACTCTTCTGGCTGATCGACCAGAATATCTGGCCTGCCAGAGTAGCTCAGTTGGTAGAGCACCGGGCTGAAAATCCAAAAAGGCCCACTTCCCGATCTCCTCATAATAGCCACAAAAGTCGCATAAGAGCCACGTAGAAGACCATCTGCACCATTCGGCTATTGCTGTGAATTTTGGTCTATTGCCGAGTGTTTTGGCACAAAGTTGGCACTAAAATGGCACCGGAGGGGTGGCGGGGTATTCGTGTGCCCCCCGGGTCAGATAGCAAGGTGCCTATTGTCTGGTCTGCGTAGTAAAGATCAGGGGGTCAACGGTCGCTCAGAAGAGGACGGTGACCTCGTGTTGAAATGTCCATGGTTCCTTCATTCAAACATTTTTCTGATTCTTTCGTTAATCTTCTCAATTTCAGCGTCATAGCGTTCTTGTCTTCGGTCATAGTTCATTTGTCTTAGTTCGGTGGCAATGTTTTGTAGAGCTTGCGTTGAGTTTCTGGCGTTGTAGTCGTCTTGGATTCTATACAATTTGATTATACGCTCAAGTCTCGCAGCATACTCTATCCAATATTGGACCGCAACGTTATCGTGCGCATCATAACTCAATGTCCATCTTAACGAATCCTCGTTTCCCCAGCAAACCTTCATTCCGACATCATTGAACGAACTGTCAATTATGGACTGGACTCGATCTATAGCTTGCTGATAGCCCGCGTGGTGTCCGATCTTATGCCCGTCCCAATAGGCTTGAATTAGTTTGTTCTTATACTGGGTCATATTCTTAGGCATCTTGAGTTTCGAGTAGTTGCTGATATGGTCTTCTGCAATCAGCTTTCTAAGCCAATCGACTGTAACCGGATCGGCATTTGCGATCACAAGACATGAGCACAAGAAGAGAATAATCAATCTCATCTATGCCTCCTTCTGAATCAATCATACTCCCCAATTCAACTCTGTCAATGAATTGTTGGCACAGTGCCGGGGACGGGGGATGTCGTGTGCCCCCCAGGTCCTGATTGGGGCGATTTCCTGCTGAGGCTTCGAGGGGAAGCCTGCCCTCCCCAGAAAAGCCCGTTCGCCCTCAAAGGAGGTACACCCATATATAGTGAGCCCGGCCAGAGAAAATACCGCTAATGCTGCAGGAAGGCGAAGAATCATGCCAGAATGCCCGCGGAGCCTATTTCCGTTGCCGCTCTTGCGTCGATTTCGCGGATAGGCAAAACGGATGAGGGTTTGCAGGAATGCGCCTACGGGCTTGGGAACGGGCTTTTGACAGGCGTCGGTTCCCCGGGATATTACCCCCTGACATAAGCGATACCCGGGGAAAGGTGTTCAAGAGATGTCGTTTGAACCTGCCGGGCGCAGGGGCGCAGGATTTGAGCCGTTTCTTAGGCAGAAATCGCCCCAAAAGTATTTGACAATTAACCTTGGTTATGTATAATCGCTCAACTCCCCCTCCCGATCGCGGCTTAATTGCTGCGGTCGGGTTGTTTTTTGGTGATCCAAAGAATCGTCACCCTGATTACGGAGATAGCTGAATAGATTGCAGTGATGATTATGGATAAACGGTCTAAGTCACCCCCGTTTAAAGAACATCATCCTCCACCATCCTACACTGACTGTGACATTGAATCTTTGGCGGCTCAAACAGTCATCCTCACCGTGGCGATTAAATCAGTATTTTTTCCTAACGGGGTCGATTGATTTCAATCATTGTAATCGTTTATGTTAATCACCGTAATCAATCCGAAGGAAGTATTGCGTCCCCGCAACTGGCCAGTTCTTTCATAGACGACACCCAAGATTCTCCCAGTCAACATCATTTCACTGCATGTATAATGGCAAAGCATTGTTCATCCCCGGCGACCGGCAGCAAATCCATCGGATTTTGTGCCCAGATTGCCGACGAAACAGTTTCTGATTTGATCTTTCTGAAGCCTATTCTTGCTAGAACTTCGTTGAGCTTCTTCTCATTGAATATTCCGATACCATGTTGCTCTGCCAATATTCCAGAGGGACTGCCTTCTTCTACAAAGGTATGCATAAATACCAGTTTGCCGTGTTTCTTTAGCACGCGATATGCTTCCTCGAAAGCAAGTTCTGCCTGGGGTATATTATTGAAACCGGCACAGGCAGTTACATAATCCGCGATATTGTCTCTAAATGCCAAATATTTAGCATCGGTGGCTACTCCAATGAATTCTCTCTGATGCAGTCTTCTCATCTTACTTGTTGTCCAGAGGAGCACGTTTGGATCAACATCTGTGGCAATAGGCAGAAAATCGCTTCCGGATCCCATGAGTTTTTCAAATAGGCTGCCTAAACCAGTTGCAACATCGATCACTGTACCGTGAAAATGAGACAGATAGTCTTCGATTCTATCCCACCAATCCTTCTCAGCACTCTTCGTTTCTTCATTGATATAGCTTCTGTATTCCTCGCTTACTTTCGCCATCTTCCCTTCGGTAAATACACTGGAATTCCATTTCCATTCCTTTGCTGAAACTCTCCTGTTTATCATAATGTACAGTCCATTTGTAAAAGCATATTTTTCACCACACGTGAGACACTCAAGATGCTCGCTCAAAGGCTTCTTGCACAGTGGACAAGCTAGAATTTCGTAGGCTTGAATCATATCTGCCTCAACAAATGATCCATTTTCACAATATATCCATCGACGATTTTGGCAAAACCAACCAGGGCTTGATTATCACTGTAATCTCACTCAAATCGCCGTAATCGAAGGTTTATGACATCTATAAACCTTGGATTTCTTTCTTGTGATTTTCTTTTCAGCTTCAAGCATTAATGCGGATGTCATGGCGAATATTGCCCTGATGTTCTGTTCATCACTATAATCATATTTTGTAAATCACTGCCATCGTTGCGAAGCATCACCGTCATCCGCCGTTCTATCACCGTAATCAGCCGAATGTAATGAGGAGTTTTTCTCTTTTGTTAGATTCATTTATGTTTGTCTAGTTTACGACCTTCCTCATGTGCACGGAACCACCCAGAATCAAAAAAGCTATTCAGGTTATCTTTAGCAGTAGCTAAAATTCTCTTCTTTGCTTTTTAGTCATATTTTTATACATTTCATTAACCCTTTCAGCTCTCTCCTCTAAGAGTTCAAAAAACGCAGGATCACTAATCATCTGTTTAGTTGTTAAGACCCCATTCCCTCTTTGAATCTTTGTGTTGAGAAACTTATCAGTAGGAATATTGAGTAATGACAACAAAACAATTCGACACATTTTGATATAAACTACAAGTGTATCACACCCGAACACTGGAATAGCGTCTATAGCTCTTATAAGATACTTATTCATGTTCTTTACCTTCGGCTTATCATTTCTTTCAATATCAAGAGGGCGTAAAAATATAAGGTGATGTTCAAACCGATCTAAATCCTTTTCGTTCACACTATCGGTCAAATAATTAGACCAAACGTCCATTGCAGAATAGCATTCTTTAGTTGCTTCGTCTTCAAAGCATTTCAATACTCGCCACGAAATCGAAATAACATATTTGTAAAGCCACTCATTATATTCAATTGTTACTAGTTCGTTTTTATGGAACGGTAAGAAAACTTTCTGCGCAAACATTCTTTCCGACTGACTAAAGTTATTTTCACATTTTGAACAGAGGAGTTTTACTTTCTGGCCATCCTGTTGTCTGATATTCACATTCTTACCATGCCTTAAATAACCACTTGGACTAGTATCTTTGAACCATTTAATAACAAATTTGGGAATGATATGACTCTGAGACAGTCCTTTATCAGAATCACATAATGCACATACTTCGAACTTTTCAATATGTCGCAATTTTTTCACAGGTGACACCTTTTCAATTCCACACTTTATTAAACATCATTGAAAATATAAATCTATTCTTTTCATCAATTCATTTGAAAGTTTAGACCTAGTACCCGTTTTCTCAACTTTTGACACAGCCCAGTCCGTAGCATTGCCTCTATATTCGTAAATGCTTGAAATAAGCAATATCATAATGGGCCCAGCCTCTTGGGGTGAAAGTCCGGCATTTTTAAGAGCTTTTGCACCATCTAATAATGCCTGTTTCGCCTTTGAGTCACTGTCATATAATCTACGCCACTCCACGGATTGCCAGAATTTGAACATGTCCTGCCCTATTTTTTCAACGTGTATAAAATTCTTATTCAGGGCTAATATCGATTTTAAAATACTAAACTGCATATCTGCCAAGTCTTTGATTCTGAAGAGCCTAAAGTAGCTGAAACCCAATCGATAGCCAGCTTCAATGATAATCCTATGATTATCTACTTGAAGCGCATTGTCAAAAGCTGTTTTCCAGACGCTTCTCTTATCTTCTTCCTGTTTGTAAAATCTCTCGCCAATTCGAGCCAGCCTATCATCTAATTCGCTCAACCACCATTCGGCCTGTTCAAGGCTAGAGACTGATAGTGTTTTCCGTACTTTGCTCAATAGACCTGTGACGTTTTCTTGTTGCTCACCATCCAACTCAGCTATTACGCTATCTATCTTAGAAAACACGCAGATAGTAATATAGGTTCTATAGTCAAGCCCTGGTGGCAAAGCTATCTGGTGTAAATCAAGAAAGAAACAATCAGTAATTAGCTTTTCAATTTCCTTAGCATCTCCTTCAGGCACGATTATATCTAGTAATTTGCGAATTACTGCAGGTATACATTCTTTGCCCAGTTGCGTATTTGGCGAAATTGATAGACCTGTCCGGAAAGCCTGTGCTGCGTGGTCATAATGATCAAGCAGAGAATAGCATTTCCCCAGTATATAGAATGCAAGTATGTTTTCAGCCTGAGGCTTGGCGATATTTAGAACTGATACATAAATGCCTTTTTCAAATTCCGGGAAAACGTTTTCTCCGTCCTTCTTTTCATCTTTAGGGAGAGGTTTCTTTTCAATCATACATTTAAGTCTTCCGAGATGGGCTACCATTATAGTAACAGTTGGCCCGTATTTGTCCTTTTTATCTATATAATACCTGCGAAGCAAGGAATCGGCAATTCTAACAAACTCTAGTGGCTGGTCCATCTGCATCAAAACCACCCCGCGCTCACCTTCGCTTCTAGCATATAGATCATCATATTCGAGTAATTCGCAAGCCGAACTGGATTGTTTAAAGAAGTTTTCCGCATCTGCTGCGTTATCCGATAATAACCCAATTCTAAAACTAGCCCATGCATATTCAAATGACCCTACCTCATCACCACAGCATTCTATGCACCTTAGATAGGATGTCTTGGCTTTATCGTTTCCTTTAAGTGAGTAATATGCGTCACCTTGAACCAGCCGGATAATATTTTCGATAGTATTACCCCACGTATGTCTTTTCTGCAGCATCCCTATTGCCTGTTCTATGAAATCAAGCGCCCTTTTTGGCTCTCTTGTTTCTAAAGCCGATTGGGCATTGAAGGTGACACGCAAGACCTCAACAATGTCATTCTTTGCAGATAAAAGATTAATTACTTCTTTGGGATTTACCTTTTCTGAATTGGCTCTTGCAGCAAGATCTAGAGACATGTGTATTACACTACTGACATCTCTTTCATCATTTGGGTCAATTGAATCAATAACTTTACTCACAAAACACGTTGGTATCTTTCTAATAGGAGCCTGAGCGAATAGCATTTTTAGAAAATCTCGCGTGGGCTGAGCAAAGAAGGATGATTTTCTGATTCTACTGAGTTCTGTTTTTGACAGAATTTCTATAGCTTCTAACGGACTTTTAGTAGCAATAACTGTTGCTTTGTATACAGCTGCACCTTCAGTTAAATCCCGTAGAGATTCTCTCAAGTTCTTATCATCACACTCAATCGTTGTGGCTTTTATCTTATCCAGTAATTCAAATGCCTTATCATCATATCCAATCCGAGAATAGACAGAAGCCATAAGATGCAACATAATATAGTACATCAACAACAATTTTGGTTCTTCTGGAACTCGAATATAACCAAATAATTCAAGACGTTCTACGATTGCGCGCATTTGGATCATTGGTAAGCTATTTTTAATTGCTGATAGTAAAAGCGTTGTTGTCCAATAGAAAACTTTTTCATGTTTATCTGCAAGAAGTGCACAAAACACACCCTTTGTTATCTTATCCGCATCAAGAACCTTCCCAATAGGTGTCAATAGCTCAGTGCTAACTACATCGAGAATTAACTGCTGTTCTTGAAGGCTAAGTTGGCTCCTGGCGACTTCTCTGTAAACGAATGATACGTTGTAACCAGTTCTCTTATCTCCTTCGATAACGGTGCCATAAAGTTTATCCAAGACTAAACTAAAGGGTTTACTTATCACAGGATCAATTTTGTTCTTAATGACGTGCATTATTTTCTCATCAGCCTTAAAAGTAAGAGGTGATAACCTGAGAACATAACTCAACGAATCCATATCCTTTGCCAAAATATCATCAAAAAGAAGTCTCTTTACATCTGCTGTCAAATCTTCATCAGCAAGAGAAGGCAATTTGAAAGTTGATAATAACAACCCCTCAACTGAAGGAAATCTTTTTGTTAAGGCCAATGCTATCAGAGGATGTCCCCCACTTTTTGTCATAAGAGCATCCAGAAATGAACCGCTCTGATAATACGTAGAATCTTCCAACCGTGTTAAAAGAAATTCTTCTAGTTCCTCCCGATTCCAGGCTGGGCTAGGGAATTCATTAGATATCGCAGGGCACAGATGCTTTAAACATTTATTGCTAATAAATATAACACCTATTTGAGTCAATAGATTTAGGGATTTAAGTTTAGCCAGTGTTGTACACAGCGACTTTAGTACTTCTTCAGACAGTAACTCAGCATTATCGATAACATAAATGGCAGGTGAATTTACATTATATTTCAGTGTTCCAATGTCTATAGATTCCACATTAATTCTGCCATCAGCCAATTGTGTTGCTTCTACTGGTGCAAGAAAAGATGCCCATAAACTTCTTAAAACATCACCCACCAATGTTTTTGTCTCACATTCTGTCACTGGGCAATCAAACCAATGGATTATATACTTTTTGGACTGCCAATTAGCAGCGCATTGGACCACCAAACTAGTTTTACCGATCTTAGGTACGCCCAAAAAACAGTAAATAGATCCCTTCGGGTCTTTAAGACGAAAAGCGCTTCCCAATTGCCTAACGATATCCCCTTGCTTCGGTAAACCTTCTCTCTCAAAATGTGATTTAAGCTCAGATATTCTTTCCAATGCGTATGTTTTAGCTTCTTTAATGTTGATGAATTTGTTTGTCGCCTCTTCTATGATTCTTACGAAATCAACTAATGGAACTAGTGTTTCACGCCAAAGCTCTAAAACTAATTGGTAGCGCTGGCCATTCTTTAATGAAGCTATCCTACTGTAAACGCTAGGTAGATAAGTTTTAAGAAGATTCTGCATTTCAGGCATTTCAACATTATCTGCGATATAATTTTCTATATTTACACAGCACAATAAGCTAGTTTTGGCATTAGTTCTTTCTTTAGCGTAAGACAAAAGGTCTGCTTTGACATTTGGCATGTTAGTCGGGATTTCCTGACTTGAGCACAATACTATCTCATTCAGATATTTCAGACAACTTATACATTTATTTATATCTATACATGGTTTCCACTTAGCAAACTTCTCTTTAGCCTTAGGCGCATGCCAATATTTTTTCTGTGTGCTACACTCAACAGCAATTTGTTTTCCATTAGCTGATGTTTTAATTAAGTCTGGTGTTCCTTTTCGAGTTTTTCCTTCAACTGTCGTGCCATGTCTTACCAGTCCTTTATATGAGATATCATAAAGTGGTAGAAAATCCCCACAGAAATCCTGAAATACTCCGTCATCCATTGCTTTTAATACATCGGAAATCTCGACAATTAATTCATTCCTCATTCTTCACCGATAATGCACTTTTGCTTAAACCTATCACAAATGACTCTTCTATTGTTTTTACTTGCTCATTTGTTAGTCCGTAAAGCTTATTGACAATTTGGTCAATGAGGTTGTGGGCGATGGTGTCGGGATCGGGAAGGTTTGCGAGGTCTTCAGGCATCTCGACTCTTATGTTCATCTGCTGTATCCGATTTCCCTTTTTCACCAACCAACATTTTAACACGCTTAAGTATTTTTTCGATATCTTTAGGTATTTCCGCTATATTTTCAACAAGCATGACGGCTATTTCTCTTGTATACGACCGAATGCCCAAATCAATCATTAGCTTTTCCATTTTTTCTTTTGGTTTATCATCTCTTCTGATCTCGTCAAATTTCTTATTAAGATCGTCCCTTCTTAGTATTTTCTCCAAGTCTGGCCAAGTTTTAAACCACGAGTCAATATCAAGCAAGTAGCACTCAACCTCTTTCTCTCCTAATGTGAAGATATTTTCCTTGGGTACATGCATTCTGCTTAACATCCTCTCCTTTTCATCTTTCCTATTCTCTGTATCGCCGTCGAATACGGCAAGCACCGCTGGCCGGACCCTTGCTTTCTCCAAAATGCTCGCGTTCGTATGGTATTGCATGTTAGTCCACCCATCCGTAGGGATGAAGCAGATATCTTCTTTACCTATGCCCACTTTCGCCATAAAGCCCCCAAAGACTTCCATGTCGTAGTCTCCCTCAACAAACGCTATGACTTCATGATTTAGGATATCGGAAGGACGGATCCCCAGTTCGTCGACTATTAGGTTTGTATCATCGGGTGTAAGCTTCTGCATGCGCGTGTCGCCACCGAGATTCCGCCTGACCAGTATAATGCTGTTGATCGAGAAGCCCATCAGCGCGACTGGTGAATGAGTCGTGATCATGATTTGCCTGCTCGATGAGTACGCGCGTAGCACCTCCATCAGGCTGCGTATAGCCTGCGGATGCAGATGGGCTTCGGGTTCCTCGATGAACACGATTCCGCCTTTCCCGCAGGTTACAAGTTCCATAATAATCGCCAACACATTTTTGGTGCCGGCACTTATGTTGGCGAGCTCATAAACGGTTGATGCGGGTTGATCCTTTTCCTGCAGGCCAATTGTGCTGTTGCCTTTATTAACGGGCGTCGACAAGCGTGCTATTGTGGGTATCACTCTATGCAAATATGTTCTTATTTCCTCGAACTGCACTACGTTATTATTGCCTAATTTGTGTGCCACAGCGGCTAGGTTCTGGGCGTCTGAACTGAGTTCCGTGGTGTCCGAAATCGTGAAGTAATTCTGGACACTGATGTGCGGGTTCAGCCGTCGCCATGAATTCACTGCGAAGGCGAAGGTTGTGACTATCCGTTCCTCCAGCGGTGGCGGATTACGTCCACCCTCATCAGTAAATAGTAGCTTCGTACTGTCGTAACCACCGCTAGATCGTTCTTGCGGTGTATTAGTGAAATCTGCTCCTTTGAGCACGTTGACAAATTGGTCCTGAAGGTTATTATACATGGTGACTGACTGTGCGGATAATCCTACGCTCATCCGTTTGATGATTGAGATACTCTGAGCAGGAGTCGCAACACCAGCGGTGGTCAGCGATTCTTCGTATATTTTCTTGGTCGAATGCCATTTCAGAACTAAACTGTAAGATACTTCCGTAAGAAAGGCTGAGCCGTAGATCCTCGCTTTGTTCCTTTCGTCTTTTTCATCGATGAATGAGCAAATGAGCCTCTCCCTTAAGGTGCGGTCAAGCTCAAAAACGATCTCAAATCGCATCGTCTCTTCTGCTTCCTTCTGCCAAACAAGCTCTTGATAACCTCCCCTTCTTTCGATCGCCTCTCGGAGGCCCAAACGAGACCCCTCCTTCAGAAAACTAATGGCGTCAAACACGTTCGACTTACCGGCCATGTTAGCACCAATGAAGACCACAATATCGCCCAAGCTGTCCAACTCTACCTTCTTCAGAGTCTTGTAATTCTCGATCTTGAGTTTCTTAATGCGCATCCGCTGTGTCACCTCTTTCTAATCTCGTCGATCAAAACCCACTCCCCGGGTGAGCGTTCGTATTTCCAGGTTTTCCAACCGTCCATTTCCCTTTTCGTAATTGCTTTCGCTGCGGCCGATGGGGATTTGAATCTCTTGCCCTTGAGTCTGCTATATGCAGCTGAATTAGAGTCAAAACTGACCCACCCGTCCTTGCGGACGTGGGCGATGTAGAGTCGCCCCTTGTATTTGAAGCGAATGTGGAAGCTTCTGGTTGTATATGGAGCAAGAACACCCGATTCCTTGTCGACGCTCTTGAGTTTCACGGCCTTCGGGCGAAATACATCTTCACCGAACAGGTCCCTCCGCTCTTCTTTCTGTGCATCCCTTATTTGTCTGTACACGGTTCGGCGCAGGTCTTGTGAACGAATGAACTTACCAGCTTGGACATTCCCTCTCGGGCTTGAAATCCTCAAAACCAAGGATTCTAGTTCTCGCAGGTGCGCGTCGGACAATGTGAGATAGATGCTAAACCGATCCCAGGTTCTCCCGTGTCGATCATGAAGATGATGTCTCAATCTTGAACGGAGGTTAGCGGCAAGTCCAACATAGCAAACACGATTTCCTTTGTATAGAGCATATATCCCATGCCGACCCCGCACGAATTGTCTAATCACTTCAGGGTACTCTTCCAACAACTTCCGCGAAATCTTTTCGAGATGCTGGCAGACAAGTTGACCTTTAGATTGTTGTTTCACGTTTTCCATTTTGAGTTTCATTGATTCTATCAAAACCTGTATCTTTCAAGACTTCATTTAAGACCTGTATAGTGCTATTATGATAATCAACTAAAAACCCTTGAACCTCATTGATTTGAAGTTTATTTTCATATAGTCCAATATCATATCTAATTGAGGTTTGCTCTTTTCTGTTATAGAATTGTTCCAGGCTCTCGTTTGTTTGTGCTCTAGTAATATCAGGAAGACCAGCTGTTCCAAAACATGGCACCGCGCCGTGTTTTAATTGGTTGGCTTGGTATTTGTTTTTTAAATCATCATTCCTTTTCTCCAATTCTATAAACGCTTTCCTGACAGTATTAGGAATGGTGTCGTTCTTTTCTAACCATTTTTCATACTTTTTAGTGGGCTTTGTAATCAAAGAGTTCAATGCTAAGTCCCAATTTCTTTTAAGACATAACTTCTGCATCTCATTCTCAACCTTGTTTCTTGGGTATGTCATTATTAACTCATCGTATGAAGAGTAAATGTATCTCAACAGAACCTTGAAATAATCGAAACTGGCATTGTAATAAATGATTGAATTTAGTAAATATTTGACTGAAACTCTCTCCTTCAGATGCACGTTATCCCAAGAATACCATTTCTGACACATTGCTTCGGAAATATTGCCTGACGAATATATAAGATCGAATGAGGCTAATTCGATTACCGATATTACATTGTTAAGCTGATTGCAGATAAGCGTCAAACTATTGGGATCTATTTTGTAGAGTTCTTTACCGGCCAGCATAAATAGCATAATTACCTCTGGGCACGTCGGCCGGTCCAATTGTCCCTTTCCGTCGTTATCCTTGAATTCGATGAAATCTACCATTGCTGCGATGTTATTCTTCTCCTTCAATCATTTTCCTCTCTTCTTCGGTAATTCCATAAAGTTTATAAACCAATTCATCAATTTCTTTGTCGGTTTTATCAATCTGCCGCTGGATTTGGTCTCTTTCGCTGCCCTTCACGGATGGGATCTTCTTATTGAGGTCTAACATCACTTCCACCAAAGCCACAAGGTCATCGTGGAGTTTCTTGTCGACGGAGTTAGTGAAGTTGATTTGACGAATAGGGAGTTGTATCAGATATTGATAAATAAAACGCAAATAACCTCCGCGATAAGCAGAAGATAGATTTTTGTAGTAGAAAGTCATAATGGATGAGTTTAGGATTCCTAACAGGTATTTTTCTGCACTGCTAATAACATAAGCTGTATTTATACAATAGTATTCTCCTTTAGCATCAATTGTAAAATTACCACGTAAGGAAATATCTGGAAGAAATATTTTGGGCTTCTCAAACTCTGTGTAGTAATCACAAGCCCTAAGCTCCCACCAATAATCACCTTTGTCATAACGCTTTTCGGCATCCGAAGCAAAAGGCTGTAGATAATTGGCAATAGTTGAATATTTCCGCTTGAACCAACCCCATTTATCACGAACTGTCCCCGATTGTTCAAGAGTCCATCCTTTCTTTATTAGAATCAAATATTTGTTACTTACGGATCGTTCATAGCGTCTTATATCCCGACCCATTAAGAAAGGTTTTATTAACACTGAACTTTTGGGGTCTTCGGTAATAATCCTTTTCTTCGTCTCAGAGTCTATAATAAAAGCTTCGTTTAGACCGGTTTTAATACCATAATAGATTTTCCCGTTTACGTACTCCCCTAACGGTATGCCTGCCTTATGCACTTTGGCGAATATAGATTGTGCACTTTCACCAGCAAGCGACCAACTATTCTTATTAAGATTCGCGATTTTCAGTAGGTAATGGTTCCTTCTGACAACATCTTCGAGGCTGTCAAAATTTAATGCCTTAACCTGAGTGACGGGAAAACGGGCATTCTTGTCTGGTGACCCTTTACAAAGACGGATAATGCAAGGATAGGTCGTTGCACCCTCGAAAACCGGCAAGTCTCTAAAGTCAATGATCTCTTTTATACGTTGTTCACATAGCCAGCGGCGAAGAGGCTCCCCATAGGTTGCCCGCATCCACTTGTTAGCTACGATATTGCTAAAACTTCCAACTTCCTTTTTGAGAAGCGATACTCCGCGTTCTATGAAATACGCATACAAATCGGCCTTCCCGTGATAGGCTTTGTAATGCTTTTGAAAGTACTCTTTTCTTTCTCCAAGCATCTCTTGTCTCACATACGGTGGGTTGCCGATGACCGCATCGAAACCACCTTCCTCAACCATAATCTTTCTGAAGGCATCTTCCCAGTTGAACGGTTTGACCTTATACCATTCATCGCCGAAGTATTTTTTGAGCTCTAAGGTGTCGCCTGAGATCAAGGAATTGCCGCATCGGATGTTCTTATCAAGCATAGGTAGAATGTGGCGCCCGAGTACGAATCCATGTTCACCCTCAAGCATCTTCAGCATCAATGACAACTTCGTGACCTCGACAGCCTGTTCATCGATGTCCACCCCGTAGATATGATTGAGAAGGACCTGAGCCTTTTCGTGCAGAGTGAGTGCGGACTCGGTTGGCTGCTCCACAATCTCGCCGTTGTCCGTCTTCAGCATGGGATGTAACTGGCGCACGCTCCGTTTCTTGCTTCTGAGCGCACCCTTGCGCTTCAAACCCGTGTAGTAGTCGAGCATCTCTTCGTACGCCCTGATGAGGAAACTACCCGAACCGCAAGCCGGATCGAGAATCCGTAGTTCTCTGGCCCTGACGGTGGATGATTCTTTCAGTAGGGTACCGACAGTGTTTTCAACGATGTAATCAACGATATATTCAGGCGTATAGTAAACACCGCCGGCCTTACGCACATCCGCTTTTAATTCATATTTCACCTGGTGGTCGGTTAATCTAATGGTGTAGCCAAGATACTGTTCGTAAATATTGCCCAACACTTCCAAAGGGATTACGTCGAATTGGTATGGATTATAGGTATCGAGTATAATTTCGCGCATCACCCTAAAATCAATCGCCAGCTGCTTTTCCCAACTCTGTGGCCGGAAAAGGTCGCTGTCAAAATTGATGTTATAGTGCATGAACTCATGGCTGAGGAAAACCATTGTGTTCTTGCCGACGCTTTCGGTTCTCTCTTCGAATAGCTCCTTTAAAGAAGTCCGATGCACGATCTTTCTGTCTTCGCAGGAGCGCATGAAGATGATTCGATCCAGAATTTTCTGCGTAATCTCTTTAAGATAGTCGGCGTCTTTCTGTGAGTCAGCGGAATGGAAGAGGTCTGGATTATTCTTGTAGATATCTTTGGCTAAGGCTTCGTGCCAACGTTTCAAGTCATCAAGTATCGCTTTGTCAACCAGCAATCTATCTTTTGCCTTCACCAAAAGCAGCTTGTCCATGCTTCCACTAACTGCGGACTCTTTTGATAGTAGCCACAACTTCTCAAATTGCTCAAGATATTTATTCCACTGGAGGTCGATCTTCAGACCTTTGAAGAGGTTGCGAGAGTCAGGTTTTATCGTTACATCGAACAGGTACAGCTCTTCAAAATCGGTAAGCAAAACAAAGGGCACGCCTTTGCGGTTATAGCCATAGCGGACCGCCTGGACGACATGCTTTTTGAGGTCGGCTCTCGGAGGTTTGGCTTCGACGAAAATCTTTACTCTACCTTCAACCTTTAGGCCATAATCAACTCTTCCGTGCGAAGTTTTCTCTTCAGGGCTTACTTCGTCGCGGTCGGTAACATCCCAGCCGAGGACATCTTTTAGGAGCGGCTGGATAAATGCCGTTTTTGTCGCCTCTTCGTTATAATCTTTTATCTTGCCGGCGTTTGACTCTCGCTCAAATTTTTCAACGAGTTTGGATAAGTTTTCTTTTGCTTTTTCTTTAGTATGTTCCTGTTCCATTTACCGCCTTACTACGATTCAATGTTTTTCTCCCGCAGAAGTATATGCGGAGAACCTGAAATGTCAAGGGATTTCCAGAAAACCAGAATCTTCAATGACGAATATCGTATTTTCTTTCTATTGCCTACTTCTGTGGCTTATGAACGAAAAACCTGTTCATAAAACCTTGTTCATAAAGTCCTTCGTAAAACCGCTTCAGAGTGTGATTTAAAAGAGGGTTCGACTACCAGTTTTTCGCCCCGTAAAGGCCGCTACAGCCGTCGCTGTTGCGTTTTTGGGAAGCTGAGGCTATCCCGTACGGCTAGTTCGCTATGCTGCGCCTTCGATGCCGGTGATGTCGGTGCTAGGCACCGTCGATGACAGAGATATAAAGCAAGATTACAGTGATAGAAAAACACAGATGAGCGGCAAGGCCGCTTAGAGATGTTCATGACTTTCCGACATTCTCACCTCACTTTGGCCGATTCTGTTCATTGCTCACAATTCTGGTGATTACTGTATGATGGAGAACAAATAGAAAAAGGTGGCTGGAATTCAATTCCAGCCACGTCGGTTCCCTTATTTCTTACAGTGTCTCAGTTATTCACTCGCAGCAAGCATTATGCCAAGGCCAATTGGAATCCATAAAACCCAGCCGGCTAACGCCGATTCCCACGCTTTCTTTTGTGAGCCACTCTTGGAACGCTCCCAGCGAAAGCATCGTTCACGCTTTTTACAAGTGCCTTAGCATGCCGAATGACAGTCATAATTTCTTTGATTACTGCGATAGGATTAGACATCTTGAAATTTTGTCCAATTGTAGCCCGCTTATCGGGCTTGTCAAGGCCTTTTTTAGGCCCAAGCAGGCGGTAATATTGGACAAAAGGGCTTCATTTGTCTAATTACTTCGTAATCACCATCTGCTTCGTTGCATTAAGCTTTCCTGCTGCCTCCCCATTATAGCTCTACACATCGACCGTGTCCAGTAGCAGAGGGTCTCGGTATGCGCACCTACTCCACCACGACGACCTTCTTCGTGACCATCGCGGCTTCTGTCTCAAGCCGCACGAAGTAGACGCCTGGGCGAAGGGCAATCGGGCCGAGAGCAGAGGGCATAGGGCTAAGGGCAAAAGACCGGACCAGCTTGCCGGCAACGTCGTAGATCTGCAATCTGGCATTTGGCGAAAGGCTGGTGGCCAATAGCCTGACACCTTTTGCCTTGGTTGTGGGGTTTTGTAAGATCTTCAATCGTGTATCGTGCATCGTGGATCGAGTATCTTCTCGGACTCTCGTCTGTCCGATCCTGAAGGTGGAGTCCGAGAAATCCCACGCCGTTCCCCTGGGCACATTCTGCCCCGCCCTTGGAGGCCCATAGGCCCAGATCATGATTTTGCAGGAATCAACCAAAGTGTCCGGCACGCTCCACAAGAAGAGCGTGTCGTGTGATTGGCTGACGGTCGTGATAGTCTGATAGTCAACACCGTTATTGAACGAAACAAAGAGACTGAACGAATCCGCCCCGGGCGGAGTGAACTTTTCCCAGGTAATCGGGAATGGGGAACCGGGGGTCAAGACCTCGCCCCCGTTGGGACGATGAAGACGCACGCCTTCGATTTCCCAGATCTTGGTCTCAGTTCTCGTTGAGGTGCTTTCGATCTCGCCGGTCTCAAATATCTCAGGGTAACCGTTGCCATTGAGGTCATAGACATAGACCTTGGTGGTCATATGACCATTGCCGTTGGGACGGGGGTAGGCCTCGAAGATCCGTTGAAATTGATTGTTACCGGTGGCTTTGTAAACGTACCAACCATCACCGATCGCCCAGACAATCTCAGGGCTCCCATCACTATCTATGTCACCGCAGTCACTGTAGGCAGTGAGCCGACGACTGCGAATCCCCATGATTGAATCAAGAAAGATCAATTCGTACTGGTCATCACCAGTCGTCTCATAGATCCTGAAACCATAGGTCCAGGTGCCCCTAAAAGTCTTCCAACCAACCATGAACTCAGGTCTGCCGTCACCGTCAACGTCATCAGCTGAAAAGACATCATAACTGGTGGGGTAGCGAATTGTGTCTGCCCATTTTCTCACATAGAAATCATTCCCCATGCATTCGTACAGCAAGGCACTCGGGCCACCGAACACTTCGTACCCACTGACGACGTCGGTTCTTCCGTCCAAGTCAAAGTCTCCCCATGTCTTGTCCCCTGACGCAATACCCAGCACACCAAGCGATTCCCGAACAACTTGCTGGTAACTGTTATTCCCACGGTTCTCAAATACATAGAATATCCTGCCCTCGGTGAAGAATATGTCTTGCCGACCATCCTGATCAAGGTCTTCGACGAAGGACTCAACCACGCCTCCGCCGCCATGTTCATAGGGCCATTTCCAGGCGGTGTCCTTAGGAAAGGAGTCCTGCGTCTGCGATTCGAGCACCGCCAATGAACAATCCATCTGCACAACCATATCAGTAAGGCTATCTCGGTCGAAATCCCCAACCGCCCAGGCGTCCCACGACGTCCTCCCGGGGACGCGCGCCAGGGAATCCAAAATCACGTATCGGTTCCACGGTCTGTGAGCCATGAAGTAGACCGCGGCCGTCTGATTACGGAAGCCGGTGTAGGTCAACTCAACAACGCCGTCGTGATTCGCGTCACAAAAGCAGAACGTACCGTAGCTCAGCAGTGAACCCACCGGGATGAATTCACTCACCTTCCACCCCAAACCCAAGCTCACGCAACTAGCTAGAATAAACGACAGCATGCTCCTGATCGTCATATGAGGTCTCTCTTCACTAATAACAGCGTATTAGACAGCATAAATCATCTGCTGTCAAGACCAAATGCGAATCGATCACGGGAAAGCCGAGCGAGGGGGCTTACGCCCCCTCGCCTGTATCATTTTCTACCGCAGTAACAGGAGTTTGTCACTCAGCTTGTGGTCTGATGTCTTTAGGTTCAGGAAGTACACGCCGTTGGGCAGCTTCATGCCCATATCATCCCTGGCGTCCCAAACCACCAGATGCTGGCCGGATGAGTACTTACCACTGCATAGATTCCGGACCATCCGCCCGCTAACGTCAAAGACCTTCAGACTGACCACCGACGGACCAGGTAGACTGTAGCTGATAACCGCCCTGTGCAGCACCGGATTTGGCCTGACTTCGAGCGATAACTTGGTGCCGACCGGACCGGCCACGACCGATTGACCGCCGCCTGTCCCCGCTTTCTTGGTGCGTTCATACCGGTAGAGTTTGATGCTTTGACAGAACGCGTAAGAACCCGATTTCTTCGTGAAGACCAGTCGAAGCGTATGGTCCTTCTCATAGGCACTCAGGGGGATTTTCAGTTTGAGGGTTTCGAGAGTGACCGGACGTACGGTGAACGCCCCAAGGTTCTGGCCATCGACCGTCACTTCCTGCTCCCAGGTTGTTGAACCCCCGTGAATGCCGGCGATCTTGACGGCAAAGTCGTAACAGGGATCGAGGAAGAGCAGGTTGTAGACCAGGGAGTCGCCGTGGTCGATACCGTAGCCGTTAACTTTCATGTAGCCGGTCCGTGATAAGCAGTAAGCTGATGCCTGTTCCTTCCCGCAGGTTACTGGATAGAAGACCCGGGGTTCGGCACTCCACTTGCCCGACATATCGGTCGACTTGAAGTTGACGTAGCTGTTAGGCGGGGTGCCTTCGGTCCACAGAGTAAAGAGCAGGTCTGGGTCGCCGGACGGGCTTACGTAGAGCTGGTTATGGGGCCAGTCCGAAGGCACCGGCGTCTCCTCCACAAAACCCCGTCGAAGCATTGAGTAGAATTCGGGATCGAGGGTCTGGGTATTGCCTTCGTTGTACTCCGCGTAGACGAAAACGTCGCCGGCGGCGTTGACCGGGGATTCGGAAAGGTAACCGTCAGGAATCGAGACCGGCACCGGCTCTATCCACGGATTGTTAGTGGTCAGATATCTCTCTGACCGGAACACGTCGCTGTTGGTAACCGGCCAGTCCCATGCCTCAGCCCACGGTGCATGGACGTAGTCGCCCCAGTACTCGATGAAGGGTTCGTACGAGACAACCCCCGGGTAGCTCTGTATCTGCCGATCATGCTGCCACCCGGTCATTGGATGGCGATAGGCATACCACAAACGACTTTCCTTCTCATAGATCACATGTGGATTCCACATTCCGTCACAAACCAGAGATGGTTTAGCGAGTTCGTTGAAACTCGATTCGACCATCTCATAGTTGCCCGGATCCTGCGCCCCGTACTCAAAGGCATTGTAGTAGATGCCGTACAACCCCATGAAGTCCCGCGCCGGATAGACAACATGAACTGTGGTGCCGGTCACATAGACCGAGGGCGGGCCAATGCACGATGAGACCGGAGGCTGAATCGAAAACCCGAGCCAGTTCTGGGTCCAGACGTCATAGTACCGATACCGAAGCTCGCTGTCGTGGAGATAGACCACGACCGGCCACATATCGATGGGAATCGGCATGCTGATGACGCCGACCGAAGGGTAGAGACCCTGGTCGACCAGCGCCGGCTGGGTCCAGGTCTGACCGCCGTCCGGCGAGAAGCTGTAGCAGACGCCCTGGCCTGCCGTGTGGTAAACCGCATGCAGCTTGTTGGTGCCGAGCTCCCGACCAAGATGCCGGCCCGAACTCGGCTCGGTGCTGCCGGCGAAGAGCCCGCTGGTTGGATTGACCCGGAGTACCGTAAAATCACGATCCGTCGCATCACCAATGCTCCAGCCGGCTGCATAAACATCACCATCCAGACCACCGGCGATTGAGTATCCTTGGTCATCATTGCCCTCACCATCGTACATATAGATGCTGGGCCAATTCATACCGCCGTCCGACGAACGCAAGCTCACAATCGCCAGGTCCTGATTACGGTCCGTCCGGGCCACATTGCCCGTGGCATAGACATTGTCATCCGCACCATAGACGATTGAACGTGCCACGTCGCTCCAAGGGCTCCCCCCCAGATACGCCCAGCGGTACGGCGGGCCTGACGACGGGAGACTAACGACCGCGAGTTGCGTCATGTTGTTGGTGACGTATATTGCACCCGCCGCATAGACGTTGCCGTCTGGATCACAGACAAGGGAGTGAGCCTCATCCACCCCGGTGCCAGGGTAGTAGTACGGCCACGGCAACACCAAGCCACCGTCGCTGTTCAGTTTGATCACGGTGAAGTCGTAGGTTGTATTGAATACCGTCCCGGCCGCGTAGATATTAGCACCGACCGGATCACTGACAATGGACGATCCCCAATCCGTCGTCCCGTTGCCGGCCCCGACACGATAGTCCCATCTGAAGCCACCACCCAGAGTAAGACTCACGACGACAAAGTCGCGATCTGAAGTACCATGTTCGCCCGTCACATACAGATGGCCCCCCGGACCTTGCACGAGCGCTCTTGCGATACCGATCCCAAGGGGGTTGTATTTATAAACCCAAAGCGTCTCTGGTGGGTTGACGCGAAAATTGATACCAATGACCGTAAAGGCACTCTGAAGGCCCCAGCTCGAACTGCCGGCAGCATAGATATTGCCGTCTGACCCGTAAACAAGCGAATACGCCTCGTCCGTGCCGGGCCATACATACTGAAAGAGCCCCATGAGATCCCCGGTCGCCGCGTTCAGCCGAACCACGGTAAACTCCTTCGAGGTGCCGTAGGTCATACCAGCCGCGTAAACGGTGCCGTCGCCACCATATATGACTGAGTATGCGCAATCCGTCATGTTAACCCCGCCGATGTCGTAGACATAGATCCAGCGCTGGGTGCCATCCGGTCTCAGGCTGATCACGGTGAACTCTTGCTTGGGCGTGTCGTCGATATAACGCATCCGACAACCAGCCGTGTAGGTGTTACCGTCGGGACCGTAGGCGATCGAGTAAGCAATGTCGCCTCCGGACTCAATGTCGTATCTGTAATCCCACCGTAGAACCTGGGCCGTAAGCAACTGACTCGCGGCCACGGCCATAACGATGATTAGAGCTGCTCTTCGCATCACATCCTCCTGTTGGTTTTATAATACACTTACTACAGCCTTAGAAAACGCCTACAGTAGTCTCGTTTTCCTGAATACGAGTTGCGTTTTACCTACTGCTCTTTGATATCTTATCTCATTTTCCACCTCCTTGCCCCAAGGGGGCATAGATTACAGCGATTTCAAGAAACGATTACGGTGATGATACAAGACGGACGGGATTGCCGCGTCGCTGCGCTCCTCGCAATGACGGGTGAGAGAAGGACGTTTGGAACGTTAGCGCGTTTGGAGCATTGAGAGTCATCGCCGCCTCCGCAGGTATTCGCTCGGGGTAATGCCCGTCTGGCGTTTGAACGAACGGGAAAACGAGGGATACGTGGCAAACTTGAATGAACGGTGGTCGAAGTTCTTCAGCTCCCGGCCGTTGAACCGGTTAAGCGCTGCCTTGATGGCGGTCAATCGCTGCTCATGTTTGTAAACCCGAAACGACCGCCCGGTCTCGATCTTGAACAGACGGCGAAACTGCCGGAGGCTTAAATCACAATCTCCAGCCGCCTCACGCGCAGTTAGACGCCACACGCCCCCGCGACTTTTCTTGCACAAAATCCCCACCAACGATGATAGCATGTGCCACCTCCCACAACAACCGCCAGCTATAGGCGGCAAGCAGTCAGCACAACGACCAAAGACCCTACCCCGTCTTTCACCTGACCGATCACCACCAGCCAAAACAACCCTGTCCACGCAGCCGGAGTTCATGGCCGGCCCTGCTCCTCATGAGCTTAAAAGAACATCGCTATCCTCACGGACCGCATGTGCGTTCCTAGATCTCTGTCTCTATTATCGGCTCGATTATATCCCCCGGTCGGCAAGGCAGCAAGGATTATTATTTACCACTTTCGGCCATGCCCGGATAGGGCATGACGACGGCAAAGTCGCCTGCCTCTGCACATAGGAGCTACATGATCGATTTGAGAAGAATTAGACCGATCCCAAGCCTAGCAGTGACCACCTTTGTCTTCATCCAGGATGCCATCGCTTCGGGGTAATTGATTTGCGAAACAACAAGAAGTTCTTATGGATCACCCGCTCCGGACCCCGCATCATGGCGGTAAGTTACTTTTAATACCAACGTCCCCTATTTCCCCTGTCATCACTGTCAGCGAACAATGCAGATGTTAGTCTCTGGTTTCCGGGTCTGACCCCACGTTGCCAGCTTCCGGCCCTGCACCACCCGCTGGTACCGCATCCCCGGCATCAGCGACGACTAGCCCGGGCTGCCCTGTCTTTACTTTCAGATTTCGCGGGCCTAACCCTTTTGTGGCCTTATCGGTCCCTTCCCTCAAAAAAGGAGATCAGCTCACGCCAATTTCTTTTAATACCGCCCCCTTTTTGCGTTCTGCCTTTGCACCACTCAACGGTGCCCCTGCTAATACGGAGATCGCCAAGATGGGTCTCACTATCGTACACACCCAATTCGATGGTGGCGTCCCGTTTCTTGGTGGAAATTGCCATATGATGTATCCTAATCATTTTTGATCCTTTGTTAAGCACAGATTGACCCCGGAATTTCATCGTGCTTTATGGCTCAAAGGAAGTAGCACCAGCGCCATCTTAAGTCAGCCGCTCTAATAATCGCTTTACAGATTAGCGCACTACCTTATTAAACCTATTTCAGAACGCCAAGACTCTTGGTCGGGGTCTGGCTTGATAATTTAGCTATATAGTGAGAGGTCAACGGATTGATATTTTAACCTGTTACCCTGCTAATGCAGTATAACCTGACAACTCATAAGCAAGGAGGTCTCAATGTCAGAAATCTCAGAAAAGCTCAAGGCATTAAGCGAGCTGGAACAGCAAAAGAAAGACCTTGAGGTTAAGATGCAGGATGTCCGACTGCAAGCCCTGGACGAGGTAACAGTCAAGCTCCATGATGTCTTGGTTGAATACCTTACCGTATCCGGGAAGCAGGAATTCGGCTTCCGCTTCTCCCTCAAGACCGGTCTTCAGACCTTCGCCTTGCCTTCGGACACCAAGTCCAGGGTCAAGGCTTCGAATGGCAATGGTGGATTTGCCAAAGGCGCGGTCCAGGCACGCTTGATTCATGAAGACGGCACGATCGAGCAATTTCCAAGTGCCGCAAAGGCCGCCAAGGCCTTCCTTGGAAGGTATCGGCAGCAGCTTGGTTTTGACCAAGAGGACATCGATGCCCTACTTGGCGAGAGCAGGAACTGGCGCACCGAGATCAAGAAGTTCCTCAACAAGCTCGCCGAAGTGGGCATTGAGGTCGGATATGAAGACGATGGCGGAATCAAGTATACCACAGAGGCCGTAAGCCAGGGTCTGTAAGCCTCTGCAAGCCTCTGAGTCCCCAGCAGATATTGCCTGCTGGGGACTTTTTTTGTGCTGACCGGTTTCAGCCTTGCCAAGCAGGATCTGAAAGGCACAAGCTACTAATTCTCTTCGGTTACCTTAGCCGGTCTTCTCCCTCAGGGACCTCTGGTCGGGCTGGTTAGGGTATTGAGACCTCTGAGTGGCTTGTGCCTTTTTTTTGAGCACCGCAAAAGACTAAGGAGGCCTTGATGAGCGATCCTTTCTCCGGTTGTGGAAGAGTTTATGTCACCAGCGGGGTTCACTTGCGAATGGTGGCGGATTCCTGCTTCGGGGGCCACGTCGACTCATGCCTGCGGCGACACCTGCAGGATCAGGTTGCTCGCGGACCAGGGATTCGCTTGTTCTCGGCTTACCCCCACGCAACCTATCCTGAGATCTGGATCATAACTGCCGAGGACCTAAATTCAACCACAATCCTGTTCCCGAGCGAGTATTAGCCTAAATGAAAGGAGCCAGCATGCCCACCGTAGAAGAAATCAAGCAAATGGGTATCAATCAGATAATTGATTTGCTCGAGCAAAAGCTCAAGCAGAAACTACCCATCGCGATCAAGCTACAACTTGCGCTGCTTCATGGTGCCAAGGCGACGGGAATCCGTGTCTATGACCTGATTGAAGGCGGTTACCAGGAATTCATGAACTACGAGGCACCTTCGGCGCGCTTTTTCAACGAAGTGAGGGTCGAATGAAAGCCAAGGTCATCTCAATCAAGGAATCTCAAAGCAAAAGCCATCCAGGACACGTGCTTTGGATCTTCTTTAAGGGCAAGGACGGTAAGTCATACAAGACCTTTCTCAGCCGGTCCTTTAGTAACTGGAATCGCTGGATGGCTGTGGTTTCGAGGTTTAGATTCGGTCCCGACGCGTGGCTCGATGGCCTTCGTGTCTTGAACGAGAAAAAGCGTCTAATCGATGCAGGTAGTTTATTTAAGACCGTCCAAGGAGGTTAGATGTCAATGACGACCGAGGAGAAAAAACAGGCAATCATCCTAAGCCTACGGACGTTGACCGACGAAACGTCTAACCAAGTCGAGAAGGAAGCCGCTTTTCAGTGCGGACTCCTGATTCTTCAAGCAGTAGCCACCGAGGCCACCGAACAGCTAATCGCGGCGGCGGTCGAAGCGAGGCTTGGAGAGGTCGCAAGAAAAATCGAATCGCGCTTAGCATCGAGAATCGAGTCCGCCTCAGGCGGATCATCGGCCAAGCCCAGAAAGCGCACGAATGTGTCCCGTAGGGGGAAGAGCCAATCCGCCTCAGGCGGACACCCCGACCCTGAAGAAAGCGAATTGCTGGAGTTTTATCGGAGCGTGCTAAATAAGGTGACGGCCTACACCGAGAAGCATGGTCGGCAATTCAGAACGTATCTGGACGATGCTGATGCCTACCCTCTCGCCACCTACAGCCAAGCCCAGCTTCGTAGAACGCTCGCGATTATCCATCGCTGGGACGACGAACATCCTGGCGCTCCGGCCGGCGTTGGTGCTGGCCCGGCGCAAGAAGAAGAGACCGCCGTTTAGTCACGGCCTCAAGACCTCAAAGGGGCAAGGACTTACGTCCAGCCCCTTTTCTTTTGTAGGAGGATATATGGTGGAACATAGAAAAGCTGAACTGACACGATTCATCACCGAAGAGATGAAAACCATCTGGCTGAGGCCATATCTCGAAAAGATCGAGGCAGACCCTGACGCATACGATGAAGCAATTCTGCAGACGCTTGGAGTTATCATCAGCCAATACTGCGAATGGACCGGTCATAAGATCGTAACCGTATTCCTTGCCGCGCTCGAGGATGCAAACTACCACACTTTCGGCAGAGAAGTCAAGGACCTGTGGAATGCGGGACACCCGACATTTAAGATCGAATAAAAGGCTAGAGCACTAAAAGGAGATCCATGCTACAAACCCATCAAGAAGCCCCGCCGATCATCGGCATGAGGGCCGCTAAGAAGGCAGTGGAACTGGCGCTGCACGTTCCTTACCTGGAAGGAGAAAAGCCGGTCGGGATGTTTCTTTTAGGAGCACCCGGCACCGGCAAGTCAACCCTCCTGACCCGCTTCATCTCGGATCACCAGGTCGTAATCAACGACATGACCGGCCGGGGTCTTGAGGAGCTGTGTAAAGAGATGTCGAACCGACAATGCGGCGTCGTCGTCATCCCCGACCTGTTGCGTCTGATGGCTCGACCCATGGGCTGGGCCGCGTTTCAAACGCTCAGTAATATCGTGCTTGAAGAAGGCCTCGAAGGGATAAAGCGCTACGACGTCAACGTGAAATTCCCCAAACCGGTGAACTTCGGCATTTTGACCGCGATGACCCTGGACGCGTTCAAGCTCAATCAAAGGACCTTTGAGCGCAGCGGTTTCTTGAGCCGGTTCGGGGTATTTCATTTCAAATACGAACCCGAGGACGAGCAGCGCATCGAAAGCCTAATCGCGGCCGGGGACCGGACCGACGACATCCACTATGTCATCGACGCCAAGGATCAAGCCGGCATATCGATCCCGGAGCCCCTCTCGAAAAAGGTGAAGTATGTCGGTAAGATCTGCGGCAACGGCAAGTCGCCCCACTTCCGGGCCATCAAGTTCATGCGCCGGCTGATTTGCGCCAATGCCCTGGCCGCCGGTAGAAAAGAAATCACCGAGGAAGACCTGATCGAAGGCTATGCCCTGTGCCCTTTCTTCATCCCGCCCAACGAGACCAGCACCGACTTAGACTGGCTCATTCTAAAGACCAGGACCAAAGACCAAGCCAACCGAGAGCAGATTATCGCCCTGATCGAGAGCTACTCGCCCGAGTCAATCGCCGGCGCGAAAGCAAGACTGATCAGGAAAGGATTTAAGCTATGAAGCGAGTAAAATCCTACCACGAGAAGATCCGGCCTCAAAAGGCCCGATACTTCACCACCGTCTGTGAGAGGACACGCTGCCCCCACTTTACCGCGATCGCAAGCCCAAAGTATGCCGGAATCTGCGCCAACGTATATTCTGGGGCAGCCGGGACTCAAACGTTCATTAATCCAGGACTCCGAAAGTGCCTGGCGAAAAGGAGAAAAAATGGACAAGCCGAAGTGTAGGCTCATCGGTGAGGACGGCAACGTCTTCAACATCATCGGTCTCGTCTCGAAGGCTCTCAAGAAGGCGGGACAGGACGACAAAGCGAAGGAATTCCAGACGAAGGCGATGTCTTCTGGCTCTTACGAGGAAGTTTTGAACCTCTGCGGCGACTACGTGGAGATCGAATAAAAGGAGAGGTGCTTAATGGCACAAGAGACTAAACGAGGCTGCGGCTATCGCAAGGTCGGTGGTATCTACCTGGTGGGTGGATCAGAAGGAGTAAGCTGCGATCGAATGCCCTTTCGCTTAGACAAGTGTCCGCTCTGCGGCGCGGGAATCAATCAGACTCGGGGCTGGACCTGGCTGCCCAAGGAGCTGATCAGCGAGTTGGCCGGCGGCGATTGTGTCAAGTCATCGCCCTGCCACTCGGGAGGCTGTCCGATTTGCCGGCCATCTCTCCTGGATCCTCCCTATACAGGTCTGCTCTGGGTAGGTTCTAAATACTACACGCCCGAGGAGTTTATGCGCGAGGCCGGCTTGATGGGGGTCTGCAAACGAATCGCGACCATCCCCAAGAAGCTAATCATCGGCAAGACCTGGGTTCTCCTCGCCCATCCCAAAGTGAAATTTACTCCCACCGCCGGAGTTATCTTCCACGAGCCCGCGATCTTCACGGCCTTTAAGCCCAGCGCGGTCGAGATGCTGCTCTGGGACAGCATGAAGAAGCCCGAGATTGCCGAAAAACTGGCTAAGCGTGGTATAACTCCGGTCTGGGTTAAAGACGGCGATGCCGACCATGCGCCGGATAAGCCATTCCGGGACATCTGGAATGACCCCCACCCAGGCGACCCAGAAATCAAGGTCTCTCTACGAGACACCGACATGGAACCCGAAGAAGCTGAAGTGGAGTAAATATGGTTAAGGAGCGAACTCTAAAAGTTGCCGATTGCCCTTGGCGATCTTCTTCCGCTTCGCCAGCCTCCGGAAGCTATCCCGGCTTAAGGATTGGAGGCAAGTGGCTTCAGGACTGGGGCTTTGACAACGGCGATTTTGTGCGGGTCGTCTGCGATCAAGACAATCTTAAGATAATCAAGATGGAATTATCCGGGAAGGAGGTGATATCAGTGGACCATGCGGAAATAATGACCTTCGACTGTGAGAAGAAGCACTCGGTAAGGTATAAGGGCAACGGAGAGGAAAAGTCTCTGAAGCTCATCTACGTTCCGAAGTCTCTCCTCACTAACTCCTATCCGAAGACGGTTAGGATCACCCTTACCAGCGGGCCTAAGTAGGCTTGCGCGAAGCAGGAGCCTCCCAGGATGTTTTCCTGGGAGGCTTTTTTATTGAAAGGAGTGTGCCATGGCTAAGCAATTAATCAAGGCCCAAGTCGAGGTAAAACATTACTGCTCGGAATGTGGGAACGAGATTGCGGATTGCGCTAAGTGCCGGGAGCATTTCTGGGAAGGCGACGTTGTTTACTGCAATCGCAAAACCGGGGCGCATTTCTGCACCAAGTGCCAAGACTCTTGAAAGGAGGAACGATGAAGTTTATACGAATCGCAAGCTGGGATGTAACGGAAATCAATATCCAAGACCCGTGCAATGGAACTCCGGCTGAGCAAACCCTGATCCTGTTTACGGTCGGATACAAGGAACTCGGCAGCGAGGGGCAAAGCCACTGCATTACCTTTGACCAGCAGGGCCAGGTCGCGGAACTCCCGTCACATTTAGACCCTACGATGCTTCGGGAATTGGCCTCGCTCATCGAACAGACGATCGTCTGGTTTCGTGATTTAACTGCCTTGGTCACGGAGCGGGAGTTCACTTTGCCGCTTGATTGGATTCTGCCCGACCACGAATAAGGAGGAACGATGCAAAAAGGACAACCAAGACTGTGTAAGCTCGAGCTGGTTTGCGGGGTTTATCTGGACCAAGGTAAGCGGATCTTTCAGGTCGCCGAGAGCATTGACGACCTGTCCTGCGAGATCTTAGCTAAGCAATTCGGCCCCGATGCGGTGATGCATGTCGGTTACTCGACGGTTCAGGCGATGATCCCAAGCCTCTTGACCTTTGCTCGAATGGCTAAGTGCGACTATTTGGAGATTAACTGCAAGAAGGGACACGGTAGCTACAAATGGCTCAGGGTAAGGAGGTAGTATGCAAACTCGACCTGAAATAAGAGGTAACCTGAAGAAAAGAGGTCGGTTATGAGCGAGAACTTCCGCTGTGGTCATGCCCGGATATTCATTTTCTGTGCCAAGCGCGAGTGCGCCTGCCACTGCTGTGCCAAACCAATGTGCGATGACTTCGAGGAAGGCAAGAACGTCCTTTACTACAAGGGACTACTCCTGTTGCGGCCCAAAAACAACCAGGAGAAGCGGGACGAGAAGACCTTGGGATGAATCAAAGGACAAAAGATCAAGCCCGGCAGACAAATTCTGCCGGGCTTTTTTTGTCTTAACGGCTTTCCGATGCCGGATGCAATCCTGGCGCGAGGGGTTGATAGGGTAAGATAGTTTCGTTTCTGCCGGTTACTGTTTATTGCGTTTTTCTGCATTTTCTAACTATACCTACCTAACTATACTAAGGGGAAGGGTTTGGATTTGAGAATCTGTGGAAATTGGTGGAGATTCGTGGAGCATCCGTGGGCCCTTCGTGGTGAATCCGTGGAAATTGGTGGAGAATTAGAAAACCGTGGTAAATAATCCCACCTTCACACAGAAAATAGTGCTGTTATTACTAAGTCAATATGTTAATATTTTCCCAAGGGAAAATGTTAAGGTT
>CAYGYG010000002.1:0-162070 GCA_964354155.1 uncultured bacterium | reverse complement strand
ATATTAACATTTCCGCTTAGTAATAACTATTAACATTTATGCATAGTAATATCACGCGTTGATAAGCAGCTTGACTAATTCGAACTGATGATCTATACTCCGGCCGATGCGCAGAAAGAAAATCCGGCCCTGGCACCAAGACGACCGCTTTTGGTCGACCTGGGCACCAATTCTGTTCAACGAAGAACGGTGGGCCAAGACACCGCAAGATATAACAAATGTCATTACCCTGCTGGGCGTGAAAAAAGGCGCTCGAGTACTCGATCTCTGCTGCGGCCCAGGCCGCCATTCCCTGGAGCTGGCCCGCCGGGGATTTCGGGTGACCGGTGTCGACCGGACACCCCTGTATTTGACAAGAGCCCGCTCGAGCGCCCGGCGCGAAAAACTGAGCATCGAATTCGTCCGGTGCGACATGAGAGACTTCCGCCGGGAAAGCGCCTTTGATGCGGTCATCAACCTCTTTACCTCTTTCGGTTATTTTGAGAACCCCGCCGATGACCGTAAGGTCGCGGCCAACGTCTATGCCTGCCTCAAACCCGGCGGCAGGCTGATTATGGAGTTGATGGGCAAGGAAATACTGGCCCGCATCTTTTTACCGCGCAGCTGGAGCATCTTGGGCGAATACCTCGTACTTGAACAGCACCACATCGAGAAAGGTTGGGGCTGGATTGAGAACCGATGGTCCCTCATCAAGAAAGGTAAGATTGAGAACTTCAAGTTGTCGCACCGTCTCTATTCCGCGGTCGAGCTCACCGGATTGCTGGCGGACGTGGGGTTCAGCGCTTTCGAAGTCTACGGAGATTTCGCCCGCGCGCCTTACGATCACACGGCACGCCGCTTGGTCATCGTGGCCCACAAGAGCTAAGACCGCGGGTTTCCTTGCGGTCACACACGCCACTGCGATAGCACGCGACCAAGACTCCCGGTAAAGAAAAGGCCCTGATACCAGAAGCATCAGGGCCTTGCTTTTTGTCCGATTCTTACTGCTTAATCTGGTACGGGAATAGCCAGCCGTTGAAATCGTACGCTCCGCTAGGCGTGTAGAGCGTCGAATGCGGCATCAGGTCGAAGATGGCAAACCGCGGCGTAGCCACGAGCTGGGCATTCCAGGTCCCTTCGTAGACACCACCCGTTTTCCTGGTAAAAGGCAGGCGGATGTAGAACGGCCAAGCCAGGATGAAGGTATGGAGGAAAGCGTGGCCATTGGGCTCGTTCGTATAGAGCGTCACGGTGACCGCTTCGCCGGGTTTGAAAGCGATCAAGCTGTCCACCCGGTAGTAAGTGTTAAGCGGGTCTTTGATGAGCAGATTCGGATACAGAGACGATTTGATCCGCAAACTGTCGACCCGAACCGTGTTGGTGGCAGACTTGCCCGAAGCCAGGGATATCGAGTTAAGTTTCCAGCCGCGATCATCGTCACCGGTACTGCCCTCGCGCAGGAAGGTCGCACGGATCTCGGCTTTTTCAGATAGCGCCTTCGTCCAGAGAACCCACGCCTGACCGCTATCCGGATAGGCTAGCGAGTAGATACTGCCGAAATTACTCCTCGACCAAGAAACCCAGGCAGAATCACCGGTCACCTCAATGCTGACAACCGGCTGGTCGTGAGTCTGCGCCCCGCGCCACCAGACAATGAGAGTATCCCAGAAGTTCTCCGGAGCACGGCTGGTTGAGTCGACCTTGGTGCTGGCGCTAAACCAGATGGTGTCTGACTCGATCAAGCCAGTGATCGAACCCTTATCCGCTTCGACGTCTTGCTTTGGGCATCGCAGCGAGACAAAGGCGAGCCCGATTATGGCAAAGAGAACGATGGTCTTTTTCATGTAGCCTCCTTGACCTTATTCATTGCAAAACCCGTTCCCGACATAAAACGTTCATTCATCACAACTTAGCAGGTTGTGCTGTGTTCCAACCGTATCGGAATCGATACGAGAAGTATCGTGCCAAGTGGCCTGGGCCGTGATTGACCGGGCAGCCGTCATCCAGTAGATCCTTCCTTCTCTGTTTCTATCTGCTCAATGGCCCCGATTGCCTCCTCGCGCGTACTGTAGATATTGGGCCGGAATTTCTTCTTGAGCGACGTAGTCCGCACGGTCATACGAGCAACATCATTGGTTCCCCAGCGTGCAAACCCCAGGAGGTACTGTGAAACGGTGGACTTCGCTTTTTCTCCATAGTAGTCGGCGACCTCAGCATGAACCCGCAGATCATTGATATCCGAAACCATGTAGACTTTCTTGCCAAGAGCCTCAAAGTACTTCCGGTACTCTTCATAGAACTCATCGACATCCTCATTGGTCTTCACGTCCCAGTGGTCTTCAGTGAAAACGATATTCGTGTCGGGGTCGTAGGCGAAAATCACCCGGCCAGGCATTCTCTAGCTCCTTGGCGTTGCGTTTGGTCGTACATATGCCTAGTATTTTAACTACTACTTCGAGTTTGTCAAGCCTATCCTCGGCCTGGGTAGCGGCAAGATCCCCGGACCACAACCTATTGACCATCCATGTTTTCTCGGTATACTGCAGGGGTGCAAGGATCAGGACAATAAGGAGCTGTGATGGATAGAATCCGCGTTGCGATCGTCGGTTACGGCCGCCTGGGCCGTGGTGTGCATCGATTGGTCAAAATGAATCCGGACATTGAAGTCACACAGATCATCACGCGCGATCCGACCCGCGTCCGGCGTCAGGTGAAAGGCGTACCGGTATTCAGCATCGGCAATTTCGCTCCCCTGGCGGATGTTGCCGTGCTCTGCGGCGGCTCAAAAGACGACCTTTTCGGCCGGGTAACTCGGACTTTCACCGGCCGGAGGCTCGGCGGACCCGAGAAGCTCGGTCATGGACCGTACTTCGCCCAATTCTTCAACACGGTCGACAGTTTCGACACCCATGCCCGGATCGCTGATTACAGTGACCAGATGAGCAGGTTCGCCGCCCTCAACCGGCACACGTCGATCGTCTCGGCCGGATGGGATCCGGGCACGTTCTCGCTCGAGCGGGTACTGGCCGATTCTTTCATTCCGATGGCAAAGCACTACACGTTCTGGGGGCCCGGCGTCAGCCAGGGGCACTCGGACGCGGTGCGTCGGATTAAAGGCGTGGTCGATGCACGGCAGTACACGCTGCCGGTCAAACCCTCAGTCGCCAAGGTAAGGCAGGGGTCTAACCCCTCCATCAAACCACACGACCGTCACACGCGGCTCGTCTACGTCGTGACCGAAAAAGGAACCGACCGAAAGCAAATCGAGCGGCAGATCAAGTCGATGCCCAACTACTTCGCCGGCTTCGAAACCAAAGTTATCTTCGTCACCCAGCAGGTAATGGAGAAAAAACACCATGCTTATCCCCATGCTGGGTTTGTTCTGGCATGCGCCGATAAGTCCGTTAGACCTAAATCGGTGATTGAGTACCGGTGCGAATGGGCAAGCAATCCCGACGGCACCGCCGGGATTCTGGTGGCATGCGTCAGAGCCTGCTATCGGCTCAACAAAATGTCAATGTACGGAGCGTTTACGATGCTCGATGTCCCACCCGTCTTCTACAGCCCGCACCCACGCGGCAAACTGCTCAAGTCCTTCATGTAGACGCCTGATCGAGGCTTGACATATGCTCCGCGCGAGACGATAATAGCTATAATATCTTACTTTATCGTTCTTATCTCACCTTTTACTCGAACCTCGTCCTTAATCTCAATCCGAGCCGGCCAGGGGTCATCGATCTTGACTTTTATCGCCTGCCCGGGGATGTCGTTCCATTCCACGATGCGAACATCGATCGGCCCCTTTATTACAACCTCAACCGGCTGACCTTTCATCAGTTTGCCGCCGGCCTGGCTCCCGTCCTGAGCAAATGCCGCAGGAATCTGGAGAACCTTGTCGAAAACAAGCACGGTCAACGCAACAGCAATCCACACCAGGATGATGCGGGTGAAACGGTCGTTCTTGCTCACAGCTACCTCCTTAGGAATTATCTTGCCCTCGTAAGCTGAGCCAGCTTTACGATCCGTGCACCCGTAAGAAGAGAATGCAGGATAGTTTCTTCTTGCTACTCGCTACCTGCTACTCGCTACTTGCTGGATGCCCTTTTCTATCTTGGCCCAGGTATCCTTGAGCGTGACCGTCCGATTGAAAACCAGTCTACCCTCTTTCGAGTCCGGGTCGACGCAGAAATAGCCCATCCTCATGAATTGGAATCGGTCGCTCACCCGGACCGCGGCCAGACCCGGTTCCAGCTTGCATCCGGAAAGCACTTCCACCGACTGGGGATTGACATTGGCCGTAAATTCCTGACCTGGTTCCACCGTTTCGGGATCAGCCTTGGCGAACAGGCAATCGTACAGCCGCACCTCGGCTTCAATCGCGTGCCGGGCCGATACCCAGTGGAGAGTGCCTTTGACCGAACGTTCGGCCTGGGCACCGCCACTTTTGGTCTGGGGATCGTACGTACCGTGAAGCTCCACTACTTCTCCCTTCTCATTTTTCACAAACCGATCGCACCTGATGATGTAGGCATGCTTCAGCCTGACTTCGCAGCCCGGTGCCAACCGGAACCACTTCTTCGGGGCCACCTCGCGAAAATCGTCATGCTCAACATAGAGGACTTTGGAGAACGGCAGCAGCCTTTTGCCCATCCCCGCATCTTCCGGGTTGTTCACCGCCTCGAGCATCTCTTCCTTACCCTCAGGGTAGTTATCAATCACCAGGCGGAGCGGACGCAGGACGGCCATTACCCTCGGCGCCCGCCGGTTCAGCTCCTCGCGGATACAGTGTTCCAAGAGGGCCATGTCGACCACGCTTTCATTCTTGGCCACGCCGATTCGGTCCAGGAAATCCCGAATCGACGCCGGCGTGTAACCCCGGCGCCGGAGTCCGCACAGCGTAGGCATTCGGGGGTCATCCCAACCCCGTACAAATCCTCCCTGGACCAGACGTATGAGCATCCGCTTGCTCAGTACCGTGGCACTGAGATTGAGACGGGCAAACTCAATCTGGCGCGGGTGATAAACGCCGAGCTGCTCCAAGAACCAATCGTACAGAGGCCGGTGCTCTTCGTAGGCCAGATCGCAGAGCGAGTGGGTCACACGCTCAATCGAATCACTCTGGCCGTGGGCCCAGTCGTACATGGGATAGATGCACCACTTGTTCCCGGTGCGGTGATGCATGGCGTGGAGAATACGATACATCACGGGGTCGCGCAGGTTGATGTTGGGCGCGGCCATATCGATCTTGGCGCGAAGCGTTCTGGCGCCGTCCGGAAACTCACCGGCACGCATCCGGGCGAACAAATCGAGATTCTCTGCGACCGAACGGTTTCGATACGGACTCTCTTTGCCCGGCTCGGTCAGAGTTCCCCGATAGGCGCGAACTTCATCCGGGCTCAGATCGCAGACGTAGGCCTTGCCTTTCTTGATCAGATCAACGGCCCATTGGTACAACTGTTCATAGTAATCCGACGCATAATACTCCCGGTCACCCCAATCAAAGCCCAGCCAGCGAATATCCGTTTTGATCGCTTCAACGTACTCGGTCTCTTCCTTGACGGGGTTGGTGTCGTCAAAGCGGAGGTTACACCGCCCGCCGAACTCCTGGGCAATGCCGAAGTCAATGCTGATCGCCTTGGCGTGGCCGATGTGGAGATAACCGTTGGGTTCTGGAGGAAACCTCGTCTGAATCCCTCCTGGGAAACGCCCGCCGGCGATATCTTCACGCACGAACTCACGTATGAAGTCGGTCTTTGCAGTTTCCGATGCACCCATAGTTAGAATCTACTCACTAACCGCGTTAAGTCAAGCCCTGCCCTTTCCTCTACCCCCTGATCCACCACGGCATCGCCGACATCCTCGGTCTGCCTATCTCACGTAACTGCCCGCGTTGATGTCGATTGAACACCCAGTGGTGTGGTCCATAAAACCAGACGCAAGAAAGACGATCAGGGCCGCGATATCCGCCGGTCTAGTCAACTGGTTCAAAGCAATCTCGCTCATGACGGCGGCCCGGCCATGAGCTTTCAAGTATTGCCTGACCATTTCGGTCTCGACATAGCCCGGGGCAACGACAAAGGATTTGACGTTGTCCTTGCCGAACATCCGGGCGATCGACCGGCTGAGCGAAACCATTCCGCCCTTCGCCGCGGCATAAGCGAAATAGTCGGGGGTTTCGCCTCGGAATGCAGCGCGGGAAGCGACGTGGATGATGCGGCCGCCCCCCTTCTTCTTAAAGTGCAGAATGGCTTCCCGGCTCAGAACCGCGGCCGATGTGAGATTGACATTCATCGTGCAAAGCCAGTCATCGGTCCATTCCCGGATCGGTTTTGCAAAACGCGAATAGGACCAGACGCCGGCATTGTTCACCAGCGTATCGACACGGCCGTAGGCTTTGGCCACGGCTTCAAACAGCCGCGCCGCAGCGCGCGGTTCCGCAAGGTCGGCACCAAAAGCCTTGGCATCATTGCCGAGATCTCGGGCAAGACGCAGGGCCTCGACTCGTTTCCTATGGTAGTGAACCGCAACGGTCGCTCCGGATTCGGCTAAGCGCCGCGCGGTCGGCTCGCCAATGCCTCCCGTGGCACCGGTCAGCAAGACAACTGATTTCTCAAGACTGATCTTCACGTCGACCTCGCTCTGGTCACGCCTGCATCAGCGGGCTCTCAATCTTCCGGCGAACATCGTCGAGGTTGATCGTACCGGCCACCTCCCAAAACCAGGCCTCGGCCTCGGCGCGGCGTTCACCAAGCTCACTGGCACTACGTATGAATGCAAACCGTTGCAGGAGGTCCACGACTTCGGACGGCAAGTCATAGTGAAGGTAGCTCGTGTGAAAATTAAAGCGCACCGGACAATGCTTGATACGCAGCAGCTCAACCAGGGGACGGAACGTGTAACCGAGGTAGTAGCCCAGCGCCTCGATGTCATTGCCCCGATTCAACTCCTTCAGCGTCAGGACCTGGAACATCGGGAAAGTAGATTTGAGCGCCTCGATACGGCCCGCCAGCTTCTTGATAAAACCGTCGGCCTCCAACGGGTCGTCCTTGACGATTCCGGCCTTGTCGAAGTGGACCAGGGGGCGTCCGTGGATGCTGAACTGCAGAAACTTATCCTTACTCGACTGCTTCATGACGACAATATCGAGGAACACGTACGGGCTCGCCTGCTTCAGCTGCAGAAAAAGCTGGGAATGGCCGTGCCAGGACGGTTCCGGCATCCGGAACTTCGCTGCGATCCCGGCTAAGGCCGATGCCCTCTCTTCGATAGCCTTCAGCGTATTTTCAACGCATGCGTCATCAACCACGATATTAAGATCGATGTCCGACCACTGATCGACGCGGTTGAAACTCGCCGCACCCGCCTCCCAGACGGCATGAACATGATTCATCCCGCGCAGCGTTTCAACAATTGCCTCCACCACGTCCTCACGCCTAAACCGATCCAGACCCTGATTCACTTAGGCTCCTTGGCTATACGAATCTGCATGAACACCGCCGGTCCGAACACACGCTGTCTCACGTACCGACGCACGGACCAATCATAGCGAAACCGGACCGTCTGTCAAGCAGCACGACCTCGATCGTTCGCACTTAATTCCGGCCCGTCGCCAAGTGCTCCGGAGACAAAACAAAGCGGGAGCCCGGCGGCTCCCGCTTGCGTGATAATCGTATGCTGTCTTACTTAACAACCATTTCCACCGGCCTGATCATGTCACCGGTATCCGGGTTGTAGTACTCGTAGACGCGCGAGGTAAAAGTCTTGGCGCGAAGCGGGAACTTCGCTTTCATCTGGTAGGCGAACTGAATCGGCCTGACGCTGTTGACCTTGTCGAAGTAGATGATGATCTGGCGCGGCGTCAGCGAGTACTTCTGGATCACCTTCCCGACCAGTTCGTCAAGGTCGGTGGTAATGACCTCAAACCCGGGCGGAATGCCGAGGTCAACGATGACCATCTGGGCCTCGCCCGGCTTGTTGTTGGTCACGCGGACGTTGCACTTGACCAGGTCGTTCTTGGCCATCGTCGTCTTGTCGAACTTCAAGTCGATGCCCAGGAGCGGCTTGACCGGCGGCGGAACAAGCTTCCAAGGGACATAGTAACGCGTCGCAATCTCATAGAGCACGCCGCCTTCCCCGGTCAGCAGAAGCTCGACCGTGTTGGTCTTGCCTTTCACCTTGCCCTTCATATCAATCAGGCGCACGACGTCGTAATCTTCCGAAGTGATTTTGATCGTCTCAACCTTCTCGCCGTTCAGTTTTACCACGACGCTGCAGGCAATCTCTTCTTTGACGCCACCCATCGCCGCCAGCAGAGCTTTCAGCGCGAGAATCGTGCCCTGAGTCGAATACCAGGCGCCATTCGGGTCTTTGCCCCGGATGATGTAGGTGAGCACCTTGGTCGTGACGTCGCTGTACTTCTTGTATTTGATCAAGGCGTAGGCAATCAGGGCGGTTGCCTCGATGTCCGCCGATTTACCACGGGCGTCGGTAAACGTCGGGATCTTCGAAGACCAGTAGACCGCCCCATTGTCTTCCTGCTTGAGTTCGAGCAATTTCTTGAAACACTCGTGTGTCGCCGGATCTTCGCGGTTACTGAGCACCAGAGCATTGGCGCACAAAGCAAGAACGTAGGGGTCGGTCGCCGAACGCAGGTTGCTCTTGATATAGTCGACCGCCCGGCCGATCGCCGGGTCTTTGAAGCCGGCATGCTGCAGCGCGTAAGCGATGTACGCGGTCGGCAGGAGCTCGTTGTGCTGAATCCGGCCCCACGATTCCTCGTGCAGATAACTGGCATCAGGTTTCCACGAACCGTTCTTCTCCTGCTGGCTCAACAGCCAGTTCTTGGTGCGTTCGTTGACCCGCTCGTCGATTTCGTACACCTTACTCATGTCGGCGAATTCCATGACACCGTAGGCGGTCAGTATCTTGTTGGCCGGGGCATCACCGAACCAGGAGAAGCCGCCGCCTTTGACCTCAAACGACAGGAGCCGCTGGTAGCCGATGCTGATGTACTCCTCGGTCCGCATTTCGACCTCGGGTGTTATCTGCTTGGTCTGGCGCAGGTAATCCAGGATCAGTATATTCGGATAGGTAACCGACGAAGTCTGCTCGAAACAGCCGAAGGGCATGCCCAGCATCTTGTCCAGCCCTTCGACAATCTGGCTGAAGACGCCCGGGAAAATCTTAACGTAGATATTCGAGGCGTCGGCGATGGCGTAGGCCGGTATTTCGATCGTCCGGCTAACGTCTTTTTCCAGACGGTCCGAGATGATTGCCTTGATCTCCTTGCCGTCCGGGATGACTTCGACCGAGCGCGAAATGGCATCCGACATCGTTACCCCGTACGCCTTGACCGTCATCTTATGATAACCAATCTCGTTGACCTTGATCCGGTAGTAGACGACGCTGACTTCGTCCTTCTGCAGGGTTCGGGTAATCTCGGCTTCATCCTGCAGATCGAACCAGTCCGCCTCTTCCAGTACCAGCTTGATGGTCTGAGCCTTAGGCAGGTAGTTGTACAGGGCAACCGGTATCGAAACTTCGTCGCCGTCGGTCAGCGACACCGGCAGATCGATATCAATGAAGAAGTCCTGGAACACGACGATCCCCTGGTCCTTACTGCCCAGTTCGCCTTTTCGCGAAGAGGCCATCATCGAAAGGCGCCAGCGGGTAATCGAGTCCGGCCACTTCAGGGACAGTTTGGCCCGGCCGGTTGCATCGGTGATGACCGCGGGTTCAAAAAGCATCGTCTCGGGGAAATACTCGCGGACGCGCGGCTCTTCCCCACCGCCGTTGCCGTCCTTCTTTGTCGCAACGGTTGCGGGCTTCGCCATGGGTGCCCTGGCTGCCTTCTGCGCAGCTCCAGCCACCGGCATCGCCTCATCCATCGCCTCCATTTCGCCCCGGCCCCAGCGACGCTTCTCCCAGACAAGCTGGGGGGTCATATCGTCGGCGGTGCCTTTCTTTTTGTCCGGCCCGTAAGAAAGCGCCTGATAGCCGCCCCAATCCTCCAGCGTGATCTCGTACGCCGTACCCCAGGGGTCGAGCATGTCGCGCCGTCTCAGAAAGCCTTCGTTGTAAAGGATATCAACTCCATCCTCCTTCTTGGGATACCCGTTGTGCTTGGAGTAGAATTGGTTGATGGCGTTACTGACCTTATAGTAGTCATTGGAAATCCGGTCGCCGTATGCTTCAATCAGCCGGGTGTTGTTGTTGGCGTAGGTGTTGATGTCGACCGCGAACTCCGTTTTCGGTTCGGCTTGAGCAAAGAGAAACTCGGCCGGACGCGCTTGCTTCGTAACCAGCAATGGGTCGAAACCGTGGATCTCGTAGCGGGGATGCATTATCTCCTCTTCCAGAAGGAAGAAGACCTTTTCCAGGCCCGGGCGCATCTCCGACAGTGCAAAGACCGCCTCGTCAACAATCGCAATGCCCAGCGCGCTCACCACCGGCAGGTTGTCGCGATTCTTGACCACAAAATCAATCCAGCCTTCCTCGCCCGGCTTGAAGGTGCCCTTGTTCGGAGTGATCGCGATGGAGAGATCGTTGGCCGGGTCAACGTAGATGACACGGCTGTCCCGTATGATGTCCGAGCCCGGCGTGACCATGTAGGCTCTCAGCCAGAGTGTTCCCGAAAGATCGTGGGAGAGGGCAAGCGTGTAATTGCCCTCGCCATTGGCAATGTCGAAAGAACGAGTCAAGACGGTCTGGTTGTTGCGTATCAAATCAAGATAGCAGCGCCCCTTCTTCTTGGTTGCGTAGACCCTGACCCCAAGCTGCTGCCCGACTTTGTACAGGGCGCTTGAAGTCCGCAGCATCAGCGCATCGCCGTCCAAACCGTCGAAGTCGCGTTCGATCTTGCCCGTGCTGCCCTTGCGATCCTTGACGTCGATCGTGAAATGGGACTTGCCTTTGCCGCCGACAAACTCGTAGTCAACCCGGCCGTACTCATCGGTGCTGAAGCGCTTTTCGACTTTGCCGTGCTTGATGACGATCGAAGTCACCGCCGGTTTGCCGTCGGGATACGAAGTCAGCAGCAGAAGCCGGTTTTTCAAACCGGGCTTGACGAGATTACCCTCGAGTATTGCGCTAACCACGATCGGGTCCTTGGCGACCTTACGCATCTCGGTCTTCTTCTCGAGATGCTCGGCGCCATCGGTCACTTCCAGGTCAAAACGAACATAGGCGTTGCCCTGCTCAAAAGGCACCCCGGTGAAATACTTCGGCAGGTCGTATTCGAACTGGTAGTTGCCGTCCTTGTCAGTCTTACCGGTTATCCGCCCGACTTCTTCAAAACCAATGTCAAACTTCTTCACGGAAATCACCACACTGCCCAGCGCCACCGGCTTGCCGAAAAAGTAGTTGGCCGCGACCGTGCCGGCGACCTTCTCCCCCGGCAGGTAGAAATCTTTCTCGGTGGCGAACTTGACCTCAAACTTGGGCAAAACGTACTTCTTGACGTTGACCGTCTTCTCCGCCACCTCGTTGCCCAGCGTGGCGCTGATCTTGTAATCGCCGAAATTCACTTCGTCGGCCAGCAGGAAATCGGCAAAGGCAACGCCGAATTGATCGGTGGTAAGATTGCGTTTGAAGACCTTATTCCCTTTCAAATCCTCGATTTCCAGCACCAGCCGCCGCTTGGCCACCGGCACGAGATCGGGCTTTTCAAGCGACAAGGTTCGGATATGGACAAGTTGGGACGGCTGGTAGATCGGCTTGTCGGTCGTCAGGTAGACCGTGTAACCGGTCTTGATCTTGATCGACTCCTCGACCTCCTGGCTGCCCAGCGGTGCGTCGACCTTGACGCCCAATGTCGCCGACCCTTCGAATTCACGGGGCACCGTAAAAGAAATGTCGGCCGTGCCGTCGCGGTTCGTGCGGCCGGTAAAGAGATTCTGCTTGGCCTTTTCGCTGGCCAGTGTTACCTTGACCAGCGCGTTGGCCACCGGCCTGGCCTGCCGGTGATTCAGCACCAGCACGCGGATGCTCCCCTTGGACCCGGCGATAAACTCATTACTGCCCAATACTCTTATTTCGAGAAAGTCCATTACCTCGGAGAGGGCGAAGACCTCACGATAGCGATCAACCCGCACCGAAAGTCGGCAGAGGAACAGATCCTCGGCCTTGCCGCGGTAGGGGATGCTGAAGTCGAGCAGGTTCTTTCCGGACTTGACCTTCGCGTCCTTGACGACCAAGCGGCCCTGCACACTGTCGTCCGCCGCCAGGATCTTCAATGTCACCCTCACCTCGTCCGGACCATCACTCTCGTACGGCAGTTCGACTCGCAGAACCTTACCCGTCAGAGTCGCCTTAACGTCACTGCCGGCCACCACGAAATTCTCGGCCCGAGGCAGCGCACAACCGCCCACCAAGATTGCGAGAATCAGCATGAGTAGAAACACTATTGCCTCCTTGTTATCATGACATGTTTTACAGATTTCCGGTCCGAATATTCCCGTCTCGTGCGCACCAACTGCTTTCACTTGAGAGTGCTTTGTCTCTTTGTAGTGCGGCACGGGTCACTTCGCCAGTTCAAATTCAAGAATCGTCTGGACCTTGCGGTCGACGATCAGATCGTGGGTTTCGGCGACGACCAGATAACGCCCGGGAGGAAAATTCATCGGACGCCACTTGGCGGCGATATATCCGGTCGCGCTCACGTCTTCTTCATCTTTTTCCACATAGTCGACGATCTGTTCCTGACGGGTCGTCTTCTCGAAGATACGATAGCCGGTCTTGATGCGGTGGTTGCCCTCGGCATTGACCGCCAGGTTATAGACTTCATGATAGAAATAGAACGGCTGGCCCACGGGCGTTACGCGACCGGGGCAAGGGATCAAGCGCGGTTTCGCCGGTTTGACAAACTTGTCGGCGGTGAATCCGTCGTCGATGATCGAGGCCTTGACCAGGTCCGAAACGAGTTTCAAGTCGCCCGCGTACTCAAGCAGGTCGACGATGAAGCTCTGGACGAGGCGGTTGCCGCCCGGCCCGGCGCTCACCGCGACTTCAACGCGGTACTGGCGTGGCACGACCAGGAAATTGACCTGGTCAACAAAATAGCCGACGGGTGCGCCCCGCGGCACGATGGGGCCGGACTCCGAAGCTACGACCTCTCCGGACTGGTCGATGACCCTGACCTCCCGGTCAAGACAGACCTGACTCGTATCCGGCAACGCAACGCCGATATAAACCTCCAGCCGGGTCAGCCCCTTCCTCTGCCGGAATCTCCCGATCGCAACATCGAACGTGTCGATCCGCGCCGGGCATTGACGGCGGCGGGCAATCGAATCCGCCACCGCTTCAAGCCACGCGACGGCGAGGCTGTCGCCGGTGCGGGTACCGGCAATGACCTTGAAATTCCCCCCGGCCGATTTTACCAGATCAAACTCGCGGTTACTGTTTCGATAAATCCAAACTTCGACCGGCCGCGCCTCCAGAATTGCGGTCAGGGAAATCCGCCGGCGCCGGCTTTCAACTATGGTACGCTCACTCGGCGGACCGTAGCGGATATGAAGCCGGGCCCGGTCGTCATTGACGATGCCGTGCCGTCCGAAAGTCTTCTCGGCATAGTCGACCCGCGACTGAAACTCGGTCCATTCTGCCTCGCGGCCTTGCCAGTACCGCTCCAGCATTTGCTTCCGCTCGGCCGCATATTCGAGATTCAGGTACTGACGCGCCGACGCCGAGTCGATCGAAAGCATGCCGAAATAGTACTTCTTCTCCGGCTCGGTCAAACTCCAGAAGAGCGGTGGCATCTCAAAGGAAGTCCGGCAGGCTGTAAAAAAGAGAGCAGCACCGGCCGTCACGAGCATCAGTGCGCGTCTAGGCATCGGTGGTCCGTGGGGTAAGATACTTACGGTGGTCGTCCACGGTCAATTATAGCCGACCGGGGCTAACAGTCAACTGGAAACAGACCCTCACCTGCGTCTAAAAGGCCTCAACTTCCTCTTCGTGCAGCAGCGTTGAGACGCTGCGGCGCATCAATTCGATCGACACGACCAGCCGGCGGCGCCGGTGATCTTCGTCAACCAGTATCCCCACCGCACCTTTGAGTGCTCCGGACACGACCCGGACTTTGGCGCCTTTCTTGAGAAATGGAATGGGCCGAACTTCACGCTGGTCGCTGAGCATGATCATGAGGGAGTCGATCTCCGGGTCGGGAATCGGGGCCGGCTGCCCTTTGGTGGCCAGGAGATAGCAGACGCCCGGCGTCCGCGCGACCTCCAGAAAACTGCCCGAAGATAGGGGCATACGGACGAACAAGTACCCGGGGAAGAGTGCCCTTCGAATAACCTTCTTGCGGTCCCAGCGCCGGCTGGTCTGGAGGACCTCGGGGAGAAACGTGGTGATCCCGGCGCTTTGCAACCGGTGATCTACTTTCCGCTCATGGTTCGAGCGGGTGTAGACCGCAAACCACCGCATGCAGATCGTAGTGAGGAATCCAGCGTTCTATCCGCCGCGCAGTGCCTTGAGACGGGCTTCGGTCTTGCGAAGGTAGTTCTTGGCGCCAACGTGATTCGGATTGAGCGCGATTATCTTTTTGAAAACCTTGAGGGCATCGTCGTACTTTTCCTGAGCAAAGAGCGAGATACCATTCTTGTAAAGACCTTCAATGTCCTGAGGCGGCGTCGGCTTCTTGACCACCGGCGTCGGCTTCTTGACCACGGGTGTCGGCTTCTTCACGACCGCAGTCCGGGCGGTCAGACTGGCGATTTCGCGCTTGGCAACTTCGTGATTCGGGTCAAGACCAAGCACTTTCTGATACGAACCGATAGCCGCGGCGGTGTTGCCCTGCCGGGCTGAGGTTTCGCCCTGCCGCAGGTACATGGCAATCGCATCTTGAATCCGCGTGTTGACGAAGTTCAGATAGGACTTGGCCTGAGCATGGGTGGAATCCAGCTTGAGAATATTCTCAAAACTGCTGCGTGCGGCCAGCAGGCTGTCGCGCGCGACCTGATCGAGACCGGCCTTGAGCAGCCGCTGAGCCTGCTCCTGCCGTGCCACCCGTCCAACGTCAACCTTCATCGCTTCGGCTGACTTGACGAGGGTGAACTCAACCTTGGTTTTGACGCCGGCCGCAACCTGCACCGTCTTCATCTGAGGATTATAGTCCTTCTTCTCTACCTTCAGGGTATACTTGCCCTTGGGCATGGTGAGGTCGAAGTAGTTCTTGGTCGACTTGAACCGCTTGCCGGTCTCGGCAATCGAGATCACGACGTCGCCGAGCGGGCCCTTGGTTTGACCATCGACAACGGCACAGCTCAGAGTACCGGTTTTAGGCCCTGCCTCCATGAAGCTGTTATTGACTTCGACCGCCATCGAGAAACGCTGGGAGTAGATCGGGGCTGAGCCCATCTGTTCAAGCTTGGAGGCCGCGAAACCGACCTCGACCACCTTGTGACGGTACCGCAACCCTACGTTGGCATCCCGGCCGTCGAATTCGGTAATCAGCGCCAGTGACGGCAAAACGTTTATCGCCGCACCGATGAAAAGACCGAGCGCGATCGCACTGGGGTCCTTGGGCTCATCGGTACCCACGCCACGGGTCAGGTAGTCAGTATTGAAGTACCGGCTGCGCGGGCCGTATCCGACAAAGCGGCCCCGGCCCAAACCCAGAACCATCTCAATCGGATTAAATTTCTTATAGCCGGCGACGTACAAAGACATGATCTCGGGATTCCGTCCTCCCCAATGAATGTACGCAGAATCGTCAGGAAATCCCTGACCGCCGGGCGAGGAAACCTTGGAGGTGTAAGTTATGTCATCGATGCCGCCAAAAAACCCGGGTGCCGACTGCTTTTCGGGAAAAAACAAGTAAGAGAAGCTGGCGGTGTAGTTTGTCGGCGTGTACGCCGAAAGGGCAACCTCGGCTTTGCCGGCAATTCCATACTTGAAATTTAAATCAAAATCATTGGCATGAGCCGTATTTGATCTCGAAGCAAACGATGGCATCAACACCAGTCCAAACATGCCCTGTTTGTAGCGGGGCGGGCACGGCACGTCGACCAGCGACGCGGTGCGTCCGAAATCTCCCAAAAGTAAGGCCACAACGAAGATGAGGTCCATTCTTTCCTCCTTATATCAAACCTACACACATTAGCACTTTTGTCAATACCTTTTTCCGCCGTTCTTGACCACTCAGGCCTCACCCCAAGGCCGGCCGTGCCGTAAAGCTGCGTCCAACGTTGAATAATACGCCAGGCAAGCGTATACCGTCAATACGGTTAACCCATTAGTTACGGGAGGGGTGTTCCACCCTAGTTAAAACGCGTACTTACGAAGCTATTCGGTTCGGTCACAGGTCGAAAATATCCCGCCGGGTCCGATACAGGCTGACGAGGATTATCGCCACGACAACACCACCAATCCGCAGTGCCCAGGGCGCCCCCAGGTAGGTGGCCTCGAAACCAGCCAGCAGCGACCCCAATGGCATCATCCCCAGGAAAGTCATGGTATACAGGCTCATGATTCGCCCGCGCATACTGTCAGCAACCATTGTCTGCAGAAGACTGTTGATGGAAGCGTTCTGAGTTACCATGCCCCAGCCCACGAAAACCAGCAAGAAGAGTGACAGATGGTAACTTGTGGAAAACGTGAAAGACACCGCGGCAATGCAGAAGACGGCCGTACCGAGCAAGACGAGCCGGCCTTTCCGCTTGAAATCACCCAGGGTGGCCAGGGTCAAAGCACCGATCAAGGCGCCGGTGCCGGCGGCGGCCAGCAGAGTACCGTAGCCCCGGGGTCCGACTTTCAGAATATCCCGGGCGAAAACCGGCATCAGCATCACGTAGGGCATGATGAAGATGCTGGCGGCGGCGACCAGGCTCAGAAGGCCGAGCACGCGACGGTCCCGGCGCACATAGCTCATGCCGTCGGCCAGGTTCTTGACAAAAGAATCAGTGGCCGTGCCGGCCGGGTCGAAATTCCCTTTCATGAGGAGCAGTCCGATGATGACCGGGATGAAACTGAGACCGTTAAGCAAGTAACAGAGCCCAACCCCCACCGCACCGATAATAATACCGGCAATCGCCGGCCCGACAATCCGGGCGGTATTGAAAATCGAGGAGTTCAGGGCAATGGCATTGAGCAAATCCTGTTTGCCAACCATTTCGATGACAAATGACTGGCGGCTTGGAGCGTCAAGCGCCATAACGGTTCCACTGCAGAACGCCATGGTCAGAATCTGCCAGTAACGTATCCGGCCCGTAAGGACCAGCGCGGCCAGCACAAAAGCGAACGTCATGACCAACAGCTGGGTGACGACGATCAACTTCCGCTTGTTGAAACGGTCGGCAAGCACTCCGCCCACGGGGGAAAGAAGCAGGACTGGAAGCGCCGCCATGCTCGATGCCAGGCCAAGGAACAACGGCGAGTTGGTCAATTGCAGAACCAGCCAGCCCTGACCCACGACCTGCATCCAGGTGCCGACCAGGGATATGAGCTGGCCAAACCAGAAAAGTCGAAAGTCGTGATGCCGTAGCGCGGCCAGAACGCGGGGAAATCTGCTCGAAACGGGCGACGGCGTGCCGATCTCATCGGGAATTAGGTTTGGCGGTTCGACGGCCACACCGGATTATATGCCCGTCGCCCAATATGTCAAGGCCGGAAGCTCAGACGGCACGCGGCTAATAAGCATTGACACAGCCTTGATTTCACTTATACTTGCCGGATAAGTCACGAGTACGATTTGAAGGCCGGTGCGAGCATCCGGTGGCCGAATGACGGGACCGACATCAAACGGATAAGGCAGGAAAGATGAGTGAAGAGATCGAAAAACTGAAGCAGCGTATTGCTGAGCTCGAAGGACAAGAAGCCCGGCATAAAAAGACTGTGGAAATGCTGCTCGAATCTGAACACAAATACCGGGTCATGGTCGAGCAGTCACAAGAGGGTATCGCAATTGCGCAGGGGCCTGAACCGCGCATCCTCCTTGCCAATCAAGCCCTGGCCCGCGCCTTGGGGTATTCGCTCGACGAACTCAAGGCGCTGAGCCGTGAGCAACTCAAACAATTACTAAGCCCGGAGGACCGGGATGCCTTCCTCCAGAGATTCCAGGACCGCCTGGCCGGGAAACCCGTCCCGCCTCATTATGAACTTCGCGCCTGCCGCAAGGACGGTTCGACCGTCTGGTTCGACGTATCGCTTACCCCGATCCAGTACGAGGGTCGGCCGGCCATTCTAGCAAGACTGACGGACATGGCCGAGCGCCAGCAGATTCAGGCATGTCTGCAGGACAGTGAGGCAAACTGCCGTGAACTTGCCGATAGCATTACTGACGTCTTCTTCGCCATGGACCGTGATCTCAAGTACACGTATTGGAACAAGGCGTCCGAGCAATTGACCGGCATCAAAGCCCAGGACGCCCTCGGCCGCTCACTCTACGAGGTATTCCCGGAAGTTGCCGGGACCGAAGCCGACAAGGCATACCAGGAGGTCTTAAGCACCAAACAGGGGCGCCAGTTCGTCAACGAATACGATCTGCGTGACCGGCACTACATATTCGAAATCAGCGTCTACCCATCCCGGGACGGCATCTCCGTATTCACCAAAGACATCACCGGCCGGAAAACAGCCGAACAGGAGATTATCGTTGCCAAGGAACGGCTGCAACATCTCCTCTCTAATGCGAACGCGGTCATCTACACTTCAAAGACCGGTGGCGACTACGGCGCCACGTTCGTCAGTGACAGCTGTACGAATATCACCGGCCACGAAGCCCGCGAATTCGTTGGGCAATCCTCATTCTGGCTCGATCATGTCCATCCTGACGATGTGGAACGGATCCTGTCCGAAGCCCCCCTGGTGCTCGAGAATGGAAACCACACTTACGAATACCGCTTCCGGCATAAGAACGGGACTTATATCTGGGTCCGCGACGAAATGAGACTTGTCCGCGATGGAAGCGGCCAACCTCTGGAGATCGTCGGGTACTGGCTCGACATTACTGCCCGCAAGAATATGGAAAGGGCCGTCGCCGAGTCTCAGGAGAAATATCGCAATCTGGTCGACCATGCCCTGGTCGGAATCTACAAAGCAAACCTGGACGGCGAGATCCTGTTTGCCAATAATGCCATGGCAAGCATGTTTGAATACCCTTCGCCCGATGCCCTTGTCACCCGCAATATTAGGGAACTCTACGACAGGAAAGACGAGCGTACCCCGCTGGTCGGTGATCTCATGCAGAAGGGGCACCTCAATGTTACCGAGATCGATATGGTCACGCGCACCGGGAATCCAGTAAGCGTGCTGGTGACCGCCTTGCTTGAAGGCGACGTGATCTCCGGCATGATGATGGACGTCACCGAGCGCAAGCGTGCCGCCGAGCAGCTTAAACGCAATTTCGAAGTCCTCCAGCATACAATGGAAGGGACTATCTACGCGATGGCGCGGGTTGTTGAAACCCGCGATCCTTTCACCGCCGGCCATCAGCGGCGAGTTGCTAACCTGGCGACGGCAATCGGCCATGCAATGGGTCTGTCGGCCGATGATACCACGGGACTGAGAATGGCCGCCCTGATCCATGACATCGGCAAGATTTACGTACCCGCGGAAATACTGAGCCGGCCCAGCAAGCTCACCGAGCCGGAGTTTGCCCTCATCAAGACTCACCCCGGTGTCGGCTACGATATTCTCAAGACGATTGAATTCCCCTGGCCCGTCGCCGACATTGTGCTTCAGCACCACGAACGGCTCAACGGCTCCGGATACCCGCACGGCTTAAGACTTGATGCCATCTCCATCACCGCTCAAATCCTCTGTGTCGCCGATGTCGTCGAGGCGATGTCGTCCCATCGCCCCTATCGACCGGCCCGGGGTATTGATGTCACATTGGACGAGATCTCGAAGAATAAGGGCGTCCTTTACGACCCCGCGGCAGTAGACTGCTGTGTCCGATTGCTGCGGGATAAGGAGTTCAGCTTTGACTAAGCGCTCACTCGCCCCGGGAGAGAACGATCGTGTTGTCGGCAGATGAACTGAAGGCTGTCGAGCAAATCCAGGGCGAGGTCCGGGGAGTAACCCTGCAAACCGACGCCGAGTTCGTAAGACGCAAGTACGGGGCTGCCGGTCTGGCGCGCGTTAAGGCCGCACTCGAGAAAGCGGGCCAGCCCATAGCTTACGAAGACATCAAGGCAATGCAGTGGTATCCTCTCCGACTGCGCGTCCTGTCACTCCTGGCCATCCGGCGTGTCTTGAATCTCTCGGACGAGGATATCAAAGCGATGGGCTCAACCGCCCCCAAGTATTTTTTTGTCGTGAAACTGATGATGAAGTTCTTCATTTCGCCATCGATTGCCTTCCACCGTGCGCCGGATTACTGGTCGAAGCACTATAGTATCGGCACAGTGGAGGCACGCGAGTTGAATGAAGCGAAAAGCTACGCATTACTCGACCTCAAAGACTTCAGGACCCATCCTATCTGCTGCACGTACCTCGCCGGGTACTTCCTGAGCTTATTCGAGTACCTGCTGCCCGGTAAAGGCGTCCGGATCGAGGAAACCGAATGCATCTTCAGAAATGGCGACAAGCATCTCTTCAAGGCCACCTGGTCAGCCAATGACTGAGAACTCCCTCCCCAGCCAAGATTCACTGGCCGACCTTATCGAGTTGGAAAAGTACATCAATGATATCTGGCACTTCCTGCCAATCCCGATCGCGTACGTTACTCCGCTGGGGGTCGTGGTCGACATTGATGATGCCTTCGAACGCCTGGTCGACTACCCGCGCGAGGAAATCGTCGGCCGTAATCTGAACTCGCTATGTGCACCGTCGGACATGATGGACCTGCTCAAGGCCGCCGTCCTTCAAGACCGTCGCGAACCCGCCAAGGACTGCGAACTGCATCACCGGAACGGTGCGGCGGTACCGGTGGGGCTCACCGCCCTGGCGCGCCAGGATGAGTCGGGTCAAACGGTTGGTTTCTTCGTGGCCTTTTTCGACCTAAGCGAGCGCGAAACGGGCGAGCGTGCCCTGCGCAGCAGCGAAGCCAAGTACCGCGCGGTCGTCGAGCAGAGCGTTGACAACATCTTCATTGTCGATCTCTCAAGCCAGAAGATCATCGAGGCAAACACCGCCATGTGCAAGCTGCTTGGCTACTCGCCGGAAGAGATCCGCCGGCTCACGCTCTACGATTTCATCGCCCACCCGCGCGAGGATATCGATGAGAAGATTGCGAAGATCGTGGCCGACGGCAGCGCGACCCTCGCCGAACGCCAGTACCGGCGCAAAGATGGTTCGCTGGTTAATGTTGAGGTCGGTGCCGCTCTGGTAAGCTACGGCACACATCGGGCGATCTCGGTGGTGTCCCGCGACATTACTGAAACAAGACGCGTTCACTACGAACTCAAAGCAAGTTATCTCAAGCTCGAGAAGATGATCGATGGCACGGTCGATGCCATTGCCCGCATCGCCGAAGCACGGGACCCGTATACTGCCGGTCACCAGAGAAGAACCGCCGAGCTCGCGCGGGCCATTGCCCAGGAACTCGGCCTGCCGGCCGAACAGATCGCCGGCATTCACATGGCCGCGGTAATCCACGACATTGGCAAGATCCACATTCCGGCCGAGATTCTGGTCAAGCCGACGCAATTGACCGCGGTCGAGTTTGACATCGTCAAGACTCATGCCGAAATCGGCCACGACATCCTCAAGAGCGTCGAATTCCCTTGGCCGGTGGCCTCGATCATCCTCCAGCACCATGAGCGCATGAATGGCTCAGGTTATCCCCGGGGGAACACCGGCACCGAAATCACGATTGATGCGAAAGTCCTGGCGATTGCCGATGTGGTCGAGGCAATGTCTTCGTATCGTCCCTATCGACCGGCACGTGGTATTCCCGTCACCCTTGAGGAATTGGAAAAGAACCGCGGCATACTCTATGACCCGGAAGTCGTCGATGCCTGCCTCAGGCTGTTCAGGGACAAAGGGTTTCGACTCGCCTGACCAATTCGAAATGAAGTTACCGCGCTACGCCGTGCCCCCTGATCCGACGCCCGGCGTCTTTTTCCCTTTCTCAAACAGTGTGTAGACGACAGGAATGAAAATCAAAGTCAGGAAAGTCGAAATCAACATGCCGCCAATGACCGAACGGGCCATGGGCGCGCGAATCTCATTGCCGGCACCGACCCCGAGCGCCATCGGAATGAGTCCGAAGATGGTCGTCAGGGCCGTCATCAAAATCGGGCGCAGGCGCACCCGGCCGGCTTCAATCGCCGCGTCGAAAAGACCCATCCCGGCTTTCCGGCGCAGCTGATTGACATAGTCGATGTAGACGATCGCGTTATTGACCACGACCCCGCCCAAGAGAAGCACACCCAAAAGACTCTGCATGCTGATGGTCGTACCGCTGAAGAAGAGCATCCAGAGAACGCCAATGATCGCCAGCGGTATTGTAAACATGATGACAAAAGGTTCCCGGAACGACTCAAACTGGCCGACCATGATGATGTAAACCAGCACCAATGACAGTAGGATGACCAAGCCCAGGTCACGGAAGGTCGTCTGCATCTGCTCAAACCCACCAGCCAGTTCAACCGTAAAGCCGGGCGGCCGCGCAATCGACGCGAGCACGCGGCGGACATCGCGCGCAACACTCCCCTGGTCTCGTCCTTCCACACCACCGCTGACCTTGACGAGCCGGCTGTTGCTCTCGTGCTCAAGCACCACTGGACCGACGCTGATCGTGTCGCTCACAAAATTGCGCAGCGGCACGTCGCCCTGCGGCGTTGCGATGGTCATCGAACGCACCTTCTGCAGGTTGTCGCGGTGCTTCCGGTCAACCATAATTCTGATATCGTACTCATCACCGGCCTGCCGGAAACGGCTGGCCACCGTCCCCTCAATCCGCGAGCGCAGTACCTGCCCGATCTGGTAGGGCGTCAAACCGAAATTCGCCGCCTTTTGACGATCGATCACGAGACGCAATTCAGGTTTACCATCGCCCAGACTGGTTTCCAGATCGACCAGTCCCTTTACCCCCTTGAGTCGCTCCATCAGACTATCCGAGAGCCGCCGCGCCTTGGCCACATCATACCCTATGATCTTGATCTCGATTGGTTTGCCGCCGCCGAACATCGCCGCAAAGTGCTCGCCGCCGAATCTCACCTTGAGCCCCGGAATATTCCCCATCTTCGGCCGCAGATCGCGCTGGATCTCCCAGACCGACCGTTCCCTCTTTTCACGATCCACGAGCAGAATCGATATCTGGCCTGAATGAGGTCCCGCGGTGCCGGCAAAGAGAGCCGTAAAACCACTACCGCTCCCGATCGAGGATGAAAGGATTTCAATCTCGGGTACGTTGTCAAGAACGATTCTCTCAAGCTTCGCCACCGCGGAATCAGTCATCGCCAGATTGGTGCCGACCGGCATTTCTGCAGTGATATTGATTTCTCCGCGATCCGTGTCCGGCGACAGCTCGGTTCCAATAAACGGAATCAGGACGAGGCTCGTCAGGAAAACACCTATCGTCCCTAAAATGACTGCCTTTCGGTGGTGCAGGGCCCAATCAATGATCCTGCCGTAGACATCTTCTAATCTCCGGTAACGCGACAAAAGGCTCCGGGTAAATCGTCCCTGCTGCCCTTCAGTCCGGACCTTCAGGAAGTGAGCCGACAACATCGGCAGAATCGTCAAGGCGACAACCAGCGAGGACATCAGTGCAAAGCTGGTGGTCAGTGCCAAAGGCGTGAAAAAGATGGACGCAAAACCGCTGACCAGCAGAAGCGGCAGGAAAACCGCAACCGTCGTCAGAGTCGACGCGGTTATCGCCATTCCCACCTCGGACGTGCCTTCGAGCGCGGCACGCTGGGGGTCAGCACCCCGCTCCTGATGCCGGTGGATCGCCTCGAAGACGACAATCGCGGCATCAACCACCATACCGACCGCAATCGTCAGGCCGCCCAGGGAGATGATGTTGATCGTCATCCGGAAGAGATACATGAGGAACAAGGAGAAAAAGATGGTGATCGGAATCGTCACACCGACAAAGATTGTCGAGCGGACGCTGCCCAAAAAGAGAAACAGAATGAGAATTGCCAGAATCGCACCCATGACCATTGTGTCCGCCGTACTGCGCACGGAGCGCGTGATATAGTCAGCCTGATTGAACATAATGTCAACGGTCACTCCCGGGGGCAGTTCCTTCTTTATCTTGGCAATCTCCTTGGCCGCGGCGTTGCCGACCTGCACCGAGTTGGCGTTAGTCCGCTTCTGGATTGAACCCCAGATTGAAGGCGTGCCGTTGGTGCGGGCGACTGATTTCACTTCAGCCGCTCGAGATCTTACTTCCGCAATCTGCGACAGTGCAATCGCCACCCCATTCTTGTTGCCGACAACGGTCTTGCCGATGTCGTCAAGGTTTCGATACTGGCCGATGGCTCTCAGGATATAAACCTTGGAACCTGATTCGACGGTGCCCAGAGGAAAGTTCAAGTTCTGGGCCTTGAGCACATTGGTTATCTGATCCGTGGTTATGCCGGTACCAGCCATCTTGAGGGGATCCAGGACAATCTGGATTTCCCGCATTGTCTCGCCCAAGGCATATGAGGCCGCCACACCGCCCACGCGCTGCAAACGTTCCGAGATCTCCTCGGCGATTCCCTCGAGTTCCAGCGGGTCGATATTCCCCGAGACGAAGTACATCACTACCGGCTGCTGGGATATGTCGAACTTGAAGACGAGCGGATAGTCGGCATCCTCCGGAAAATACGGCAGAATGTAGCCGACGCGGTCCCGCACATCATTCCCCGCCGCATCGATATCGGTTCCCCATTCGAACTGCAAGAAGATATTGGAAGCGTTTTCTGATGAGGATGACGTTATCTTGTCCAGGTTGTTGACCGTGCCGAGGGCTTTCTCCAGAGGTTCGGTGAGCTGGCTTTCAACCTCTTCCGGGCCGGCGCCGGGATAAATCGTCATGACGATCATCATTGGAAAACGGATATTGGGTAAAAGGTCGACCGGGAGCTTCAAGATTGAGATGGCGCCGAAGATCATCACGCCCAGGAACACCATCCCGACGGCGAGCGGCCGCTTAACCGATATCTCTGTTATCTTCATCATTCACCTCGGGGCACGGGACTAACCTTCTCGCCGCCCGCCAAACGCTGCTGCCCGACCGTCACCACGACCTCGTTCTCGCCAAGCCCGCTCGTGATTTCTGCCTTGCTATCCCCGATCAGTCCGGTCTGCACCGCACGTTTCTCGACAACGCTATCCTTAGCCACGAAGACGTGCCCGTCGATCAGAGCATCCTTGGGCACGGCCAGTACATTGCGTTTCTCGGCCAGAATGATTCTGACCCGGGCGGTCATGCCCGGCTTAAGTAGCCGCCGGCCGTTAGGAATAACCGCCTTGACCGAACTGGTGCGTGTCAAGGGGTCGATGATCGGGCTGATTTCCGAGATCTCAGCCCGGATCGGATGCGCCGGCCGGTCATCGGTTTCAACCAAAATGGATTTGCCCTTGCTGACCGAGGCGACGTCGCGCTCGGCAAGGTTAAAAGATGCCTTGACCGTAGCGTAGTCAACAACTATTGCAACCGGCACCTGCGGTGTCACCATGGCGCCAACGTCGACCAGTATCTTGCCCACTTCGCCCGCAATGGGCGACTGCACATATCCTTCCTCGTATTCAAAGCCGATGGTTTCGTTGCGGATTGACATGAGCCGGGAGCCTTTTTCCACCGTGCTTCCTTCTTTAACCATGATCTTCGAAACGCGGCCCATTGCCTCCGGGAAAACCTGCGCGGTCTTATCCGCCAGTATCGTGCCGATGACTTCGCAGGTGGCGCGAACTGTATCCCTGGATACCGCAACAACCTCAACCGACGGCCGCAGTACTTCTTCCCCGCCTTTCTTGGCACGCCGGCCCAAGGATACCCGCAAGATAACCGCAACCAAGATGACAATAATTACCAAAACCAGAATTAACGATTTGCGCATCTATTCCTCCTTGCCGATCGTTCGATAGATCGCCGCTTTCGACGAATAGTAATTCTTGAGCGCCGACAGGTAATTCGTCTCGGCCTGCATCATCGCCAGCTGGGCGTCCAGATACTCAAGATTGATCGCAAGCCCACTACGATAGCGGGTCTCAATAATATTGAAGGCCTTCTTGGCTTGCCCAACGTTTTCCCGGGCCGCCCCGATGGCTTCTTTGGCGGCCATGAAGCTGAAATAGGCTTGCTTCACTTCGAGTGTGACCGCCTCTTGAAGGTTCTCGTAGGCCAGACGGGCTTCTTTCAGAGCAAGCTCAGCTTGTCTATACCGGTGCAGATTCTTGAACCCCTCGAAAATCGACCACTGAAACCCAATATTGAATGTGACATTGGAACCCCACTCGTCGCCAAAAAAACCGAACGGTTTGCGCCGCTCATAACGCGCCCCGCCGACGACCATGGGCAGGTTGGCCCGGCCGGCAATGTCGCGCCCCAGCCGGGAAATTTCCTCAAGCTGGGCGAGATTCTTCACTTCGGCACGGTTCTGCTGGGCGTCGGCAATCAGTGAGTCAAGGTCGAAGGCCTCGTCCGCCTGCTTCAGTTCTCCGCTCAACGCGAATTCCCGGTCGAGTTTCAGACCCAAGAGCAGTTTGAATCCCTCACGCGTGAGTTTTCGGCCGTTCTCGGTTTCGATTACGCGCGGTTTCAGATTGGCTACCTGCACTTGTGCGCGCAACAGGTCAAACTGGGAAACCATCCCGGCCTCATACCGCTTCCGCACCGATTCCTCATGGCGCTTGAGCTGAGTAAGGCTCTCGTTGGAAAGCCGCACCAGTTCATCCAGCACGAGCAGTCCATAGAACGCATCGGTGACCAAGTAGGTGATCTCCTGCTTCTTGCGCTCCAACCTTAGCCGCGCCGCTTCACGCCCGATGTCGGCGATGCGGTAGACATTGTAGATCTTGCCCCAGGCGAATAGTACTTGCTGCAAAGAAAGCTCGTAGCTGTAGTTCGCGTGTCGACCCATCGGCACGGCCACGCTGTCCACCTGGAAGCTGGCCACGTCGGTTTGATAGGCATAGTAGCCGCTCGCGGTCAAACTCGGATAGAAACCGGCCGTCGCTTCCCCGACTCGCGCCCGCGCCTTATCGCAGTCAAGCCTCAGCTGTTCAATGGAAGCATTGTGTTCAAACGCGTAGGCTATCGCCTGGTCCAGGTTCAGTCTCACGGTGTCCCTCCCGGATACTGCGATCAACAGCGAAAGAATGATCGTCATCAATACCTCCTGCTGTGTCGAACTGCCCGGACGCCAAAGCCAATCTCGAGCAGCCGGTCGTCCTTGTCAGCAAATCCGTACTTGTAGATATTAGAGCTGGCCAGGTAGTTGTAACGAATCAATCCCTGGAGAACGAGGAGCCGAACCGGCCGCAGTTCCAGCGTCGCGCCAATCACAAACCCGGGATCACGCTCATCGGCCCGCGTGTTGTTAGGCAGAACCATGACTTCGTTCTTGAAGAGGCCGCGCCAGAAGTAGATGCCCATGCCGGTCTCGAGTGTCAATCGCAGACGGTCGTATTTCAGAAACGGCAGCATGTTGAAACTTGTACAGAAGGATACGGGAGTATACTCCCAGGTGTAGTCCCCGGACTGGTATTTGACTCTGCTGCCATGGACCTTGATGCCGATATTGGGAACAATGTCTTCAGCTTCAATCTCGCCGCCGAATTGGCATCGGCCCCTGTGTTCTTCGTCATTCTGAAAAAGCAGGTAGGTCGCGTAGTCCGGTCCGACCTTGAGTCCCCACTCCTGTTCAAAAACTGGCGGGCTTGACGCCGCCATGAAAATCAGTATCAGGCTCATCCTATCTCCTCTTTTGCAGGCCCCTGAAAAAAAAGTCAAAGGCCGATTTGCCATCGGCCGGCCGTTTCCCGTAAATGACGCTGGCGACGAAGGCCGTCCTCACTGCACTTAAGAAGTGAATCGCCGCCACCTCGGCGTCAACGCGGCGAAACTCGCCGCGGGTGATGCCTTCGTCAACAATGCGGGCTATCAACCGTGTTACATCGTGCATGTGTGACATAATAACCGACCGCAGGTCCTTCAGGACTCGACCCGCTAGATTGATGTTCTCAAGGCTGATCATCGGCCATGAGCTTTGAAACCGGGTCATGTGACGCATAAAATTATCAGCGATATCCTCGAGTTTCCGCCGCGGCCCTCTTCGTCCGGACTCGATTGCGTGCAGAAAAGCCATCGAGTCCTTGAAATGCTCATCGATCGCCGCAATGTAGATGTCGGGCTTGTCCTTGAAGTAGAGATAGACCGTGCCCTTGGCGACGCCCGCGGCCCGGGCGATTTCGTCCACGCCTGTCTCGAAAAAGCCCCGGCGGCTGAAATGCTGCAACGCGGCGTCGAGGATTTTCTGACGGGTATGTTTCCCATTTGTCTTCGTTTTCATTGCTGTGGAGACCGGTCAAACTGAACTGACCAGTCAGTCAGTATACGCAGTAACCAGAATAGGTCAACAGAAAATTTGGAGCGTTCCGTGCAAAGCACCAAGTGATATTTGATACTTGATTCTTATTACGGGGAACATGTAATCGTTCTCACCGTATCATAAGAAATATTCGATATTTCACGCGAAATTCATTTCTCTACGACACCACTGCGTTTCTCTACGGGACACAGGCGTGCCTTAGGGAGATACAGACGTAGAAATCGGGAACATTACTATGTTCTGAGTAATAATACTTGATCCCCGATTTTTGACGTTCGATGCGTGATATCTGATTTTTGCTTTTTGATTTTTCATCTTCTTTACCATCGGTACCCGAGCTGGAGTCCCAGGTAATACCACAAGCGCAGGTCACCAACATCGGGTGTCGGCGGCCAGTCAACCGCCACCCCCTGATTGAAAGCACCTCTCAGAAACAGATGCCGGCGTTCCAGGGTCACTCCGAACCCCGGCACCAGACCGAAACCCCGCGAAATGTCACCCTCCCAGTCCGCCCATACATAGGTGATCTTGAGAGGAAAAAAGACCCCGAGCCAGTCCTTCGGGAACGCGCCGACCGCGTACGTAGCAAAAACCTGGGCCCCGGTCAAATCCTGTCGCGGATAAAGTGGCGCCCCGGATGCGAATCCTTCTACCTCCAAGCCGGCACTTGACCTTATCCACCAAAACCTGAGATGGCTCCGTGTCATTCCGAGATTGGCGCCCAGAATCGGCGCCTCGGGATAGATCTGCCCCACCTGGCCAAGACCGACAAAACCTTCCCAGTCACGCCCCGTCGACATTGTGAAACTCGCATAGGTCGGGCCGTAGAGGAAGGTATGCACCGCCACCTGCTTTTCCCCCGGCGCCAGGGTCTTGCCGGTGTGGAAACCGTTCGGGCACCACAAGTATGGTTGGGGCGCACAGCCGGTTGATACCGCACCGGCGGCGATTGTCAGCATAAACGCAATGAGGTGACGAATCCGCTGCCTCGGGGTTCGACCGCGGCCGTCCGGGCATCGCACCATCAGGCGATACGCCGGCAGAACTCGAAGAGCGTGCGCGTGCCGAATCCGGTACCGCCCCGCGGTTGCATGTGACCTTCGCGGTCGGTAATCTCTTTACCCGCCATGTCGATGTGGATCCAGCGGCTCTTGTCCACAAACAGCTTCAGGAACATGCCGGCGGTTATTGGGGAAGCCTCGCGGCCGCCCGAGTTCTTAACGTCGGCAACATCGCTCTTAATACGCTCCTGGTATTCGTCGAAAAGCGGCAGCTGCCACAGGTGCTCGCCGCACTCCTCGGCGGTAGCAATCAGGGAGTTGATGAGGCGTTGATCATTCCCCATCACGGCCGAGGTCACATCGCCAAAGGCAATCATGCATCCGCCGGTCAGCGTCGCGATATCGACAATGATACGGGCACCATGCCGCTCCGCATAGACAAGAGCATCGGCCAGGGTCATGCGGCCTTCGGCATCGGTCGAAATGATTTCGATCGTTTTGCGATTTGAAGCCCGGACAATGTCGCCGGGACGAGAGGCTGTGCCGGAGGGCAGGTTTTCGACGGCGGGCACGATGGTCAGAAGATTAATGTCAACATTGGCTCGGGCCAGAGCGAGCGTTGCGCCGATCACCGCCGCGCCGCCGGCCATGTCGCCCTTCATGCGGAACATGCCCTCACCGGCCTTAAGCGAAATACCGCCCGAGTCGAAAGTCACGGCCTTGCCTATCATGCAGATCAACGGGCGGTCGGGTCGCAAGTGCCGCAGCGTGATGAACCTCGGTCGGTTGGCGCTGCCCCGGCTTACCGAAAGCAGTGCCCCCATCTTCTGCCGGGCGATATCGCGCTCGGTCAGCGACTGGTATTTTATCTTTTTGGCCAGGCCGAAATCGACCAGCAGGCGCCGGACCCGCTGATCGAGCGCCATCGGTGTCAGCGTGTTGGCCGGCTCATTGACCAGATCGCGGGCGATGTTCTGGGATTCAGCCGTGATCTGCCCGAGCGCAGCACCGGACCGCATCTGCTGGGATCGTTGCCGGTCAATCTCAAGGATGGAAAACTCGGTGATCTCAGGCTCGGTCGATTCCCGATAGACATCGAAACGATAGAGGGCCAGAATCGTTCCTTCAACCAGGGCCTGCGCTGCGGACTCAGGCTTAAGACCACCGATGCCCGCACCATGAACGATTGTCCCCACCTTCCGGGCTTTGGCCTTTCGGGCCGCCAAAGCCGCCGCCCCGGCGGCTTTGCGGACTTCGTTCGGACCAAACTTCTCGGATCGACCAAGACCAACCACCGCTACTTGACCGGCGCCGAGCCGACCCAGGGTTTGGATCACTAACGTCTCGCCCAGTTTACCGGTGATCTGACCGGACTTTACCGCCCTCCTGATTGCACCCCCCAACGCCTTGTCGACCGTTCCGGTTGCTCCCCCCGGCTCTTTCACCCCTTCAAATAAATTGACAATAATCAAGTCCCCCCCAAACTGCGTGAGTGACCGTGTCACGACCTTCATTTGCATGAAAACTCCTTTGCGCCACTGCGACCGGGAAAGTAAATACCTAAGGGAATTGACGTCCTGCAGCAATGAAATCTACTAATAATCGATGCGCGGTGCATTGGGCGGGAGAATTGTATCGCGTTTCGATGCAAAAGCAATAGCTAAATTGCAGTGCTGTCTGGAGCGCCGAGAACTGACGGATCGAACTACTTTGTGTAGAGGTCCTGGTAGGGGACGCCTTGAATATTGCCTAATGGTGCGACGATGGTGTCAACGGTCGCGCCGTCGCCGACCACGACCAGCCAGAAGGCTTCGGGATGAAGAAAGGTAGCAGCCGCCCGGTTGACCTTTTCGACGGTCAACGCATTGATCTTTTCCGGATAGGTTTTGAGGTAGTCAAGACCCAGGCCGTAGAGTTCGGCGCTCAGAATCTCGCGGGCCAAGTCCGAAGGAGTCTGAAACCGGAGCTGGTACCCGCCGATCTGACTAGTCTTGACGTGGTCGAGCTCCTGCTCGGTGATCCCCTTCTCCTTCATCTCGGTCATTACCTTCACAATGAGTTGAATCATCTCGCGCGTCTGGCCGCTCTGGGTAAACGTTCTGACCATAAACGGTCCGGCCAGGGTTCCGGCTTCAAACCGGCTGCTGATACCGTACGTCTTTCCCTGCTGCGCCCGCACGACACTCATCAAGCGTGAGGAAAAACCAGCGCCGCCCAGAACATGGTTCATCGCGAGATAAGCGAAATAATCGGGGTCATTCCGCTTGATGCTCGGAAATCCGAGCGCGATGAAGGCCTGGGTCAAACCTGGCTTGTCAACCAGCCGGATACGGGGTTGTGGCAAAGATGGGGTTAACGGATCTCCGTGCACAATACTAACAAGGCGCTCTATCCTTCCCTTCCGCCGCCATTCCCTGAATCGGCCGTTCAAATGCCGAACCGTCGAATCGCGGTGGATGTCACCGATGACCACAAGAACCGCGTTGTCGGGAGTAAAATGCCAGTCATACATCTCGACAACATGTTCACGCTTGGTCGAACTGACGCTGCCCTGTGTCTTGGTGCGGCCGCGCGGATCAACTCCGAAAATTATGCTGCGGAGATGGTCTCCGGCAATCGTCTGCGGCTCGTCCATAACCGACTTGACTTCGGCCAACAGCTCCTTTCGTGCAAGTGCTAGTTCGGCCTCGGGGAATCCTGGATGCATGACAACATCAGCAAGGATGTCAAGCCCTTCAAGGCGGTCTTTAGACAAAACCATCAATTCAATGCCAACGTACTCACGAGAGACTTCAACGTCGAAGCGAGCGCCCAAGAAGTCAATGCGCTCGGCCAACCGGTCCGCGGTGAAGTTCTTGCTGCCCCGCTCCAGTAGCTTGCCCACCAATTCGGTCGCGCCTTCTTTGCCCTCCCTATCTTCGAGTGTCCCGGACTTGATCATCAGCGAGTACAAGACAGCCGGCTGCTCGTGGTTCTCGACCACAATCACTTTGAGGCCGTTGTCGAGAACAAACGATTTCATTTCGGGCAGAGTGACCGCTTGGCCAAAGAGCAAAGAGTGCATCGTGATGGCAATAGCAATGCACAACAAACATGATTTGCAGAAACGTCTATTGCGATTCATGCTTGCCTTGGCCTGGACCCCCAACAGGTCTTTCAGGCTCAACGTGGAAACGAACCCGGTTTTCCTGGACCAGGTACTTTGCCGCAGCGGCCTTGATGTCGTCGCTGGTCAGCCGGTCATAACGCCGGCTCCGCTCATGATACCGCCGGTAGTCACCATAGTACACCTCTGCGTTACCTAATCCAAAGGCCTGACCAGAAAAGGAACAAAGACCAAACGTGAAGTTGGCCAGCAGGTGGTTCTTAGCCCGGGTCAGCTCCTCGGAAGTTACGCCGTGCTGAACAATCCCCTCAATCACCTCCAGCATTGTCTTCTGGATATGCTTACCCTTGGCCGGCTCATTGTGCGTCGCGCTGATAAAGAAGAAGCCTGGATCCTGGTTGATCCCGGTCACATCATAGACACCGACCGCGGTCTGCTCCTGGCGCACCAATCGCTTATAGAGCCGCGAACTCCTCCCCCTGACCAGGACATCAATGATCACTTCGATGGCCGGAATGTCCGGGTGGTCGGCCGCGGGAATCCGGTAAGCAACGCCGGACTGCGCCAGCTGCATCGGCAGTTTGAAAGTGACCTTCTGCTCTTTCTTTGATTGCGGTTCCTGTTGTATCAGCGCGATTTCACCGCGCTTGAATCCGATAGGCGCGAAGTACTTCAAGATCAACTCTTCGACCCTGGCCCAGGTGATGTCTCCGACCACAACCATGACCGCATTATCCGGGGCATAGTACTTACGGTAGTAGTCCCGGAGCGTCGCGGCCTTTACAGAATCTAAGTCTTCAAGCGTCCCGATGACTGAGTATCGATAGGAGTGGGCTTTGTAGAGGACTTTGAGCAGTCCGTTGTAGAACCGCGCCCAAGGGCTATTCTCATCACGCGCCCTCAGCTCTTCCTTGACCACCTCTCGTTCAGTAAGCAGTGCATCGCCGGAAAGGGTCAACGATGCCATCCGGTCGGCCTCAAGCCGGAAGGCCAACTCCGCCGAACTGGACGGCACGACCTGATGATAGACGGTGACATCCTCAGAGGTGAAGGCGTTGGTTCTCCCTCCCACCCAGCCGATCTGCCGCATGTGTTCCTCAGGCCCGACATTGGTTGAGCCCTTGAACATCATGTGCTCAAGGAGGTGGGAGATGCCTCGGATCCCGGGCGTCTCATTCTTCGAGCCCACGCGATACCAGATCTGCAACGCCACAACCGGTGATGAGTGGTTTTCGACGAAGACAATTTTGAGACCATTCGCCAGGTGGTGTTCGGTCGCTTCCACCTCCCCGGCCGATGACGGGGAATAAGAAGTTAGAAAAAAAGAAAAAAGCAAAAAAGTCGTCATCATCTTCGATTGTATGCCAAAATCGGGATTGGTCAATACACTTTACGCCCCAGCCACGAACTAATACGAACGCAGTTGCTAAGTCGTCATTGCGAGGAGCGAGATTCCTCGCTTGCGCTCGGAACAGGCTGCGCAATCCGACGCGAAGCATCGTCCCGAGTGAAACGAGGGATCTCTTCTGAGAAAATGGGATTGCCACGCCCGCCAAGCAGCGTGGCGGGCTCGCAATGACACTGTCATGTTACTTGATGCGTTTGTATTATACCCCTTCAAGCTTGAAATCCGGCGTGTAGTGTGCCTCGGCCGAGGACAATTCCTGCACGTAGCCCTCGCTAAACCCCAGTTCGATGAAGTTGTCGCACACCTGGGCATATTCATGCTCGGTCAACCGCCGGTCAAGAGGAGGATACTGGGCGGCCCGGTGAGCGGGGTAGTACTGCGCCATTAAACTGACTATTGTCCCGGTTCCCAGGTTTGCGGCCAGCCACTCCAGGATCCGCTTGCTGTCGTCAACCTGGCCCGGCAAGACGAGGTGACGCACTATCAACCCCTTTCTCATCATCTCGCCGTCGAACTCATCTCTCGGAACCTGTCTCCGCATCTCAAGGATCGCCATGCGCGCAAACTCGAAGTAGTTCTCAACCCCTGAAAAGCTACGTCCGATTTCGTCGGAAAAGTACTTCAAATCCGACAGATAGACATCGACCAAACCGGACAATCGATTCAGGGCATCAACATTCTCATAACCATTGCTATTCCAGACGATAGGTATCTTTAGCTGACCTTTTGCTTTAGCGGTCTCAAGAGGGCCGACCAAGCAGTCCAAATACGGAGTTGGGCTCACCAGGTTGATGTTCTGCGCCCCTTGCGCTTGCAGTTCCAACATGATTTCAGTGAATCTTGAGGGGCTGACCACTTTGCCGAAATGCTCCTGCGATATCCTGTAGTTCTGGCAGAATCGGCACTGGAGATTACAGTGAGAAAAGAAGATCGTACCCGAACCCCTGGTGCCGCTGATGCACGGTTCTTCGTGGAAGTGCAACTTGGCCTGGGCAGCCTTCAACTGGTTCGGAGCCTGACACACGCCCAACTTCTGGTTGCGGTCAACCCCGCACTGATGAGGACAGATGTTACAGACTAGCATAGAATACTAAATCCTAATTTCTAAATTCTAAACAAATCACAGAATATTCGGGATTTGAATATCTAGAAATTGGAATTTGTTTCGGATTTAGGATTATAAATTTAGAATTTGTCATTTCGATGCTACAATCGCCCCTTCGTATACCAGATCGCAGACTCTCGGGCGGATCTCATCAAGAATCCCTTTCTTCACCCTGGGATGAACCGAATTGGTCATTAGGAGAACGAACAGTTCGGTCACCGGATCAGCATAGATGCAGACTCCGGTGAAACCCGTGTGACCAAACGTCTTCTTGGAAAAGAACTGCCCGGCAAAACGGCTCGCCACACCCCAGCCGATGCCGCGGCCCTGGTCAAGGTGCGCCGTGTGATTGCTAATCATGAGCTCTATCCCCTCACGGCTGATGACGCTCTTGCGGCCAAGCAGCGAACGAACAAACCGGGCCAGGTCAGCCGCCGGTGCAAAAAGGCCGGCATTGCCGCTGACGCCGCCGAACCCGTAGAAGGCATTCCCATCATGCACCTCGCCGGTGATCGCGTATGATCGCCAAGGCACCGCGATGCGACCCGGGTAGTTCCGGCAGACTTCCTTCTCGTGTTCGTTGCCGACTTCCGTCGTCACGAACCGTTCGCGCTTGGACTCGCCCGGCAGGAAGCACGTGTCTTTCATGCCCAGCGGTTCGAAAACCTTCCGGCGGGAGAACTCGCCAACCGTAAAACCCGACGCCCTTTCAATCACCGCACCCAGCAGTATATAGTTAAGGCAGGAGTATTCAACGCCTTTGCCCGGCGCGAATTTCGGTGCGAGTCCGGCAATATAGTCAATCTCCTCCTTGGCGCCGGCGGCGACGATGTAGAGCGGAAACCAGGCCGGAATCCCAGACGTATGAACCAATGCCTGAAGAATCGTGGCGTCCTTGTACGGTGAGGACTTAAGCGCCGGAAAATAGTGCGCAAGCCGGTCGGACAGGCAAAGCATCCGTTCTTCTTTGAGTATCAAGATGGAAGTCGCGGTCGCAATCGGCTTGGTCAGCGAGGCCAAGTCGAAAATCGCATCGGGACGCATCGGACGCAAGACCGGCTCAACCTGAGCCTGGCCGTAGATTTCGAAGAAGAGATCTTCGCGAACATTACCCGCCAGCACCACCGCGCCCGGGAAATAGCCGGCACTGACGCACTCTTTAAGATACGCATCAAGCCTGCCAAAACCGGTCATCGCCCTCATTATAACTAACGGGAAGTGCGTGTCAATGCACAAGCCACGGCGCTACTGTCGTGTCCCGCAAATTCATTTACATTAGTCTTGTTCACAAGACACGACACTTCCAACCCGCCTCAGGCGGATTACCCCAAAAGCGTGGGGACGCCTCTTCCCCACACCCCTTCAGTGTGCTATAAAATTAGATTCTTACATGTAAGTCATTTATGGGGCTGCACACTGCCTTGGCCAAGCCGAGGTTGACTTAAGCGGCAAACAATGTATACTTGACCGGCAATGGAACTCACTGCGTACCACTATGCATTTACCCGCGCCGACCTCCACCCGGTCCAATTCGATGAGCAGGGCATTCCCTATGTGCACCTGCCCGGGGTTCGCCGGATGTGTCATCCCATCACCGTTGCGAACTGGGGATTACACTATTACAACCGCTACATCGAAACCAAAGAGTCGCCCTATCGGGACCGCGCAATTCGACTTGCCGATTGGCTCGTGGCGGCCCAGTGCGATGACGTCTGGTTTATCGACATGGCCAGCCCCTACTACGGCATCGGGCGGCGCTGGATCAGCGCCCTGGTTCAGGGCCAGGCCATCGGCTTTCTGGCCCGGATGGCGGCCCTGCTTGGTCAGAACCAGTACTTGGCTTGTGCCCGGCGCGCACTTGAACCGTTCGGCCGTACGGTTGGTCAGGGCGGCGTCCTGGCGCGCACGGAGTGGGGCGATTTCTACGAAGAATATCCCAGTAATCCCCCTTCGCTGGTGCTCAACGGTTTTGTGTTCACGCTGTTTGGCCTACACGACCTGGGCCGACTTCACGGTGTTGCTCGCGCCCGGAGTCTTTACGAAAACGGCCTTTCGTGCCTGAAGCGAATCGTATCCTGCTACGACACCGGCTACTGGACCCGCTACGACCTCTTCCCGATCTTCCGCCTCGCCTCTCAGGAGTATCACCGCCTGCACATCGCGCTGCTCAAATCCGCAAGCCGCCTCTCCCGAACACCCGGGCTGGGACGAACTGCCCAATCCTGGCAGGGGTACGCCAACAGCATGCTCTGCCAGGGCCGGTGGCTCTTCGGCAAGCTGCAGGAGAAAACCGCCCTGCACAAAACGCGGGCCTCGTTGTGGCTGCGGCTCCGATGAACGGCGCCCGGGTTGACCGCAACACCTTGATCGCGGACGCCGGATTGCGCGGTCCGGCGATGAAACGCCGGAGACCCCGTATTCTCTTCACCTCGTTTGCACCATTGCCATTTGTCCGTATCGATGAGCAAATACTCAAAGAAAGGTACGAAGTGAACTCGACTTATGGTGCCTGGTTTGCGATTGCGCATCACCTGGTCAGGAGTATGTTTTCCGTTGACCTTGCCTTCTGCTGGTTTGGCACGGTCAGTGCCGCCCTCGTCGTCCTTATCGGCCGCCTTCTGGGCAAGCCGGTCGTCATCGTGGTCGGCGGGATCGACGTCGCAAGGGTTCCGGAGCTGGGCTACGGCGCGTTCGTCAATCCCTGGCGAGCACGGCTGGGACGCTTTGCGCTGCGCCGGGCCGACCGGGTCCTGATTGTCGACCAATCGCTGGCCAGCGACATCAGCACGAATGTAGGCCCTGCCCTGAAGAACGTCCGCTGTCTACCCACGGGCTATGATATTGATTTCTGGCGCCCGGCGGCCACCGAGAAAGAAGAAGTCGTCCTGACCGTAGCCTGGTGCCCGGACAAAACGCGGATCCGGCTCAAGGGCATCGATACTTTCATCCGGGCCGCGGCCCGGGTGCCCGCGGCCCGGTTCTGGGTCGTAGGTGTCTTCGGCCCGGCGGCACGCGAATTGGAGACCGCCGGACTGCCCGGCAACGTCAGACTCTTCAACCCGGTCCCCCACGCCGAACTCCTGGGTTATTATCAGAAAGCCACCGTCTATTGTCAGTTGTCGATGCGGGAAGGCCTGCCCAATGCGCTGTGCGAAGCGATGCTCTGCGGGTGCATTCCGGTCGGAACCAGGAGAGGAGGCATCCCGACCGCGATCGGCCGCACCGGTTTCTTGGTTGAATACGGCGACGCCGGCCAAACCGCCGCGGCGATTTTCAAGGCTCTGGGCATGGGCCCGGCTGCGGCCCGGGCCGCCCGAGACCGGATCGCCGACAATGTCCCCCTGACCAGACGGCGCCGGGACCTGTATCAACTGGTCGACAACCTGCTCGGAGCATGATGCGACCGATAACCAAGAATGTCATCGCCATCTTCACCGGCGACCTCCTCAACCGGTTCTTGAGCTTCGTCGCCACCGCTTACCTGGCCCGGATTCTGGGCAGCGGCGGTTTCGGCAAGATCAGTTTCGCACTGGCGATCTTCTCCTACTCCTTCATCGCCATCAACTTCGGACTGCTCACCATCGGCGTGCGCGAAGTAGCCAAAGACCGCACCCGGGCACCGGAATACGTCGGGAACATATTCGGACTGCGACTCATCATGGCAATCCTGGTCTTCGGCCTCGTCGTCCTGCTCACCAGCGTCGTCCCCCGGCTTCACGCCCTGCAATCCATAATCATTATGTATCATCTGGCGCTATTCGCGTTTGTCTTCTACTTAGACTGGCTCTTTCAAGGCATCGAGGCGATGGCCAGCGTCGGATACTCGAACATCGTCATGCCGCTGATCTATCTGGTCCTGGTCATTCTCTTTGTCCACGGTGCCCGCCAGATCGACCTGGTGCCGTTCTTCTGGTTCTGCGGTACTCTGGCCGGAACTGTTTTGCTGCTCGCCGCATATCGCGTGCGGGTCGGGAAACTCGGCATCTCGTTCCGGCTGTCCGCCTGGAAGGAAATCTTCCGTTCGGCCCTGCCCCTTGGCCTGGGCCGGATTTGCGCTGAGATCACGCGCAATTTCCCGATTGTCGTCGTCGGCTTCCTAAGGAGCGACCAGGAAGTCGGCTACTTGAGTGCCGCAACCAAACTCGTCTACTTGGTCCTCATCATCGACCGCATTCTCTTTATCGTCCTCTTGCCCATCCTGTCGCGCTATTATGCAGAAAGTGCCGAAAGGGTCAAGTCCCTGCTGGCCGGCCTGGGCAAGCTGGCCGGGATCGTGATTCTGCCCCTGGCGTTCGGCTGCAGCGTCCTGGCCCCGGCGATAATCAACGTAGTCTATGGTCAAGACTATGGTCCGGGCATCGTTCTGTTCCGGATTATCATCTGGTTCTTTGTGCTCACCGTGTTGAATACGATCTACTGCTGTGGGTTGATTGCCGCCAATCAGGAAAGAAAGTATGCGTTCAATATCTTCATCAGCATGCTGGTCCATATCGTCGGCGTGACCGTGCTGACCCTGCTGTTCGGTATGGTCGGCACCGCCCTCTCGGTTGTCATCGCCGAGGCCGTCTCCCTCGTGCTGATGTATGTGAAATTCCGCCCCACTTACGACCTGCGCTTCTGGAGATACTTGTCCAAGCCGTTCGTAGCCGGGGTGGTCATGGGGCTCGTCGTATATCTTACCCTGCCGAGCAACATCATTCTCAGCTTTTTCATCGGTGCCGCCGTCTACGGGCTCGTCCTGACACTCATCCGCGGCATCGACCGCCAGGACATGAGAAATCTTCAGCGAATCTTTTCCCTCGATCTTCGCAAATGCAGAGAATCATAGTCGGTCTTACTAAATCCGCCCCCGGGTGGCAGTTGCTGTTGAACCAGGAAGGGGTGCCGTTTGAAATCGTCGCCGACTGGTCGCGCGTCGACCCGGGATCCTATAGTGCCCTGGTGGTCAGCGGTCCCTTGAGCCACGCCGATGCCCGGGCCGTGGAGCAGTACCTCGCGGCCGGCGGTGCGGTCCTGTCAAGTATCGCTCACTTCTTGCCGACCGGGCTGGTCAAGGCTCGGCCGGCTTTCATCAAGCGCGTCTTGCCCGACACGAGCTTGGTGTTCAGCCACGCCCGGCCCCTGGACATCTTCGCGCGCGGCTACGTCGGCCGTGCCGCCGACACCGGGTTCCTCGAAAACGGACGCCGCGCCCTGGTTCGAGGTACGCATCGGGCCGGGCACTTCATCCTGGTGCCCTTCGACGTCAACGACGCAATCCTTGACCGCCGCACTGCGCGCAAAGACTTCATCCTCGGCCGGCGGCTGCCCCGCCCTTCCGAGAAAGTTGCCCTGGTTTCAAAAGGCGAAGTCAGGAGAGTGATCGCAAACGTCCTGATCCTGCTTCATCAATTGCGCCATCTTCCCCTGGTCCATGCCTGGTACCATCCCAATGGCTGTCGCACCAGCTTCGGACTACGCATCGACGTCGACCGCGCCCCGGCCCGTGACATCCAGGAGCTCTTTGCCCTGGCCCGGAAGTACTGCCTCAGGCTTGACTGGTTCGTCAACCTCAAAGACGTAACCGACACGGTCCCGCGCTTCGCCGCCATGAGCCGGCAAGGACAGAACATCGGCCTGCACGGTTTCGAGCACCGGGTTTACGATACGATGGCCGCCAACCTGGCCAACATCAGGCAGGGTATGACCCTGCTGCATCAAGCGAAAATCCCGATTTGCGGGTTTGTCGCTCCGCACGGCGTATGGAACGAGCCGCTCGCCGCCAGCCTGGATGCACTCGGCATCACATACAGTTCGGAATTCACCCTAGACTATGATGATCTGCCTTTTGTCCCGGTGGGAAGCGCTTCAACCTACCAGCACCTGCAGATTCCAATCCACCCCATCTGCATCGGACGGCTCGCGCGGGCCGGCGGTGACGACGCCGCGATGGGTGATTACTTCAGGGCCGCGCTGCAGCACTGCCTGGCGAGTGGGCAACCGGCATTTTTCTATCACCATCCGGGCCACGCCCATAAAACCGTGATCACGAAACTCATTGAGGCGATGATCAACAATCCCGCAGTGTCAATCACCAATCTACGGGACTATGCGCAGTGGTGGCGAAAACGCTCGAAGGTCCAGTTTTCGGTAGTTCTGGACGGCACAACCCTCAAGATCACGACGAGCGAGGCGCTGCGCTCATTCCGCCTGCGTATCGTACGCGCCGGTCACGAGGCCTTGGTGCCGATTCGGCCCCAAATCCGGCTCGAGCGCATTCGCTGGCGGCCCCGGCCGGTCGAAACCGGCCCGGTCGGCATCACGCGCCGGATCGACTTGGTGCGTAAGTGGCGCGAGGAGATAAGTGATTGGATGGTGAAAAGGATAAGAACATGAAAGTGACTTTCGGTAGTTATCAGGCCCTGTCTCTCTTGAGCGGCGGCCCGCGCACCCAGATTCTCAACCTGCGCGAGGCGCTGGAAAAAATGGGCGTCACCGTATCCCTCTTTGACACGTGGGAACTCGTCGATAAGGAGAAGATCAACCTCTTCCATCTCTTCGCCGCCAATGTGGGGACGTATCATTTGGCGCGCGAGGCGCGTAATCAAGGCGTCCGCCTGATAGTGTCACCCATCTTCTTCACGCGCCACGGGACAACGATGCTCTCGATGCTTCACCTGGCCGAGAAAGCACTGGGCCGGCTCAAGAAAGGACTCTGGTGCGAACACCTCTTCACTTCCGAAATCTGTGAATGGGCCGAACTCGTCATACCGAATACGAAGATGGAAGCGGTCTTTCTCAACCGCGGCCTCGGTCTTCCGCTCGGCAAGATCGTTGTTGTGCCCAACGGCGTCGAGTCGCGCTTCGCCTATGCCCGACCCGACCTGTTTGTTGAAAAGTACAAGGTCAAGGACTTCATCCTCAACGTCGGCCACATCGGATCGCCGCGCAAGAATGTCCTCGGGTTGATCCGCGCCCTGGCCGCGATTGACCGGCCGGCCGTGATCATCGGCAAGGTGGCCCAGACACCCTATGCTGATCGGTGTCTGGCTGAGGCCAAGAAAAATAAGAATATCATCGTGATTCCTGGGTTATCCAACGATGCACCGATGCTGGCCAGTGCCTATGCGGCCTGCGACGTCTTTGCCCTGCCGTCATGGTACGAGACGCCCGGGATTGCCGCGCTCGAGGCCGCGCTGGCCGGGGCGAAAGTCGTCATCACCAAGCACGGCGGTACCGACGAATACTTCGAGAGCCACGCCGAGTATGTGGACCCAAAGTCGGTAAGCTCGATTCGCCAGGCGATCAAGCGCGCCCTGGAAAAGAAGAAAGACCGTACCCTTGCCACCCACATCATGAATAACTTCCTGTGGGACACGATCGCGCTCAAGACCATTCAGGCATACAACACGTTAGCTTAGATCATAGAATGGAATTGACTTTTTTCGCTTTCTGGCTTACTTTTGAGGACAATGAAGGTCGTTTACACCGATGATTACTTCGCCGATATCGGAAGCCACGTCTTCCCGCTTGAAAAGTATTATCTCATCAAGGAACGACTCCTCACTGAGAATGTCATCACCGGGGCGGATATTCTGAAACCGGCGATGCCCGACTTCGACGAGCTGGAAATCGTCCATACCCCCGAGTACGTTGAAGACTTGCGTCATGCCCGACCGACCCGGCGGCTGCTCCTATCCGAGATGCCGGTCGGCCGCCAACTGATTGACGCGCAGATCCTTTCCGCTGGCGGTACCCGCCTTGCCGCCATGACCGCGCTCAAGGAGCGCGTTTGCTACAATGACGGGGGGGGATTTCATCACGCCTTCCCGGACCACGCCGAAGGATTCTGTTACGTCAACGACATATCGTACGCCGCGAAGACACTGTTGAGGGACCGTGCCGCTGAAAAGATCGCGGTCATCGATTGCGATTTGCACCAGGGCAACGGTACCGCCTACATTTTCAGAGATGACCCGAGAGTCTTCACCTTCTCCATCCATCAGGAGCGGCTCTACCCGGCCAAACAGCACAGCGACCTTGATATCGGCCTTGAGAATGAAACCGGCGATTGTGAATACCTGGAGCAATTGATGGGCGGACTGAAACAGGTTTTCGACGGTTTCGGTCCCGATTTCGTCTTCTACCTGGCCGGCGCCGATCCATACCACAATGACCAACTCGGCGATTTGAGGCTGACCATCGAGGGACTGAAACGCCGAGACGAAATGGTTCTGGGCATGTGTCGCGGCAAGAAGACACCGGTGGCAATTGCATTAGGAGGTGGTTATGCCCAAGACGTTGAAGATACCGTTACAATCCATGCCAATACTGCAAAAATCGCCCGGGCTCTTCTGGATGCTGACGCTGGCGGGGTGGCTGGCGGCTGAGGGTAACATGATCATCATCCTGCCCAAACCGAGCCCGACCAAGCAGGTGCTCGAAGAGTGCATTCGTCAACGCCGCTCGGTAAGGTCATTCCAGGAGGACGCTCTCAGCCTGGACCAGATATCCAACCTGCTCTGGGCATGCCAGGGCATCACCGATGCGGTGTGGAAATTCCGCACCGCACCATCGGCCGGAGCCACTTTTCCGCTCGAACTGACCGTCGTCAAACAAGACGGCGTCTTTCGTTACATCCCGCTCGGCCACAAACTGGCCCGGGTCTCGGAAAAAGACGTCCGGTCCGGACTCGCCGCGGCATCATGGAATCAGGAATTTATCAAGGAGGCGCCGGCCGTTTTCATCATCACCGCCATCTACTCACGGACCACCGCCCGCTACGATGAACGCGGTCTCCGTTATGTCCATATTGAAGTCGGCCACGCCGCCCAGAATCTCCACCTCATGGCCGTGGCCCTGGGCTTGGGCTCGGTGCCGGTCGGCGCGTTCAACGATGATGAAGTGAAGAAGATCCTTAAGCTGGCAAAAGACGAAATCCCGCTGTACCTCATTCCCGTCGGCCGCAAACCAGAGTGAGGAAAGTTTGATCGGTCGGCGACATCTGATGGCCGCGGGCGTCTGGGTGTTCGTGTTCGCCGTCTATTCTTTCACGCTCTGCCCGACGATCTACCTGATTGATGCCGGCGAGCTCACGACCGTCGGCGCCACCCTCGGGATCGCGCACCCGACCGGATATCCCCTATACACGCTTCTAGCCCGGCTTGCGGCCCTCATGCCGGCCGGCTCGGTCGCGGTAAGAGTCAACGTCCTGTCCGCGCTCCTGGGCAGTTGCGCGGCGTTCGTCTTCTACCTCCTGCTCCGGCGTCTGCTCCGAGATCCCCTTCTGGCCCTGCTTCCAACCGGTTTGCTGGCCTTTTCGCACACCCTGTGGAACACGAGCTTGAGCGCTGAAGTATATCCGCTGACCGCCCTCTTCATAACGTTATTGCTGCTGCTGATCCGCCCCCTGTCGGCTTCAGCCCGGCTCTTTCTCGTCGCCTTCACTGCGGGGCTGGCCTGCACCAATCATATGATCATTGCCACGGTACTGTTGCCCCTGGCTGTCTATCTCCTGATCCGTCATCGTCCCAGGCCCGGCGCCGTGGTCGTGGCTTTGGCTTTTTTTGGCTTGGGGCTTTCGCTCTACCTGTACCTTCCGGTCCGGGCCGCCCGGGATCCATTGCTGAACTGGGGCAATCCCGCGACCGTTGAGCGGCTCTTCTGGCACGTAACCGGCAAGCAGTATCGCGTCTGGATGTTCTCCAGTCCCGCCGGTGAAATTCTGGCCAATCTCAAAAACCAGCTCGGGCACATCGCCCGGGAATTCCTCTATGTCTACTTGGTTCTGATCGCCTTGGGCCTGCGCAATCTTTATCGCGCCGACCGCCCGTTCTTCTGGCTCAGTGTCGGCATTATCGGCGTCAATCTTCTGTACGGCATCAATTACAGCATTCCCGATATTGAAACCTACTTTCTGCCGGCCATCGTCATTCTCAGTCTTGTTGCCGGCTACGGGCTGTACAGTCTTAGGAGATACTTGAAGAGCGGAGTGGTGGTGGCGGCCGCATTGATGCCTTTGCTGCTCAACTTCGCCTCCAGCACAATGCATGGCAACTACGGCGGTTACGACCTGGGTCAGAATGTTCTGGCGTCGGTACCATCAAACAGTATTGTGCTGACCGATTACTGGGACATCTACTCCCCGGCCATCTACATTCGGGAAATCGAACGCCGGTACCAAGACATCTGGATCATCGACAAAGAACTGCTCCGGCGCTCCTGGTATTTTCGACACCTTGAGCGTGAGTACCCGTTGCTCTATCAGGACAGCCGGGTCGAAATCGAGCGTTACCGACGGCTGCTCGATGACTTCGAACACGGCCGTCTCCGGGACCCCGAGGAAATCCAGCGCTGCTACATTGAGATGATCAGCCGCTTTGTCGAAAGCAGCCGCAAGACCCGCCGGTGCTTCGTGCTCCTATTCGGCAGCCCCATGGATAACGCCCAGATCCTGCCCGGGTGGCCGCGCACGCCCTACGGCTTTGCCTACGAACTGGCCGAGTCTCTTTCGACCGGCGCTTTCGACTACGATCGCTTTCACATTCGAAAACCACCGTTCACCGCCGACCCGAGGTTGCGGTACAACATGAGTATTTACAAGAAGGTTGCCCTGGATCGGACTGGTTTTCTGGAGCGTTTAGGGCGGGGTGATGAAGCGCAGCAGATCCGAGGTTGGGTAAAACGGGAATTCGGCGGTACCGGGCGCTAAGTCCCGACTGACTGCCCGGTGCTGATGGCGAAGCGCCTTAACCGTCTATTTCAGTTTCTGAACCAATCGGCTCAGCCGGGACAGAAAACGTCCGGCCGTTTTTTTGTGAACAATACGATCCTGAACCGACCGGTCAATGATCGACTGAGCGGTACGTAGGGCCTTTAGGCCTTCGGCCTTCGTCTTACTGGTACGCACCTTCTTCATCGCCGCCCTGAGCTTTATCTTTTTCTTCTTGTTAACCAGACGGCGGCGACCGGCCTGCCGAATTCGCTTGAGCACACTCTTGGAACGCTTCTTTACTGGCAAATTACCTCCTTAGGCTGAGTCAATAGTACTTGAATTACTGATATTGTCAAGACATTCGTGCCGGCGGCAACCGCCATTTTCGCTCTTGACCTTCTTGGCTTGTTAGGTATATTTCACCAATGGAGATGACTAACGGCATCACCCAGCTCGGGCTGCACCGAAAAATCGATGGTCTCCTGGGTTCATCCTACGACCTCCCCAAAGTTATTCGCAAAATCTACCGAGAAATCGGGCGCGTTCTCGACACCGCCAATTTCTACATCGCAACATACAATCATGAGGACAACACGGTCAGTTTCGAGATCTATACAATTGGCGGGGAAGAATTGAAGGTCAGCACACGCCCTCTGGCCAAAGGCATGACCGAGCATGTCATCCGCACCAAGAGACCGCTGCGCATCAACCATCGCCTGATGTACCATTGCCGTCGCCTCGGCATCAAGCCAATCGGCAAAATGGCCAAAAGCTGGTTGGGCGTTCCCATGATATACAAGAACAACGTCGAAGGCGTCATCACAGTTCAAAATTACGAAAAGGAGAATGTTTATTCGCCGATGCACGAGGACTTCCTTTCCAGTCTCGCCGCGCGCGCCGCCGTAGTGGTCGCTAACACCCGGCTTATTCACGGTGAGATAAGGAGGGCCAAGGAACTGAGCTTGATGAATCAGATTGCCCACCGTCTGACCCGGACCCTCGACGTCGACGCGATATGCCAAAGCACAACCCGGTCGATTCTGCAGAAATTCAAGAACTTCATTGCCGCTATATTCCTGGTTGAGGGTGAACGGCTCCTCTTGCGAAAACTCTCGGCCGGTTTCAGAAGTGAAGTACCGAGAAATATGCAGATGACGTTCGGCCAGGGTATCGTTGGATCTGCGGCGCGACAGGGCTGCACGATGGTGGCAAACGACGTGACGAGGCACCCGACCTTCCTGTCGCTCGGACAGACCTCGACAAAATCTGAAGTCGCCATTCCCCTTAAGATTGCCCGCCGGACGATCGGCGTTCTTGATCTTCAGTGCAACAAACTGAACGCTTTCAATCCGGGCAGCGTCCGGGTCCTCGAATTGATTGCCGACCGCCTGAGTGTCGCCCTGCACAATGCGCGACTGTATGAAGATGTCACCAATCACGCCAAGGAACTCGCGGTGTCCTTCGCCATCGCCAAGTCCCTGATCTCAACGTCGAAGCTCGACGCGGTGCTCAGCCGCATCCTTCAGGTGATCCGGAACACGTTTGGCTACGCCAACTGCGCGATTCTCCTGATCGACAAGAATCGAAAGGAACTCTACATCAAGGCGGCTCACGGCTACCCAATTCGGTTCTGGAGAACGACTCGTCTCAATATTAACAAGAAAGAAGGGATTACCGGCTATGTGGCCGCCACGGGCCAGCTCTTCTATGCTCCCGACGTATCCAAGGTCCCTTTCTATGCGCAGTGGAAGAAGAGCGTGCGCTCTGAAGCCGCCGTACCTCTGAAGATCAAAGGCGAGGTCATCGGCGTGCTCGATATCGAAAGCGAGCACCTGAATGCCTTCTCGGAAAAAGACCTGAGGATCTTCTCCGTTTTCGCATCCCAAGCCGCGATTGCAATCGAGAATGCCCGGCTGTTCGATGAAACCGTCTCCTTGTCGCTGACCGACGGGCTGACCAGAATTGCCAACCGGCGTCACTTTGACCTCATTCTCGAAAGTGAACTGCGCAAAGCCAGAAGCTATTCCCGGCCGGTCAGTCTCGCCATGATTGACCTGGATGACTTCAAACAATTCAACGACCGCTTCGGCCATCCGGCCGGCGACAAGTTGCTCATCCACATCGCCCAGATGGTTAAGGCGCATATTCGCGACACCGACTTCCTAGCCCGCTACGGCGGCGAGGAATTCACTTTGATCCTTCCAGAAACCAATAGTGCAACATCGTTGCGGGTGCTGGAGCGCATTCGCAACACCATCAATGCCGCGTCCCTTCTACCCCGGAATCGTAACGTTCCAAGGATCACCGTATCGATCGGCCTGGCCACCTATCCCCAGAACGGACTGGCCGCGGCCGAATTGCTCGAGAACGCCGACCGGGCTCTCTACCGGGCCAAAAGCCTGGGCAAGAACCGTGTGGAAATCGCATGATCTGGAGGACATCAGGATATCGGCCGGTCAGCTTATCAGGAGAAAGGCGATCGGACGTTCAACCTGATGGGCTGATATCCTGATAACCTTGGCCTTGGATTGTTCGCACGAATGTAACTGCACCAAGAAGAGAGCTAACCGTAATGCCTGAAGATCTTACCCGGCGGGTCCGGTCCTTCACCATCGGCACCACCATCAGCCGGATTCTCGGTCTAGTCCGGGATCAGGTTATTGCCTACCTATTTGGTGCTGGTTTTGCCGCCGATGTATTCAACGCTGCTTTTAGAATTCCCAACACTTTCCGCGACCTTTTTGCCGAGAGTGGTCTGTCCGCTGCCTTCATTCCGACTTTTTCTGAAACTCTAACTAGGAAAGGTAAAGAAGAAGCGTTCCGACTGGCCAGCAATGTCTTCAACGGGATAGTGTTGATCGTTGGTTTATTGGTTGTGCTGGGTATGATCTTCTCCTATCCCATTTCACACACATTGGCAATGGGTTTCGAAAAAGTGCCCGACAAGCTCACCATGACCTCGCTGCTCACAAGGATTATGTTTCCCTTTCTCCTTTTCATTGCCCTGGCTGCTTGGGCAATGGCCATCCTCAATACTTTCAATAAATTCTTCGTGCCGGCGGTTGCTCCGGCTTTTTTCAACATCTTTTCGATTGCGGTAACGGTCATATCTTACGGATTTTTGAAGTCGCGCGGGATCGATCCGATCATCGGAGTGGCAATCGCGGTAACGATCGGTGGTCTTTTTCAGTTCCTGGTTCAGGTCCCGTCCTTGATTCGAAAAGGATTCAAATATTCGCTGTACCTTAATTTTGGAGATGAGGGTTTCAAAAGAATTCTCAAACGCTACGTCCCGGTATCACTGGGACTCGCCGGTTCACGAGTGAATTTTCTGGTCAATCTGTTTCTCATTTCTTTTTTGCCCGGACAAGGCAACCTTTCATGGTTAAATTACGCTTATCGCATAATGCAACTGCCTTTGGGTCTTTTCGGCGTGGCGGTGGGCAGCGTCGCTTTACCGGCAATCGCCAAGAAAGTCACCGAAGGTAAACTCGATGATGCCCGCTTGACTCTTCTTGAATCATTGAAGTTAGTTCTTCTTCTAACCATACCAATCTCGATTATCATATTATGTCTGTCCACGCCTATTGTGAGACTCGTTTACCAATATGGCAAGTTTACCCCCTTGGATACTTCGTTCGTCGCTCAAACCCTGTTCCTGTACACATTAGGTATACCTTTTGCTTCGGCCATCCGGGTTATTGCTTCCCTATTCTATTCCTACCACGATTCCAAAACACCCATGTATGCAAGTCTCGCTTCGGTTGCCGTCAATGTTATCCTCAATGTACTACTCATGGGGACACTAAAACTTCGTGCATTCCCCCTAGCCCTGACAATAGCAACATTCGTCAATCTATCAATCCTGCTTTACTTCCTCAAATACAAAATCACTGGCATCAGTATTTTGCCTTTGCTCCGCTATTTTTCAATCGTCCTGACCGCTTCGATTCCCGCAGGGCTTTTTGGATTTTTCTACATTTCATTCCTTGAGAAAGAAATGGGACTCGCCTTTTTGCCCCGCGTATTCGAAGTTCTTACCGCCGGCTTCTTATCTCTTGTTGTCTTCTACTGCCTGGCGCAGCTATTTGGTTTAAAAGAAGTCAAAACCGTGGTCAAGAAACTGTTGACTTAATGCTCTTGCCCTGACACCGCCCACCCGGTGTTGAACCCAACCCGCCTCACTTTCTTCGACGCAGTTTGCTCGCCCCGTCCCGATCCCGGGCCGCCTCCGGAAATCGGCCCAGCCTCTCCAAAACCTCGGCCCGCAGATTAAGGACAACGGCATCTTGCGGTCTTAGCACCAGCGCCTTGTTGAAATCGCTGAGGGCAAGTTCGCATCGGTTCAGCGCCATGTAGCAACGACCCCGCGTGAGGTACGTATCATGGAGACGAGGCTCCAGTTCGGTCGCCTGATTGAAGTAACCGATCGCCGTCTCGTAGTCGCGGCGAAAGAACGAGACCAGTCCAGTGAGATGAAATGCCTCGCCCAAATTCGGCCGCAGCGCCAGAGCACGGCCGCAGTCGGCCAGGGTCGAGTCGAATAAGCCCTTGTACAAGTACGCCAGAGCCCGGTTGCGATAGGCCTCGGCGTCACCGGGGTTCTGCTGGAGGTGAAGCGTGTAGTAGTGGATTGCGTCATCGAATCGCCGTTCGCGGTTCGCGTACATCCCTAACTGGAAGTAGCCCGATGGCACGCAGCTCAGGCAGAGTAGCCACCCGATTGCGGTGATCCCCAGCCACGACCTTGTCGGTCGCATGACGTCGCTCAGTCCCGACGCGGAACAAGGAGCGCGGGTCGTATCATTCCAGGCGGGTTACGAATATCGCATCGTTCTCGCCCAGCAATGCATCAATCGATTCGAGGCGAACTCGGTCGTCCTGATGGACGTAGAGGCACCGGCCTTGACCCGCGCTGATACCGATGGTCCAGGCCCAGTAGTCGACCTTGTTAATCACGACCAGAGGATCGGCGTCTGAGCCGACCCGAAAAGGAATCAGGAAGAAAATGATGTCGCCCTCGGCGATCTTGCCGAAATCAATCATGCCCTTGATCACACCCTCCAGCCCTGCGACCAGCTTGCCCAGAGCTTCGGTCTCAATCAGGATGCGGGGCCAGGTTGACAGCTGCTTATAGTCTTTCCCCGTTGCATCGCGGTAAGACAGGAAAACAAGACCCGCGGCATCCACGCCTTTCTTGGAGCGGCCGTTGACTTGAAACCGCACGCCCCGGTATTTCAGTGCCGCGGCGAGCACCCTCGCCCCCATCGTTGTCTTGTGCGTTCCGGCCTTCTCTCTCCGAGATACAGACGTAAAATCGTCCGATGCCGTCTTCGCCCGGGCGGTACATCCCGAATCCAACAACACCACGATGACCACCAACAAGATGCTGGTGCTCAGTATCCTACTGATCTGCGATGGCATACTTATGAATCACCTCCGGCCAAACATCTGGCCTTTGTCAGCTATTCGTACAAAACGTCGTCAATCTGGACACAAGTGACATAGCAAACCTCGCACGAAGCATCCCCGGTGTCGCTGCGGCTCCGGCTCGTGTACCACCAGTAGTCACCGCCCCGGTACTTCCCGTCAACATTGACAAGAAACCCGGACAACCTGACAGCCGCCTTCTTCTTCACCGCCCGGGCCGCCCGCATCACGTTGCGGTTGACGGGAATAATGTGGCAGTTGCACGAATGCTCGATCACTTCGATCTGGCTCACCGGGCTGTCCGCGGCAATCCAGTAGTGGTACCAGCGTCCGCTATGCTTGTACCTGACATACTTGGCCTTCTCCGGCGTGGTGATCTCACCCCAGGCCAGGGACAAGTCCACCGGCGCGAGTACGGCCGACCACCCTGAGCTGAACGTCTGGCGCGCGACAACGATGCCCGATATCTCATAGCGGTCTAGGAGCGTCAGTTTGAATTCGCCGTCCCGAATGGATACGGTCACCGCGGTGTCATAGCCGACCGGCTGCGCCACCGGGTCTTTGGAGATATCAATCGGCCCGTCCGCCCGGCCGGTTGGCCGGGCCCGTTCACAGGCTGTGACCACGAGAGACAACGCCGCGAGCAAAACGACAATCCCGCCTGGCCGGTTCATTGCTTCCGCCATACGTCTACCCTATTACCCGGGCGCAGGCACGGGCCGCGTTGATCGCGCTCGGAATGCCGCCGATCTGGCATGACCAACTTGAGCCGATCAGGAGGTTCGTAACCGGGGTTCGAATGCTGATGCTCATGATGTTGCGGTAGAACCTGTTCTTTGGATTCCAGCTCCAGGCCGACGTGGCGCCATCCGTGTTGCCGGTGTAGCGCTCATAGGTCAGGGGAGTGGCCGCGTCTTCGAACTCAATATTGTCGGCCAGGCCCGGTACCGCGGCCGCGGCTTTTGCGATCAATGTCTTTTCTACGCTCGCTTTCAGTTGCCGGTACTTAGCCTTGTCACCGCCGCCCCAATTCCCCATCCAGCGGTAGGGCGATGCGGTCTGGATCATGAGTGAGGACCTGCCTTCCGGCGCCAGCTCAGGGTTCAGCAGTGAGGGCGAATAGAGCAGAACCGAAGTCTTCTCGAAATACTTCTCGTCATCGACATCACGGATGTTCACACCCGGCTGCTCATCGTAGTAGCTGGCGTGGGGGACTTTGAGGTACTTCCGCAACTGGTCATTCGGCAATTTGAGTCCAAGGTACACCGTGAATACACCCTCCGAGACGGCTGCTTCATTCGTCTTCTTCCGCAATGACTCCGGCAGCAGGGATTGGTCGTCAAGCAAACACAGCATGGTCTTCTTGTAGTCAGCCGCCGAAATGACATAATCTGCGTCATGGGCGACGTCCTTCGCGACGACGCCGACCGCCCGACCGTGCTTGGTCAGGATCTTGGTGACCGGCACATTCAACTGCAGGTCACCACCCAGCCGGCGGAAATTGTCCGCCAGGGCGTCGGCCCACGACTGCATCCCACCCGCCACGGTCCAGTAGTCGTCAAAGAATGATAGGTAGGCGGGACCGACTATCGCCGCCGACATGTCCGGATAACCCAGGCTCTTGAAGAAACCGTATAACGACGAGCCCGGGGCAAAGTACCGGGCAGTGAAATCGGTGATCGTCACCTTCTCGTACTTCTTGTAGAGACGTATGCCATTGACAACGTGAACCGGATACAATAGGTAATCACCGAATCCCGCCGGGCTCATCACGGCCGTCATCGCGCGGCACATCTTGTCGACCGCGCCGAAATACTTATCGAGCTTCGTCCGCTCGCTCGGGTAAGACGCACGGAAGAGGCTCTTCAGATCATCGTAGCTCTTGCAGACCCCGTCCATTTCCTTTGACTTCAATTGCGTCACCTGCCGGACGAATTTGACCCGGTCGAACACATCCAGTTCCTTCATGACTTTGAAAACCACATCCGACGATTCGAAGGATAACGTGCCGCTTTCAAAATAGTATCCCTTCCTCCAGAAGCCCGCGGTGTACCCGCCGGGCGAGCCATGTGATTCAAACATCGTCACCCGGTGACCCCGCCGGGCCAGCAAGTTGCCGGCCACCAGCCCACCCATCCCCGCACCAATGATAGCTATCTTCTTGTACTTAGGGTCGAATCCCGGCATGCAGCATCTCACCGAGCCTGTCTTCGGCTCATCGGTATTGACTTAATACGTGACGGAATCCTCGGGCTCTTGCCATGGGCTATTCTACCCAATAAGCGTGATCGGTCAATGTCGAATGTTGAATGACAAGTCCCGTTCCAAGAGACCGTGACTCTATTGCTGGCTTGACGGCGCGGCGCTTTCCGGTATAATTCGCCGCGCCGGCCGACACAGTACGGCCGGTATCGTCCCGCCAACAAACAAAGGAGAAACCATGACGATCCTGTTACTATTACTTACCGTTACCGGCCAGCCGGATAGCTCGTGGCAGGTTGAATACGAGCATGTCCGGGAAGGGCTCAGTCTGATGAACCTCACGGTCCGTGACCTTGAATATGACAAGCAGTGGCTCTTCGATAGCTTTCGGCTTAAGGTCGTAAGCAACCTCATGGATCATCCGCTCGCGGTGCCGGACTACGTTCTTCAATCCGGTCGCACGGTTCATAGGTTGACGCAGGCCGCCGACTATCCGGCCTTCACGTGCAACGAGATCTGGGGAAGATACGCCCGGCCAGATCGATACACCGCCCGGGATTTCACCGCGATCATCAAGGAGATATTCACCTTGACCCAAGTTCATCTTGACCGGGCATTCAAAGGCCTCTCCCCGGCCGAGCAGGAAAGTCTTATCTACACCGCACCAAGTCTGTGGTCGGACGAGGGGGATTCGCTGGTCCACGGCTATGCCGGCGCACTCCAAAAGGAGTTCGGGATGGGCGTCGGCCGCGGCGACTCGCTGAAAATGACCTCGGTCCTCAGGCTCTCGAGGAAAATCGACATTTTTGAGATCCACCAGGCCGGCGCAACACTTGCCGCCGGTTTGCAGCAAGCGCTCCCCTTGATCAAAGGCCTCTCGCGGCCAACATTCCCGGCCGCGCCTCAGGTCGACGGCGTCGTCGGTGAGGTTTATGGTACGATCGAACTGGCTGGCCACGGCAAAGTCGTCATCGGCGGTCCCGGGCACAACGTATACTCAGGCGACTTCGCCGCCATCATCGATCTTGGGGGCAACGATATCTACGAAAGCCGGGCTGCCGGCGCGGTCGGCCGCTTCAGCCATCCGGTGAGCTTTGTCATTGACCTGGCCGGCGATGACGTCTATCGCAACCATGATAAGCTCGTCAACCAGGGCGCAGCACTCTTCGGCGCAGCCGTCCTATGGGATCTTCAAGGTGATGACATCTACAACGCATTCCACATTGCCCATGGCGCCGGTCTTTTCGGGTTCGGCATGCTCATCGACGAGCAAGGCCGTGACTCGTATCAGGACGGTTATTTCACCCAGGCCGCCGGCAACTTCGGCTCCGGTATCCTTGTTGACCGCAGCGGCGACGATATCTACCATTCCTACAATTGGACCCAGGGCTTGGGCGGTCCATGGGGTTACGGACTGCTGGTTGACGACGAAGGCGATGACGTATACTACGCCGGCGGGCAGTACCTTCACCTGCCCCTTGACCCTGATCAGTACCGTTCATTCGCCCAGGGTTTTGGCTTCGGCTGGCGTGATGTCGCGTCCGGCGGCATTGGATTTCTCTGCGACCGAGCGGGCAATGACAAGTATATCGGCGAAGTATACGCCCAGGCAACATCATACTGGTATGCCCTGGGCATCCTGCTCGACGAACAAGGCAATGACCTCTACTCCGCCGCCCAGTACTCGCAGGGCGCCGGCATCCACCTGTCGGTGGGCGGCCTTTTCGACCTTGAGGGCGACGACCACTACTTCTCGAGATTCGGCCCGGCCCAGGGCGAAGGTCATGATCTCGCGGTCGGTTGGCTCTGGGACAAGGATGGCGACGACGTCTACTACGCCAGCGGCGGACAGGGCATCGGCCTGACCAATTCGGTCGGCATCTTCATCGATTCCCGCGGCAACGATGACTACACGTCGCGCCAGGATCTGAGCGAGGGCGGCGCCAACTGGGCGCGCGGCACCGGCGGTATCGGTCTCTTCGTTGACCTGCAGGGCGATGACCGCTATGCTGAGAAAGACAAGGGAGCCAACAATCACGTCTGGACATCGGGTACCGTGGCGCTGGGCATGGATCTTGAGGCCCTGGCCCCGATGGTCGAAACCTGGGAAGATACGACCGCGGTCTTCCCGGAACTCGACACGATGAAGACCGACTCAGCGAAAATGGCGCAGCTCTTTCACTACGCATCACTCTGGCAGGTACGAGCCGATATCGGCAAAGTGAAGACGGCCCGCCGCATGCTCAGGGAGCAATACGGCGTCAAGGCGGTCAAATACGTCTACGAACGCGAGTTCGCTACCTACGACGGTCTGGCTTACGAAGCCTTCGAAGACCTCTTCAAAGCCTTCCGAGATAGCGCGGCTGTTTATCTGTTCAAGGGTCTACACGACAAGAGAGATACGGTCATCAGGAATTCCATCTATTTTCTGGGTCGTCTCAAGGCGGCCGGTACTGGTGATACGCTGACTCGCATGCTGGCGAAGATCTCGAATGATACACTGGCCGGTCTGCTCATAACCGCGCTCGGCACGATAAAGGAGACCAGAGCCATTCCCCACATCATCAAGTACGCACATCACTTCAAAGAGCGGATGCGGCTTCGCGTTGCTGTTGCGCTAGGTGAATTGGCCGATTCGGCCGGGATATCAACACTGCTGGCTCAAATCTATGATCCATCGTTCATCGTGAAGACCGCGGCCTCCGCCTCGCTTGCCCTGATCGGGGGGTCAACCATCGCACCGCTCGAGAAAGCCCTGGCCTCGGCCAATACCGACGCGCACCGCACCATTGTGCTCAAAACCCTCCGCGACGTCTACCGTCAGTTACCCGGCGCGCATCGAACGACGGAATTAAGGGATCGGCTCGCGCGGCTCGTAAGAGTGTACCTTGACTCCGGGTACCCGGCGCTGCACCGCGAAACCGAGGGTTTCATTGACGAGATCGAGGGCCGCCGGGTCCTCTCGCCCACCGAAATGTTTCTGCTGCCCCAACCGTTAAAGGAATAAGCGGAGCGTCAACCGATCTTGCCAAGTGGAACGGTCAAGTCGCCTCTCATATCCTGATCCCGCCGTCCGAAATTCCTCTTGACAAACGGCAAAGTCGCTGTACAATGCATCAATATGCGGAAATGCTCAAGGGAAACATCCCTGGCACAAGTGCGATTCCAACCGCGATTTGAAGGTCGCAACCAAAGGAGGTTGTGATGAATAAGTTCTTTGTTGTTTTCATGTTGAGTTGGGCTCTGGTCATGGTTCAGGCTCAAACTCCAGTCTTTGAGAATGGCGTTCTCATTAACGATAATACGAATCCAATCAATGTCGGATCGTATTCGGCGCCTCATGTCTACGACTGGGACGGCGATGGCGCGAAAGACCTGCTTGTCGGACAACTGGATCTGGGCAAGATTCGCTTCTACCGTAATACCGGGACTAACGGCAACCCGCTGTTCAACGGGTTTGCGTACCTGCGGGCCGATGCCACGGACATATCGTTGCCGGTTGGCTGATGTCAGGGAGCAACGGTCGCAGTTCGCGACTGGAACGAGGATGGGCTACGAGATCTTATTGCCGGCGATGCTTTAGGCTACATAACTTACTTCCGTGAGACGGGAAGCGGCTTGACCAATGCCGGTCATGTCAGGGCCAATGGCGTTGACATCCTGGTGAACCAGAATAGCTATCCGTTCATCGTGGATTGGAATGAAGATGCCTGCAAAGACCTGGTGATCGGCGAGTTCACCGGTACGATCAGGCTCTATCTGAATACCGGCACGAATTCAGCCCCAGTTTTCGGCACGTACTCGCTGTTGTATGCGGGCGGGAATCCGATCAACTGGTACAAGGCCAATAGCGTCGTCTACGACCTGGATGTCGACGGCAAGAAAGATCTGGTGGTGGGTTCGGCTAACGGCTACGTCGTTTTCTACAAGAACGTCGGCACCAACGCAGCACCGGTGTTCGCCTCCTATGACACGCTGAAGACTAGATCGGGTACTCCGATCCTGGTTGCAAGCGGCGCATCGCGCCCGACTTTCGTTGACTGGAAAGGCGATGGTGATCTTGACCTCTTGGTCGGCGGTTACGACGGCAATGTTCGGTACTTCGAGAATACGCGCACCGGCATTGTCGAAGAAGTTGCCGGCCGGATCAGCCAGGGGTTGACCATCTCCCCGAACCCTTGCCGGAATAAAACCGTGATGCGATGGACGACGGACGATGGATGCAACAGAATCGAAGAGACCAGTAGCTACAAGCCACAAGCCAGATTGCAGATCTTTGATGCTTCCGGCCGATTGGTTAAGTCCTTCCCTCTTGCTACTTGCTACTCTCTACTCTCCACTTCTATCACCTGGGACCTACGCGATGATTTTGGACAAAAACTGCCGGCTGGTGTCTACTTCGTTGAACTCAACGCTAGTGCCGAGAAGACCACGGCCCGGATCATCATCGTCCGGTAATACTCACTCGAATTGAAAGAAGGGCCTTAACCGGCCCTTCTTTTTTTCCCCAGGTGGCGGAACCAAGCGGGAGGCCGATCCAAGAGTCCGAATCTATCCGTCTTCGCGGGAACTGGGGACTACGAACGAAGGGTTCTGACTTCTTTGATTCGGTGGGGAAGTTTGATTTCCTGAAAAATCTTCAAGGCCTTATCAAGATACTCATCAAAGCTGGTTCGCCGGTCCGGCGCTCTCTTCAGCATCCGGGCGTATTCAAGATAGGTGTCGGCCAGTCCTTTCCGGCTCTTCATTTCTTCGAAAAGACTGAGCGCCTTCTTGAAATTCTCTTCGGCTCGAGCGTCTTCACCAAGCACGGTATAGACCCTGCCAAGAAGATGACAGCAATCGGCCTCTTCCAGCCTCGATTTCAATTCCCGGGCCAGGACCAATGCCGCCTCGGCATACTGCAAAGCATCTTTGTCGTATGCCCGCTGCGTCCCGGCACCAGAAACCTGGCGAAGCAATGCCAGGCCAGCCTGCTTACGGTAGAGGCTGATCAAAACAAACTTGTCACTGGTTTCTTTGAGAACAGTTTCGGCTTTCGCCAGGTGCGCCTGGGCATCGTCCCATTCACCCATCTCGACCAGTAGTCCACCCAGATCACAATTGGCCATGGCGATCCCGCTGGGATCCCCCATTTCCTCGAAGACCGTCAGCGAGTGCTGCAAGTAGCTCTTGGCCTTCTCGTATTCCCCTCTGGTCTGATGAGCAACCCCCAGGGCATCAAGGCCGAAGGCGACCCTTCGCTTCGCACCCATTTCCCGGGATATGACCAGCGCCTCCAGAAAAAGCTCGATCGCCTTATCGAAGTCACCCACCGCCTCATAGATCGTACCCAGGTTACCGGTGGCGACGGCGATTCCCTGTTTCTCGCCCAATTCATGATACATCTCAACCCCGCGTTCGTAGAGTTTACGTGCCCTTTCGTACTCGCCTTTGTCCCGATAGATGTTGCCCAGATTGACGCTCATCGCGGCAATGCCCTGCTTGTCGCCGATCTCCTCGGCCGTTCTCATCGAGATCTCATGATACTCTATGCCCTTGGCCACGTCGCCCGTCTCGTAGTATATCATCCCCAGACTGCCGCTGGTGGTCCGAATTCCCCTCTTGTAGCCAATCTCCTCAGCAACCTTCAGGTGCTGCCGACATAGCTTGATCGCCTTGACATAGTCTCCCCGGTTGTAATGAGCCAGCCCAAGATTGACCATGACCGTGCCGGCGAGTAGCTTGTCCCCAAGCTCCTCGGCGGCCTTCAGCGCTTTTTCCGACAGGTCGATCGCCCGATCATACTCCCCAGTTTGTCGATACCCACCGGCAAGTTCGTTCAGGATCGAAACACGCATTGCCCGAAGTAGCCTTCGATCAAGATCCTGACTCGCGCCCGCGGCGTCAAACCGGCCCATTTGCTCTTCGACGATCTTCAAGGCCGCCTGCCCCTCAGCGAATCCCTGCCTCATTTCGCCGCGGGTGAGCAGAATACTGCCTTTAAGATGGCCGATCTCCGCCCGGCCCGTTAAATCAGCAATTGAATCTCCTGTAAACATCGACTGGGCCTCGTCCACGATACTCAGGGCATCATCATACCGGCCCTGATTCTTGTACACCAGGGCCAGTCCCTTCCCGGCGCGCCACCAGACCACCCTATCCGCCGCGGCCGCCTTCCGCATCTCCTGATACCAGTCAATGGCCGCGCCGTATTCGTCGTTCAAGTTGTAGATCTCCCCCAGCGCCTCGTACGCGGCAACAAGGTCATGCTCGAGGCCAGCCTCCGCCTCTTTTGCGATCGATATCAGGCTCTTGAAATACTTGATCGCCTCTTCCTTGGCGAAACGCTCCTTCGCCCTCCGGCCGGCGCGCCCGAGCCACTGCACCGCCTTACGTGCATCATCACTGCTGCCGTATTGATGGGCCAGCAGGTCGGTAAAATCCTCGAGCCGATCCGGATAGAGGGCTTCGATCGCCTCCCCGGTCCGGCGGTGTAATTCACGCCGGCTCTTCCTCAAAATCGTGCTGTAGACCGCCTCTTGCAGCAACGGATGCTTGAATACGTATTCGGACTCCGGTTGCCTCTTCAACTCATCGACATACTCGTAATCCTCAAGCGTGGCCAGGTGAAGTGACAGCATCAGATTGTCGAGCTGACTGAGCCGCTCCAGAATTCTAGTGTGAAAAGTACGGCCGATGACTGAGGCCGTCTGTAGGACATCCCGGCTCTCGCGATTCAACCGGTCAAGACGGGCGGTGATTATCGCATTGACCGTATCGGGGATGACGATGGTCTCCGGGGCATGAGCTACTCCACCCACGGCCCAGACACCTTCTTTGAAAACCAGGACGCCGCCGTCGATGAGCGACCGGATGATCTCTTCAAGGTAGAAAGGATTGCCTTCAGCCCGCGCCAGGATTCGGTCCTGCAGCGCCTGGGGTAGCGCCGGTATCGCCAGCAGGTTGTTCGCCAGCGCAACGCTCTCCCCTTGATCAAGAGGCTTGAGCAGCAGCTCCCGGCACCCGTCGGCCAGGCTCTTCTTCAGCCGCTCCTTCGCTTTCCAGAATTCCTTGTCCTTTTCCATCCGGGCCGGGCACACGAACGATACCGGAAAACTCTCCATGCCCATCAGCAGGTACTCGAGGAGTTCCAGCGAGACCGAATCGATCCAGTGAGCATCCTCAATCACGATGACCAGGGGTCGTTCCCGCGCTAGTCCAGCCAGCAGTCTTCTGATGCCCAGGAAAACCTGTACCTTGAGCGCCGGTCCATCGAGGTACTTCACTCTCTCGTCAAGTTCATCCATGAAGCGGATCGACAACAGATAGCCGAGATAGGGAATCGTTTCGTTGCCGATGCCGCCGAATCGTGACTGGGCCTTGTCGATCAACTTCGTCCGGATAGTCACTTCGGAATCGCTTCCGGCAATACCCAGGATACTCCTTACTATCTGTAAGAAAGGACCGTAGGCTAGCGTCTCATCCTCGGCGTAACACCGGCCCTCAAGAAGACGGAACTGCAATCGATGATTGGATAGCTGAGCCTTTAACTCGTCGACCAGGCGGGACTTACCCAGGCCGGGATGCCCGATCACAAAGGCGATCTGCCTCTTGCCAGCCGCCGAATCCTCGGCCTGACTTCTCAGCCGATCGAGTTCATCTTGCCGACCGACCATCGGTGAGGACAGACCCTTTATGCCCCGCTTGGGCTCAGGCCTTGCTTTTAGCCGCAGCGGCTTGAAGATACGCATCGGCTCGTCGAAACCCTTGAGCATAGCCGGCGGCAGCGCTTCATAGTCAACCAGGTAACGCGACGCCCGGAAGATCGCTTCCGAAACAATAATCTCGCCGCGCTTGGCGACATCCTTCAAACGCGCGGCAAAATTGACCGCGTCGCCCATCACGGTGTGCTCGACTTTGCCCTGGGACCCAATTTCTCCGGCAAACACGATGCCGCTGTTTACGCCGACGCGGAGACCGAGGTCGGCGCGCCGGTGCAGTTTTCTTGAAAGGGTGCTGTTCATCTCCGGCAGGATGGCCAACATCTCAAGCGCCGCCTTAGTGGCCCGCTCCGGGTCGTCCTCATGGATCACCGGATAACCGAACAGGGCAATGACCAGGTCGCTTTCCTGCTTGTGAATTGTGCCCCCGTGCTTGACAATCGGCTTGTCGAGAAATTCGAAGCAAGTATTGACCACTTCGGTTACCTCCTCAGGATCAAGACTCGACGCCAATGAGGCAAAGCCTGGGATATCGGCAAAGAGAATGGTTAGTAGACGGCGCTCTTCAATCATCTGGGGTGGCATTGGAGGATGTTATCGGGTTGAAGCTTGGAACCACACGCGCTCAGAACACTCCCGGTCTAATTGAAAGTATCGGATTCACCGAATGTCACAAGTTACGATATCGCGCGAGTTGTCAATGACGACATCAGAACTGGTCTTCGTCGAAGAAGAGGTTGACGTACTGGATTCCCGTAGTCTGGCGCAGATCCTTCACGAAATCCTGGTTCTTCTCTTTGTCCTTCAGCCTGATATAGTAGGACAGCTCGAGCAGGCTACCTTCCCCGGTCGATTTGACGTTGATGATCTTGTAGCGCTTGCAGTGCTTGTCAAAGATGGACTGGTAAGAAGGCGTATCAGTGCCGGCCGGCTCGGCATAGAACTGTAGGAGATACTCCTCGCGCTCAGGCGTTGAGATCTTGGACTTCGTAACGATGTAAAGCACGAGGCCGATGAAGAGCGTGCCGGTAATAGCGACCTTGTACAGCCCGACACCGGCGGCCATGCCGATGGCCAGCGCGAAAAACACGTAGACGATATCCTGAGTGTTCTTGATCGCGGTGCGGAAACGGATGATCGACATTGCGCCCACAAGACCGAAGGCCCGTGCCAAATTGTTGCCAACCACCATTATCACGACCGAGGTGATCATCGACAGCAGCACGAGTGAGTTGACGAATGTCGGCGAGTAGCCGGGGCCGCGATAGGTGTGCCGGTAGAGCCACGAAATCAAGAAGCCACAGATCAGCGCTACGGTCACGTTGGCGATTATCTGGGGTCCGGTCGTCGGAAAGAGATTGACGTTTTGAAGTCCATCAAGCATGTTCTAATCCTCCTTAATCAAGACAGACACCTAAATGCCTAAAATTCACAAATACCTAAAGCACGGCACGAGACAAAACAGCGAAAGATCCCCAAACGTCTCAAGAATGCTGCAACTGCAGATACCGAACGAGCAATTACCAACATCAGCATACCTGATGCGAAAGCCCCAGGGTAAACTTGTGCGCATCCAAATGGGAGTCAATGCAGATTGCGTACTTGGAGACGGCCAGCCTCTGCAAGTGATAGGCTCTTGCCAGGGACCGAATCCAGAGGGGCAGGCCGCGGTAGAATTTCACTTCCAGAATGGACGTTTGGGGCAGGGCGTATTTCAAACCTGAATTGTAGTAGAGCATGTCGAGCGTTGGATACAGGTGACTGCGAACATCCTTATCAAGCGTGACGCGCAGGAACCGGTCGAACTTGCTGTAGAACGCCTCCCGTTCGTAAACGATGAGGATGACCGGCATGAGCCGCCGGCCGTAGTAATAGTACAGGAAATGTCGGGCCGCGGCTTGGTGTTCGCAGACCTGGTGACGAACGCCTGGCGCGGAAAAGATGGCGTCGAGCTCATGATATTGGAAAGGGGCTCGGTCTTTTGCGATGAAGTCGTGGAGCTTTCTTTTGATCTCTAAGAACACGGTGCTGCACTCGGCAAGCGAGTTGTAGCCGCGGATACGAAATTTCTTCTTTTCGAGGAAACCTTCAACCTTTTCTTCGTAGCAGTCGAAGTTTGGCGTATCGTAGTAGATGCTGCGGACGGTGTACTCTTTTTCCTTCGTAATCTCGCTGTAGGCGTCGAGCCGGACATAGGGTGTGATTGCCCGGCGGATATCGCTGATGATCGCAGTCGGGACCAGATACTTGTATTCGAGTCTACTTGCCTGTTTTTCCATGGTTCGGGATCCTATACGCCGATCGACCCGGCTCGAAAGACTTGGGCCGGGCCTGTCTCGGTCTCAGACAACCATCCTTTCGAAGAATCGCAGGACATATTCGAACAGCGACACCGGTTTACAATCAATTGAACACTGCACCAGCATGCCGGATGGTATCTTAAATGGCTGCTCCCTGATTAAGCCTCGGGCCATGACGACTTCTCGTCCGCCAAGGTGACTCCGGTTCTGACCCACCGAGAAATCGGCCCGGTCAATCATGATGTGATTCTTGTTAAGCGCGCATCTTACATTCTTGACGTCCTCGAGATCCGGGACATAGTCACTGGAAATCGGCATAAACACCACATGGGCACCAGCATCATGCAGTAGCAGCAGTGTCTCAGCCGGTGCCGCAAGCCGAACAACCACACTGCGAAAAGGCGCAAGTACCGTGAAAGACTGTTTCCGTTTTACCAGAACCGCCAGTTCTTTCTCGAGGGCATTAATCTTGACCTGGATGAGCCGGGCTTCACCGCCCGCGGGTCGGTTCGGCGCCATCTTCAATTCTTCGCGGGCAATCTCCAGCTGTCCCCGGACCCTGGTCACGTCGCGTTCGAATTCACTCGAGTAGATGGTGCCGACCGTGTCGCCTTCGGCAATCTCTTCTTTTTCCGAGAGCAACGGATTGAGCAGGAACTTCATGTCTTCGCCCCGCTGGAATTGTATGACGGAGATGCCCTCGGCGGTTCCTTTTTCATAGTTGAAGGATCTAGTTTGGAGCTGTCCGCCTTGACCGCGGGTCAGCGTCCAGGCGCGCAGAGGCTGGATCTGGCCGGTGACCGTGATCCGGTAGGGCACCTTGATGGGCAGGAAAAGCACCAGAGCCAACAGCGGGATGATGGCGAGCTTCGCAAGAGTTCTGTGGAGGTTTCTCTTGTTCATTTGGTTTCCCGGATCAGTTTCCCCGTCGCGCGGTATTGCCCGGACGAAAGCTCGGCAAAATAGACGCCGGGCGGCAGCTGCCGGCTTAAATCGTCACGGCCGTCCCAGACGACACAAACCGTAGGACGTAGGACGTGGGACGTGACGTCGAAAGACTTCACCAAACGTCCAGTCGCATCATAGATGCTCAAGCCTGGTCGCTGATGTGCTGATCGGCCTCCCACTGATCTGCTGATATGCTGATCTGCGCCGTTAAGCGTGATCGTTATCCTGTCACGGAACGGGTTTGGGCTCACTACAATGCACGGACCAAGAGGCCCCCTGATTGCTGCGAACTCTTCCTCAACCGACACGCCCGGGTACTTGATGGTCGCGTAGTCGAAATCAGATGCAGCGCCCATGCTCTCGCCGGTCACATAGACATAACCGGCACCGTCGACCGCGACCGCGTACGCATTGTCGGCGTTGTTACCGGGCCCGTCGTAGCGTTTGGTCCAAAGCGAGTCACCGGCCGTATTGTACAGGACAGTCAGGTAGTCCGGGTAAGTGTTGGCTCCGTCGCTCTTGCCGGTCACATAGGCATTGCCGCGGCCGTCGACGGTCATGGCCAGAGCGTCGTCGAAGCCGCCGGCCGGACCGTTGTAGCGCCGCGCCCACTGCTCGACACCCGAAGCATTGTATTTTACGGTTGCGTAGTCGACGTCACTGCCGGAGCTGGCGCTGTTGCCGGTCACGTAGACATTGCCGCTCGGGTCGGTGGCAATGGCATTGCCCCAGTCGGCCAGGTTGGCGGCGGCATTGTAACGCCGTGCCCACTGCTCGACACCGGCCGCATTGTACTTGATCGTCGTGTAGTCCCAGCTTGAGCCGGTGCCGACACTGCCGCCGGTGACGTAGACGTTGCCGCTTGAATCCAGGGCGATGCCGCGTGCTTCGTCATGGCCGTCGGCCGGGCCGTTATAGCGTCTGAGCCACAGCGTATCGCCGGCCGGATCATACTTGATGGTCACGTAGTCCCAGGTCATGAAATAGGGATCGCCGCTCGAGCCGGTAACATAGACATTGCCTGAGCCGTCAATCGCCAACCCGACAATATAGTCCTGATCGTTGGTCATGAAGATCCGGACCCACTGCTGGACCCCGATTGAGTTGTACTTAACCAGGCAATAGTCCCAGCCGGTGGTCGTGCCGCTGACATAGCCGGCGGCGTAGACGTTACCGGACCGGTCAACACCGACGACGTAGGCAAGGTCGTCGTAGTCGGCCGCCCCGTTGTAGCGCTGCACCCACTGGGTATCGCCGGACGCGTTGTACTTTATGGTGACGATGTCGGTGTAAAGGTCGGTGTCCATGCTGCCGCCGGTCACATAGATAGAAGTGCCGTCAAAGGCAATGGCCTTGCCTTCATCGTACAGATTGGCCGGACCGTTGTAGCGCCGGGCCCACTGCTCGACACCGGCCGCGTTGTACTTGACCGTGGCGTAATCGGTGTAAGTGCCCGTGCCGGTGCTCGTTCCGGCCACGTAGACATTGCCCGCGCCGTCCACGGCCAGCGCGGCTGCCTTGTCGGTGCTGTTGCCCGTCCCGTTGTACCTTGCAATCCAGGACTGGCTGATACCGAAGACGGGTAGTATCAAAAGAACGGCCCAAGTCGACATTCTCTTCATTATATTCCTCCCTATTGTCCGGTCACGATGAGAGTCTTGGTCTCGGTAAGTCGTGCACTGCCGTTCGAGACGGACAGGTTGACGAAGTAGACGCCCGCGGGCAACGCTGCGCCCTGCGGGTCGCAGACGTTCCAGCGAATAGTAACTGGTAATTGCTTATTGGTAATTGGGAACGACTTCACGACCCGTCCCGAAACGTCGTAGATTCTTAATCTGGCTTCTTGCCTCTGACTTCCACTCGGTTCGCTTCTGTTACGTCCCACATCCCTCGTCCATCGCATCACGGTTTTATTCCGGCATGGATTCGGTTCAATCCTCAGACTCATTGCTCGTTGCTCATTGCTCATCGCTTCTTCTTTCACGCCGGTCATGCTGAAATCATAGCGTTTTGCATTTGCGACTTCGCTACCCGTGCTGAAGCTCCAGACGATCTGATTGGCTGGATTCACTTCGAGTAGCCGTGACCTGGTGGCTTCGCAGATGAAGGTGTTCCCGTTGGACAGACGAAACGCGCCGGCCAGATGATTGGAATAGAACGACGTGCCGGCCGAATACACCCAGATCGGTTGAAGCGGCCCGAATGCCGAATCCGGGTGGATGTAATACGTATATCCGGTGCGCGGCGTGACGATCTCTTCGACGCTTGAGGAGTCGCCCGTGATGCCGGACCGGTCGCCGTTATTGAACAGAAGGACGTTGCCGGCGCCGGGCAATCCAGGCCGAATCCAGTTGACGCCGTGCACGACATAGAAACGCTGGTTCGCCGAAGTACCACGGTCGTAGGCCTGGGGATTGCCCCAGCGATAAAGCAGATCGCCGCCCATGCCGCTCCGGCCGCCGGTATGGCCGCGGGCCTCTGCGGTCGTGGTGCTGTGATCGACGATATAGATCTCGCTAAGGTTGTGGGAACTGAGGATGATCTGATCCAGCTCGGCGTTATAGTCGACGGCGTTGCAGTGCATCCAATCCCCGCCAAACACCGGGCCGAAGTTGATGTCAAGCAGTTCCGGGTGATCGCGAACCACGCCGTAGTTCGGCTTGCCCGCGTCAACGTCCTGGATCATGTGGTCCCAGAAATGCCATTCCCAGACGACGGTGTTGTTGGTTGGGTTGACTTCGATCACCATGTCCGGCCACATTTCGCCGGTGATACTGACCCGGCCCATGGCCCTCGCCTCGGTATTGGTTTTCCGTTCCCAGGCGATGAAGAGTACGTTACCGTTAGGCATCGGCTCGATATCGTGATGCTGCTGATAGTTAGTACCGTAGGCGGTGTAGTTCCAGAGGATTGTCCCGCTCCAGGACATCTTCTGGATATTCCCACCAAACCCGCCACCCATCATCGACGGGTGGGACACGGTCTGAGCGCGGAAGATTGTGCTGTCAGGCTGGACCAGGTAAGGCATGCTGGCTGACGGCGGCCGGGTGAAAGTCCAGGTCTTGACCAGATTGAGGTTGTAGTCGATGAGACGTGACGTTGTACTGCTGGTCGTGTTGTAGAGTGTGTACGTTTCATAGCCGTGCATGCACGGGGCCAGCATCAGGCCCAGAAAGATGGCTGCGGTCAATCTTCGGTTCACAAAAGCCTCCTTATTCAGCTACCACAAATTTGACTGTTTCTGAACCGACAGTCGACGAAGTACCGCCGGCCGATTGCAGGACAACTCTGGCAAAATAGACGCCGGCCTTGAGTTGAAGAGAAATCTGGCCAGTGGCGAGTGGCGAATGGCCAAGAGCGAGAGACTGAACAAGCTTGCCGGCAACATCATAAACCTGCAGTTCGGCATATGGCATATGGCTGATAGCCAATAGCTTGAGACCCTGGCGGGTAGTCGTCGGATTCGGGAAAATCCTCAATCGTGTATCGTGGATCATGCATCTTGTATCTTCGGCCACGCCGGTCAGGCTGATATCATACCGTTTCACATTGGCAACCTGTCCGCCGGTCTGGAAAGTCCAGACAACCTGTCCGGCTGGAGTCACTTCGAACAACCGTCCGGTCAATCCTTCACAGATGGTCGTATTGCCGTTAGATAGCCGAAATGTACCGGAGATGCGTGCCGAATAGAACGAGCCTGGAGCCGAGTACATCCAGACCGGCTGTCTGGGTCCGAAGGCCGAATCCGGATGGATGTAGTAGGTGTAACCGGTGCGCGGCGGGATAATCTCCTCGGCGCTTGAATAGTCGTTGGTCGTGCCCGGCCGATCGCCGTTGTTAAACATCAGGATATGACCGGCGCCCGGCAGTCCCTCGTCGATAAAATTTGCGCCGTGGACGACGAAGAGATGTTGATCACTGGACGTGCCCCTCTTGTAGGCCTGGGGATTGCCCCACCGGTAGAGAAAATCACCGCCCATGTTGCTGTTGCCGCCGCGATGGGTGCGGGCCTCAGCGGTCGTGGTGCTATGGTCAATCACGTAGATCTCGCTCAACTGATGGGAACTGAAGACGATCTGATCCAACACAGGGTCGTAGTCGATGTGGTTGGCGTGGACCCAGTCGCCGCCGTACGGACCGACCGGACCGAAGTTGATGTTCATGAGCTCGGGGTGGTCACGGACCACGCCGTAATTGGGCTTAGTTGAGTCGACGTCCTGAATGAGGTGATCCCACAAATGCCACTCCCAGACAATGCTGTCGGTGCTTGGGTCCACTTCAACGATCTCTTCGGGCCACATCTCGCCGGTAAGACCGAGCCGGCCCATGGCCTCGCCTTCGGCTCTAGTCTTCCGCTCGACGGCCTGGAGCAGGACGTGTCCGTTGGGCATGGGCTGTATGTCGTGATGCTGCTGATGGTTCTGGCTGGAATAGTAATAATTCCAGAGAACCGTGCCATCCCAGGCGAATAGCTGAATGTGTCCGCCGTAGGCTGCAGCCGGCAAGGGCGGATTGGGCACAGTCTGGGAGCGTAACATCGTGCGAGCGGGCAAAATCAGATAGGGCAAAGTCCACGAAATAGTACGAGTGCATGGCCAGGTCTTTACGGTCGTTCCGTTCATGTCGATGAGTCGTACGGTCGTGCTGCTGACGTTATTGTAGAGTGTGTAGTTCTCCAGGGCGCATGTCTGAGAAATGAAGACAAGATTGATGATGATGAACGCCAGGCAGAGTGCGAATCGACGAGACATTCGTGCCTCCATTGCTATTCCGTAACTACTAACTTGATGCTTGCCGTGGCGCTTCCAGCCGCATCGCTCATCGACAGCCGGACGAAGTAGACGCCGGTCCGAAGGGCAATCGAGCAATGAGCCTGGGGCAAAGAGCCAAGAGCAAACGTCTTGACCAACCGTCCGGCAACGTCGTAGATTTTCAAGCCTGGCTGCTGATGTGCCGATCGGCCTCCCACTGATCTGCTGATCGCCTGATCTGCGCTGTTAAGCGTGATCGTGACACGGTCCCGGCACGGATTGGGCACGATCCTTAATCGCGTATCGTGGATCGAGCATCGTATATCTTCCTCGACGCTGGTCGGAGCCAGGTCATATCGTTTCGAATTCTGCACCTGGCCGCCGCAGTTGAAGTTCCAGACAACCGTTCCAGATGGCGTCACTTCAAACAGATGCCCGCTGGTTCCTTCGCAGACGAAAGTATTCCCGCTGGACAGTCGGAATGCACCGGAAAGGTGATTGGAGTAGAACGAAGTCCCTGCCGAATACATCCACGTCGGCTGTTTGGGTCCGAAGGCCGAGTCCGGATGGATGTAGTAGGTGTAACCGGTGCGCGGGGTGACGATCTCCTCGACGCTGGACGAATCGCCTGTCGTGCCGGGCCGGTCGCCGTTGTTGAACATCAGGAGGTTGCCGGCACCAGGCAATCCAGGCCGTATCCAGTTCACGCCATGCACAACAAAGAGACGCTGAACGGTCGAAGTCCCCCTTTTGTAGGCCTGGGGATTACCCCATCGATACAGGAGGTCACCGCCCATGTTGCTGTTGCCGCCCCGATGGGTGCGCGCCTCTTCGGTCGTCGTGCTGTGATCGATGATATAGATTTCGCTCAAGTGGTGGGTGCTGAAGCTGATTTGATCCAGCTCCGCGTTGTAGTCCATGGTATTGGTGTGCATCCAGTCGCCGTCGGTGGGAGGAAGTGTTCCGAAGTTGATATCAAGCAGTTCCGGATGCTCACGGACCACACCGTAATTTGGTTTGCTGGGATCAACGTCCTGAATCAAGTGATCCCATGCGTGCCACTCCCAGGCGATACTGTCGTTCGCGGGGTTGACCTCGACAATCTTATCCGGCCACATCTCACCGGTGATGTTCACGCGACCCATGGCTCTGGCCTCGGCATTGGTCTTGCGCTCCCAGGCAATGAGCAGAACATTGCCGTTGGGCATCGCATGAACATCATGATGCTGCTGGTAATTGGTCGCGTAATAATAATAGTTCCAGAGGACGTTGCCGTTCCAGTTGATGAGTTGAATATGACCGCCGGCACCACCCCCTGGCATCGGTGGATTGGGAATAGTTTGGGCGCGGAGTACTGTGCTGTCGGGCAGAATCAACCAAGGCGTGCTCGCCGACGGAGTGCGCGTGCATGTCCAGGATTTCACGAGATTACCGTTAAGGTCAATGAGCCGTACGGTCGTGCTGCTTAGAACGTTGTAAAGCGTGTAGGTCTCTGCGGCCTGCACCCGGGTCGTAAGCGCCATAGCCACGCCGACAATAATTATGGTTGCGATCGCTCTTCTCATTTGGTCCTTCTTATCGTATCATGACAAGCTTAACGGTTCCATCGTAAGCAATAGGTGTATTGCCGCCGACCGGCTGCATCGCCAGTCGTAACAGATAGATGCCGGCGGCAAATGCTCGACCGTCACGCCGGGGTGCAAAACCGACCTGATAGCTTCCGGCGTCCTTGATCTCGTCAACCAAGACATCCACCACCCGGCCGGCAACATCGTAGATCTTGAGGGTGACCCGGCTGCGGTCCGGCAGGTTGTAGGTGATGGTTGTGGAGTGCCGGAACGGATTGGGGAAATTCCGCTCCAGCGCGATGAATCGGCCACCCGTCAAAGGCAGCTGGAAATACTCAAACTCGGCGCGCTCGGGTGAAAACGCAGCCGAGGCAGAATTCTCCGCATAGACGTAGTAGTTCATATCGCCGGCGCCGACGGTCACCGCCGCACCGTAAATACCGTCACCGGCTGATCCATCGTTATGACCTCCGTCGTCATACATCTGAGTCTTGGTGAATTTCCCTGTCGTGCTCTGTCGGCAGCCAAGCATCACCAGGTCGGCACCCGTAACACCGGCCGTAAACCATACGGTTGTGTTCGGGTGAACCCGGGCTGGGGTGTGAAATATATTTGCAACCGCCGGCGGCGTCCCCTGGAAAGCGGCGTGCGTCGCAAGGAACGCACGGCGGGCTTCCATAAGTTCGGATATCCCGACAATGGCCTGGGCACCACTGCCCACGGTGCTGTTTAGATTGTTCCGAAAGTCGTTATACGTATAGAACTTGTTGCGATCGGCCTGGACGTGCGGATCGATGATGCTCTGGATTTCTGTGGCCCTGGTCAGATACCAGCCGTTGGCGAAGTTCTCAGCGATCAAAGTCTTCATGTGAGCCACAAACATCTTCTGGTACGTAGGATCGGAGAGGATTCGGCCGACGACCGGGTAACTGGGGTTATTAAGGTTCAAAAGAGGATCCAGCCGCTGCAGCTGTATCAGATTGAGCAGACGACCGCTGACCATCCGGTAAGCCCCGAAGTTTTCGTTGAAGTCCCACACGATAGGATTGAACCGGCCACCGCCGTCTTCATACAGATAATAATTCTGGGCGGTGTTGAGCGGTGAATCTAAGTTGACCGTCAGCAGGTCGAAGGCCAGCATCCACAAATGCCGGTCAACGTCAAAAACAGATTCGACGGCGCCGGTGTTATTATTGAGCGTGTCGAGGAAGCGGATCAAATCGCTCCAACCCGCCCCGGCTTCAAGTTCGTAGTAGTCAAAGTAACTGGTCGAATCGGTTCCGAAATACCCCCAGACCACCGGCCGGGGGTTCTGGCCCAGGATGCCTTTGAAACGCGCGTGCTCGTCGCTGTAGAAGTGGGTGCGGGTGAAGAACTTATCGACGTCCTGGTCGTTCGTATAGAGACCGATGAGGTTGCCGTTGATGTAGAGGTCGGCATAATTCGCCTGGCTGGCGGCCATATACTTCCGGGCGATTTCGTAGCTCAGGACCTCCCTCACGAAGCTTGGGTCTTTGTAAACGCTGGAGAGTTTCAGTGACCCGTAGCGGTCGTCGGCCAGCTGGTCTTGGATAAGGTAATCGAGCCGGATGTTGAGCGGATTTTTGATCCGGTCCGGATGGTAGGAGCTCTGCCCCTTGTATCTCACGCCGACACTGTCGAAGCGGACGCCGTTGACAAACGCGGTTCCCATAAGACGTTCGTCCTGGCCCGCCGCATACAGGCTGTCCAGTATCCGGTCCCAATCGGGCTCAGCAAACAGAAGCTCGATCGTATTGACCCGAGTGATATCGTAGAAGTTTTGCGCCGACGAGCCCGCAACGACCAGAGTCAGAATTGCGGCGCCGGTGATGATCTTCATGGTTCAGAGCCAGGCAAGTCCATCGTTACTTCTTGGCCGGAGCTGGTTGACCGCGGGCGGAATTGGCCGACCCCGGGGTCGGTGTGGAAAAGAACTGCCAGTCGTTCTCGCCGTCAGGATAGCGGCCGTACGAAGTATCGGCCGCTTGCGGACCGAAAACCTTGGCATCGATCAGTTCGTTGTCACGGGCATCGGTGTCGTAGAGCCCGATTCCTTCGCCCTGGGATGCGCCAAGTTTGAAATTCATATGGAGCGGACCTTCCATCGTTTCGTTGTCGGCCCAGAAGATCAGAAATCGGCACGCGGCAATCGTCGTATCGGGGATTTTCCATCTTGTGATATTGCGGAAATTGTCCGTCAGGTACATACCCCCAAGGCGCACATCCTTGTCTCCCGCATTGTAGAGCTCGATCCAGTCATCGTAGTCGCCTTGCTCATCAGCCCGTGTCGAATCGTTGGCCGCCATGAACTCATTTATGAAAAGGACATTTCTGAACTCCGAGCCCTCGGATTGCGGACACCCTGCGGTCATGATCAGGATGCCGATGGCAAGAAAATTGATGATTCGGTTCATCTTACCTCCGGTTTAGAACTCAACCTGAAGCTGGGCAACCGCCACATGATATGTGTCCTGGTCTTGGGGAACGGTGGTCACGAGATTGGTCTGCAGGCGGATTTTGCGACCAAAATACCATCCCAGGTTGAAAGTGTACGTATCGAGAAACTCATCGGTCTGGTCCGAGTCCGGATACAGCCTCTCGACCTTGACTGCAGGCTCAAAGCGGCCGACGCGATACAGCGCGACAATGTATCCGCCCCGCATGTTCTCCTCCGGGCCGGTATTACCGGAAAGGGCTTCGCCTTCGATGGTCATCCCCCATTTCTGAAACGATAGATCGGCACCGTAGGCAATCATCGGATCGTGCGTGATCGAATCCGAGCGTTGGCTCGAGTTCAGCCCGATCGACAGACTGCCGACTGGACCGGCGGCGATTCTTTCGACGAACTGCTTACTGTTATCGTTATCCCCGCCCGCCAGCCAACCGTTGCCGTTGAATACCCCCAGGGCGTAGCTTATCGGCGCACCATCCTTGACGACGTCACCTTTGATCGAAATCCCGATGTCTCGTCCCAGATATCCGTACTCGTCGAAGATATCGTTGACTTCGCCGCGGTCAATCACAAGCAACGTACGGGCGGAACGAAGCTCTTCGCGGGAAAAAGGCATCTTGTGCTGGCCCAGGAAAAGATCGAACCAGCGGTTTGCCTTCCATTCGACACCGGCGTCTCGTACCGTGATTGCACCCTGGCCGCAGTCGATTTCGAAAAGTGCCTGGACTTGATTGACAACGGTGCTCCTGAGCTTTACGCGAGCCCTTCTGACTTGGAATTCGTTGTTAGGCACTTCATCTTCCTGTAAATCATACCGGTACTGAAACTGAACATATCCAGTTATGACAGCATTGAAGGGATCGTATGCTCCGTTGCCGCGGGCCAGGCTCGTCATACAAATGAGGAGTACGGTAAGATAGCCAATCTTGAGCACCTTCATGCCCATGGTTTTCGCAGTTTGCGAATCATTCATATAACTGATTATTATATTCACCGAATAATAACAATCAATAGAAATCTGGGCCTGGGTAAATCCTCAAACCGTCAAAGAATCGCAAATTAACAGCTGCCCGGCTGCTGACAAGAGGTTTTGACGAAAACCGAGAGCGAATAGTTTAACGCCGCAAGGACAAATGGTAGATCAGATCATCAGCGGATCAGTAAGCAGAATATCAGCGGTCAGAAGATCAGCAAAAATCACTGTAATCGGATTTGCTCATCACTGTAATCGACGGCGCCTTGCGCCGCAATCGCTGTAATCTGCTGTTCTCATCACTGTAATCCGCTGTTTTATCGCTGTAATCAACGGCGCCTTGCGCCGCAATCCGTCTGAATCAAAACTGGTCCTACAGGGCTTGACAAGCTGGCAAAAGATGCTATGATATTGAGCATTGCTGGTGTGCAGCCAAGGAGGACAATGGCATACCGATACTGTCTCACGGTGATTCTTGGCTTGACCGCAAGCCTTGGTGCGCAGTCTCAAAGGTGGGTGGCGCGCTACAACGGGCCGGCCAATGTTGTCGACGGCGGGACTGCGATCGCGGTCGACCCGGTCGGTAATGTCTATGTTACCGGGCGGAGCGGCGACACGCCGGCAACCTTCGAGTGCACGACCATCAAGTACGATTCGGCGGGCACCGAAAGATGGATCAGAAAATACCGCCTGGTCGATTCCAGCTACTACGACACCGGCTGGGGCATTGCGCTCGATCGTTTCGGCTACCTCTACGTTACCCTGGCCAGCTCCAGCATCGGCACGCGAGATGATATCGCGGTAATCAAGTACGACACGTCGGGCAATCAGTGTTGGGTCAGAAGGTATAGTGGGCCGGGGAACGACTACGATTGGCCGTTCGGCATCGCAGTAGACGGGTCGAGCAATGTTTACGTCACGGGACGGAGCGTGGGCAGCGGCACCAGCTTTGATTACGTCACGATTAAATGGGATTCCGCCGGCAATGAGAAATGGGCACAAAGGTATGATGGCGCCGGCAACGCAACGGATGAGGCATATAGCATTGCCGTCGACCGAACCGGCAACGTCTACGTGACCGGCACCTCAACCGGCGCCGGGACCCGCCTTGACTTCGTGACCATCAAGTATGATTCTCTAGGCACCGAGCTCTGGGCCAAACCTTACAATTCCCCCGGCAACCAGGACGAGTACGGCGCCACGCTCGCCATCGACAGTTCCGGGAACACGTACGTCTTCGGCGGCACCTGGATCTTCGGCGCAGTTGCCTGTGACTATATTACGGTCAAGTACAATGCGAACGGCGACACGCTCTGGACCAGAAAGTATAATGGCCCGGCCAATGATGAAGACACACCGGATGAAATCGTCTTCGACCGAGCCGGCTATATCTACGTTAGCGGGGGCAGTTACACTAATTCAACGAACCGGGTCGACTATTGCACGGTAAAGTATGATGTGAACGGCAATGAGAAATGGGTAAGAAGATACAACGGTCCGGGCAACGGCGCTGATCAACCCGAGGCGTTAGCAATCGATGTCTACGGAAACGTATTTGTAACCGGAACCAGCCGCGGCACGGTGGACGATGACTATGCGTCGGTCGTCTATGATTCGCTCGGCAGCCAGATTACGGCCATGCGGTACGATGGGCCCGGCACCTGGGCTGATGCGGCCCAGGACATTGTGGCCGACGCGCGAGGGAATTTCTATATCACAGGTTTCAGCGGCGGCAACAACAGCACCTATGATTTCACGACGATCAAGTACTCAGGCATCACCAGCATAGAAAGCAATCAAGAATCCAGAATCGCGGCCCATCCTTTCATCCCGACGCTCTTTGCCGGCCCTCTCCCCTTGCCCAAAGGCAGTACATGTAGAATCTTTGACATCACCGGCCGGCAGGCCGATGTCAACTCCCTGAAGCCAGGGGTCTATTTCATCGAGCTTGACGCCAGGACCTTGCACAAAGTCGTCAAAATCAGATGACGGAATCCCCTCGCACCCCCCAGATAAGTTGAGGATTGCCAGCTCACATCATATTCGTCCAGCTTCCGCATACAGCAACGCCGTGTGCCTAGCCAGGAAATCCAAATAGCCTTTTCCAGCCGCCGGTTGTCCAGGGACTCTCATTTATCCATGATTCGGAATTGACCTATGCTTATTTCTTAATATAATGGAACAACGAAATGACTCAGAATATTGAAGAACGTCGCTTGATGACAATCCTTTTCGCCGACCTGTCGCGGTTTACTACGTTGTCGTCTGAGCTTGATCCTGAGCAGGTCCGGGAGGTCGTCAATATCTGCTTTGACTATCTGAACCGGCCGGTTATCAAAGAGGGTGGCACAATTCATAAATACGAAGGAGATCTGGTTATTGCCTTGTTTGGTTTACCTGTCGCCCACGAAGATGATCCGGAAAAGGCGATACGGGCTGCCCTGGAAATGTTGACCCTGATGCCCGAAACAAACGATGCACTATTCAAGAAACTCAAGGTCAAGGCGGATCTTGGTTTGCATATTGGTATTAGCAGCGGTACGGTTGTCGCCGGAGAGGTCGGCTCTGATGAAAAGAGAGAATATACGATCATGGGTGATGTGGTCAATTTCGCCTCAAGGCTCAAGGATGTTGCCCAGGACGGTGAAATCATTGTTTCCGAGCCGGTCTTCCGGGCGTCGCGCTACCTCTTTGACTATGAAGCCCGGCCACCGTTGCGCATCAAAGGTATTGAAGAGCAAGTCAGAGTCTACCAGCCGCTTCGATTGAAAGAGAAACCTGAACCGAAACGGGGCATAAAAGGACTCGCCTCACCAATGGTCGGCCGCAACAAAGAGCTCGACATCCTCAAGGGTTCGGCGGAGAGCTTAGTTAAAGGCAAAGGTGGTGTTCTCTTCATTCTGGGGGTCGCCGGTTTAGGCAAATCGCGGCTGCTGGAAGAACTAAGGACCCATCTGAGCGACAGCCGATTACCGATTACCCAATTGGTAGGGCGTTGTTTGTCCTACGGCGATACGATGCCTTATCGGCCTTTCTTACAAATTCTGGAGAACCTATTTGACGTAACGGAAGATGATTCCCGCAAAACTTTTCAGGAGAAACTTGTAAAGAAGACGAGGGCAATCTTCCCTGACACTTCGAGTGAAATCGTCCCTTACCTCGGCTATCTCTTTTCAATACGCTTTGCCGACGGATTTGACGAAAAGGTTAGATTTCTTGATGCCCAGGGCTTGAAGCTCCAGATGATGATTGCGCTCAAGAAGCTGCTCTTTGCCCTGGCTCGCGCTCAGCCCGTCCTTCTCATTATCGATGACTATCACTGGATCGACAATGAGTCATTGGAATTTATAGAATTTGCCTTCAGGCCGGTTCCCGGCGAGCCCGCCGAACCGCCGCGCATCCTCCTTCTGGCCCTTTCCCGGATCGATCGGGAGAGCTCGTCCCATATCACCAAGGAGCGGCTCAAGAAGGCGCTGGGCAGCGGTTTTCAGGAAACGATCCTGAGCCCGCTTGACCACGAAGACAGCACCAAATTACTCCACAACCTGCTCAGCGTGCCCGGCTTCACCGCTCAATTCAAGGAGCAGATTCTGGCCCGGGCCGAAGGGAACCCATTCTTCGTCGAAGAGATAATCCGGTCTTTGATCGACAACGGGATCCTGACCTTCCTGAACGGTGTCTGGTCACTGAGTCAGGAAGTTTCAGCCATCAAGATCCCCGACACGGTGCAGGCCGTGATCGCCGCGAGGATGGATAAGCTGGCGACTGACGTGCGCGACGTTCTGCAGACGGCGGCGGTGATCGGCCGCAGTTTCTATGCGCCGCTCATCGAGCAGCTCTGTACGATTGACAGTCTGATCCTGAGCGTCCACCTGGCAGCGCTGGAGGAGTATGAGTACATAACCGAGCAACAACAACTGCCTGAGGCCAAGTACACATTCCGCCACCCTCTCTTCCAGGATGTCGCCTACAACAGCATCCTGATGAGGCGGCGCAAGCAATTGCACGGCCGGGTCGGCGAACTGATCGAGCAACTCTATCAAGACCGGTTGGACGAGTTCACGGATCTCCTGGCCTATCAGTATCTGCACAGCGACAACTCCGAGAAAGCACTCTTTTGGCTGGGCCGAGCTGGCCACAGGGCGCAGAGTCAGTACGCCAATGATGAGGCGATAAGGTATTTTCAGATGCTGATCGCGACCGCCGAAGCAGCTAGGCCCGGTCACGAGTACCAGCTCTGTGAAGCCTACGAAGCACTCGGTGACATCCGCTCGTTACAAGGCCAACATGCACCGGCGGCCGGGTTCTTTCAGAAGATGCTAGACTGCGCCCAAGGCAATCCGCTCATCCAGTCGCGGGCAAAACGCAAGACCGCCCAGGCTTATGTTCAGGCTCTCAGGTATTCTGAGGCCTTGAAGATACTGGCCGAGGCTGAGCAGGCCCTGACCGGCAGCTCGCGCCAGGAGTCGATCGAAAGAGCCGAAGTCGCCATGGTCAAGGCCGGCGCGAATCGCTTAACCGGCGACCTGGCTGGAGCGGTCGCGGCCGGTCAAGCGGCACTGGATATCGTCGAACGCCTGAGTTCAGACGACGTCCGGGATACGCCGGCCCCAGGTTCAGCAGGGCATGACCGCGACCGGATCGAGAAGCTAAGGGCCGAAGTGTATCGTGCTCTGGCCGGTATCGCCTTCACCCAGGGTGATCTGCAGAAAGCCATCGCACTCACCACCAGGGCGCTCGAAATCAGCGAGGCAATCGGCGATAAACAGGGAATCAGCAAGGTGATGGGCAATCTCGGCGTCATCCATAATATCATCGGTGATTACGGGAAAGCGATTCCATATCACCGGCGATATCGTGAGATCGCTGAGGAGATCGGCGACAAGCTCTCCGTCGGCGCGGCCAATGAGCACATGGGGTTTGCCTACTGGGGACTAGGGGAACTGGACGAGGCCATTACCTACTACAACGCCGCGGTCCGGATCGCCGAGGAGACTGGCGACCGGTACGGAATCGCCGGATGGTCCATCAACCTGTCCGGCGTGCATAAGTACAAGGGCGAGTACGCGAAGGCTTTCGAGATCGTCCAGCGTGCCCACAGAATCCTCAGCGATAGCGAATATGAATCCGGCACCGCCGGTGCCCTAGCCGGCATTGCCGCAATCTATGCAGCTACTGGAGAACTGGAAAAGGCCTGGGACCTTGCGCATCAGGCGCTGCAGGTTTTCAAGAAGCTCGACAGCGCTTCGTACCTTGCCTCAACCTACGCGCTGCTCGGAGGACTGTGTGGGGCGCGCGGCGAACATGAACAAGCCCGGGACTACCTCAGGCAGACGCTGGACGGCTACATCAAGGAGGGTATCAAGTGGGGGATCGGCACCGCGCGGACAAGTCTGGCCAGTCTGTTCATCGAGACCGGTGAACTTGACCTGGCCGGCAGCGAGTTGAGTGAGGCCGAGAAGGTGCTTAAGGAGATCGGCGATAAGTTCGCCTTGATCGCAGTCTACAGAAACATGGCTGAGTTGAAGCTGCAGGAAGGTCAGGCCGGCTCGCCGGCCGCCCTTCAGCACGCCCAGCAGGCATTGAATCTTGCCCTCAAGACCAGGGCCCGCGCTGAAGAGGCTTCTTGTTATCTGACGATCGGCAAACTCAACGCTGCTGCGAGCGATTTCGAAAAAGCTGCAGACAACTTCGCGAAGGCCATCAGGATCTTTGAAGAGATAGGCAGCAGGAAGCTTATGGCCGACGCTTACCTTGAGAATGCCAAGGTATTGAAGAAGGGCGCGGGCCAGGGTGTCTTTGCATCCGGCGCGTGCGACTTGTATTTTGATAAGGCACTGGAAATATACAAAGAGCTTAAGCTCGCTCACCGAATCAGGGAAATCACCGTCCTCCGCGGTCAGGTCTAGAATCCTTACGGCCTGATTCACTCATCCCCGCATTCAGTCATTCACCCACTCCCCGCGGCCTGGCCGTTCCGAGGGCCGTAGGTCCCGTCTTAAGGGGAATTTGACCTCCGAGGTTTTCGTAAGCCTATTTCTTGATCTTGACAACGACCGCGGCGCTGTTTTCCGGGGCAAAGTACTCTCCCGCCTCCATAAGTTCCTCCTGGGTCACGGTTGTGATTTGCTGCAAAATCGTGTCCCCGTTAATACCGAGTTGCTTCTTTCGTCCAATGGTGAAGGCAACTCCGTACGGATCGCGTGCGAGGATTCCGTCAGGACAGTTTTCGCGGTAAAACCCGAAGTTGAAGTACTGCCGTGCAGCTCTTAGCTCCTCCTTATCAAGCTTCACGGTCCTCATCTCATCCACATAACTTTTGAGCCTGGCAAGAACCGCCTCGGGCGTCTCCTGACCTAAAGCCGGCAGATTAAGGCTTATGACCTCGGGTCGGTCAAACGGGGAATAGAAAACCGGGAATGTATTCTGAGGCGGCTTCAACTTCCCGGCATTAGACTGAAGTCTGTGTACTATTACCAGATAAGCCGGAAACAATCGGTCGGTCGGCGAGGGCGCCCTGTATGATAGTGCGACTTGGGGCCCGGCTTGAGGAAAGGAAGGTGTTATCTCCGCGATCTGCAATGTCTCACGGATCGGTAAAGGAGACACGGTGCTTGCTTCAATGGGTTTACCGCCATCTATGTTCGAGAACAAACCCTCGATCAACTTCTTCGTCGTTTCCGCTTCAACCGGCCCGCTGATGACCATCAGCGCATTAGCAGGTTTGTAGAGGGTGCCTATGCGCTCGCGCAGTTCGTCAACGGTTATGGTACGTATCTGTTCAATCACCCCGCCCTTGCGCCCTTTTGGTGTGTAGCTTAGAAGCATCTCAACCGAAAGATTCTGGGCGGCCAGCATCGGGATCCCGCTGTACATATTCGTTAGTTCCCGTTCAAGCCGGGGAATCTCCCTCTTGAGGTCGTCTTCGTTTATATCGAGGCTTCCCATTCTTGCCGCAGCCGTGCGGATCTCCCCATCAAGCTGACTATTGGGGAACACGGCGGCGATGACCGTGTAGTCCATGCCGGTTTGGGCATTCCATCCATTGGGGTAGTCGGCTATAAGGCGATCAACGCTGGTGGACGGGATGTCTCCCGCGGCCGACGTGACGTAAAGGTGTTCAATAAGGTGTGCCATGCCTGATTTTCCCGGCGGGTCGCTGGTTTCACCGATTGAATATAGTGTGACCAGGGAGGCAAGTTCGGCCTTTCTTACAGAGAAAATAATGACTTTGAGCCCATTTGACAGCTGGTATTCCGTTACCGATAAATGCCGCGCACAGGATGTCAGTGCTATGAAGAACAATGTAGATGAAACAACAATGTGCCTCACTTTTCCTCCTTCTTAACCGCAAGTCAGTGGAGAGCCATACCCGTCGCCGCACCAGTTTGACTGTCCTCACTTGCATATTGTTATGAACTCTTTAGAGCAAAATCAACAACTGTCAGTTCAATATCCCCAACCATTTGACCATTCGACAATTCTCGAATAGTCGAATGACCATACCCCCGCTCCTTCTATTTCGTCACCACCAGCTTCTCAACAAACGCCCTGCCTTCGACCCCGGCTTTTATGAAGTAAACACCGGCGCTCAAGTGAAGAGCAATCGAGCAGGGAGCACCGGGCATAGGGTTAAGAACATGCGACGATACCAGCTTGCCCGTAACATCGTAGATCTGAAGTCTTATCTCTCCCCTATTTCCGTTGACCAACAGCCTGAGCCCTCGCGCCTTCGTCGTCGGGTTCTGGAGTATCCGTAATCCAGCATCGAGGATCGAGCATCGAACATCGTTCTCTTGCTCAACGCCGGTCACTCGTTGAGAGTATCTCACGGTCGCGAAGTCGAGGTCGCCTCCCGTGCCCGGACTCGCACCGGTCACGCAGACATAGCCGGAGTCATCAAGCGCAATCGAATACGCAATGTCATTACCGTATCCAGTTCCATCATAACTCTGGCGCCAAACCGTGTCGCTGGCTGACGTGTACTTCAGCGTCATGTAGTCCTGACTGCCCCCGCCTTCAACACTCAAGCCCGTCACATAGACGTTGTCCGAACGATCAAGAACCAAGGCCGTGCCCCAGTCAGGGCCCATACCCGGTCCGTTATACCTTCTCACCCACACTGTGTCGCCGGCCGAGTTATACCTCATCGTGGCAAAGTCAAAATTCGTCCCGTTGCCCAGGCTCCAGCCGGTAACGTAGACGCCACCTGACGCACCGACCGCAACGGCGGTCGCACCGTCATGACCGTCCGCCGGACCATTAAACCTTCGAGCCCACTGCAGAGTGCCGGCAGAGTTGTACTTTATGGTCAAGTAATCGAGAAGATGTCCCTGGCCGCTGTAGTCGTAGCTGGAGCCAGTCACGTAAGCATTCCCGGCTGCGTCAACAGCGATCGCCGTGGGTTCATCCCAGCCCTGGCCGTACTCCCTTGCCCACTGCTCGACCCCGGCTGAGTTATACTTCACCGTGGCATAGAAAGTGCTGCCGGTCAGACCTTCGGCCGCCCTTCCCGTCACCCAGACGTTCTCCACGCTGTCCACGACAATCCCGGTCGGCACATCAATGAAATTATCTTGGGGATTGTATCTTCTGACCCAGAGCGTGTCACCGGCCGGCGTATACTTGATCGTGGCATAGTTCGTTCCGGTTACCGTGCCGCCGTAACTATAGCCCGTCACGTGAATATTGCCGCTTCTGCCAACCGTGACCGCGATGGCGCAGTCGTACCGGTTGCCCGGGCCGTCGTAGCGCCGCACCCACAGGGTATCACCCGCGGTGTTGAACTTGACCGTGGCAAAGTCAGTGCTCGAAGTCGTGCCCGTGCTCAGGCCGCAGACGTATATGTTGCCCGCATTGTCTACGGCCATCGAAGTAACCGAGTCAAGGCCGTGTGCCGGTCCGTCGTATCTACGCAACCATTGTTCAGTGCCTATGGGGCTGTACTTTATGACGACAAAATCCTTGCCATTACCCGTCCCGACGCTCGTGCCCGCAACAAAGACGTTGCCTGAACGGTCCACAACAACACGATAACCCACGTCAACCGTATCGCCCGGCCCGTCGTACCTCCTTACCCACGTGGTATCAACCTGTGCACTTAGGGTCACCGGCAAGACATACCCTACTAACACGGCGATTAATGATACTAGGTTAAGTCTCTTCATTCTGTCATATTTCACTCGATTCACACGCCCACCTGTTTCACTCCAAAGCTTGCCCCGCACGGCATTAATTGTCCGCGGTCATCGAAAACCTAACGTCTTGGTTTCAAGTTTCAAGACCTGACCCCAGATCGGCCGCCCTTTCGGTTGCCCGGTTATTCCACCGCAACGTATTCCGCAAACGAATGAGATGCAGGAACAGGAAGGTAGTCTTCAATCAGGCCTCGAATATGCAAGGCAATAGCTTCGTGCATGTTCTTCTCGGCATCTGATCGGCTTTTCCCCGTCGCCACACATCCAGGCAGATCAGGCGAGTATGCCGAGTAGTTCCCGTTCGCCTTTTCTATTACTACCAAGAATCGGTGCATGCTATAGTTTCTCCTTCTTCTTCACTTGCGCCTGCTTCAATATGCCGTTGAAAGTGCCGGGAGCCAAATCGTGGTTCAATTGACCAGCGATCGTCACGCGTCCCCGCTTAGTCCGATGCTTGTACTGACGATGGCTGCCTTCTGTCACTACGAGATACGAACCGTCCCCTTCTATCAGCTTGATGGCTTTGCGTACTTTCATTGAACCAGCTTAGTGTATCTCAGGACCGTGGCCTCGTCAAGAGAAATCGACACCGGGCCACGGCAGAGTCACCCTCGCTTCATCCCACCCAACCAGCAGCTATATTCCCAGATACGTGAACCCTGATAGATGGCTCATTCCCCCCGCTGCATCACTTAGGGAATTCGCCAATTGGCGAAGTGGCTAAGTCGGTCCAGACACCTCGGGATCGAAGCGTCACTCTTCACCAACTCGCATCCTCCTTCAGCAATTTCAAACTTCAAGACCTGACCCTAATTTTCACTCTGAATTTTCACACCTCTAAGGCCCGATCAGAAAGTCGGGTGATGCAAGCCGCTGCGGCAGTGCCTTCGCCGCCGCCAACGCGAACACTACAATGAACGCGACCACATTCGCCCAAACAACAGGCTCAAAGAAAGATCTGCCTTCGGTATGAGAAAGCCCATAGAGGTAGGAAATAACGGCTTCTTCGCACAATACCGTCAGCATGAACGATGATCCCGCAAGAAGTGTGGTGAAGATGCACTTCAGAATCCAGTAGACAACCGGATGACTGGACTGGAACCCCATGGCGTAGACGAATGACACAATGCCCACGACGTACGCAAGACCCAGAACTGCGACAATGAATGCCTTGCTTCTATCTTTGAAAAACGGATAGATCCTGAAATGCTCGGCGAGGACGTAGATAATAACAAACGATATCGGCAACGACATAAGAGCGAATAGACCCACCGAGACGATACCGCCCATCACCACCCCGAGGATCGTTGATACGAAGTTCGCTGCACACATGTACACAACAGCCCGCCAGGAACGGAAGTCACTCTTTAGAAGGAAAACCACACACTTTAAGAAAACCGCTATCAGCAACCCGAATGCTGATGCCGTTGCTATCGCCCCCCAAGGCAACGGCCCCAGAAAGACCATCATCAGAGGTATCACCGGGGTACAAGCGAAACATACAGCCGGTAGTAACAGAAACAGAAGCATCAATTTCATCTTCATCATTCCCTCCTGTGTAGAGACCTGTAAACCCACCAAGAAGCCGCCCAGTATTACGCCCCAATCTTACCGGCCAACCACGCGATGTCAAGGGGGTTCGAATGCCGGCATTCTCCACATCTTTTCACAATCTTGACGGCTCGGCGAGAGTCTGCACGATCATCTTCCACTGCCGACGTCTGACCCCGCTTCGCCCTTTGATATGCCGGGCACCGTGCCACGGCTCCAGAAAGAAGCAAGGCGGCTTGATTCCTGATCAGAAGATGCTGTTCAACGGTTTAGCACTGTGACATATCGCAACAATTTCCACGAATTCACCTTTAAGCCGGTAAACAATTCTATAATTCTCATAAATCTTCTCTCGCAAACGCACGTCACCATATTCTGGTACGACTCGGCCAGCCCTTGGAAATCGCGGGATGGACCTGACAATAGTTATTATTCTCTTTGCAAAAAGCGCGGCGTAGTATTTGGAGTCTTTGGCGATATATTTACAGATAGTCTCAAAGTCTGACGCGGCTCGCGGAGACCAAATTATTTTGTGAGCCATTTAGCCATTCGTTTCTCAATGTTTTCGTGAGGGATCCCCAATCCGTCATCAAGCTCTCTCAGTCCAGCATCAACCTGAAGTCTAAAATACAGCTCAGCAATAATATCGTCAACACTAACATCCTCGGGTAGAGATTTGATCATTTGAATCACTTTGTCTTTCACCTTTGGCATAATCGTCTCTCCTGTATATTATTCACGAATTCTTTCACTCAATCATTATAACTATATACCCCGGAAAGTCAATTCTGCGATTTGTTGACGCGATGTCATTCGTGGGTTTACCTTATCTAGCGTTCTGTAATATTTCAACCAACACCCCATGCTGTCGGCCATCTCCATGATACGCTTGCGTACATAATACAATGCCTCCGGATGAAAAGCAAGGGCTCGATTTCATTCGTCCCTGCGGGACATCGATTATCCCCCGAAATGCTCGGGACGCACACGACGGCGCAGTGATGAACACATCGGATTACGGTGATGAGCGGCGAGGCCGCACGATTACGGAGATCGAACGGCTGATTACGGTGATTGCATAACAACCCGGACCTCCATCATTTCATGATTCCAGCATTCCCTGTCGACCATCCAGTATCCGGCATCATGCATCCATTCACTTCGCTCCGTTGCTCCATGCTCTATGCTCAGTTGCACTATGCCTTCCGACGTATCACCCTGCACCAACGTCCCCCATCTTGTCCGCATCAAGTCCTCCTTACGTAGAATAATATCTTACATACGGTCTTTGTCAAGGTTTATCACGCCTGTGTCATTCCCTTGGACAGAAAGACTGGAAAATCGTGGAGTTGACACCGCGGGCGGGTCATGCCCCGCCCCTACGACCGTCATTTAACGGGGCAGGCCATTGAGATTCTTCACGGAGTCTACACTGAGCGGAGCGAATGTGTTCAGAATGACAAGACAAGAAGAGGTGCGGTCCCCGGGCTGGAAACTGCAATTGACGGAAAGGGAAATGTTAGTATAATAGAACAAGGGCATCAGAGGATCAGGACATCGGTAGTCAGGATACCGGAGAATCAGGGTATCAGTGAATTCTCTTTGCCGTTCCCTGGTCCCTGTCCCCTGTATCCTGTGCCCTATTCGTACCCCTGTAGCTCAGTGGATAGAGCGACGGTTTCCTAAACCAAACCGGTATCATTTCAGATCCCCCTGAAACTTCTCACGAAATCGCATAGGTGTGCTCCAAAGTACAGTTTGCACCATTCTGGCCATCTGAAGGAAATCTGTCCATTACCATACGTTTCCGTCTGGACTTGGCACAAATCTGGCACAAGGGCCGGCAGACCACTGCCGGCTCTTGTCAGATCACACTCACTACTTGTGCACGTGCCGGACCACGGCACGCAGGCTCTAATCCGCCCGTGGCACGGCCTACAACGGCTTCAGTGGCGCCAGAGATAATCCGGATAGGTGATTTATACCCATTCCTGCATGAATCGCCATAAAGCCGCTCTAGCGTGTTTCTTTAATGGGTTGGGGTAGACCATTTTTGGAACAACCGGTAAACGAACAGGGGGTCGGCATTTGCCGACCCCCTGTGCTATTCTCGTGCGAGACTGTTGGACGCTACCGCACCACCACCACCTTCCTGGTCAGGACCTTCTCATCGTCTTTGAGTAAGCAGAAGTAGACCCCGGCAGCCAGCTCGTTGCCGCGGTCATCCTTCCCGTCCCAGGTCTTGGCATAGAACCCGGGCTTGTGGAGCCGGTTGGTGATCGTTCTGGCCTGCCGTCCGACAATGTCGTAGATTACCAGCGACACCTTCTCCTGTCTCGGCACCGCATACTTGAGGGTGGCGATTCTCTTGGCCGGATTGGGCTTGGGTGCATAGAGCAAGAGCTGGGTAGGCAGGATCTCAGTGAGTTCTTCACTCTGACCACCACCGCCACCTCGTTTCTTGGACTTGATCATGGTGAACTTCGAGATCGTCTTCTTGGTGCGGTCATAGACATAGAGGTACCTTCGGTCCTTGGTTATGGTCAGGGCGGTGGGGTTCCTGAACTGTCCAAAGCTGTCGCCTTCAGTACCGAAGGAGTAGATGTGGGTTAAGATAGGTGATAGTTCCAGGATTCGGTTGTTTCCGGCATCGGCAATGAAGAGGTTGTCCTTGGTATCGATGGCCAGAGCTGTAGGATTCTTGAGGTTCTGCTTGGTGACGGTTCTTTTGAGTTTGCCGGTGGAGTCGTAGACAAAGAGCTTTCCGGTATCGTTCTGGACGTCCAGGACACAGGTCTGGTTGTAGCGGTTATGAACCAGGGCGACGGGGTCATTGAGCGGTATTGAGTCGGTACCGAACTGGCGGAGAAAACCACCTTGCTTGCTCAACACCTGGACTCGTTTGTTGCCCTTGTCAGTGATGAAGAGCTTGGCTTTCCCCGAACCATCCCATTTCACGTCTGAGGGGTCGATGAATTGGCCGTGACCTGATCCTCGTGACCCGACTTTGACCAGGAGTTTCCCGGTCTTATCAAAGACCTTAAGACAGTTGTTCAGACCATCCAGCACCAGGATGCGTGATGAATCATCGACCACGATGGCGCTGGGCCAGGGGATCCTGGTTGAGTCCGATGCCAGCTTAGCAGAAAATGAGAGTAGGGACTCACCGGTCGGGCTGTATTTTCTGACTCTGAGGTCGATCTGATCAGCCGGGGTTTCAGTTGATGTCAGGTAGAGGTTATCGTCCTTGTCCAGGGACATGGCTTCAGCTTCACCGCCAAACCCGCCAAAGCCGTCACCGCCGCCGGGTGGTGAGTCATTGAGAACATGAACGAAAATCGACGTGTCGGCATAGTTGTGCGCTGAATCCTGCGTCAGCAGCCTCAGATGATACCACCCATCAGCGACGGAATCGGTCCACCAGCCGCCAAGGGAATCGCCCCAGGGCGGCATACCGTAGACCGGCGTCCATCCTTCGGAATCAGGATTGACCGGATACCAGAGGCCTTCACCGCCGCTCGGCATGTAATCGAGATCGTATTTCAGAAAATGCCCGTCGCCGTCGTAGGCTGAGCCCCAGATTGTTATTGTGCCGTTGACCATCTGGCTGTCACTGGGTGAACCGATGTGGCTGGTCGGTGCCGAGATGTCAAGATAGATCGAGTCCCAGATGCATTGCGATTCATTGCCCGCTTGGTCTTGATATTGGGCATAGACCCAACGGACGCCCTGCTCGGCATCCAGTTTCCAGAGCTCGGTCGTATCATAGTCCTTAAATCGACTGAAGTCATATACCGGTCCCACCGGCTCTAACCTGATGTTGTCGGCAATGATCTTGCCGGAATTGCTGCTTGAATCGTCAATGCATAACCGGACCAGCGCGTGGTCGAAGGTGTACCCGCCCGGTGGATCAGGGTGGAAGAGGAAGTAGGACCAGAGGTTGTATTGCCCAACCTTGGCCCCATGGCCGGCCGGGATGCTGATGATCGGCGGCAGGCCGTACTTGGTCTGGATCTGACTATCGTTACAGACGTAGACGTACCTGAATTCAAGATAACCGTTACCGATGAGCGTATCAGAGACCGCGTCGATGGTCATGGCCATGCTGTCGCCGTCATACCCGATGATGGAGTCCTTGGCAATGGTCTGGGACAGATACGAACTGTCAGCGGCAACCGAAGTCAAGTAGACCAGGGATTCACCGGTGGGCCATTGGCAGTTGCGGCCGCTCCAGCCGTTGGTCGAGTCGGCAAAGTCCCCGTTTCTTATCAGGTTCTTAAGATAGCCATTGCCGAATCGCATCTTGGAGATGCCGCTACCGAGATCAACCGCATGGTTGGCCAGGGTGCAGACCGTGTCCGAGGTGAAGAGATTGTCGTGGTTGATGACCATCTTCAGGGTCTCAGGGTAAGTCCAGTCGACGAGGATCGAATCACTGTATTCAGAACTCGTGAGATTGCCTTCGTTGATCTTGAACCGGGCAAAGACTCTGTTCCCGCCCTGATTCTGCTTCAGTCGCCAGGTGTGTTCCGGATGGAAGGGTAGCCAGTCCGTCGAATACTCAAGGGTCTCCGCCCCGACCACATAGTACTGCCAGATCTTCATGTAGTCGGCATAGACACTGTCGGCCTTGTTGGGATTGTAGGACCAGAGATCCAGGGTGCTGTAGCGGGAGTTGGTGAAAGGCTCATCGGCGTTGATCTTGACTGACCCGGTGGGCGGCAGGTAGCTGATGTCGTACATCCGATACCTGCCGTTGTTGTCAAAGGATAGTTCCATGAAGACCCGGCTGCCGTTGACGGTTACTTTCACCAGGTAAGGCCGAGTGGTATCGGGTGTCCAGACACTATCTCGAAACACGATCGCCGAGCTGTTCTGGTGAATGGCCGAATCATAAACCACCCAGGCCTTCTTGACCCCGTCCACGTAGAAGATGACGCTGTCGGCGATGCCGGGTTTTGTCGAGTCGTTTCCCGTATTTTTGATTTTCGCATAGACCCGGACCGGATTATTCACCTGGGGCGGGTTGGGACTGGTCCAGATCGAGTCGACGATCATGTCAGGGCGCAGGGTCTCGCCAGTTTCAACAATATACGTTGGCCGAGGACCCAAGGCGACACCAAGATAGCCATACTGGCCAGCATCCTTCGACCCTGAAGGTGGTTCATTGTTATACGCGGTCATTATTGTATCTGCGGCATCGGTTTTGACTGGAATAGTAACTGCAACTGTTCCAACCGTATCATTCTTCCAGCCTACCCAGGTGCGCTTATGAGTGACGGTATCTTCAAATTCATATATCCGGACTGAATCATCTTTGGCGACATCACCGATATGAAGTCGCCGATTGAGTTGGTGCCTACCTAAGATCGTTCTGAACTGCTTCAGCGCATGATAACTATACTTGGCGGCAAGGGCATAACCGTCTTTGCGGACCCCAGAATGCCTTACCCACGGCCGTGGATCAGGGTCACCGACGGTATCTTCCGCAGCATCCCTCAGCGCGTACCAAGATATATGGTCATACGGTCCTCGAGGATTTACGGCACTCCCAAGTCCAGATACGAATGTCGCCAATATGCCATCCGCCTGGCGTTCTTCGCTGGCCCCCGGACCAGCGTGCGTTGAATCAGTCAAGCATACCTCGGTTACCCAGAGGACTTTGTCCATAGCTCCCGCATCGGCCATGATCTGACGCGCCGTATCGATGCTGCTTTCAAAAAATCCTTGGTCAAACCATCCGAGGCTGTCTTCATGTTGATAAGGGTGGATGGCAATTCCCTTACAGTACTGTTTGATGCCTCGGTCAAAACACATCCGCAGCCAATGCGTTCCTTTGACATTGGGCGTATCCTGCCGCACGGTTAGGCGCGCGGTCGACCCAGTCAAGAAGGTGATGGAATCGTACATCGAAGGCAAACACTTCTTCACGACTTCATCAGCGATTTCCGCCATGCGGACATACAAATTGCACAACTTCGTGGTATCTCTACTTTGCGGCGGATAGTGGAAATAGTAGGGCGAGGTATCCGGGATCGAATCCGTGTAGTAGTAGCGGGGAAAACCGAAGAAGAGTGTCGGCGAGTTCGGTTCGTTCCATACTTCGAAGTGGGTTACCGCATACTTGGCATACTGGGGATACGTTGCCCACAGTGTCCCCCCTGGACCGTATCGTTCAACAGCCTTGAATACAAACTTCCCCCATCTATTGCTGTCGTTGGGCACATTCCCAATGACCGCAGGCTTCTCTAAATATTTCGGCGGATATCGGTCGGACTCTTGATGGCCGAACTGTCGATAACTATCAGGCTGAGGCCCGCTGGTGAATTTTACGGGCGAAGCACAGAGAATCCAGTAGACTTTTATGTTCCTCTGAGCCAATTGAATAACGAGACAGTCCCTTTCCGTCCAGTCAAAGGTATCAGGATTGGAAGTATTCCACTGAACGCCGCGCCAATTATTATCCCGTCTCAGAATTCTCACCTGAGCACTCTCGGCTACGTCCATCATTCTTCGCGAAATAACGTTCTGGGTCGTATCTAACCATGGGCCTTGAGCTGAATAATTGAAATTCAAACTCACAAACATGGTGTCCGGCACATTCACCCCTTCCACCCTCGCCGCAAGGTCAAGCCCAGGGCTTTTCTGGCCATTCACGATTAAATGACCGTACGTGTAGGGGTCGTGGGAGTTGTAGTAATAGTTGATCACACTGTCTTCGCTGTGGGAAACCCTCAACATGTACTTCACGCCTTTGAGGACTTTGACTGCAGGACGGAAGAAAGCCGGAGCATATTCGTACCGAAATCCAGAGGCACCGGTATCGGCATTGACTCCATACTGTGTGGAACCTGTTGAATCGTAGATCCCGTAGACATAGTCCCCGCTTGACAGCGGACGCCCTATGAAGGCGGCACACCATTGAACGGAGTCACAGACTGCGACGAACGTTTCGCCAACCCACTTATGCTGTGGTGGATCGGTATTGCCATTGCAGTTCTCGGACAGCTCGATGTCGTAAACCCGAGTGGCACCCAGGCCGATAACAATCAGGCCCAGAACACCGAACACAATTCTTCTGTTTTTCATTTCCGCCTCCTTGACGGTTATATTTTGACTATTTTCACGACCTTTCTTCTCATTCTGTCTTCCAGAATGATGAAGTAGACCCCTGCTTTCAAGCCACCCACATCAATCTCCGCACTTATGGGTGTTGGGTTCAGGCGCTTCTTACCGATCACCTCCCTCCCTCCGATGTCGAAGATCCTGAAGCACGAATGGATCGTCGCGAGGCCAAGTTGCAGCATAAGCTTTCCTCTGACCGGGTTAGGAGTTACAGTAACCTCATGGATTAGCCTCTCTTGGCCCGGATTCTCACTGATGGCAGTAGTGAACTGCTCGAGAACATACACACCGCCCTCGTAGTTTGCCGTATAAACGTAATTGCCGTCATGGAACAGTCGTCGAGAAGGGGAGTAGAACTGGTAGTAGCCGGTTTCAAAAGGATTTCGCGGGTCTTTGACATTGACGATCTGAACAAACGCTCTTGCATCCACGAAAGCCAGAGAGTCTTTCACCCAAACATCAACCGCCCAGTGCCGAGTCGGGAAGCGGCTTATTTCAAAAGATGCACTTGCATTGGCCACATTGACAATCACCAAGCCTAATGTCCCACCTCCTACGTAACCTACTGTATCTCTCACATAGACTGCCAAGCCATAGTGAGTGGAACAGCGACCAACAATTGTCGGATTCGACGGTCTGCCAATATTGACTATCTTGAGTCCCCCTGTGGTGCCTTCCACATATGCAAATGAATCCTTTGCGAACACGCCGTAGGCTTCGTCTGCGCCAAGTCGGAGCGAACAGACTAAAGCGGGCGCCGTGGGGTTATTGACTCTGAACCCGAAGAGATACGATTGGTTAGCTGAATACAAGATTGAATCCCCATTTTTCAAGAACATATCAGCACATTCAATGTTGTTTGGAATCTCACAACTACCCAATCGTCGGATACTTGATGGAGTACTTACATTGACTGCGACGAATTGCCTTGGCGGATTGAAATTGACATCGGTTCCCAAGTAACCTACTGTGTCTCTAACCCACAAAGCTTCAAAAGGGCTCGGCCTTGGCCCAATAGTGTCATATGAACCTATTTCAAATGGCGCGGCGATATTCGAGATATCCAAGACTTTCATCCCGCTATGGTCATCAGCTATGTATGCTCGGTTGCCTTGCACAAAGACATCGCGCGCCGCGTCCGCACCAAAAGCAGCCGTATCTATTCTCGGCTGTGTCGGGTCATTGATGTTCACCGCCTGGAGCCCCTCGTAGTTGTCAGCAACAAACCCGTAAGTAAATGGGCTCTTGACCCACACGCCAAACGGTCCGCACGGCATATTGACACTGCCGACGATTGTCGGGCTGCTGGAGTCAGAGATGTCCACTACCGCGAAGTTCGGAGTATATGCAAAATTTCCTATCACATAGACATCGTAGCTCCAGAGCGTGCCTATTCGTCCTTCCTCCCAGATATTTGAGCTGTCCCGGATATTGAAGATCGTGAACCCCTGGTTCCCAGTTGTCGTATAACAATGGTTGCCCTGCACCCACAGCGAATGGACATATGCTCCTCGTGACCCGGCCCTTCGCGGGTTCTGAGGATTCGTGATGTTGATGATCGCCAGTTCCCATCGGCTCCCGATGTAGGCGTAGTTATTGGTAACGGAAATCGCATAGCCGCTGTCGGCTGAAGCACCGACCCTGATCGGATTGCCCGGGTCTTTGATCTTGATGATCCTCAAACTGTCGGCAATACAAGCCGCAAAGCTGTCCTTCAGCCCAAAATCACTCACCGGGATGTCAAGCCAGGAGCGCTTCACCGGACTCGCCGGATTGGATACGTTGAAGATTTCAAGCCCTCGGCTTGCCACGTAAAGGAGCGAATCGCGAATTACAACCTGACTGACGAGTCCTTTTGCACATACCTGTCCGATGTGTCGGGGATTGGTGGGCGTGGTGATGTCGACGATCCTGACCCCGCTGCCTGAAGCAAGGTACAGCGTATCTCTCTGGGCAGTGACCTCGTAGCTCGGTCCCCAGGGCCAGCGGCCCACGCAACGGACGTTGAGGGACTCTTGAAGCGGTGCGTTGAAGGCCTGGCGGCGGTATTCCTGGTCAAAAAACGGCCGCATCCGAGGCGGCAGGCTCCTTAACGAGTCCGGATAGTCATGCGGCTCCCGCGCCCCCGGCGTGGCGGGCCAGGCGGAGCCAAGGCCGACGAACAGAATCAGAAACCCCATCACGAACTTCAAGAGCACCTCCAGTCTGAATGGCTAAGTATAGGCTCGAATCGTTTCGTGTCAATGGATACTTGATCCGGCAGGTGGTGGCCAGGCGTATTCAGGCAGGCTTCGGTGCGAGGAGGGAATCGCGCCCGGGCCGCAGCCCGAAGGCTGCGACCCGGAGGGGGAGTTGAGAAATGATAGTCAGGCGCCCGGAAAAGTCAAGGGAACGAATCGCGGCTGTGGCTTCAAAGCTGGCGCGACCTCTGGTGACCATTCGATAATTGTACCGACGATCTGATGACGATGATGGGCCGTCGGTCAACGAATCTCTCGAATGATGCCGAATTGCACGAACTCATGCTTCAACCTCTACCCCACCAGCCCCCACCCTGCCTGGGCAAGGCAAGGCGCGCTCAGCGCCCGCGTCCTCCATCCGCTTGATGTAGAATGTAGAGCCGTAGGTCCCGCCTTGCGGAAATTTGACCCCAGGGGCTCACCAGTTCATGGCCCCACTGCAGATCACGCATCCCGGCAGTCAGCGTTCTCTTCCTATATCTGGATGGTCTTCAGATCAACCCTTAGAAAACCTGTCAAATAGACTAACGTCACAAAATACAAGACATTGTTGACCTTCTTGATATACTTGTCAAGATCGCTGGGAAAATCACCGCGGTACTCGCCCTTTCCTACCACTCTCTGATGATAGCACTGGATAGCTGCATCCGCAAAGTAGAACCGCGTTTTCTCCAACGTGTTACCCTCAGATACATATCCCCGGTCTTCGCGCGTCTTGCAGTAGTCCTCGAGACCGTCAAACAGACTCTTTGTCTGCTTATAGTGGTAGGCCCCGTTGTTGCGGATTTTTACCAGAGCGTTTGTAAATGCATGGCCTGCGCCTGGCTTGCACGTCTCAAGAGCTAGCGCCATTAGAGGTCCCCAATCGTCGTCGAAGTCGGTATGAATCTTCTTGACCATCTTGACAAGCCTCCTGAAATCCCCGCTGTCGATGACTTCCCTGTTTTCACTGAGGGTCTGCAGGAGTTCGAGCATGCCTGCGATCAGTATCCTCCGAATGTGCTCGCGCATACCACTTATCTGCCCACTCTGAGCCTTTGCCCTCAATGAGTCGTCTTTGTCGATCGATTTCGCGCGTTGCTCCAAATGCCCGTCTAGCAAGAATAGGTCTTTGAAGTCATTATAGATGAGGCACAGAGTGACAATCAATCTCGCTAGTTCCTTGTTTTCCGCCTCAAGTATCTTCGTAATCGGGAACTCCTGCAACTTCCCCAGATTGAAGTCACTTGGACAAAACAGCTCATGGCTTCTCCGGGTGCCTTCCTCCGTCATTGGTTACCTCCTTAAAGTCCAAATCACTATCTTCTGGTGTTAGGACCGTCAGTGGATCAGGCTTGCACATTTTACACCTTCTGATTTCCGCCCGCTCGCCCCTACCTTTTGCCTAGTTTCATTACCTTCTCCATGACCGTAGGGATTGTCCCGTCCATTGTTGAAATTCATCAGCGAACCCCACTGGGGCCTGCGGCCTAGCATAAGATACTACGCAACCACGCTCTGGTCAAGAGCTGTTTTCTGCGGCGGGCCAGCAAGTAGGACCGGGATGGACCGGTAGTCTTTGATCCGACGGAAGCGTTTCCACGACTGTGTCTCGTAGAGATCGGCTGCCATCAGCCCCAGCGCCGCCCAGCGTTCCGCCATCGCGCCATTACGCCACCGCTTCACCAGTGCCCCATCCTACTTGGGCAAGGCAAGTTGCTTTCAGCATCTACGTCCCCGGTCCGTGTCCCTGCGATGTAGCATGTAGAGCCGTAGGTCCCCCCTTCAGAGGCCGAAGGTCTCGAGTTTTCGAGAGAGAATTTGACCCCAGGCGGCCCTTGCTTGTGTCGTAAACCCCACTACAATTGAAGATCCAACACGCCTATCGGCTTCGCCGCCAGGGCATCAAGATCGTGGCGATGACGAATTTGGGAAAGATTGGTGGCCGCGGCGGCCGAGGGATTTGACGAGGCAGGTAGACATATCCATTACGTCATCTCATGGCAGCGTGTATATAGGCCATCAGATTAAAAGCAATTTTGTGCTTCCACATCAACATTTGCAGCAGGTAATCGGCAGTCATCTTTAGGTAGTCGATCTTCCGATCGACGCCAGGAATCGCCATGTCTATCTTCAGGCCATGTACAATGTCTTGCCCTAGTGTATCAATTGTTTTGAGTATTTTCTCACTGTATTTGTAGCCACGCTTCGAGTAAACGTACTCACTCCCTGGGTTACATATCTCAATAAGGTATCTGCACTTCGTGGCCAGTGGTTTTCTGTTCACACTTTCGAGGAAGCCCTTCAGTAGTTGCTCGAAAATCTGTTTAAGTTCCTCTGCAGTATAGTTCCTTAGGGGTATCTTCTTCTCAGAGAGTCGTGGCCACCAATCACATGGAACCAGCTCGGCGCTAAATTTAATAAGATCATATACGAAGGCCTCGAAAACCGAATGGTAGAAAACGATGCTTACAGCGTCAAGAGTGAAGCTTATCTCGAGATCTTGTTTGGTTAATCTGTCATTGACAAGCGAACGGAGTTCTGCTTTCTTGTGCTCATCCACTCTACCGTCCGCCAGCGCAACGTACTCGGCAATGTGGTTATATAGAAGCTTTCCATGGTAGTGCTTGAATTGCCGCAAGGACTGCGGCAGGGCAAACTTGAGCCTACCACAGAAGCCGTCAGTATAGTCCCACAATCTGTGACATGTCCCGAGCATTCGTGCCAAGCGCTCATCGTTCTGCATAGTCTACAGACTCCTGTTACCTATCCCCCCGGCAGGCCGAGGGACTCCAGAGAAATCTCCTTGTCGCAGGGGTAGGCCTGACACGGCGAGCAGCAGCGAGAATCCAGCTATGCCTTGATCATGTTTGAACTTCTCTCCCGCTCGCCCGTAACCCCTGATCACTTCAATCCTTTCTGTAAGTTGATCAATGAAAGCAAGTAATCGGCAGACTTAGAGTCCCCAAGTTCTTTGAGAATGCCCCACTCCTGTAATGCGGACGGTATCTCGTCCATCTCTGAATACACTTCGCCGAGCAGTAAGTGTGCCTCCCGATTATCAGGAGATCTGCCGATGATCTCCTTGCATAGATATGCTACCTGTTGGAGCTCTTCTATCTTCTTAGTACAATAATCAGCAATGTCTTCGCGATAAGCGACGAAGCCATAAGTTATGGCAAGTTTGTAGTGCAGATTGGCAATACCTAAAGTATCAGCATCAGCTTTGAAGAATTCGATTGCTTGCTTCAATACATTTATTGCCTTTTCGTAGCGCTTGTCAAACAAGTAGCAGCCACTCAGTCGTTCGTAGGGGGTCTTCCAGTTAGGCAGGACACGAATTGTCTGTTTGTACGCGTGTGCGGCTTCAGCAAGGCGGCCAAGATTCTGGTAGCTCCATCCCATAAAAAAATATGCATGGCTCTTATGATCGCTCTCGGCCCATAGAATTGTGTAGTGTGGGTCATGGACTTTTCTCTCCTCATAGAGTGTGATAACCCGCTGATAAGCTTCTATTGCATCCTTATAGCGCTTCAGGTCGAAATAGCAGTCGCCAATCTGACGGTATACCCTAACGTGTCCGGGGTTCAACCTGATAGCCGCTTGATAATAAGCAATGGCTTCCTCCCGACTTTTGATCGTTGCCACGAGACCCAGCATGTAAAGGCTCTCGGCCATGGCCACATTCTTTTCCTCCCTGGCCGCTACCCATTCGGCGAAAGTCTGACCCGTGCTTTGTGGAAGCATTAATATCCTACTGCTGGGAACGGCAAAGTTAAGATTTTGGCCCTCGATTGCCTGAAGAGTTGCTACGCCCACAACCTGTGCCTTCATGTTGACAACAGGACCACCGCTTGACCCAGGCGATATGGGTGCTGTGATCTGGATCATCTTGCCTAAATCAGGAATCTCACGAACCGCGGAGACAATGCCATCACTGACTGTTTGCTCGAGTCCCATCGGACAACCAACCACCATTATCCTTTCGCCAACCTCCGGAACCGACCCACTAACCGATAAGTAGTGCAAGGCATCTGAGGGAACATGCGTAGACGCCATAATGAGATCCCATTCCTCATCTTCAGCTATGATTCTCTGTATGGGGTACACTTTCCCCTCTGCTGTTTTCACGTCTGCGCGACTTGCGTCTTGTAGCATGTGCCGACTGGTGATGAAATAGCCTCTCTGATTGATGAAGAACCCGCTCCCCTGACGTTGAATTCGCCCTGCATTATCATACGTCAAGATAACCACAGCGGCCGGTTTGACTTTCTTAACAACCAAGATTAGATTCTCCTGCGCCGGAGCGGACGAAAATGCCACAAGTAGAACAAAGAGAATTGAATAAATACCCAGTAATCCATGGACTAGGTCTGTGCGATAGGCCAACCGGTTTTCCAAGAATATCCTTGCCGTCATTCTGCCCTCCTTGTGTTCGCGATTGCGGGTACGATCAGTCACTCCGCGCTCGAATGGACAACACATCTGTTATGTTTCAGCCCAAACCGCATGCTGTCGCCTATCTCCATGATGAATTCAGGTACTTGATACAATGTCTCCGGATGAAAAGCAAGGGCTCGATTTCGTTCGCACTTTCAATTGAAGATTGAAGATCTGACCCCGCGTGTGCTCAGTTCTGGGAGCGGGCAATCGATCGTCCGTGCTAGTAAAGCTTCACGAGCTTGACCGTCTTGACCAACGATCCACATTGCACCCGGCAGAAATAGACTCCGGGCGCGAGGGGTGCCCCGCGCGCAGAGAATCCCGAGAAACGCGCTGAGTGCATTCCCGCATCCTGGAGTTCATCGACCAGTTTGTAGACCTCTGCCCCACTTGCATCGAAGATGGCCACCTGGACACCGGCTCTTTTCGGAACCATGTATTTAACAACGACTTCAGCAGTAAACGGATTCGGGAAAATCTTAACAACCAATCCCCTGGGCGGCCCGGGATCAGTGTTCGAGCTGACTGCCACGAATTCAGTGTTCGTGAACTCGAAAACGGTAGGCACCACCCAGAAGCCACAAACATATACGCGCGGTATACCGTCGTTTCTCCCAACACCAACGGCAATATCACCGGTTGCCCCGCTCACCGCATCAATGGTTGAATCAGACCAAGAACTCCCGGTCCAGGAATGCTCGACCGCTGCGCCCCTCTGCGCCGCTGAGTAGAGTCTTGGCTTACCGTCGGCACGGGCACTGCCAATGTACAGACCGTATCGTGACAGACTTTCAGCCCCGGGATGGACGTCGATTCTCCGCCACGCATTCGATTCATATGTATACTCGTAAACGTGGTCGAATCGCACAGATGCATAGAGCCGGGCCAATCCATCGCCTCTGGCTTGCCCCGCTACAATCTTCATGACTTGACCAGAAGATGCAAGCACCTCCTCTGTGTATGCCCCATTTGCCCAGCTGTGCTCGATGACATACCGAGGAGACTGATAAGCACCATATACTCGCCGGGCACCATCGTTCCGGCCATCGGCCACAATGAAGGTGCGGCACGTACGCGGTTCCCCACCATGGTTCGACAGGTCAAACTGGCGCCAACCAGCACCGTCCCAGGTGTACTCACGTTGGTTCGGCCATCCTGCGGCGTAAACTCGATTCGTATCATCGTCGCGTCCTGCACCGACGCAGCCCCCAAGACCATATCCAATGGTAGCATCAACCGTGTCCATCACCCAGCTACCAGCTGTATAAGTGAATTCGTAGATCAAACCCTTTGAATGTGCCGCATAGACACGATTCACGCCGTCGTTTCGGCCGTCTCCAATCCACAACCCCAACATCTTGTCAAGCGGCCCGGCGCCGCAGTAAGTCATGACCCATTTGCCGCCTTCATAGTACCACTCGCGAACATGGCCATCGTAACTGGAAGTGTAAAGCCTCTGGATGCCGTCGTTCCGACCGTTGCCGATGTCGATCTCTGCGAATCCGGCGTGGTCGCTGCCCACTGTATCCTTCAGCCACGCCGCTTCAGCCAACATCGGTAACAACGCTATCACCACCATCCACATCAAAACGAACCGCATCAAGCCCTCCTTACGCAGAATTATAGGCTTCAGATGGTCTTTGTCAAGGTTTATCGGAGCGACGGCTCAAGAGGGCGTGTCGCGTTGTTTTCGCCCATCTGCCACGCAATGACCATCAGGTGAAATAAGAAGCGAAGACACCCTCTTCATGCATCACGTGGCCTTGGATTCAAAGCATCATTGGCCATTGTGCAAGGATCATCCTTCCAGTCAAGACTAATCCTGTACCAACCAAGTGAGGTGAACTGTTGAATGCAAACTAAGCGATCCATCAGTGATCCGTCTGTGTGCATCAGCCTAGCAGTTGTTTTGGTATCAACGGGGAAAGGCGTAACTAGCGTCCTTAAGCCGCAAAGCGTGATTTCGAAAATGCGCATACCCGGATCATCTTTGTCAAAGTAGAGTGCATAGTTGATCCGGCCTCTGCCGATCCGTACATTCTGACCAACCTGAACGGGCGTGTAGAAGTGTAGATTCTCTTCCGGGCGTTTCCCGAACGCATACTGTACATAGCTCATCCTGGGCACCTGGCCGTTTGCGGCACTAATATTGCAGTGGGTTTTGCACAACCATCTCGCGTAATCGACGCCAGAAATCGCTTTGCTTATGGGTGCCCGTAGGATTCGTGAACCCGGTAGTTGCATTGGATTACTGAGCGCTGTCAAAGCCTTCTGTAAATCTATCGCCGCTCTGTCCGCGGTCTTTCCAAGCACTCTGTTATGGTAGTCGCAGAGCACGCCAGCTTTCAAACTACGAATGCTCATGTCCAAACCTTGCTTTGTAAGCCATTCGGGGCATGTGCCATCCGGCATTGCATAGATGCCTTTGATGATCACATGTCTTTTGAACAGTGCTTCGGTGAGTAGATGTTCGTTAGTAATGGGGCCACTACATTCGTTAAGGAGAGCGCCCCAACACGCGGTGTTGCTATCCATATCTTATCATCTATTATGTTTCAGCCCAAACCACATGCTCTCTCCTATCTCCATGATACGCTCAGGTACATGATACAATACTTCCCCATGAAAAGCCAGGGCTCGATTTCATTCGCACATTCAATTGAAGATTGAAGATCTGACTCCAGGCCGACTCATGTCAGAAGCCAGGAGAGCCACCGCCGAATGCAATTAAGACCAGAAGACATGCGGGTATCAATGACGTCCCGATGACGGCGCAAGCAACTATCCTACTGTTGCGACGCCGCTGAAATGCAGCCCTGTAACCATCTCCAAAACCACGATTGTAATCAGCCGTACGAGCAGCAACCGCCTTCCTGTCCGGATGTCCCGCGACTAGAGTGCTTAATGCTCCACCCGCGATCCCGCCGGCCACTAGTCCCACTATTGGGACAGTAAGGTCGCCGCCGGTACCCCCAAATACTTCAGCTGCTGCGTAGCTGGCACCAATCGATCCGAGGCACCCAAGGAGGGCAGCGCCGGTGCAGCTGGCCACGCACGGTGACGGAAGGGCAACGCCAGTGCAGCTGGCAAAGCACGGTGACGTCATCTTTGCTCCATGCCCAGCGAGTCTGCCATCCCAATACCCTGCCTGATATTCGCTTACGATCGAGTCTTTGAAGGTAGTATCGCGCGAACCAGCGCCCTGCGCCGCGAGCGTGGTGGGGCCGAGAGACAAAACGGCAATCACAAACCCTATTACGAACTTCAGACTACCTCCGGTGTTATGTTCCACCCAAAACCGCATGCTGTCTCCTATCTCCATAATACGCTCAGGTACATAATACAGTGTTTCCGGATCAAAATCAAGGGATACCTTCGCCCGCTCACAGATCTATCTTCAACACCTGCAAAGTGATCTTCGGGGCCAGATGCCCGCGTCTCACTTGCGTCATTGGGCCCACTGTGAATCCTGGCCCAACGTCTTCTAGACCATCAATACGGGGAGCAAAAACATGGTAGCCGACCACGGACAGCAGAGGGGGTATGGTCACAACGGCAAGAATGAAGTTCTGCGCTGCACTATCATCATCCCAGTCGAGACCATAGCGCCACAGCGCCAGAACTCCTGCGACTCCAACGAATCCGCCGCCAAGCGCGCCGAGGAAAGAGCCACGGCGCTTAATGATTCTACCCACCACGTCCACACTGAGAGCTCCCACAACTGGATAAATGATGGGGTAAAGATAAATCTCCATACCGGGTGTTGGGTGGACTCCCGGACCCGCTTCTCCTCCATCGACCACTATCATGGCTCCCCACGCAGCCAAATTGCCAATCACCGTGAACGCCGCCCCTTCTGCAAGATAGCGAAGCGGCGCAATGCAGTAGTGAATGTTACAAGTTGTGTCAATCTCAGAGGCAGAACTGAACACGGCCAACAAGAAAACTGTGATCATCGCGCGTGCCTTCACATTCCACATCCTTTTCATCCCTGTTGGAAAGATGGCTACTTCCCTTTGAGCCAATCCTTGTACCACTTCTTCCATTTGCCAATGATCTTCTGCCTCTGTTCGGGAGACGCACGCGAGACGTTTCCAAAGCTCCTTCTGCCGGACCGTAGCTCAAGCACCCTGATTGCCTCAACCTGCACGGCCTCGTACCCATCGCGTTCCAGACCCATGGCCGCACATGAGACAGCGATGCTGTCGGGAAACCAATCCTGCCGTTCGGCGAGTAGAAAACTGTTCCACGCGACCCCGAAAACATTCGCCGTGGAATCTCTCAGGCCAGCGACCAGACCAGACAAGGCTTCCGGGCAATCCAGGCAACCGAGTTCCCACACGACCGATTCCCTGATGATGGAAAAACGTGATGTCAGAAGCTTGGGGTATTCTATCGCTCTCTTTGGCAAATCCTCAATCGTGTCGATCGCCATCATCTTACGAACGTCATCAGTCATCGCCTCATGATTGCCATCGACGGGGATTCTGGCCACCCAGGGATAACCCGCCAGCGATAAATGCCCTTCTTTTGAGTTCAACGCCAGTAAGTAGGTGGCCCCGGAATCATACAACACTTCGCAGGCAGCGGAACTAACGATTCCGGTTCGCGGGAGTTCTTTGATCGGAAGCCTTAGCAGGGTATCTTGATGCCATTGGCCTTTAACGATGTCATACGGTTCTGCCAGGGCAACTTTCCGGCCGTCCCCGTCTTGCTCAATCCGTATCACCCGGGCGGTCAGCACTAAATCCGCGCTTCGCAGCATAGCGATAAGCGGAACGTAAGGGTGACTACCTTCCGTAAGTTTCGCTGACGTGAGTAGGGAAATTAGCATGGTCAGCAGGCTGATGTTTCGTGTCATGTCCACTCCATTAGATCTTCTATTCCAACACAGCAAAAATGGCTATTCTCTGCGGCTCATTATATGTCCGCTTCTAACAAAAAGCAAGGGCTCGATTTCATTTGTCACATTCAATTGAAGATTGAAGATTTGACCCCACGCGGACTTTGTGATATCTTCATTTATGATCGGACGTTTTTCACACCAGATATTGTATTTTTCAGATGACATACTTGGTAAATTTTGTTTATCCAACTTGCACCTCCATATACATCTTCTTATTCAAATCGCTACTATTTAGCCGAAATTGGAAAAATCGCCAATTTCATATTAACACCGATGCAACTTTTTTCATAGGTTCACCGTGTTACAAGGCTGCGGTATTTGTTTCTGCAACATGATTGCCTTGTTTAATAAATATTCGATTTAAGAGCCAGATGCCGAATACAGCCAGAAACAAACCAAGCAAATCCAACCAAAATAACAGAAATCCAGTAACTTTTGTTGGCTCACCGAGAAAATCAGGAACCCGAGCTTCGATGAATGTGGCAATAACAGCCAAGGCATTCATTAAGCTATGACCTATAAAACATAGCCAAAGAGACTTCATTTTAACATATAGCCAGGCCAATAGAATGCCGCCGATAAAAGCACCTACAAATTGCCACGGGTTAAAATGAAAAAGTCCAAAAAGCAAGGCCGAAATAAAAATAGATTTCTTTACTGTATAATGCTTCAAAAAACCTCGCAATATCAAACCTCGGAATAAGAACTCCTCTGCCCACGGACCGACAACAACAAGTCCTAAAATCACACTCCAGGAATGGTTTGTGACAAGATTGTGAGAAATTTTGGCAATGTATTCTGGCATAGGAATGATTAGTCTTATTAGATTATCTATCTCTGACGTCACTATTTGAATCCCAATTATACTAATTGACATAGAGATAAGCACAGGTATTGAAAACCGTTTGAATGGGAATATCTCTGCAAGAGACAAACCGGTCCTATTTATACCATATTTAAGAAGGAGTCCTATAGTGATATAAGTTGCCAGCAATTTACACCATGTTTGCTGGTATAGCTGGGAACTGATGATGTGCATCAATATTGATAGTAAGATGTCTAGCAGCAGGACTAAGATCATAAGCCAGACCGCTTGGGCAATATTGGGATAATTCTGGTCTTTGGTTTGCACTTTAGCATCAGTCCCCGGTTTTGCTTGAGAATCAGCAATGCTGCTATCGGGAACCTTTACACCAAGAAGAGTTGATTTTTCATCAGAAGCTATGGCATTTTCTGGTACAGCCATTTCTGCACCACAATGCCGGCACTTTACTGCATCGCCAATTTTAAGGTATCTAGCAATGATTTCTTGACCACAATTTATGCAATCAAACTTCAGTGGCATTTTTACTCAATTCTTCCTTTCAGCTGATTTGGCACAAACTCGCCATTTTCAATCGTTGATTTTTTCATCTTTTCAAACCCACCTTTTTCCACTTTTGTCCAATGTCCAGATCCGACGCCCACTGGTAACGGATTCACGATTCTACTTGTCATACTTCCTCGGCTCCATCGCAGATCATTTTCACTCCGCATCAAGGTTCAAGTGTTCTTGGGTAGTTAACGTGGAATTTCTCTAGGTGGATTTGCGTTTCTTTTATCCAACCGAGCGTGCTATCTTCCGCAATGACCTTGAACCACCGATAGTCGTATAATGAATCTACGGAATCAATCCAATAGTACGCGAAAAGCTTGTCGCCTCTGTTCATGATCTTTAAAACGCTGCCTTTCAAGACCGGCGCGGCACGCAGTGCCGACGAATCATACCTGACATAACCATTCTGCTGCTCAAGCATATTTATTACTCTCAATCTTTCTTGAGCGTCACGATACTCACCAAAGGTTCTCAGAAATCGCTCGTATCCTGCGATGACCTCATCTCTCGGCCATAATGACCGATCCTTTACTACATTTTCATAAAACATGGCCCCTCTAGCTAGCTCTGGGTTTTCATCCTTCTGCGTGATATAGATCTCGTTAAAAACCTTGATTCCCTCATTCGGCGCACGCAGATCATATACGTAGATGTGACAGAGTATTCTTAAGGCGTCGGCTGCAAAGTATGCCTCTTCCTTGAATCCACGCGACTTCATCGCCGGGAAGAAACGGATAAGCTCCTCGACTTTCATAATCGCCTCGTCATACATGCCGAATTTTCTACAGGAGTTGATAAGTTCCAGATAAGCCATCGCTTTGATCAAGTCACATTTAGATTCGCCGATGACTTTGTTATATTCCTTGATCACCACCTCTTTAGGAAAGTCGAATAGAAGTATCATCCGCCGTATGCCATCGAACGCCGCCAGACCAACTTGTGATCCGTCCTCATAATAATTAATCTGCTCGCGCGGATACAACCGGATCATTTCATGGTACAGTTCAAGGGCTTTGTTGAACTGGTGGAGCTCTTCCCAGTAGATCTCCGCCATTCTCAACTTTGCCATTGCTACAGCACTGGCGCCCCTGATTTTATCATTAGGGTACTCGGTAATGATGCGACCGAGCATGTTGATCGCCTTATTGAAGTTTCCTTCAATGCAATATAACCGTGAAATATTCAGCAAAGCAGCGATTTTCGTGTTAATGACTTCTGCTTCACACTGGCTACGGTTGAGAATATACTGACTCGGATATTCGTCTAAGAGCCTTACATTGAGACTTTCAACGGCCGATTTGTCATGATACTTGTCATATGTCAAAATACGATCAGTGCTCTCTAACCATAGGGACACGTAAGAAAGGCTTACATCGTTGTTTCTTACCCAGCCTTCATTTCTCTTCCTGTTGAGTTCATTACACTTCAGATGTCGCACTTTTAGGAAATATCGCCAATGATCCAAATCCTTATCTTTTTGAACTGTAACGCCTAGAACAGAAAAAGTGTCTTTTCGGCTCTTGAAAGCAATCACCTTGCCCGCCGGGAGAGTATCGAATAGCGCGGTACTATCAGAACCTGGGATTACATCAATCAATGCGATTGACGTAATGATTAGACCATCTGCAGCTATCCAGCCTAATGCCCCATTGGATAACAGAACTCGATACCAAACAGACTTGCCTTCCTTGGCAAGTCTCATGCTGTCTGTGACGAAGAATACATCACCGATCCTTACCTTGTCATTTTGAATCAAGCCTTCATTGGGGAAATCATGGACGGGTGGATCAGGCACTACAATAACGGCGGCGGTTTGAACATTGAAAGTTGGATATTCTGCCCAGGAGCACGAGGGTAGGAAGAAAATGAGCAGCAACAATAATGACTTTCTCATGCCAAGGTCCATGCGATTTGGCACAAACTTGCCGTTTTCATTCTCTGCTCGTTGCATTGCTTATTGTACGCCTTCTCCCAACAAAGAGCAAGGGCTCGATCTCATTTGCACACTCAATTGAAGATCTGACCCCAAGCCGACTCTTTTCATACCTGTTAGAAAGATGGTTGCTTCCCTTTAAACCAATCCTTGTACCACTTCTTCCATTTGCCAACGATCTTCTGCCTCTGTTCGGGAGACGCACGCCAGGCGTTTCCGAAGCTCCTCCTTCCAGACCGTAGCTCAAGCACTGTGATTGCCGCAACCTGCACATGTTCAAGACTGCTACGTTCCAGTGCAACAGCCGCACATGAAACCGCCATGCTATCGGGGAACCACTCTCTCTGTTCGACGAGTAGAAAGCTGTTCCAGGCGACCTCGAAAACACTGGCCGCGGAATCCCCCGAGCCAGCAATCAAGCCGGGCAGGACTCCCGGGCAATCAAGAAGCCCAAGCTCCCACACCACCGACTCCCTGATGATCGGAAATCGTGACGTGAGCAGATTGGAATACTCCGCCGCTTTCCGCAACGGGTCCCCGACCCTATCTATCGCCATCAGCTTACGAACATCATCAGTCATCGCCTCATGATTGCCATCGAGGGGGATTCTGGCCACCCAGGGGTAACCCGCCAGCGATAAACGGCCTTCTTTTGAGTTCAACGCCAGCAAGTAGGTGGCCCCGAAATCATACAACACTTCGTAGGCGGCGGAACTGACGATTCCGGTTCGCGGTAGTTCTTTGATCGGAAGCCTTAGCAAGGTGTCTTGATGCCACTGGCCTTTAACGATGTCATACGGTTCTGCCAATGCAACTTTCCGGCCGTCCCCGTCTTGCTCAATCCGTATCACCCGGGCGGTCAGCACTAAATCCGCGCTTCGCAGCACAGCGATAAGCGGAACGTAAGGGTGGCTACCTTCCGTAAGTTTCGCTGACGTGAGTAAAGAAAGCAGCCCCGTCAGCAGGCTGATGTTCCGTGTCATGTCCACTCCTTTAGATCTTCTATTCCAACGCAGCAAAGATGGTTATTCTCTGCGGCTCATTATATGTCCGCTTCTAACAAAAGGCAAGGACTCGATTTCATTTGTCACGTATGTTCTGAACATGCCCGGAGATCCTGTGATGACAGGATTTCACCGCGTGCCCCCCTGTCCTCTTCAGCATCTTTTTGCGTTCGCTTTCAGAAGCATAGCGAACCATATGCAGATAGTCATCAACGGTGATTTCAGCAGTTTCGAGTGGCTTGATAGATCTTTTGGAAACCCACTGATTCGGGGAGATTCTTCTAAACCCCTTAGTGGCCACCTTGTAAACATATCCCTTTTTGCCAAAACTCGGGTGACCGTAATAGAAAACAATCTTCACTCTTCCCCTATTACCGCACACAACCGTCCATAACATCCGATGCTCTTCGTCGGGCACGGGGCCCAGAGCAAAGGCGATAGCCAACTTCTTGTTCGGTGTCGCGTAAACCCCTACCTGCCGCTCGCTTGCCATGAACGATCCGTGCGCTTTTCGTGGCCGAAGTACTTTGACCAGTTCACTGCTGCCGTGGTATAGGTGCGAAGGTCGAGTTTTACTCATGATTATTGAAACCCTTCAAATACTCGCAATGCCCTGCATTTCATTCTTAGCATATCTGTAAATCACTGTAATCTGATTTTTCTATCGCTGCCATCGATCCGAAGGAAAGTACTGTGTCCCCGGAATTGCCAAAAATCGTAGAAAGAGAGGGACTTAGAGCCCACGGGAATGTGGTGGTCGACTTCTGATATAATTCTGCATCGAATTACTGTTTAATAGGAATTTTTTTATAAGTTTCATATCACCTAGCGCTGTAAGACAGGCATCCTTCATGAGGATATCCTTTGACTCAGATATTACTATATACCATTCAATCCCGCCGAAAACTGCATAGTACATGTGGTGACGACCTAACCGAGATTGCGTAAAAGGTGTTATAACATCAGCATGAACGGTGTTCTCTGTATCAACTAGTAATTGTCCCCATATAGGAAAAGTCTTTTCATTACCTGGATCTAGATCATAAATCATTTGTCTGATTTTCTCAGCATATGGACCAAGCTTCACTGATTCCCAAGGTGTTTTCTTAGAACAATGAGCACGCCAAAGATTCGTTAGAATCATCAATTTAGTTACTACATAATCTAATCCGGTAATGGGAAGAATTGGATTTGAGTAGGATGAAGGCATGACCTTCTGCCATTGTCTCGCAAATGGTGCCTCAATATTTTTCGCAATGTGGCCCTCACAACCTTTGCATAGTAAAAAGTCCCGTAACCCCTTTTGAATGAATCGTTTATAGCCCCGGGAAAAGACTTCAAGTGCACGGTGTTTTGAATCATACAGATTCTTGAACAGGAATTCAGGTATTATGTGGCTATCACATAGTTCCTTCTTTTCCTCGCACAATCTACACACCATAGAGCATTACACTTGATTTACCACTAGGCAATTCCAATTTGATTGCATATCAGTGTTTCCTTGTAAGACGTTCATTCAATTCCCAAAGCGCGTTTCTATTGCTATCCCACTTGAGCGTTTTCATTGCTTCTTCACAGGCAACCCACTGATATTCTCTGTGTTCCTTTGATAATTTGAGTTGTCTGTTTTCTACTTCTACTCCAAATGTATACTCAGGTATAACATGAACACCATCGCCCCATGTGTATTCATCCGTTACACCAATAACAGGAATGTATGCCTTAGAATCTAATGTTATGATATAACATTCTTTTGATATCCCCGCTTCCTCCTTGATTTCCCTCTTTGCTGCTTCCTCTGGTGTCTCTCCCTCTTCACCACCACCAGCAATTGCCTGCCAATAGTCACCGTCCACACGCCGAAATATCGCATATTCTATCAATCCTTGTTCAATTCTGATGTAGGGAAATATCAATACTTGGAAAGGTGCTCGTGACATTGCTACTCCTTAGCCCTCCTCCAACATACTCATGTCATTTTCTCCAGCCGTTTCGAGAGAAAAACTCGAGTTTGAATTCTCCTGCAGCCGACTCTTCATCAAACTTCTGTAACTGCTATCTTTCAGCCAGAACCGCAGGCTGTCTCCTATCTCCATGATACTCTCATGTAAATAATACAGCACTTCTGGATGAAAAGCAAGGGCTCGATTTCATTTGTCCCTGCGGGACAGTAATTCGACGTAGAATGTATTGCCGTAAGTCCCGTCCCGAGGGAATTTGACCCCGGACCGTTCTCAAAGAATTCGCCAGTCGACGCTCAGATCCAAGAAGGGATTGCCATATAAGTGGCCGTCCCACTCCCCTTCCAACCATCTGATCGAAAAGGGATTTCCAGCCTCCAAACGAAACTCTATAGACTCCTCAAGGTAGTATGTCAGTACTACTCCAGGGGATAGGTTTAGTTCGGCTGACGTAGAAATCGTATCGCCATTCTTGACGGAGTACGAAGTCCTGAAACCGCCTTCGAGGAGAAGATGGTCTATGAGACCATAGCCATATGAAGACTCGATAAGTACCCACTGCTGCTTTTCACCACGCCTGAACTCCAAGTGATAAAGCGGCAACAACGACAACTGTGTGTTCAAAGTCCTCGGCCAATGGAATTCGTATCGAACTTCGAGGGCGGGGAGGTAGTCGAGCGAATCAAACAGATTCAGGTGCCCTCCTTGATAGTCCTGTTCCTGATAACTAATGTCTGACGCAAGAAGGTTTATGCTGAACCGTGAGCCAAAGAACCTGCGCCAGTGGTCGGATTGACCAGTCCCATAGAAATAGCGCGCTTCGTCTCCGACAATCTCCAGTATCTTGACCCATACATATGCCGGAATCACCCTCCCCTGACAAGCCGGGTCCTGGTTTAGAACATCCTCAATCGCCTCGAGCAGATACTTATGGTAACGATCGTGGGCACGCATATGGAAAAAGCTTCCCCGCGCGATTGCCTGCGCGATTCCGAGAACTGTCTGCCGGCTCAAATCGCTCTCCGTAACACCCTGACCTCTGAGAATCTTGTTCACTTGCAGTGCTGTCGCGACGTACGTACCTTCTCGTACTCGGCCGTAACCGACCCCGACATCCACACGGCCCCGTAGATCCCTCTCCCACCGGTGGGGAAAGGTATCTGTTCTGTAGAACTCGTCAAGCCCCATACTAATGCTATTCTGAATAAAGAAAGCACTTCTCAAAAGGTATTTCCGCAGTTCAAAAGAAGGGCCAACGCTCGCGTGATAACGCTTCCATGCCCAGCTTTCGTTTTCATGAGCGAAGGCCAGAGCTAGACCCAAGTTCAGTTCGGTGGTATCGTCTTGAGCGTGGTAGTATGGACTTAATCTGGCATCGTAGTCAAACACCCCTTCATCGAAATACAGGTGGGTAATATCCCCCTCCATACGCAAGCCTGACACGGAAGCCTTCACTGGTGGAAAGCTACTTATGCGAAGCTCAGAACCCTCAGCGGACAACCTGCTAAGGGCGAGCGCGGTAAGCATGCACACGCGAGCAGGTAACCCTTTCCCGATCTTCATAGGCGAGACATTATGATCCCAGAGTGCTCTAAAGTCAATGCGCTTTGTCATCATTCAGCCAGATTTGGCATAGATTGGCCATTTTCAGCCGTTAATTTTCTCATCTTATCAAACCCACCGGTTCTCTTTATCGTTTTGCGTCTTACTCTTTGCTTTCCATATTATTTTGGCATGTTTCTCATTTGTCAAGACCTGACACCTAGACAAGGTACATAATACAATGCCTCGGGGTGAAAAGCAAGGGCTCGATTTCATTTGTCCCTGCGGGACATCGATTACCCCTCGAAATGCTCGGGACGCACACGACAGCGCAGTGATGAACACATCGGATTACGGTGATGAAAGACTCTGTGCTCTATGCTCGATCGCACCCAGCACCTTCGTCCCCTATTCTGCTGCTCTCTTATCGGATTAAGTATTGTGTCCCCGGAATTCGGCACCCAGGAGATAATGATCGGTCTTCTTTTTTGTTAGGTTCATACTAAGATGTTACCTTTTGTGACTTCAATTTATTCATCGGTGACCTCACTTCGCCCTTAATGACCACCAAGTCAGCTTGGCCAAGGCAAAGAAACAATGTCAACACCGCCGCCTACATACTGCTCACCCGGTCCATAAAAGGATTGAAAATAAGCACCATATGTTAGAATGCTCATCGAAAGATGCTTCCCCCATTCCGTTAATGTCGTCGGAAATTCTCTAGTCTTGTGCTCAATTAAGACACGAAATGATTGCCTCAGAAACCAGTCGAGCGTATTGAATACACCCAGGTCAAATCCCTGATGAAACCAGAACGGTTCATATTCTTTTGCTCTCTGTCCTAAGTATTCTCTGATCGTGTCGGGAGTTGACTTTTCGATGTATTTCGCCTGCCAGAGTTCTTCAGATGGTCCGAACTCCTTGGTAATGCTAGCATAGCCCTTGATTGGATCTAGTCCATGACAATTAGTGATGTACCAAACTACAGGGACTTTTCGTTGCTCTCTTTCTTCAAATCCAGCCAAGTGGATAATCAAACCCTCAGGTTCTTCATCTTCTTCATCAATTGCTCTTTGACTTTGCACCTCATTCCTCAAGGTGCGTGACAGTTCGTCGAATCTGTTGAAACTCAAATTCCGACCAATGAAGTCGTAAAGCCAGTTATCACTTGACATTTTTCCAATTGTAGCAGCTCCTGCATAACCAATGAGTGCTTTATTGTTAGGCCACCTCAAGACCTTTGGTCTCTGGCATTGGCCGTAAGTCGTAGATATCGTTCTGCCATTTCTTGACGTGCGGACAGAAGTTTTAGTGACGTTCCTGTCGGCACCGAAAATAATCCCCTCCTGCAATACTTGTACAACTAGGATTGACATAATTCCTCCTGATCTTACTTTCTTAATGCAACGTTCTATTTACAAAACAGGAAAAGCACTTTCCATCCAAGGCTTTCGTCCTTGAGCCAGAAGATGTCGAAACCGGTCTTATCATAAGACAATTCTTTCATCTGCGAGGGCATATCCTGGCCAATAATCACGACTTAACACCATCATCTTCCTCCTGAATTGCCAATTTTCTTGAGAGCATTTCTTCGATTCGATGAGCGGTAGCTTCAATGAACTCGATGATGTCTTTCACTTCGTCTCTTGATAGCATCAACTGCTTTCCCACCTCAGCCGACATGTCCGTTTTTGCTTTGAAGCACCTGTCTACAATACCACCTTTATGAACGATTAGATGGCGAATTTGAAATATCTGTTTTAGCCGCACCAGCTCGCCCTCATTGAATATCATTTCACCGAATACTCTATTATAAGTATCCAAGACCTCCTTTAGATTCTGAAAATCCATATTCCTCTCAACGATGAGATTACCTATTTCACTTTTGACATCAAAGTTGATCTCGATTATTCTTTTGACCTTGATTTCTTTATCCGCAAACCGATTCGCCAATTCAGGTCGCACACATATGGCGTTTGCCAACCTATCACGAAAATATGTTTCAAAGGCCGTTACTGCGCAGACAATTGACTGTCCAGTGTATGCCAGATAAATAGCCGATCCAGAGGTCGCTAGTTTTGTCAATTCCGCAACAATGTCGGCAATCAGCCCCTCACCCTGACCGCGATTGACTCCAAAGTCGTTCTCTCCTAATCGTGGATGAATCTTTTCGATCAATTCAGATATGCGTTCCGCTGAAATAAGCAATATCTTTGCCTTCAGTATGTTATGATTGAATATGTCGATTACGGCCGGGTTACTCTCATGTATTGCATCGCTTACCAGTTGTGTCAAATTCTCCGCCGAGAAGAAGCTGAACTCCTTTTTCTTGATTTGATTACTCATTTTTCTCAACATCCTCGTAGATACCTGTGTATCGCTCTATGGTGGATTCCAGGTTGCCGACGAAATTGCGGGCCAGAGTGCTCGCATCTGCATCCCGCTACCGCTCCAAACAACCACACTGCCAGTACTATGATTCTATTCTAATGAACAATCATCGGATGTCAAGCGGATTGATCGTCCCCAGTATTCTCCAAACAACCTTACAATCTTGACATCTCTCCGGGCCACCTCTTTCTATCACCGTAATCTGCTGTTTAATCTCTGTAATCGATCTGCGAAGCAGAATAGTTTCTACTTTCGATGTCTGACCCCCCATCGCCACGGTGGCAGAAGAATTATCAGATTATTCATTTGTGCCTTCTGCGGCTTCGCTTTCCATTAATCTTCTTCTTTCTTCTTCAGTAAGAAATGCCTCACCATTAATTGATTGCCACATGTACTTTCCCCCCATAATGGGGGCTGAAATCTTACCTAAATATTCCGCAAAGCGTATTGGAACTTCATTCTCCTTAAGCTCAAAAAGCTCTGCTACTTGTCTTCGAAACTGTTGGTCATATTTGATCTTGTTAACCAGACGCATGATTTTATCTGGATCCCATCTTCCAAAATCGGGCCAGAGACTTCGGTTTTGTTGTTGCAAAAGTAAAACCAATAATAAGTTAACCTGTAATTGAAAATGCGTAGTTTTCCCCAGCAATTTGGGTGCTAAGGCAGGTAGCCAAGAGTAATTACTAAGAATGTCTCTTATGTGGTCATTTATTTTAGGCGAGTATCCACCCAGAGCTTGGCAATAGTGAAAGCGTCTTGAATAAGATAAAAGTGGTTGAGGCGGTGCGTCAAATTGCAACACATCATAATCATATACTGTTGATTGTAGCAAACTCTTCCATAACGTGAGATTATTTTTGACCAAGCATAAAACTCCAATCACATATATAATCTCAAGAACTATAATTTCAGGAGTGGATATTAAAGCGACTAATCCGGCTCGATTCTGTGTCCACGTAAGAAGTTGAGTGACATATTCGTTGTAGATATCCATTTGACGTTCAGAGCCAAACACTGCTATTACTCCTCCCAATAGAATGAATTGAAAACTAGCCGCTTCGAGTTTAACTACAGAATCAGAAATTTTGGACACTTCGCCACTGTTTTCGACAATGATTCGTTCCCACTCATTTCCTAATTTACTGATCAGTTCATCACAAAATCTTTCCAAAATGATTGTTCCTAACGTATCGCTTGTTAAAGTATTTTGAGATTCCCGCCCTTTGAAAACCAACTCAGCCATTTCGTTCAAAATCTTTTGTTGGTCTTTATTCTCAATCGTAAGTATTGGAGGCGTAAATGTTTCAGATACAAGTTCTGGATACCTTGGAATTTCAATAATTAAAGGCGATAATTCGATACGTTTTTTGAATATCGGCAGTTGCAAACTACCTTCAAGCTGGCCTTGAAACGTCGGTGTTTGTTTATGATTGTACTTTTCTATTGCTCTACGTGTAACTTGTTCGCAAATCGGATTGAAAATGTCCAAAACGGCAAATGATTCCTTCTTCCTCTCCTGCTGAAGTTCTTTTAAGAGATAGTAGGTGAAAAGACCATTTTTAAATTCTGGATCCTCAATTGCTTCCTCATCGTGCTTGCTCGCTGTAAATGTCAAACTTCCAACGCCACTTATGGTATTCGAAACAGTTTTGACCGTTTTAACCTCTTTTCTCTTAACTACAGGAATACTCTTAGAGTTTTTTGTGGCAGCTCCACTAAAACATGAATCAATAAATATCAGTTTTACTTTAGTTGCCATCTTTTCAAATACTTGTTTTAAAAAAGAAACTGGGATACATGTACTTGCATAGTCGACGGTAGCGTCAAAAGGGACAAGATAGTGAGTTTCTACGCTTTCCTCAATCATATCCATAGCTATTACACCGTGTCCTGAGTAAAAAAAGAAAAATGCATCATCAGGATGAACTGCCTTTTGCAATTCAATGCCCAATGCAGTTCTTGTCTGTGAAAGAGTAGCTTCTGAATCTATCAAAAGTTTCCGGAACCCCAAATTTCCTATGTTATCCACAAACAGGTTGAAAAACTCTGATGCATCTTTGGCAGCAAACTGTAAATTACTTGGTAGGTTTTGATGTCTTGAAATACCTATGGCTAGGATATGATGATTCATAAATATTAGTGTACACTCCTTATAGTTGATACAATGGCAGCGTCCCGCTTCTTGGTGGAAATCCGCATATCATGTATCCTAATCATCCACTAACCTTGTCAAGAGCAGATTGACTCAGGACATTGACCGCGGCCCCACAGTACAGGATTTGCCACCGTGTTATGTTTCAGCCAGAACCGCATGCTCTCTCCTATCTCCATCATACGCTCAGGTACGTGATACAATGCCTCCGGATGAAAAGCAAGGGCTCGATTTCATTCGTCAGGTATGTTCCAAGTAGAGCATTTTGTTCCGAAGAATCGCGGGAACTTAACCCCGCGGGGGCCATTCTCTATGTACATTGATTACTTAATCACTATGATTTTTTCAGTAATTTTCTGTTCCCTCGTTCCAAGTACGCAGAAATAGACGCCGTTAGCTAAAGCTCCGCCCTCTGAATCCAAACCGTCCCAGATAATGGTATTGGCTCCGGGTGTGCATCCGACCGTCATTGCTTTCACAAGTCTGCCCTGAATGTCGTATATGTTTAGCGACACTTTGGCCTGAGTAAAGGTTTGAATATTGAAGTTAACTCTTCCGCTCGTCGGGCAGGGATACAAACTGAATCCCATCGATTTCGCCCTCAGCTCACAGTTCTCCAGAATCGGTGTACCTTCGTCATTGATGGCCAGCAGATTATTGTGTGAAGCATAACCAAGGTAAATCGTTTTATCCAGACCAATGGCGGGACTTGAATAATTCAAATAGCTTGAATTTCCAATTTGAAATCGCCACTTCAATGAACCATCCGGATTGATCGCATAAAGATAGCCGTCGCCTGAAGAGAAGTAAATAACACCATTTGCATCAACTGCCGGCGAGGATCTGATCGGACCAGCAGTCTTATATTTCCAGGATTTGATGAACGTGTGATTCACTGCATGCAGGCATGAATCCGTGGAGGTTACATATATCCAGAGACCGCACTTTATGTTGTCCCAGGCTAAGGCGGGCGAGGAATAGATCTCGCCGCCCACATACTGCTTGCCAAGTTCGGCACCTTGCATATTCAGTCTGTAAAGATAACCATCTAATGACGTGACAAATATCTCGTAACTCCTTCTTAAAGCATCATTGTAAATGTAATCATATTTATGAATCAAGGGGGAACCATGTATCATATTCCCGGTTGCATAAGTCCACCGGACCATGCCGTTATAAATACAGTATAGTTTACCATCAAGACAGCCGACAAGTACTGAATCATTTGGACTCAAAGCCGGCGATGAATAGATAAACTCGTTTAATGAACACTCCCATCTCGTCGTGCTGTCTGGATTGATCGCATACACCTTGCCTTGATTATCCCCTGTACAGGCATATATCGTACCATCTTTACCAACGGTCGGCGAAGCCACTACCCTGCCGGCTAAAGGTTTTTCCCATTTCAGTGAACCATTAGGATATAAAGCATACAGTGATGATCCACCACCAATATAAATGATGCTATTCTCATCAACCGCTGGCGATGAAAACCAATCGACTCCACAGTTGTATGACCACTTCGGAGAGCCGTCTAGATTTATCGCGTGAAGATTGTTATCATTAGAACCAACATAGATTGTACCATCTTCGCCAATCGCAGGCGATGATTCTATCACAGAGCCAGTCGGGAATGACCACCAGAGCCGCGGTGTTGTTGGCCCGATATATCCAGAACGCCCCGAGTGATAATAATTGTTTCGATACATCGACCATGGACCCAGCCGGTGAATGACAAAGTTACCATAACTACCATCACTGGCAATCTCGCCGGGATTGAGTAACTTTACTTGGATTCGACAGGAGTCTAAAAACACATCATCCGGGACAAACCACCGATATTCACCGGTATTACTACAGCTTGCCAGATTACTCCAGCGCTTGCCACCGTCAGTAGAAAATAGTATGTTCACCGTGCCGCTCGAATTACCTTTATTATCCCAAGTTATCCAATAGGGTTGGCCCGCGGTGATATACTCGCCGTTGCCATCGTAATAATATGATCTGTCGCCGTGCGGCGTAAGAATTGAAATATTTTGGCTCCCCCCGCCGCCGGGATGAACAGTCCACCACCAAGTTCTCGTTGAAGGGTTCCCGTCCCAATATATGTACCAATCGCCAACACTATACCAGGTATTGTGGCGGAATATCTGCCTTATCGGCTGTTCTCGATACCCAAACACCGCATTTGCATGCCCATTGCCTGTACTGCACCACCAGTAATTAAATAAGATCGGGAAATTCGCATTTATTTCATTAACAATAATTTGCCAACAATAGTCGTTGTTTATTGAGCCAGTATGTAACTCACAGACAAAATTGTAGCCATTAATCTGATTAGCCACACGCGTGAGACCTGGAAGAACACTATCCATTTGTGTACCAGTCCCGCCTAAAGTATCAGTGCCCATGGCAATTGCGATCTCTTGTTCGAGGTTTGGAACATGGAAGACAGTTCTAAAGGATCCAACGTCAGTGTTTCGTCTTCGGAAATAGTAGTCAACCAGTTTGCCATAGGATGGGTGGCTATCCCAGTAACCAAGGACCATGGATGCAGAGGTTGGGACGCAAGAATATGACCAGAGATAGAACGGCGCCCGTTCTGAATACCGGTCCACTATCGTCGAATCCATCGTGAATGACTTGCCGTTAGCAAGCAAATCCCAGTCACTCCTGAATGACTTTGGATCACCTTGAGAATTCTGCCAATCGTTTCCAAATCCAAACGCATTTTTCAGCTCGTCTAAATCGTTAAACACAACCTGGCCGTGAATCTCAACGATTGCTCTCTTATCTTGATTTCTAAACTCAAAATATAAATAGTCCGGAAAAAGATAGTAAATAGTATTCAGAATTGGATTTTCACAACTAAGATGTTTTGCAGCCATTTTTTTAGCTTCGTAGCCGAATATATAATACTCGGCCGGTGCCTGGCTGTGCATTAAGATCGGTGCACGATCATATCGTGAGGAGACGAGAACCTGGCCGTATCGTCTTGACCGAAGGTCAGCTGCCGTTTGCTGACTGAACCAGTTTCTTGCCAATGTCTCATAGTCAGGGAAATTTGATTCATCTATACTAAAATTGAACAGGTACGCAATGGTACCTCCACCAAAATCAACATAAGGAATTGTTGGCCCCTTGGTCACGTTGCCCCATAACTTTCTGCCCCAGCTATACGCTACACGCTCAATCGTTGAAAAGGGCACCTCATTATCTGGTCTTTCACCAGGGCGAGGAATTTCTAACGTGTCTATGAAGCTCATCGAACTAAAATGTTTATCAGCATTGCTCCTCCCGTTGACTAATGAAGGATATAAGAAAACAAGTGATAGTATAATATTAAGCATACAACCTCCTCCGTCAATATTTAATAAGTTTTACTTTGGCCAGTTCACGATGATCAGAGGAAACCGCGAGAAAATAGACACCGGCAGAGAGCCTACGTATCAATCTATTGGAAAGAGTTAGCGAATTAGCCGAAACAAGATGCACCTGTTGAAAAATTCGTGCACCATTAATATTGTACAAAGTGACCGCGACCGGTCCGTGACAACTTTCTGTAAAACGAAAGACTATTTTGTCTCTGAACATCGACGGCACAATTGTAATTACTCTTCTCGACAGCTCTAAGGCTTTTTTCTCTTCGACTCCAATATTACCTCTCAAATTCCTCTTGTAGTAGATCTCACAATTGTCATTCCTCACATCGCTCCAAATTACGTGGACACTTGAATCGGCGATTGCTATTGAGGCAAATCGCGAATCGGCAGCATTGTTTGTTAACCGGAAATCATTGCTCCATGTTGTTCCGGCATCGGTTGATTGTTTGTAATACATTTCATAATCTGATAAACTTCGCCAATCTTGCCAGACTACATGAATATTTGAACCCGAGGCGGCAACCGAGGGACAATCCGAGTCAAGCGGATTATTGGTTAGACGAGCATCGGTCCCCCAAGTTATTCCGCCATCGGTAGAACGCTTATAGTATATTTCAGGATAGAAAGTCCCTGCCTCGCGCCAATCCACCCAGACCACATGAACATTCGAGCCGGAAAGAACGATCGAAGGATGGCTCTGCAAAAAGCTATTATTCGTCAGACGGACATCTTGTTCCCAGCTTGCTCCATTATCGGTCGAGCGCTTGTAGTAGATTTCATAATTATTATCGCGCCGGTCATACCAGACAATGTGGAGATACTGAGCCAGGACCGCAATGGAAGCCATGCCCGAATACTCTGGTTGGCTTGTAAGACGAAGGTCGGAACTCCAGGTCACGCCATTATCGGTTGAATGCTTATAATATAGCTCTCCCGTAATACTGTCTCGTTCGTCATGCCATACAACATGAACATCCGAACCAGAGACTGCAATTGAAGGAAAGTATGAATTGGCAAAATTGTTGGTGAGGCGAACATCCCCTTCCCAACTGTCTCCACCATCGGTCGACCGTTTGTAATATATCTCTCGATTCGCATCACGTTCGTCCATCCACACAACATGGACATTTGGCCCAAGAACCGCTATCGACGGATAATAAGATTTGCCGTTATCATTTGTGAGACGTGTATCTATTCCCCAGGTTGTTCCTCGATCAATCGAACGCTTATAGTATATCTCCGAGTTGCCGTTTCTAAGGTCATGCCAGACGATATGAAGGGTATCACAACTAGCCGCAATACAACGGGCATTAGAATAAGATGTAACAGAGGAGCTATCGTCAAAGGTAAGTCTTTGGTCTGGTTCCCACTGGGCAACAAGGAAGTCCTGGTTGAGTATGATAAATAAACAACCTAGTAGTATTTTCTTCACACAATCTCCCTGCATTCAATGAAGGTTATGTCCCGATCCCAGCGAAAATTCATTAAACACAACTTTGACGCCCTTATTATAATCACTTAGGCGACCTTGTCAACTCGTCTCTTTATTGTCCAGGATTGAGACGACCCGGGGCCGTGATCGTATCATGAGGTGGCGGCTCGCTCCAAGAAGGGCTCTCGTGGCTCAGCCAAAACCGCATGCTGTCTCCTATTTCAATAATACGCTTACACTCATGATACAATGTCTCCGGATGAAAAGCAAGGGCTCGATTTCGTTCGTCCCTGCGGGATACTAATTCGATGTAGAATGTAGAGGGCGTGTTGCCCAAACCCGTAAGGGCGGCCTACACCCCCAAAATGCCATTGCGAGGAGCAAAGCGACGAAGCAATCTTGTGAAAAATGCTGAGATTGCCACACCCGGCGTTAAGCGTCGGGGTTCGCAATGACAGAGAGGTATTTCGGCAACACGCCCTAGAGATTTCACTCAGCATGTCAGGAAGACAGCGAAATCGTGGAGACACCGCGGGCGGGTCATGCCCCGCCCCTACGACCGTCATTTAACGGGGCAGGCCATTGAGATTCTTCACGGAGTCTACACTGAGCGGAGCGAATGTGTTCAGAATGACAAGACAAGAAGAGGTGCGGTCCCCGGGCTGGAAACTGCAATTGACGGAAAGGGAAATGTTAGTATAATAGAACAAGGGCATCAGAGGATCAGAACATCAGTTGGCAGAATATCAGGAAATCAGGTTATCAGGCTAAACTGTACCCTGTATCCTGTTCCCTGCATTTGTTCGTGTTTCTGCAGTTTTTGCTTTTTGATATATGATTTTTGCCTTGCTTCTCTTACCCCTGTAGCTCAGTGGATAGAGCGACGGTTTCCTAAACCGTAGGTCGCCCGTTCGAATCGGGCCAGGGGTGCTTGAACAGGAGATCAAATGGCCAAACACAAGGAACTGAAAAGCGATAAGTTCATCGATACGATAGGTGCCGTAGCCAAGCTCGTCGTCAAAGAGAAAGAGAAGGCTTTCTGGGTGGGCCTCGGACTGCTGGTCGTCATCGTATTGATGATCTACTTGTCATCCCAGCGCAAAGGTGAAAACCCGCAGGCAAACCTCATGTATCTTGAGGGCATGGGGATGTTCCAGTCGGGTCAAGTCCAGCAAGCCGAGAACCAATTCGCCAATATCGCGCGCCAGTTCCCCAGAACCAATCCGGGGCGGCGATCCATCTATTATCTTGGCTACATCTACTACATGACCAAACGGTATGATGAGGCCATCCAGAATTTCCAGCGGTTCCTGTCCAAGGCGAAGAAAGACTTCATCCTGACTCCCTCGGCCCAGATGGGCATTGCCGCCTCGAAGGAAGGCTTGAAAGACTACCCGGGCGCTTTGGGGGAGTACGAAATCCTTCTCAAGAAATATCCCGATTCGCCGCTATCCCCGCAAGCCCGCCTGGGTGCCGGTCGGGTCAAAGGCACGCTGGGCGATTACGAGGGGGCCAAACAGTATTTGGAACAGGTGATCGCGGACAAAACGGCCGGGGACCTTGCCGAAGAAGCCAAATTCTATTTGGGATATCTGGCGCCGAAATAGGCGAAGGCAGGGCCTTCGATCGATTACGGTGATAGATGAAGGAGCTCCCTCGTTAAGCTCGGGACGATGCAAGGCATCGGATTACAGTGATAGGCGGCAGGGCCGCGGTGAAAAGCAAAGGGAAAATGCAAGCGGATAGAGATAATAGCGCAGATCAGAAGATCAGAATATCAGTAGGAAGGATATCAGCCGATCAGAAGATGAGGCCGCATCAGTGTCGGCGGCATGCCGTAGGTATCTGTCTCACGCCGAGTGTTCCGTCTCGTCTTGAGACTCCATCTTGTGTGTCGAACTTGATGTGAGACAGACGTCGAGAGAGACACGCGGCGGAGTTTCCGAGAGCGATATAAAATGCCGCCCTACGAATGAATCATGTGTCCACAGGGTGCGGAAGCCGGGCATCACGCAGGCTGACCTGTCCCGGCCCTCGGGAAGCCTGCGACTACATTTGCTCTGAACGATCTAACGATCATAACGGTATTAACGCTCCAACGCTACTGACGATACTAACGTTCTAACGATATCAACGCTATCAACGATCATGATGGATAACGTAACAGTTGCCTTTCTCTGGCACTTTCACCAGCCTATCTACTACGCGGAGATCGACCACCCCGCAAGCCTGCCCTGGGTACGTCTCCACGCCCTCAAAGACTACCGGGACATGCTGAGCTACATCGACGAATTCCCCGAACTCAAACTCACGTTCAATTTCACGCCCTCGCTCCTGCACCAACTCGCCGCCTATGCCGACGGGACGCTGACCGACCGGTTTTGCGTCCTGGCCCAGAAGCCGGCCTCGACTGTAACCATTGATGAGCGAATCGAGATTCTCAGAAATTTCTTCTTGGCCAACCCGGCCAACATGATCCAGCCTTACCCGCGCTATCACTCGCTCTTGCTCAAACGCGGGACAACGATCGACGATGACGAGCTCTTGGGCATAGCGCGGCGGTTCTCGGACCAGGAGATCACCGACCTGCAAGTCTGGTTCAACCTGACCTGGCTTGACCCATCGCTCCGTACCCCCATCAAGCACCTCTATGATCGAGGGCATGGTTTCACTGAGGCTGACAAGCAAGCTCTCTTCGATTACCAGAAGAGAATAATCGCGGCGATAATACCGGCGTATCGAAAAGCGTCGGAAGCGAAGCGTATCGAGATCACAACTTCTCCTTACTTCCATCCGATCATGCCGCTGGTCATCGATTCGGCGATTGCCGTGGTTTCCAACCCTCAGACCCGGCTCCCCGAATCGACCTTCCGCGAACCCGATGACTGCCGGCAACAGCTCGCTTCCGGCATCGAACTGTTCGAGCATTGCTTCGCTCAAAAACCAAAGGGCCTCTGGCCATCAGAAGGGTCGGTGAGCGAGGCGATCGTGCCGCTGGTCAAAGAGCTCGGCATTGACTATGTCGCCACCGACGAGGCGATACTCGCCCGTTCCCTGGGGATCGAGTTCAGCCGTGACGAGCACGGTGTTCCCGGCAATCCGGATACTCTCTACCGTTCATACATTTATGACGGGCTTAAATTCGTTTTCCGCGACCATCTGCTGTCCGACCTCATCGGCTTTGCCTATCATGCCTGGCCCGCCGACCAGGCCGCCGAAGACTTCATCCGGCGCCTGAAGGCGATCAGCCGGGCCCTGCCGCCCGACCGCCAGCACATCATCCCCATCATTCTCGACGGCGAGAACGCCTGGGAGTCATATCCGGATGACGGCTGGCCGTTTCTGAAGGCCCTGTATTCGGGCTTGACCCAGGCCGGAATCGCAACCACCACTCTTTCCGACTTTCTTGCCCAGGACGTCCCCGAACCGCTGGGGCGGGTCTTCCCCGGTTCCTGGATCGAAGGCAATTTCAATACGTGGATTGGACATGCGGAGAAGAACCGGGCCTGGGACATGCTGGCGCGGGTCCGGACCGCAGCCGCCGCGGCCCTTCGTGATCCTGATATCGCGCGAAGAATCCATCTTCTTGAGGGCAGTGACTGGTACTGGTGGTTTGGAACCGGTCATTCCTTCGCAACCGCGGCGTTCGACCAGCTCTTCCGTCACTACGTCCGGAGCATTTACGCTAGGCTCGGCCTCGAAGTTCCGCCGGACGTCGACCGGCCGATTGTCGCTTCAGCCGCCAAGCCCAGGCCGCCGATCGACCTCGTCCGGCCCAAGATCGATGGCCGGGTCACCAACTACTACGAATGGTCCAATGCCGGCATGATCGACCTAGTGAAGGTCGGCGGTACGATGCACCGCTCGGCCGGCTTCTTCACGAAGATCTACTACGGGTTCGACGAGAAAAACATCTTCCTCAGGGTCGACAGTATGCATGAGGATCTTGCCTCATGCCGGTTCCGCGTTGATTTTACCCAACCCGTCCCGAAATCGTTCCTGGTCGGCGAAAATCCCGATGTCTCCTTTGCCGCGGGTGAAATCGTGGAGATCGCGATACCGTTTTCCGCCCTCGGCCCGTCGCGCGTCGGCCGCGTCAACCTTACTTTAGGCGTATCCAAAGACCAGACCGAACTCGACCGGTCGGTGATGATCGATTTTGACTGCACACCCGGCGCAATCGATCTCGAAGATTGGAGCGCCTGAAGAAATAGGGAACAGGCCCACTGGGGTCAAATCTAAACACTTTACATGCCGTCGCGAGAGTAGGATATTGGAGTAATGGAATAGTGGAAGAATGGAGTGATGGTCAACGGTGCTTGGCGCCGAAGACGTGCACATCCGCCGGGGTGGCGGCTACATCGGGAAGCCGAACGGCAGCCCGGTCTTCTTGGCCAACTGCTCCCGGATCTGGCTTCTCACTTGGTCCTGAGCGTCGCGACACGCAGCCCGAATCAAATCCTGAAGCATCTCGACGTCGCCGGACCGGACGATTTCAGGCTCGATCTTTACGCTCAACACGTTCTGTTCCCCGTCCATTTCAACTTTGGCCATACCGCCGCCGGCACTGCCCGTGACTCTGAGGCTGCGAAGCAGGGCGATCATCTCGGCCTGCATCTTCTCGAGATTCTTGAGCATGTCTTTCATCGCACCTCCTCCCCATCGAACATTTCCATCACCTTGTCGACGCGCTCGTCCTTCGGCTCGGGCTTTGATTCTTCCAGAATGACTTTGATCGACGGCTTCGTCTTCATCAAGTCCTCAAGCGTCTTCTCGATGAAGGCGTGATTCATCTTGTCCTCCAGCACCTCTTTGTGGTACTTGTCCTTGAAATCGAATACGAATTCCACTTCCTTACCGTTCTTCAGACTGATCCGGGCCTTCTCCAGGCTCGATCCCAGCAGGGCACGGCTCTCCTTCACTTTGTAGACCAGACGGTCCGCGACGCTGCCGCCGGTCGGTTCGTCGGTCCGGAGGCCTTCGAGGTGTTTGACGAGGTCGGCGATGTGGACCGTCTTCTCCATGAAGCCGAGCCTGAGAATGAGCAGTTCCAGCGCAATCCGCGTGTTCATCGAAAGGCGGCAGGCGTTTTCGAAATCGAGGGTGACCTGAATCATGCGGATCAAATCAAGTACGTCGTAGTTGCCGGCCTGCGCGGTCAGTTTTTTCAATTCGTCCGTCTCGTAGTCCTCCCCGATTTCCTTCACCCCAAGCTTGACCAGGAGCAGTCCGCGCAGGTGGCGGATAACTCCGGTGTACACTTCAAACGGATTGGCCCCCTCGTCGAACCACCGGCTCAAAAGGCCGATGGTCGGCGCCGGGTCTTTGGCCAGCAGCGCATCGAAAAGGTCGAAAAACAGATGCGGCGAGAACATGCCGAACAGGTGCTGAAGGTCTTCGCGCTTGATCTCCTTGTCGGCGAAAGAAACCAGCTGTTCCAACAGCGACTCGGCATCGCGCATGCTGCCGTCGGCGCGCCGGGCAATCTCCATCAAGGTATCGGTCGTGACCTTGATCTTTTCGTGTTCGACGATCTTGGCCAGCCCCTTGTGAATCTCCGTCGGAGACAGCCGCCGAAAGTCAAACCGCTGACACCGTGACAGAATCGTCCCGGGCACCGCGGCCGGTTCCGTCGTCGCGAAGATGAAGATAACCGCCGCGGGCGGTTCTTCAAGCGTCTTGAGCAACGCGTTGAACGACTCCTCCGTCAGCATGTGCACTTCGTCAATGATGTAGACCTTGTGGCGGCTGTAGGCGGGCGCATACTTGACGTTCTCGCGCAATTCCCGGATATCTTCGATGCGTCGGTTAGAAGCGCCGTCGATCTCCAGGACATCAATCGAGCGGCTCTCGGCGATATCAACACAGGAGGCACATTTCCCGCAAGGCTGGATCGTGAGTCCGGTCGCGCAGTTCAGGCTCTTGGCCAGGATCCTGGCAACCGTGGTCTTGCCGACCCCGCGCGGTCCGGCGAACAGGTAGGCATGGCCGACCTTACCTTTCTTGATCGCCCCGCACAGCGTCACCCGCACGTGGTCCTGACCGATCAATTCGTCGAAATTCTGCGGACGATATTTTAGTGAAAAGACTTTGTAGGACATGGCATGGAGGGCAATTCGTGAATTGCCCCTACAGTTCTCGGTGGCATGTAAGACGCCACCCTACATGTTACTAGATAGTTGAAGTTAAGAAGCAAACTCTGCCTTCTACTATTTACTCTTTGATTTTTCATTTCTTATTTTTTTATCCGGTCGTGCGGTCCTGCCTCGACTCAAGATGCCAGGACTTAAGAACCCCCCGGACTCCAACCAGGCGACCTCATGACCGGCCCTTGACTGCTTACCGCTGCTACCTTCCGGTCCTCACGGGGTTCACAGACGGAACCTTCACAAGACCCGATCTTCAACGTCCGATAGGATCCTCAAGCGCCCCTGAGATTCAAGCCTCAGTAAGACCTTCAACCCCGCGTAGAGCGGATTTCGGGTCCATCCGCCGAAGCGGACTTCAGGGCACCGCTAGCTCCCCATTTAGCACGACCGGTTAATGCCTTCCGGCTGTAAGAAGAGTCGCCGGGCCGGCCCCCCGAACAACCGCGGTGCGGGCCGGTCTCTTCTCGGGATCCGCTACTTCGATCCCTTCCTTTTTTCCATCTCTTCAGCCTTCTTGATGTATTCGTAGGCTTTTTTCATGTTGCCCTTGCCCTTGTACGCCAGGCCGATATTGATGTACACGTTGGCGTTTTCAGTATCCAATGCCAGGTACTTATCCTCCAAGGTCTCAAGCGCCTTGTCATAGTTGTTCGTCTTCAAGTAGGCGTAGCCCAGCGTGAACAGGCTCTCCTTGTCCTTGGGATCGGTCGTGACGAGTTTCTCGAAAACCTCGATCGCCTTGACGAACTGGAGCTTGGCAACCAGGGCCTGGCCGTAATAGTAGGCGCCGTCGCGGTTGGTCGGGTCGATCTTGAGCAGGCCCTCAAAATACGTTATCGCCTGATCCAGTTTGGTCAGGTTGTACGCGGAAGCCGCGGCATTGAAATAGGCACGCGTCAAACTTAGGTGAGCATTTGCCACCGCTTCAAGCTGACGCGCGATCTCCTGCGTACCGCCCTCGCGCAGAAGGACCTTCTTGATGTATTCATCCAGGTCCGCAGCCTTGCCCGCGAGCTGTAACTCGACCAGCGTGGCTGAGACCTCCTCGGGTTTCAATGCCGGTGTCTTGGCCATGATCGTCTTTAGGGCATTATCACGCTTCTTCACGAAGAGTTCGATCGCCTTGCCATAGTAAGTCAGGGCCGAATCCCATTTTGTTTCGTCATAGAACTTGTGCCCGATGTAGAGATACGGTTCCGGGGAATTCGGATCGAGCTTCAGGGCCTTGGCAAATGACTCCTGCATCTTGGCGATGTCCTTGAGGCGGGAGTAGATCAACCCCCTGATCACGTAGGTCTCACCCCGTTGCGGATCGAGAATCAGCGCGCGATCGGTCTTCTTCAACGCCGCCTCAAATTTGCCCTTCTCAATCAGCTCGGTCGCCGCGGTGCGGAACACGGTGAAGTACTTGTCGCGGTCCACCCCGAGCACCTGGACGTCGGCCTTGGCCGCATTGAGGCCGTAGGCCGCATCAATATTATCAGAAGCCTCCTGGTACTTGCCGAGGGCCACGTTGCAGCGGGCCATAATCAGGTACGCGCCAACGTTATTGGGTCGAGTCGCAAGCTCCTTCTGGCACATCTCAACCGCCGACTTATACTCGCCCCTGCTCTCATATATCTTTGCCGCCGTTTCGAAGTTCGAGGCACAGCCGACAAAAAAAATGACCGAAAATGAAAGCGCAAGATACTTCTTCATTTGCCTAAGACCTCCTGTTGTTCTATTGTATTCGGAAAACACTCGATGTCAACGATAGAAAGGATGGCGCGGCCAACCGCACGCGAACCGCGATAAATGATGATAAACCGGCAGTTTGCCGGCACAAACAAGAGGGCCGGGGCCCGCGTCAGACAAGGTCAGTCGCCGGCTGTTTCAACCGGCCGGTTCTTTTTTGTGTTGACTTTCGAGGTTTTCTGGTTAAATTTACAGGATGCAGAAAACGAAAACAGTAGTACTGAGAAACTACGAGAGTCTGATTATGTTTGATCCCAAGCTCGAAACAACCCGGCTGGAAGATGCCATCAAAGACATTGAAAGAATCATCAAGGAGTGTACGAAGAGCGAGATTACGGTCGAAACCCTCGGTAAAAGGACGCTTAGTTTCCCGGTGAAGAAAGCCAGCGAGGCGACGTACGCTCTGTACCACTTCAGCGGTGATCCCGGCTCGATCAGCAAGATAAAGGAAGAGATCAAGCATAACGAAAACATTCTGCGGACTATCTTCATCCGGAAGGAAAGCTAAACGATGAGTAATCTCCGTCTCGGTTACGTCAATCTCGTGATGCTCAGCGGACGCTTGACCGCAGATCCCGAGCTCAAGTACACCCAGAAAGGCGCGCCGGTTTGTACTTTCCGGATCGCCTCGACCCGACGGTATAAAGACCGGGAAAGCAGCGAAAAACGCGAAGAAACGATTTTCATAAACGTTGTTACCTGGCGCCGCCAGGCGGAACTGGTCAATGAATACGTGAAGAAAGGGCACGCCATACTCATCGAGGGTCGCCTCCATTCGCGCTCATGGGAAACCGAAGAAGGTCAAAAGCGTTCCATCGTCGAAGTCGTCGCCTACCGCGTTCAGTTCCTCGAGCGTCCTGATGCCGACGTTGAAACCGCCGCACCCGCCGACGTTGAAGGCGCCGCACCCGCCGACGACGAATCGGTGAAAGAGGAAATCCAGGAAGGCGATAGTCTCGAACACTAAGGAGGCATGTTGAAGATCTGCCGTTTTTGCAAAGACCAGGTGAAACACGTCGACTACAAGGATATCGCGCTGCTCAAGAGCTTCGTCAACGAACGCGGTAAAATCACACCTTCGCGGAGTTCAGGCCTGTGTGCGATCCACCAGCGGAAGCTGACCCGCGCGATCAAACGGGCGCGCTCGATGTCGCTGCTATCCTATATCGTGCGATGAAGATCGTACTCTTAAAAGACGTCAAGAACGTCGGCCGGGCCTTTGACATCATCGATGTCCGGGACGGTTTTGCCCGCAACTATCTGATCCCCAAGAAATTCGCGCGCCTGGCGACCCCCGGCAAGATCCGGGAAATCGAGAACCTCAAGCGTCAGTACACCGACAAGCTGAACCGCGAACGTTCGGTGGCCCAGACCCTGGCCCAGAAGCTCGAAGGTCTTGCCCTGAAGGCATCGCTCAAGATGGGCAGTAAGGGGAAGTCTTTCGGCAGCATCACGGCCGCCGAAGTTGCCGAGCTGCTCTCCGGACAAGGCATCAAGCTTTCAAAGAAAATGCTCAACTATGAGTGGCCGATCAAGGAACCCGGAGTCTATTCGGTCGCGGTCCGGCTCCACCCCGATATTTCATGCCAGTTCAAGCTGTGGGTCGGCGAGGAATGATTGAAGTAGCAATCCACGGTGTGATTCGCGACAGCGAATCCGATTCCTACGTAATGCTCCTCCGGGAAAAGCAAGGCGAGAAAGTACTGCCGATCTTCATCGGCGAAGGTGAGGCGGCGGCCATCATCGTTGCCCTGGAAGGACTCCCTTTCCCCCGTCCCCTGACCCATGACCTGCTCAAGCTGATCATCGATGCCCTCCAGGGGAAAGTCGTCAGGGTGGTGGTCAGCGATTTGACCAAAGACACCTATTATGCCAAGATCTATCTGGAGGCCAACAACAACGTGGTCGGTATCGATGCCCGTCCCTCGGATTCAGTGGCCCTGGCGATCCGCGTCAAAAGCCCGGTCTATGTCGCCGATTCAATCATGGACACGAATGGGCTGGTTCTGAAGGGCAAAGAAGTGAATATTGATGAGCTCAAAAACCGCCTGCGTAACCTTAATCCCGAGGACTTCGGAAAGTTCGAGTTGTAGTCCCAAGGGACTTCCGTTACAGTGATAGAACGGCAGATTACGGTGATAAAACGAACCTCGTAGAGAGTGGCGAGTAGAGAGAAGGATAGCAATGAGCAATGAGTGCTGAGCAATGAGTTCCTGCGTTTAGCATCTGATCTTCTGATCGCCTGGCGCCCTGCCCTTCGGTTCCATAACTCAATAGCTCATTAGCTAAATTGCTAGATTGCCAAATTGCCCAATTGCTAAGTTGCCTGATTGCTCCACTGCTGCACGATCCCCTCAATCGTTTCAATCACCTGCTCTAAAATCCCCGGCAGTTTGGCCTTTACTTCCTCGGTAAAACCCTCCGACCAGGTGTAGGTATTCCGGACCTGCACGCCGATGACGTAGATGTTTTTCGGAAAATCGCGGTAGACACGATTGCCGATACCCACGATGTCAAAAAGATGCTGACCGTGGGCCGAGATCATACCGCCGCCGCGTTCTTCCCGGTCCGGACGTAACAGCACAAGGGTGCCGATAGGCTGGGCTTGATCATAGGCATCGATGATGAAGACCAGGTCGTATCCCCTCATCTCCTCAACATCGGCCAAGTCTATGTCGGCTTCGGTCCGCAGGTCAGCGGCGCGGGAGAGCCGTCCGTCCAATCTCTCGACAAGCCAGTGGCCGATCCCGTCGTCGGCCAGGAGTGGATTGCCGACACCGATGATCAGGATTCTTGGAGAAGGCATGGGGCGATGAGAAAATGAATTGCGCGCATCAGGAGATCGGGACATCAGTGGGAGGGATATCAGCGGTCAGAAGATCAGTAGAAGAAAGACTGACGTTTGTCATCCCTGTAATCTGCCGTTGTATCGCTGTAATCGATGCCGATGGCAACCGCAGGCAAGCATATCAGAATATCAGGTTATCGGTGGGCAGCATATCGGCGTATCAGGATATCAGATGAGATCTCCGTCATATGAAGCTGTCAAGCAAACAGTGATGCTCGATACTGGCTGATCATCTGATACGCTGATTGGCTTCCCACTGATCCGCTGATCGGCTGATATGCTCCCGGTCCGCAACGGCTACTGCTTTGTCGCACTGTCGGGCGGGGCGAGTTCGATAATGCGGGCCGCCAGCGAGTCCGCTGGTACCGACCGAGAGAAATCAATAATGAAGATCTCCCATGTCTTGCCCGACTTCCCGTCAAAGACAATACGGCGGCCCGAAGGGTCGAATGACGGCTCCATGTCGCTCCCCTTCCGATAGGTCAGCCGCACGACGTTCTTGCCCGATGCTTCCATCCGGTAGATCTCTTCATCGCCGTCACGGTTTGAATAGAAAACAACGAATCTTCCGTCCGGCGAGAACCGCGGATGCATGTCGCTGGCACGGTGCTCGGTCAGCCGTGATATCTTCTTGCTGCCCATACTCACCAGACATATCTCTTCATTCCCTTCGCGCTTGGTTGCGTATAGAATAGACGCCCCGTCCGGACTGAACGACGGGTTCCCGTCCCAAAAATTATTCTTGGTGATCCGTTCTTCCTTGCCGCTGGCCCGGTCGAGAACATAGACTTCCCAGTTCTTGTCCCGGTCGGAAACAAAGACGATCTTCTTGCCGTCCGGCGAGAAATAAGGATCCCGGTCCTCGGCGATATTGTCGGTCAGCTTCGTGACTTCCTTGCTCTTAGTGTTGAGAAGGTAAAGCTCCTTGTCCCGTCCGTCCCGGTCCGAAACAAAGACAATCTCGTCGCCCTTCGGTGATACCGCCGGGTCGGTGTCCCAGCGGGAACTCTTGGTCAAACGCTTCGCCGCCCCTCCTCCAATTTCCATCTCGTAAAGCTGACCCGAACGGGTCCGGTCCGAGACATAGATAAGGTGTTTGCCATCGGGCATGAAGCGCGGCGCGAATTCGCTGAATTTATTTCTCGTGACGCGCTGCAGCGGATAGGGGTCGATCGAAAGAAACCGGGCAATCTGTTCCTTGAGCTGCGGTTCGTCCATCTCGACACCGCCCGCCACCCACAGCTCTTTGTACGACTCGAGCGCCGGCGCCGCCGAATCAACCATCGCGTAGGACAATGTCAGAAAATACCGGTACTTCGTCGACTCGGGAGCCGCGGCCAGCGCCTTCTTGAAGTGACCGATCGCTTTGCTGTACTCACCGCGTTCGATCAGGCCTTTACCGGCGTCAAGCGCGCTCTTCTTGCGACATCCGACTGAAAGAATTATTAATATAGATAGTACGAAGTATTTTAATCTCATAATTCAAGATATAAGGATGCTGATTCATTCATGTATCATCGGGCAGTTCATGAACTGCCCCTACAACCATACGGGCAATTCGTGAATTGCCCCTACTTGCCCTTCTCGATCGGTCCGAGGTTGCGAATTTCCTCGGTGAAGGCCTTGGTCACTTCGACAAACTTATTACCCTCGGCCGCGGATATCCACTCCAAACGCAGACGCCGCTCGTCAATGCCCATGTCCTTAAGCATTTTCTTGAGAAGCGGTATCCGCCGGGCCGTTTTATAATTGCCGTCCTTGTAGTGACAATCACCGAAATGACATCCGCCCAGCAAGACACCGTCGGCGCCGCGCTTGAAAGCGTGCAGGATGTGCTGGGGGTCGACCCGGCTCGAGCAAAAGACTCGAATCGGCAAAATGTTCGACGGATATTTCTTACGCGATGTACCCGCCAAGTCGGCCGCCGCCGAAGTGCACCACTTGCACACGATCGCAACGATCTTAGGTTGAAACATCGACACTCCTTAGATGATAAGCCAGTAGAGAGCAGCAATTAGCATAATGCAAGTAACACTCCTTCTCTCTACTTGCTACTACCTACTTGCTACTTGAGACTATTTCAGCACCGTCTCGACCATATCCATGACCTGCTGGTCGGTAAGGTTCTTCTGCTGGGCGGCACCGGCCGGACAGGCAACACTGCAGCAACCGCACCCTTCGCAGAGGGCAACCGTCACTTTGACCTTTTTATTCTCACGGTCCAGTTCGCGAGCGTTGTACGGACATACCGCCACGCAGAGACCGCAACCTGAACACAGGTCTTCGTTGACACCGGCCACGGTCGGCTCGTGCTGCAATTCGGGCTGGCTGAAAAGAGCCAGGACCTTGCTCGCGGCCGCCGAGGCCTGGGCCACAACCTCGGGAATGTCTTTCGGCCCCTGCGCCGCACCGGCAAGGAAGAAACCGGAGGAGAGGGTTTCCACCGGCCTCAGCTTGGGATGCGCTTCGTTGAAAAATCCGTGTTCGTCCCGGCCGAGTTTGAAAATCTTCGAGATCGCCTCGGATTCTGTCGTCGGGACGGTGGGCACGGCCAGAACCACCAGGTCCACGGCGACTTCGACTTTCCTGCCTGAGAGCGTATCCACACCCAAGACGATGACCTTGCCGTCCTCTTCGTACACCTTTGACACCTTGCCCCGGATGTAGACAACGCCGTCGTCGGTGGCGCGTTTGTAAAACTCTTCATAGCCTTTGCCGCCGGTCCGGACATCAATATAGAAAATGATTGCTTCGCCATCGTGGACCAGATGACGGTAGAGCATCGCATGTTTGGTCGCATACATGCAGCAGATCTTTGAGCAGTAGGGCACGCCATGCTCGGTATCGCGCGACCCGGCACACTGGATAAAAGCCACGCGCTTGGGCGTCGTGCCGTCTGATGGTCGCTGGACGACGCCACCGGTCGGCCCGGAGGCAGACAGGATCCGTTCGAACTGCAGCCCATTGATGACATCCTTGTATCGCCCGTAGCCGTACTCGCCGATTGCTTCCTTCTTGTAGAGGTCGAACCCGGTGGCAACGACGATGGCCCCGAAGTCGACCTCAATAATCTCGTCGGTCTGCTTGAAATCGACGGCCTTGGGCGGACAAACAATCTCACAGACCCGGCACTTGCCGGACTTGACAAAATAGGTGCAGTGCTCCTTGTCGATCACCGGCTTGTTCGGTACCGCCTGCGGAAACGGAACATAGATCGCCTTTCGCTTGGCCAGCCCTTCATCGAATTCGGAATCGACCTTGATCGGGCACTTTTCGTAACACACGCCGCAGCCGTTGCATTTCTCATGGTCAACATAAGCCGCCTTCTTCTTGATCTTGACCTTGAAGTTCCCGACGTAGCCCGTGGTCTCGACGATTTCGCTGTAGGTCAAGAGCTTGATGAGTGGATTCTGGCGGACTTCGGACATCTTGGGAGTGAGGATGCACTGCGAACAGTCCAGCGTGGGGAAAGTCTCGGAAAGCTGCGCCATATGCCCGCCAATAGAGGAATCCTTCTCGACCAGGTAGACTTCATAGCCGGCATTGGAAATGTCGAGCGCTGCCTGGATACCAGCGATACCTCCGCCCACCACCAGGGCACGCCGCGTGACGGGCACCCGAATCGGATCCAGCGACTCGTTGGACTTGACTTTCTCGATGATGCTCTTGACAATTCGGGTGGCCTTGGACGTTGCCTCAGCCTTATCGTCGGTCACCCATGAGCACTGTTCCCGGACATTCGCGATCTCGCACTGGTAGGGATTCATGCCGGCGGCAACGGCAACCCGACGGAAGGTATTCTCGTGCAGGGTCGGCGAACAGCAGGCGCAGACGACGGCGTCGAGCTTCTTTTCCTTGATGGCGTCGCTGATCAGCTTCTGCCCGGGTTCAGAGCAGAGATAGACGTAGTCCTTGGACACTTCAACATCCGGATACCGGCTGATTTCCTCGACAACCTTCTTGACATCCACCGTGCCGGCAATATTGTGCCCGCACCAGCAGATGAACATGCCGACTTTTTTCGAGTTCTTTTGGACCATAATGCTCTCCTAAACTATCAACTTGTACTTCTTGAGGACCGCCGTCGTATCCACTTGGTTACTGGATAGTCCCCAGTCTTTCTGGTCAAGGCCCAAAGCAACGGCCATGAGCTGGGTGAAGTAGAATATCGGCACCGGCGTGAAGTCGGAATATTTCTCGCGCATCCGTGCCTGCAGGGCGTCAAGGTTGTAATGACACAAAGGACAGCTGGTGATAACCGCTTCCGCCCCTTTCCGTGTCAGATGACGCAGGATTCGGTACGAAGCGTCCTGGGCCAGGTCCGGGGCGTTGACGACCAGGTAGGCACCGCAACACTCGCCCTTGAAAGCATGGTCGACAACATCGGCGCCCAAGACCTTGAAAAGCTCGTCAAGAACCGTCGGATGCTCCGGGTCATCGAACTGAAGCTCGGCTTTGGGTCGCAGCAAGAGGCAACCATAATACGCGGCGATCTTCATATTGCCCAGTTGCTTCTTCACCTTCTCGCCGATTTTGCCGAACCCGATTCGGTCCCGGTATACCTCAAGCAGGTGCCAGACCTTCTGCTGGCCATCGTACGACTCGCGGAGATGGTCATTGAGAATATCCAACTCCTCCCGGTTATTGTTGATCCGATAGTTAGTCCGCTTCAGTACGTTGTAGCAGGCGGAACAGGCCGTAACCAGATCCATCGACAGCTGGCGGGCCTTGGCCAGATTACGCAACGGTGAAAGCAGGCCCATCTTATAGTCAAAGGCCAGGGTCGAAACCGTCCCACAGCAGTACCAGTTGGGCATCTCCTGCAGCTCGATTCCGATCTGCCGACTGACCGCCCGAATCGAATTATCAAAATCCTTGGCCTTGGTGTACAGTGTGCAGCCTGGATAGTAGAGGTATTTCATTTCTGCTCCGGTTCGTCCGTCGCGCCGCGGTCCGGTACTGTGCCTATCCGGAAAACTTCATATAGGCGCTGATGATGCCCTGGGGCGGGCAGTCGACCATGAGTTTTCGGTCAATGTTCAGCGGATTTATGATGTCAATCCGCTTGCGGAGAATCAACACCCTTAATGCCTCCATGATTCTCGGGATATCGATGCCGCGGGGACACCTCGTGGCGCAAACCCAACACGCCGAACAGAACCACGGGGCTTTCGCCGCCAGCACCTCATCTTTGAACCCAAGCTGGATGAACCTTATCGCCTGATTGGGCAAGAGATCCATGTAGGCAGCAAAAGGACAGCCGGCTGAACATCGGCCGCACTGATAGCAGTTGAACACCTTCTGTCCACTAATTTCTTCGATCTTTGAGGTGAATTCTTTGTTGAGTTTGAGTCTCACGGTCATAATGAGGTATTATAGTCTCAAATTGCGAAAAGTCAATTGAGATTTGCACGCCCAAAGCACATTTCGATTTCACGCGCTTGACTTTTCCGGACTTCAGGCTAAAATTCGCTTAAGGTTAGGAAACATGAAAATACCTCAAGATCGGGTTTTGACGGTCGACGAAGTGGCGCGCCTTCTGAAGACGACTCGGTCGGCCGTCAACCTCATGGCCTCGGAAGCCAGACTCGGAGCATTCAAGATTGGCGGCAAATGGCGCTTCTCGAGAAACCATGTCCTCGAATGGATCAGGACCCAGGCTCACACTAATCAGCCTTACCTGGGGCGCGTGATTCTCGAGTTCCTTGACGACGGTGTGGCGATCATCAACCAGGATTTGAAGGTCGTAAACTGCAACAACGCTTACCTGAGGCGGTATCACATCCGGCGGGAACAGGCAATCGGCGCGGCGTGTTACCGGGTAAGCCAGGGCAGAAAAACGGCCTGTCCGGCTGCAACCTGCCCGGTCCGGGCGGCCTTCAAACTGCAAAAACCGGTCAAGATGGTCCATCGACACCCGGGCCGCGGCGGCCGGACCTTCTACAGCGACATCATGGCGCTGCCGCTCAAGTATGGCGACGAACCGGCCTGCGAGGTGCTCGAGGTAAGCCGGGACAATACTGAAGCGCACCGGTTGAACGAACGGCTGAACTGGACCCTCAATTTCATCGCCCATGAGCTCCAGGGGGCTCTGGGCAACGCGGTGCTGAATGTCAGCGCTTTGTTGGACCGCAAAGTGGCCCGGGCCGTGTCCCCAGCGAATCGGCGCGAGATGCTCGAAAGCGCCATGTCCAGCCTGAAGTTCATTCGTGACATGGCCCGCAACTACCTGATTTTCTCAAGGGCCCATGCGGGTCAGCTGCTCTTTCGACCCCGGCCGGTCGATTTCGAGCGCGACGTCTTGAGCCCGGTTTTGACTGGACTCAAGCCCGCCCTGGCCCAACGTCGCCTCCGGGTTGTGAAAAGGCTTTCCCGCCGGCGCCGGGTCTTCTGCGACCAGGACTTGCTGCACATCGCCCTCAATAATCTGATCAACAACGCGGCTAAGTACGCAACCCCCGGCACCACGATTGTCTGCCGAGCCGGCAAATCGAAAACGGTTCTCGAATTCTCGATTCAGAACTGGGGCCCGGCAATCCCGAAAGAGCGTTCGACGGATATCTTCCAGGAGTTCGTGCGACTTAACCCGGCCGGCAATCCCGGCACCGGACTCGGGCTGTTCGTGGTGAAGAAGATCGCCCAGCTCCACGGCGGCAAGGTCGTGGTGCACTGCATTCCAGCCAGGGGCGCGGCGGCGCGGAGAGGCCGTCCCGATGCCCTGGTCACCTTCACGCTAACCATCCCGCAGAATCCTCACCAACGGATGAAGGAGACGAAATGAAGCCCAGACTGATCTTGTTGGTCGATGACGACCGCAACTTCGTCGCCACGACGAAACGTATCTTGAAAAGCAAGGGTTTTCGCGTCGGGGCGGCCCACAATACGAAGCAATGCTTCGAGCGAACAAGAAAGGAAAAACCCGACCTGATCGTTCTTGACATAATGCTCGAGAAGACCGACACCGGCTTTGATATTTGCCGTCGCCTCAAGCGGGACAAGAAAACTGCGACCGTTCCGATCATCGTCCTGAGTGCGATCGACAAGGCCTTCCCCTTCAAATTCGCCTCTTCGGCCGGCGACGAATCGTGGCTGCCGGCCGACGAATTCCTCAACAAACCGCTGGAGGCCAAGACCCTCCTCAAGGCAGTAAACCGCCTGCTGAGATAACTCTCGGGGAGGACTGACCCCGGTGGGTGGTTTAATGGATTAGGCCGAGCCAGGGGCCGAGCAGAAACTGGATGCGGCCGATGAGCAGGCTGACCCGGGCCATCACGGTATAACCGAAAGATGCGCCAAACCCGATCATGATGAATATGACCCCGAGCTTGGAGGCGCCTTTGAGAATCCCTTTCTGCTCGGTCGAGAAGAAAAAGTAGATCAGGGTGACGATGACGCCGATACAGATCACCACCTGCCAGATGCCCTGCGTCACATTGTTGAAACTGGCGGGAGTGACGACCGTGCCCTGCAGCTGTTTGATGATGTTGGTCTGCAGATACGCCGGGATGCTGATGCCCGCGCCCCACCCGATCATGAAGCCGATCGGCAGCCGGACCAGCCAGTTTACCTTGGGCATGAATCGGGTGAAGTAGAGAAGTCCCAGAATCAAAGGCACGAGGTAGACGAAATTCCCGGCCGCCAGCTGGTTGATCAGATTGGGCCGGATTGAGTTATTAAAATAGATGGCAATCGCATATCCGTTCGCCACGCCGAGGAAGATATGCTCGGCCAGACGATAGAATGGATTGTCCTTGTAGAGAAACGAAAAAATCGCCAGCGTGAGCAGCGCCGCAACCCAGGTCCAGGGATCCGTACTCACTGCTTCTTCCTCCGCCCGATGAAGAAAAAGACATTGCCGAGAATGATCGCGGCGATGATGAGAATGTGGACCAGGGACTGTGAGTCCATGCCCTGGCCCGCCGTCTTGAAGGCCGTCGTGTAACCGGCCCGCTCGTTAAGGACCTCGTACTCGGCCGCGCCCTTCATGCCCGCCATCATACCGGTAAACTGACCGGTCTGGAGATAGGGATAGTAGTCCGCGGCCATGACCGCAGTCACGCCGGCCCCGACCCGGACTCCATACCGTGATTGGCCGTAGGCTAAGTAAGATTCCGGATAAGCCGCACCGGCGATCGAAATCACGATGGCAACCTGCTTGTAGTTCTTGATGCTGCGCATCATCTCCAGAGTGTCGGTCTGATTCTGGTAATAGTCTCTTGGATAGATCATACTGATCGATTCACCCATCCCCATGATCGCCGCGACAATACCCGACTTCCAGCCCAGGTAGACGTAGTCCCGGCCGTAGATGACGCTGTCCGACCGCGACTGGGCCGACTGGTTCATCCCGGACGTCACCGTGGCCAGCCCCTCAAGGCAGAGACTGGGATTCTGCGGGTCGAGCGATATGACGATCACCCGCACGCGCCGGGCCAGGCAGTGGCGCAGCAGCGCGTAGAACATCGGGTGGTTCTCGGGCATAGTTCCCGGCGCATAGTCACCCGAAAGCAGAACTGCCTTGTCGTAGGGAGCGACACTATCGACATAATCGAACAGCTTCTTGGTCTGGGGCATGATATTCTGGGGAATATTGAGCGGCCGGACGAGCGGGAAGACGACGCCGGCGGTGAGCAGTAAGTAGATGATCCGGCGGTCGATGTTCATTCCTTGCCTCCCAGCCAGGACCGTTCAATGCCCAGAATCATCCGCAGCGCGGTCGCGATTGAGCCGAAGGCAATCCCGATCTGAATGCCCCTTTTCGCCGCCATGTTGGGAACCTTCACGAGCCACTCGGCGAACTCCGGGATCCTGGGGTGGATGAATGCCCCGAACGGCATGAAGCCAATCATGACGATGAAGGCCGCGATCAAGAGCAGGGTCGCCTCAAGACTCCGGGCCCGGAACGACCGGTAGGCAGCCGACGCCATGTAATAAGCAAGAATCGCGAACATGGTTGCGCCCAGCGGGGCCAGAATATTGATGTAGATACTCTGGAAAACCGTGCCCAGGCCGACACCCCAGACCAGCCCGACGCCCGCGGTAACAACAAGACAGACCAGCATGACCACACTATACAACCAGCCTTCTTTCTGGCGTTTGATCTTGTTGAAGTGGTGGGTCACGAGATTGCCGATCCCCAGCACCAGCGCAAAAGCAACCAGAATAATAACCCACTTGAGGATGGTTTCGTTGGCCCGGATCGAAATCGGATGGGGAATGAAGAACTGGACAATCATGAATATCCCCATGAACAGACAGATGGCCATCGGAATCGCGCGTTTCATTATTAGCCTACCGCCAGGAGCCGAAGCACGTCAAACTTGAGAAAGAAGCTGACGACCGAGAAGCCTAAAAGCAGAATCATCACGATGAGCTTGCCCAAGTCCTGGGCCCGGAGGGTACTGAGCAGAATCGGGTTCCGCGAAAGATAGGCGCTGGCGGCGTAAAGCTCTTCACCGATCAGCGTGTAGTCGCAGGCGGTGATAAAAAACGGCAGCTGCATGACGGCATCGGTTCCGGCAATCTGAATCGCCCCGGAGTGGGAACCGGTCTCGGCCAAGACCAATGCCTCGGCCCAGAAATAGCCGATGAAGAAGTTCGTCGCCGGCTTTTCCCGCATCATGATGCCATCCACCCCGGCGGCAAAACCAAACTGAGAATCGGTGAGAAACCGGACATAGTCTTCTTTGAAGGCATCGGGCCGGCCCACGGCAGTGTAAGCCTCTTTCACCACTTCTTTGGATATCGTGTAGACGACCGGCATGCGGTTCACCACCAGCAGGGGCGTCTCGTAGGTTGCAACCTTCTTGGCCACTTCGCTCAGAATACTCATCGAAGCGATTGTGGCCGTGTAGTCGACGTCCGCCATCCCCGGTACATATAGAATCGGTTTGCCCATCTCCGTGGCTCGTCCGATTGCCTCCTCGACTGCGTCCAGGCCCGGAATCTTGCGGACAAAAAGCTGCTTGCCCTTCTTCACGTGCCCCACATAGTAGAGAACAAAGGCCGAGAACAACAGGAAACCGATCAGGACATTAAGCCGGCCGAAGTGAAACCACTCGGGTCCGGACCGAGCCTGGCTGCTCGACGCCGAGTAGACTATTGCGCTGTCTTTGAAGGCGGCGACCTGGTAAGAGTAGGTTTTCCGGTCATCAACCTGGTCGTCTTCGAAATCGCTGACCCCGGCACCAACCGATCCGATTCGGCAGGAAACGGTGTCCGGCCCCTCGGCGCGAAAAACGGCGTACCCGTCGATCGATTTATCGTCTGGTGAAACCTGCCAGGCGATCCTGATGCTGCCGCCGGCATCATTGGGAGTATTGACGGCTTTGACCCCGCTCGGAGGGAGGAGGGATACTAAGAAAAGGACGATAAACACGCCCCAATGTTAGCCGGATACCGACGATTGTCAAGAACGTTAAGCGCGTTTGTCCCGTACGGGACACCGAGCTAGTGCCGGAGGCACATATTGGTTTATCTGATTTGTCAAGTTTATTTGGTTTATGGGGGAGGATAGAAAGGAGAGGGGGCGATGCCGAAGGGAAATACTCATCGCTCGTTGCTCAGCACTCATTGCTTCATCTTCTCGCTTCTCGCTACTTGCTACTCTCTACTCGCTACTTCCGTCCACTGATTGCTCATCACTGTAATCAGCCGTCTTATCGCCGTAATCGATGATGCTTCATCAATGAAGTTGACTTTTGCCCTTGCGCGAATATAATGATAAATGTCGGTTCCGCAGCACATTGCCATCATCATGGATGGAAACGGCCGGTGGGCGAAAAAGCGGGGCCTGCCGAGGCTCGTCGGCCACCACGAGGGCGTCGAGTCGGTCCGGGCGGTAGTCCGGGCGGCCTCTGATTTCGGCGTCCGCTATCTCACCCTTTACACTTTTTCGACCGAAAACTGGCAGCGACCCGGCGACGAAGTCTCGACCTTGATGAAAATGCTCAAGGAACTGATCATCAAGGAGACGCCCGACCTTCATAAGAACAACGTCCGCGTGCGTTTTACCGGCCGAATCGGCGACCTCGCGCCCGACATCCGCGCCGCCTTCGAAAAGTCGATCGAAGCGACCAAGAACAACACCGGTCTCACCATGTGTCTGGCGATCAGCTACGGCGGTCGCGCCGAAATTATCGATGCCGTCAAGAGAATACTCGCCGAAGATCGTCAGTCGCGCATCGACCTCGGCAAGATCGACGAAGAATTGTTTGCCAAGTACCTGTACAATCCTGATCAGCCCGATCCCGACATCTTGATCCGCACCGGATGCGAAAAGCGGGCCCGGATCTCCAACTTCCTGCTCTGGCAGTCGGCCTACACGGAATTCTATTTTACTCCCAAGCTCTGGCCCGACTTCCGTAAAAAGGAACTCGAGCTGGCGATTCAGGATTTCGAAAAAAGGGAGCGGCGCTTTGGCCGAGTTGACAAAGAGTAGGTCCTTGCTCATCCGCACCGCAACCGCGTTTCTGCTGATTCCCGTCACCGTGCTCTTTCTCTGGCTCGACCGTTTTTTCACCGTCATATTCATTCTCGCCGTCGTCAATCTCGCGCTCATCGAATTTTCGCGCATCTGCCACCGCAAGAACATCTACCCCCACCCCGCCTGCCTTTTCGGTCCGGCCAGTCTGGTTCCTTGCGCCGTCTATTTTTCCTGGCCCCCGCTGCTTGTCGCCGCCTTGCTTCTGGTCTACATCGCGCTCTTGAGCACGCTCCGGTTTGACAAAACTTCGTTTCTTGACCGGATTTCGGTGACCGTGTTCGCCATCATCTATCTCGCCGTCTTGCCATCGTTTGTCATCTTGCTGCGCCGGGTCGGTCTTACCTACTGCCTCTTCCCGATGCTGCTCACCTGGGTCTTTGATACCGGCGCCTATCTGGCCGGCATGACCTTCGGCCGGCGACGTCTGGCGCCGGACATCAGCCCGAAGAAAAGCTATGAAGGGCTGGCCGGCGGCCTGCTCTTGATCTTGCCGGCAACCTACCTGCTTGACCATCTTTTCCGAATCGGCCTGCCGCTTCCCAGCCAGCTTGCCGTGGCTCTCGGGATCAGCATCCTCGCGACCCTGGGTGATCTGTTTGAATCGGCCTTCAAACGCGAGACTGGGCTCAAGGACACCTCGAATCTCTTCCCGGGCCACGGCGGCGTGCTCGACCGGATCGACAGTCTTCTCTTCACCGTTCCTTTTTTCTACATTCTCCTAAAACTGATCGGGTCCTGACATGTCGGTGGCGCGGCCGGGTACTGAAAGACTATGACGAAAAGTCCTTTAGCCGATCGCCTCCGTCCCGAAACGCTTGATGAACTCCTGGGTCAGGATCATTTGATCGGACCCGGCCGGCCGTTGCGCAAAGCAATCGACCAGGGAAAGATTCACTCAATGGTCTTCTTTGGCCCGCCCGGCTGCGGCAAGACGACGCTGGCCCGGATCATCGCGCGTATGGTCAAGGCCGAATTCTTCTCGTTCTCGGCCGCGACTACGGGCGTATCCGAAATCAAGAAGATTCTGGACCAGGCCGGGAACAAAAAAGGCCTTTACGGCAGCGAAACCATTATCTTCATGGACGAGATCCATCGCTTCAACCGCGCCCAGCAGGACATCTTCCTGCCTCATCTTGAGAAAGGTTCAATCATTCTCATCGGCGCGACCACCGAGAATCCCTCGTTCGAACTCAACTCGAGCCTGCTCTCCCGCGCCAAGGTCTATGTTCTCAACCCGCTCGACGAGAAGACGATCAAAGAGATCATTGGGCGGGCGCTGAAACACCGCGACGGTTTGGGTGCCGGGAACGTCGACCTCGAGCCCGCCGCTCTTGACTTCATCGCCGCGACGTCAGACGGCGATGCCCGCATCGCCCTCAGCATTCTTGACTTCGCGGTGCAGGCCGCCGAAGGCGGCCCGGTCACGCTCAAGCTGGTCGAGGATACGGTCCAGCGAAAAGCACTGCGCTACGACCGGGCCGGTGAGGAACACTACAACCTGATCTCGGCCCTGCACAAGTCGCTGCGGGGCGGCGATGCCGATGCCGCACTGTACTGGCTTGCCCGCATGCTCGAAGCGGGCGAGGATCCCCTCTACATCGCCCGGCGCCTCGTCCGGTTTGCCACCGAAGACGTCGGCGACCGCGACCCCTTTGCCCTGGTCCTGGCGATCGCGGCCAAGGACGCGGTCGATTTTATCGGCCGGCCCGAGGGAGATCTTGCCCTGGCCGAACTTGCCGTGTACCTTGCCCGGGCGGCAAAATCGAACGCGACCTACGTTGCCTACGAAGCGGCTAAAAAGGACGCCCTGGAGACCTATGCCGAGCCGGTACCGCTCCACCTCCGCAATGCCCCGACCCGCCTCATGAAAGATCTTGGCTACGGGAAGGACTACAAATATCCCCACGACTATCCGGATGCCGTTGTTGAACAAGAATACCTGCCGAAGAAACTCAAGGGCAGGAAGTACCTTAAGAAGCAGTAGAGAGTAGAGATCACCGAGAAAAGATGCAGTGGATCAGAGGATCGTTACTCCAATCTTCCATCACTCCAATACTCCATTTTCCCATCATTCCACGACTCCATTACTCCATTATTCCACCATTCCTGCTCTCTTTACTCTCTACTCGCTACTCTTTTCTTGCTTCTCTCTCCTCGCTCCTCGCTACTCTTAGCTAATGATGATCGACAAGTTTGACATCGCTGTGGTCGGCGCCGGTCCGGCCGGCAGCCGCGCGGCATTTGCCGCGGCCCAGGCCGGCGTGTCGGTCGTCGTGCTCGAGCGTCATCACCGGGTCGGCGAACACATCCTGTGCGCGGAAGGATTGTCGCGCAGCATGGTGCACGGCTATCTGGAGATCGAACCGCGGTGGATCGCCGCCCGCCTCAATGGGGCCATCCTCCGGTCGCCCGGCCGCCGCCAACTCAGGCTCAACTACCCCGGGGTCGGCTACGTCCTCGAACGCAAAGTATTCGATCATGACCTGGCCGCAATCGCCGAGCAGGCCGGGGCCCGCATTATCACCGGCGCCGAAGTGGTCGGTGTCGCCGAGCGGACACTAACCTATCGCCATGCGCACCAGACCAAACAGCTTCGATTCAACGTTCTGGTCGGAGCCGACGGCGCCGAATCGAGAATCGGCCGTCTCATCGGCATCGACACCCGCCTGAAATTGAAGGAAATGCATGTCTGCGCCCAGTACCGGCTGGAGAACCTGCGGCTGATCCCGGACTGCGTCGAGTTCTGGCTTGACGAGAACATCGCGCCGGGCGGTTACGCCTGGGTCTTTCCGAAATCAGCCCACACCGCCAACGTCGGACTGGGCCTTTGCCCGCTTAAGACCAAAGTGTCACCCCAGGTCTATCTCGACCGGTGGATAAACAGTGAGTTCCCAAAGGCCACCAAGTCGGGCCTGCTCGTCGGCGTCGTACCGGCCCGGATGATGAAGCGCTACAGCACCGGATCCTGCCTGCTGGCCGGCGATGCGGCCCGTTTCTGCGATCCCCTATCCGGCGGGGGCATTGCCGCGGCTATCAAGTCCGGATATTTAGCCGGCACAAACGCGGCCCGCCTGGTCCGCGGACAGCGCGCTACCTATGAAAGCGACGTACGGCGGGAGCTCTTCGGTGAGATTTCTTTCCACGACCGGGTGCGCAACGTCTATTTGAAATTCGATAATCGGGATTTCGAACTGTTGTTCGACTTCTTCCAGGATCTTTATGGTTCGACCGAAATCCGCGACATCAACTCTCGCAAAATCGTGAGAAAAGCCCTTTCCTCAAACCCCAGGTTTCTCCGGCTTGGGGCGCGGCTTCTATTCCGGTTCCTGAAGGTATTCTGACGATGTGCGGAGCGCAATTTCTCTTGACATCTCAAGCATTGCGAGTATAATGAGCACGGATTACTTGTGGTTGGCGTGTGGTGGTTTTGTGACTAAAACCAGGAGTGAATAATGTCTAAATTTAGATTCTTCATAATACCTTTTCTTGGCATCTTGGCCCTGACGTGCGTTATCTACCTGCTCCCCCAGCCGGGACCGAAAGGCGGTGGCGGGGTGGCCAACGACGCGGGCCAGCTGACCCTGATTAAAGACCGGTATCGAAGTATCACGCAGATTGTCGCGGCGTCCGACAACCTGATTGATGCCGTCATAATGGAAGACAATTTTACCCTCAACCGCGTCCTGGCTCAGATCAAACGGATCGAAAGTGATGTGCTATACGCCAGCGTCGTCGGCAAGGATAACACCATTCTCGGCTCCCTGGACACACTGCTGGCCGGCAAAGCCTATAAAGCCCCGGCGGGGCTGAAAACCCTGGGTGATGAACCCTTCTTGATTCAGGAGTCAGCCTCGGGCAACATCAAGCAGTTGCACTTTGCGGTGCCGGTCGTGAGCTCCGGCAAGAAGATCGCCGCTCTTTACCTGCAGGCCAAGGCAGCACCGCCACTCGCGACTACTCGGAGTGCGCCGGTCAATGCCCCCAAGTCACCGCTTATTCTTGGTCTTGGCGTCGTTTTCGCGTTTATGGTGTCCTTTGTCGTGGTCGCGGTCGCCGGTTCGATGAAAGGGGCCGTTCTCGACAAGCTCGTTAACGAGCAGCAGCACCTTTTCTCACCGAAGATCGCCCAGCTCAAGAAAGAGGAAGAACAGCTCAAAACCGACGTCGACAATCTGATCAAGCGCAAGTCCGACCTCGATACCGAAGCCGCCGCCGCCCAGATAACCGTCGTCAACGCCAAGAAAGAGTACGAGGTGGTTATGCAGCAGATCGCCCAGCACCCGATCACCCAGTCCGTCGAGAAGCTGAAAACGGCCGAGGCCGACCTCATCAAGCGCCTGGAGCAGATGAAGGCCGAAGGCGGGAAAGCTGCCAAGGAGCTTGAGCTGGCCAAGGCCCAGCATGAGACAATCCGGAAATCGCTCGAGAGCGAGCGGCAGGAAGAAAAAGCATTGCACGACCGGCTCGATTTGATAAAGAAGAAGATTCTGCGGCTTGAAGGGTAGCCCGGATGAAGGGTCAGTATGTCGCCGACATCAAGATTGGTGATGAAGTTCGGGAGACCTTTCTCTTAAACAAAAAAGTCATTCGTGAAAAAAAGGGGGGCGGGTATTTTCTGACGCTTGAGGTGAATGACCGCACCGGCAGTCTTGAAGGTGTGATCTGGGACAATGCTGAGGCGATCAACCGTTCAGTCAAGACCGGTGATTTCGTTTTTGTAACCGGAATGGTCAATGAGTACAACGGCCACGCCCAGATTACCGTTCAGAACATGAATGTGGTCGCCGAAACGAAAATCGATCCCGCCGACTTCCTGCCTGCGACCGAACAGGACGTTGAAGCCTTGTACCGCGAACTCGCCGGAATCGGCACCGGTCTTAAAAACCCTCACCTTGCCGCCCTCTACACGGCTTTCTTCCCCGCCGTTCCCGCTACTCCCGATCACAAGGAGTTCGTTGAGTCCTTCAAGAAGGCCCCGGCGGCAATGAAGGTTCATCATGCCCGGGTCGGCGGGCTTCTCGAACATACGCTGACGACGGTACGCATCGCACAAGCCCTGGGGCCGGTTTATCCCCAGGCGGACCAGGAACTGCTCGTGGTGGGCAGTGCCCTCCATGATATCGGCAAGACCCGGGAATACGTTGTCAAAAACCGGATTCTGACTTCGGACACCGGCAAGCTGCTCGGCCACCTTACGATTGGCTATGATATGACCCGCGACCAGATCAAAAAACTCAAAGGTTTTCCCGAGGAACTCGCCGGGCGCCTCTTGCACATGATACTGAGCCATCACGGGGAATGCGAGTGGGGCGCGCCGGTCAAGCCGAAGTTCCTTGAGGCGCTCATCCTGCACTTCATCGACAACTTGGACAGCAAAGTCGAAATGATCCTCGAAACCCTGCGCCGCGAAACCAATCCCGAGACCGTCTGGAGTGAATACCATCCTTTCCTCGAGCGGGAGATATACCTGCGGGATTCGTGATGAAGATCAAAGAGCTGATACTCTTCGGTTTCAAATCGTTTCCGCTCGAGACGCGCATCCGCTACGGTCAGGGCATAACGGTGATTGTCGGACCGAATGGTACCGGTAAATCGAATATCATCGATTCCTTACGGTGGATTCTGGGCGAGCAAAGCCTCAAGAAGCTTCGCTGCAAGCGCGTCGAGGACCTGATTTACACGAGCCTCGACGAAAAGAAGAATCTCGGCTACACCGAGGCGTGCCTTATCGTTGAGAACGAAGGTCATTTCCCCCAGTACGGCGAGGAGATTGAGATCAAGCGCCGGTTCTACCGTTCCGGGGAAGGCGAGTTCTACATCAATCGTGCCCAGTGCCGCCTCATGGATATCCAGGATCTCTTTCTCAACAGCGGCGCCCTGAGCTACTCATTCCTGGAGCGGGATGAGGTCAAGGACATCGTCAGCGGCGATGTCCGAGAGATGTTCGAAGATGCCGCCGGCATTGCGCTTTATCGTGAGCGGCGCGAAGCCTCCCAGCGGAAGCTGCAGGCGACGCAACAAGATCTGCTGCGTCTTCAGGACCTGCTCAGCGAGGTGGAACGGCTGGTTCGCTCACTGCGCCGGCAGGCACGGCGCACCCAGGTGTATGATGAACTGCGCAGCCGCATCAAAAAAGTCGGGCTCTCGCTGCTCAAAAAGCGTTCCGGTGACTTCCTCGACCGGCTTGCGGAACACCGGCTGGTGCTCGACGGCCTCCAGGCCGAGGAGCACCTCGTTGTCGACCAGGTGAAATCCCGTGAGGCATCATTGGCCGGACTCAAGAAGGACATCGACGTTCTCACCAGTCAGCACGACGAACTGATTGCCCAACTCGCCGGTCTCAAAGATGCCGTGGCCCAGGGCGAAACGCATATCGAGGATCTCCGGACCGCGAAAGAGTCATTGGAACGGAATCTCGCCCTGAAAAGGATGCGCATTGTCTCGCGCGAGGCCGAGGCGGACACCGTCAAGGAGAGAATCGCCCGCCGGCACGCCGATCTCGAGTCCTGCCGTAACGAAGAGAACACCATCAAATCAAGCTTCCAGAACGACGAGACCCGAATCCGCCAGATCGAATCGGACATTTTCCGGCTCCGCGGGTCCCTCGACGAGAAGCGCCGGGTCCTCAAGGAGATGGATGACGCCAAGCACAGCCGCGAGCTGTTCCTCAGCCAGAAAAAGGCGGATCGGGCGAACCTCGAAGCACTGCGGGAACGCATCGGCGGCGAAATGAAGGTCTTGCAGTCCTTGCTCGACGACCTGGCCCGGCAGAAGCTGGCGCTCGACGAGCGTCTCCGCATCCTTTTGGGGCAGGAGGAAGAACTTAACCGTACGATACTCGAGGCCAAGGAACAATTGGCCGGCATCACCGATTCGATCGCCACCAACGGCCGCGAGATCGAGAAACGCGACCGATTGCTCTTCGACCTCAGAACCGAGATCGAAAGCCTGAAAGTACGACTCCGGGCCTTCTCGGTGGAAAAGATCAAGGAGCTGTTCCGACAGCGCTACGACGGTTGCCTGTATGAAGACATCAAAATTGAGCCCGGGTATGAGGCTGCGGTCAACGGCGCCCTGGGCGAAATCCTCAATTTCCATATCGTCGATCGGATCGACGAGCAGGACTTGAGTGGTCTTAAACGCGAGCAACGGGTCGGCTTTCTGATTCGAGGCGAGACATCGGCGGCCGAGGTACCGGCGGCTTCCTTGCTCAAGCATGTCACCCTGGGCCGACGCGCCGCCCGGCTCGGCACTTACCTTGCCAATTTCATCGTCGCCCCCGATTTCGCCGCCGCCCTGCGGCAATCCGAAGCTGACACCGGCCGCGGCTTGGTGACGCTGGATGGCGTCGTAATCCGTGCCGGTCTGGTCGTAATCAGCGGCCTGCCGGAAGACATCGCTTCACTGCGCAAGCGAAACGAAGAGCTGGCCGAATTGATTGAGAACATGGACAACGAGATCGTTTTCCTCCGACACGAAGGTGAACGTCTCGAAGCCGAGCAGGCCGCCTTCGAGGCGGTGATCGAGAAACAGAAGACCGACTTGACCACGGCCGTGGTCGAGATCTCCGGATTGGAGATCAAAATCAACAATAATGTAAGTCAGCGCGAGCGCACCCAGAACCAGCTCGCCGCGTTCCGCAATGAAGTGCACACCATTGTAGACCAGGAGTCCGAAATCGATCGCGAGGTTGCCCTCGGTCTGGGTCTTGACGAAAAATCGTTCGATGCCGCCGGCCCCGAGATTCTGACAACCGAGCAGGAATTGATCCGGACCGAGTCCGACTACCACGACCTCATGAATAAGACCTCCGAAGTCCGTTCGCGCCTGGCCCGGGTCGAAGAGAAGATCAACGGCTTGAATCGCGAAGTTGATGATCTCGGACAGCAGGTCGAGACCGGCAGCCTGGAAGTCAAAACCCTCGAACTTGAAATCGATCAGCATCAGGGGGAACTCGCCGGCACGGAACGGATGCTGACCAGCCTCAGTCAAGACGTTGCCGCCCAGCGCACGGTGATCGAGAAGCGCGAAAAGGAGTTCTCGGTAAAAGGTATCGAGGCCAAGATCAAGACCCAGGGCGAGCTGCTCGACGCCCTCAATGAACAGCGCGCCAACCTCGAAGTCAAGAGGGAAGAAATCCTGAAAGCCCGCATGGCCTATTTTGAGATCGAACAGGGTATCAAACAATGCCGCGAGCAGGCCCAGCAGGAGTACGACGCCGATCTCGAGGCCGCGGTGGTTGAGCCGATTGAGAACCCCGAGGAACGCCACATGGAACTCCTCTCGCGCCTTGACCGGCTCGGCCCCTGCAACCCGCTCAGCGTCACCGAGTACGAAAAAGAGAAAAAAAGGCTCGATGACATCCTCCGGCAGCGGGACGACGTCGTTGGGGCCATGACCACGCTCGAGACCTCGATAAAAGAGCTCGACCAGGAAGCGCGCACCTCGTTCCTTGCCACATTCAAGCAGGTCCGCGAGCACTTCCAGCGTGTCTTCCAGAACTTCTTTATCGGCGGCGAAGCCGACCTGCTCCTCTCGGACGAAGTCTCGCCCTTCGAGTCGACGATCGAGATCGTCGCCCGACCGATGGGCAAGAAACTCAAGCACATCCACCAGCTTTCCACCGGGGAACAGACCCTGCTTGCGATCAGCCTGATGTTCGCCTTCTATTTCGTCCGTCCTTCGCCCTTCTGCATCATCGATGAGATCGACGCCCCGCTCGATGATGCCAACGTCGTGCGCTTCGCCGAGTTTCTCCGCGACCTGTCGAGCAAGACTCAGATTCTGCTGATCACGCACAACAAAGTGACGATGGAGTACGCCGACTTCATCTACGGCGTAACGATGGAAGAACCGGGAGCCTCCAAAATCGTTTCCATGCGGCTGAGGGAGCTGACCGGTGCCCTGGAAAGCCCTTAGTCGTCCCCTCGCCAAACTGAGGGAGCTGTTCCAAAGAGTCAACCCCGCCGACCGGTCGGCGACGCAAGATGCCCTGATTCTGGCTGACGTCGGTGTCCGCTTTGCCCAACTTCTGACCGACCGCGTCGTCGGGTCCAACACCGGCCTCGAGGCCCTGAAGCACGAAATGGTCCGGCTCATCGACCGCCCCCAGAAGGAAAGCGCCGCCAGTCCACCCGAGATCATCATGGTCGCAGGGGTGAACGGATCCGGCAAGACGACAACCGTCGCCAAGCTCGCCCATCATTACGCGGTGCAAGGCAGGAAGGTAATCGTCGTCAGCGCCGATACGTACCGCGACGCGGCCAGCGAGCAACTCGAGATCTGGGCCGGCAAGGCCGGCGTCGACATTGTGACGTCACAGCTGGGCCAGGACGGGGCCAGCGTCGCGTATGACGCGGTAAGCCGCGCGCTGGCCCAAGGCTATGACTGCGTACTCATCGACACGGCGGGCCGGCTCCATACCCGTTCCGACCTCCTGGAGGAACTAAAGAAGATCAAGCGCGTAATCGGCAAGCTCAAGCCGGGCGCACCCGAGCAGATCCTGCTGACGATCGATGCCTCGCTCGGCCAGAACTCCATACAGCAGGCCGCGGTCTTCCACGCCGCGATCGGCGTCACCGGCCTGGTGCTCACCAAAATGGACGGCACGGCCAAAGGGGGGGCCATCATCCCGATTGTGGATACGCTCAACGTTCCGGTCGAATTCGTCGCGACCGGCGAGGCAATCGGCGACATTGCTCGATTCGACGCGAAAGAGTTCGTCGACGCCCTCTTCGATTAGGAGAAATCTATGCCGGATCGTCTTCGCGGCAGAACCACAAACTCAGATGATAGGCATGTTGTTTCACTCGATTGCTAAATGTTTTTAACGGGGCCTGACCCCCGGTCAACCCGGCACACGACAGGGTTGACTTCCAGCGAAAACTGGATAACATCTTGCCATGCAGATTCGTTTCACGAAACTCGCCGGGGCCTCATTCATTCTGCTCCTGGTGTTGACCAACTGCTGCGGCTATTCTACCCGTTCCCTCCTCCCCGCCCATCTTAAGAACGTCTCGATTGACATTTTTGAAAACCGGACCATCAAAATCGGACTGGGTGAAGATATGACCCGGGAGCTGGTCCGGCAGTTCACCGCCGATGGCACCATGCGCGTCACCGGCGAAGGCAAAGCCCAGCTTAAGATCACCGGCGAGGTCGCCAACTTTAACAAGGAGCCCTATGTCTACGGCGGCGATCAAACGGTCTACCGATACAAGGTCACGGTTACGTCCAGGGTCAAGTGCTTTGACGTTACCAGGAACGCCCTCTACTGGGAAGGGGAAGTAAGCGACTGGGCGCTGCTCGACCAGAATCAGGACGAAACAGTGGGCGTCAGCGAAGCGATGACCAAAGTCGCCAAAGAAACCGTCCGCCGGCTCCTGACGAACTGGTAAGGCGCAAAGCGCCACTGATAGTCTGACTGCTGATGATCTGCCTACTGATATCCGGATGCGCTGATCTACTGTCGTTCATCCGCAGTAGCCTCGGCGTAGGCAGACCCCTCCGCCCCCCTGCTCCCCCGCCCCTCTGCGTTTCGTTTTCCGCTTGACAGATGCCCTTTTTTCCCTATTATTCCCTATTAATGGATCGTTTATTGAACCCTGGCTCTTCGCCAGATCATATTACTTCGTCATTTTGTTGGAACGCTTAGGACTTTGCCATGTCAAGGAGGTAGCATGCACCGTTGGCTTATTTTAGTGATCGCCGGTTCGATTGCGGCGAATGCCATGCCGCCAAAACCCGGCCTCTTCGACCCCATCACCGGACTTTCCACAACCTACGGCCACCCCTACCCGAAATTCCCGGCATGGTTCGGACAGCCAGTGCCGCAGGCCAAAAGGTTTGTCCGCAACGTCGAAGCCGCGGTTATTCTGATTCAATACCCGGACAATCGCGCCAATACAACGCGCGACGTGCCGGCACGCTACGACTCAATGTTCTTCTCGCGTAACGTCTACCAGGGACAGTACCGCGCGGGCAGTCTCAACGATTTCTTCCACGAAAACTCGTATGACTCGTGCAACATCGTGGGCAGTATTGCCGGCAACTCCTGGTTTATGTGCGGCAACAACTACTCCAAGTACTACGACGGAAACTACATGCTCTCGACCGGCAGTACGCTGGCCCGGGACGCGATTGCCAAAGCCGATTCCACGGTGGATTTCCGGATCTTCGACCGGAACAACGACGGACGCATCGACGCCACGCTGGTTGTCCATGCCGGACCCGGCGGCGAAGACACCGGCAACCAGAACCATTGCTGGTCGCATGCGATACCCTCTTTCTCTTACACGACCAACGAAGGCGTCAGGATTTCCGGCGTGACCAATGTGCCCGAGGTCAACCTCGTGACCCCGGCGCGCGAAACCACCTTGTGCTGCATCGCGGTGATGACTCATGAGTTCGGTCACCTGATCGGCTTACCTGACCTCTATGACGGCTCACGCAACACCTGGGGCGTCGGCTACTGGGGTCTGATGGGTTACGGCGCCTGGGGTGCCGGCGGCAATACGCCCTGGAGCCCATCCCATCTTGAGACTTGGTCCAAATTGCAGGCCGGTTACCTCTCTCCCATAGTCATCACCCGCGACACCATGAACTTGAAGATCGTTGATGTTGAGACTCATCCCATTGCCTATAAGGTGTGGCGCATGGGACGGAATTCCGATACCTGTTTCTATCTCGAAAACCGGCAGAAGAAAGGATTCGACACCCCTCTGCCCGGGCACGGACTCTTGATCTGGCATATCGACCCCAGATACGGCGGCACCTATCACAACCGCGTCGACCTTGAAGAGGACAGTACCTTTCATCTCGACCGCGGCACCGGGGTACGTCCGGACCCACACTACTACCATCAGGCGCTGGGGGACACCAGCGATCCCCTGCCGGGCATTTGGAATCGCACCGCTTTTGACAACGGAACCGTGCCGAACAGCCGCGACAACGCCGGCAATGCGACGCGCGTTGCGGTCCGCAACGTACGCGAGCGCGGCGACACCGTCATCTGCGACATCTTCGTGAATCTGGAGGTTGCGGATGGACCGCCCGAGGCGCTCAGTCATTGTCTCCTGAGCCTACGATCCAATCCGTCGCGACGGCCGGTCCTGTTCGAAGTCCGCGATTTCGATCCACAACATCGGTTGACGCTGGAGATTTACGACGCGTCGGGTCGGCGCCAAGGCGTGCTTTCCAGGGCAGCCCGGGCGTTTGTCTGGCCCGCAATGCAGGTCCAGGCCGGCGTGTATTTCTGGCGGCTCACCAACGGTTCGGAGACGATTCAGGGCGGGAAGTTCGTCCTGGTGGAGTAGGAGCCACGGAATAGAACTCGAGATTCATTCTCCGGCCGGGTGTAAAACCCGGCCCTACGACAATCTCCCGTAGGGCGGCATTTTACATGCCGCCGAATTCTGATTCATTCTCCGGCCGGGTGTAGAACCCGGCCCTACGACAATCTCCCGTAGACGGAAAGTTACAACTCCCTAGGATAGATCAAAGAACCGCATAGCTCATATTGCTGATGAGTTTCAACCATCCCCTTACGAACCGGATTCCTTACAATGTATCTCGTGATTTCCAGCAAATCCTCATTGCTCCTGACAACGTGGTCGTAGAAACTGTGCTGCAATCCCCATCCACCTATGCCGCGCCGCCGGCAGGCGGCGGCAAAGTTTCCTTTGACCCTTCTGACAAAATCGATGATGCCGCAACCCTCGACACTGCCAGCAAGGACATGAATGTGATCAGGCATGATGCAGTACGCGTAAAGGGGGACTGCGTAACGCACCGCCTGCATGATAAGAACATCCCTAAACAGGACTGCCGTTTCACGGTCCGACAACACGCACTTGTGTCCGGTGGTCCCCAGAATCACATGGGTTGCTGTACCGGGCGCGGAGTAAATCGTCTTGTCACTAAGACGCGGATGCCTTCTCTTCGGTAACCCGGGCATTCTTCCTCTTAATTCTCCTTAGCCCTACAACTCCTCACGTAGGGCGGCATTTTACATGCCGCCGAATTCTGATTCATTCTCCGCCCGGGTGCCGCGAGGACCCGGCCCTACGACAGACTCACGTAGGCCTACGAAAGCAATACGTACGGGGAAAGTGCGGCCCAATCGGGGCGGCCAGACTCGAACTGGCGACCTCATGGTCCCAAACCACGCGCGCTAGCCAACTGCGCCACGCCCCGGAGAAGAAAATCAAAAATCAAATATCAAATATCAAAAAGCAGAGACTAATCACCGTAATCGACGGCGAAGCCGGGAGAAGAAAATCAAATATCAAAAAGCAAAATGCAAATATATGAATGAAAACCAAAACAACAATACAAAGAAACACTACTCCATTACTCCACTATTCCACCATTCCTGCTCACTGTACTTGCTACTTTCTACTCGTTACTTATAGACTTAACAGGTATTCTTTCGCTTTGAGCAATGCTTTTGCCCGATGGCTGATCCGGTTCTTCACATCATCTCCCATCTCGGCGAATGTCATGTCAAAGCCGTCCGGGACGAATACCGGGTCATATCCAAACCCCCCTTGGCCGCAGCGTACAAGGGCAATAGTCCCCGGACAGTCGCCGAGAAAAACCTGGCTCAGGTTTGCCCCCACTACCGCAATGGCGCAGCGAAAGAGCGCCCGGCGATCAGCCGCGCCCGCCAATTCGCCCAACAGCCGGCCGATTCGCTCGTCATCGGTGCCGCCGTATCGTGCTGACAGCGGCCCGGGAGCCCCCTTGAGAAAGTCGACAAAGAGTCCGGAATCGTCGGCCAGACTGGTAATCGCGGCGGCTTCGAAACACTGCCGAGCTTTGAACCGTGCATTCTCTTCAATCAGCCGCGAGTTCTCTTCAAGCTCACCGGTCAAACCAACCTCGGCGAGCGTAACCAGCTCGAAACCACCACCCAGGATTGAAACTATCTCCCGGATCTTGCCTTCATTCCTGGTGGCGAGGGCAAGCTTCAAACTCAAACCAGAGAACGGCCCGTCCTACTTGGGAATCACCATCGTCTCGACCACGAACGCACCGCGAAAACCGAGCTGGGCGGCCTTGGCCTTCAGCTGGGTGGCGTCCTCGCGCGTGATGAAATCGCCGATGCGTACCTTGAAGAGATTGTCCTCGGCTTCCACGTAAAGCCCCTGGGAAAAGGTCGCCTTCGCATTATTGGCAATCCGCTCGGCATTCTCGCGGCTCGATGAGGCAAAGATCTGCACGCGGAAACCATAAGTGGACGGCGGCAAAGCCGGCGGCGTGGCCGGAGTTATCGGCACGACCGGAGTCGGCGGCGTGTACGTGACCGTCGTCTCGGCCGGAACGATATTCACGACCGGCTCGACCGGAAGCACCGGTGGGACCACGATCGGCGTCTCTTCGATCACCGTACCCGGCGGGGGTAAGACCGGCACGGCCAGGGTCTCGGCGGGGACCACGATGCCCGTGGTCTCCTGGTAGATCGTGATTTCTTCAAGGCCCTCAACCGGCTTGATTTCGACCTTCTTCTTCGCAGCACAGGCGGCCATCAGAAGGATGATGCCTGCGCCGATTGCGTACTTCTTCATTTCGCCTCCTTGGATTACGTCTTGCTTGCTTGCTTGACAACTTCTCGTATCCGGCCGATCTGTCCCTTCTTGCAGACCAGAATCGCATCCCCCCCGTCAACGACGATGGTGTCTTCAAGACCGACCACCGCGATCAGCCGCTTCTCGGAAAAGACAATCGAGTCCTTCGTGCCGATACTGATGGCCCGGCCGACCACCACGTTCCCGTCACGACTCAGCCGGCAATGGCGGGCCAGGGCGTCCCATGAACCGACATCGTCCCAGTCAAAGGCGGCCCGGACCAGCGCGATGCGGCGTGCTTTTTCCATGATTTGATGATCGATCGAGATCGAAGGCAGCCGCGCAAACACCGCCGACTGTCGCTTTGCCTGATACGCCCTTAACCCATCGTACAGCACGGGCGCATGGCGCCGGATCGCGTCGACGATCGTCGACACCTTCCAAACGAAGATGCCGCTGTTCCAGTAGTAATCGCCGGACCGAAGATACCTCGCGGCGGTCGCGCGGTCCGGCTTCTCCTTGAAGACGTCGACCGAATAGGCAACGAGCGCGCCTTTCGTCTCGATCCGGCCCCGGCACTTGACATAGCCGTAGCCGGTCTCGGGGCGCGACGGCTTGATTCCGAAAGTCACAAGATAGTCCTGCTCCGCCAGCCGGGCGGCAAACCGCAGGCAACGGTGAAAGCCCGCCTTATCCGTTATCAAGTGGTCCGACGGCAGGACACACATAACCGCATCCGCCCACCGGCGTTCAAGCGACATCGCGGCCAGGCCGATTGCGGCCGCGGTGTTCCGGCCCAAGGGCTCGACGACGAACTTGCCGCCCCCCAGGACACGGCGCGCGGTCGCCCGCAAGTCCTGAGGCACCACAAAGTACTGGTCCTTCCGCTCGACAAGCCCCAACAGCCGCCGGCTCGTCAGCTCAATCATCGGCTTCTTGTCAAAGAGCGACAAAAACTGCTTCGGGAAGCCGGCCTTGCTCACCGGCCAAAAGCGCTCCCCCCTTCCCCCGGCCAAAATCACCGCCACAAGCTTCACCGGCCGCCTCCCCGGACAAACCGGGCGATGCGGAAAGTCAGACTCCCGATACTCATGCGGCTTTTGATCATGACCGGCATTCTCGTCTCGTCATCGCTGACCCAGATCAGCAGTTTGCCGTCCCGGCCGAAAACACCTTTCTCTTTCGTCTGCGGCTCGTACAGAATACAATCCCATTCGCCAAACTGAGTTTTCACCTTCTCCCGTCGCAGCGCCGTCACCTTGACGGCATAATTCTTCTTGTCGGTATGGTTATTGATGACTGCCGTGTCGCCCAGGGCCAGTTTCATCTCCCGGATCCGGTAGTAGAAACCCAAAAGATCATAACTTGCCGGCAGAATCGCGCATTGCGTGCCATCCGAATATTTGGCCGCCAGATTCTCATGATCGTATTCAATCGTCACCTTCTTCTCATAATTCTTCTCGTGAATGTCCTTGGTGAAGATGAGCGGCAGAAGGTCGTTCTTGCGGGAGTACGATTCGAGCCGGTCCTTGAGCCAGAAGAACACCCGGTACTTGGGATTCGAACTCACGTCCGAGACAAAACGGTAGACCGAATCCCCTTTGACCACCGTCTCGGCGACCACCGCCAGCCGCATCCGGCCGACCGAGAGAAAACCGTACTTCGCCTCATACTCCAGGTCCTCACCGACGTCAAAAGCGATACCGAGCAGTGCCAATACCAGCAGCATCTGTCAAAGAACAAGGCTCTTCAGCCGCGCCACCCGCCGGTCAATCGGCGGATGCGTGGAAAAGAGTGATTCAACGTCCAGGCGGTCCTTGCCGAAAGGGCTCGCGATGTACAGGTGGGCCGTCGCCTGTGACGCCCGGGGCAGCGGCTGATAGTGTTCTTTCAGCCTGAGCAGCGCTTCGGCCAGGCCCTGCGGATACCGGGTCAGGTAGGCACCGCCCGCATCGGCCAAGTACTCGCGCTGTCTCGATATCGCCGACCGGATCAGGGCGACGAAAAGTGGGGCCAGAATCGCCAACACCAGCCCGACGATCAGGAGAATGGCGCCGGCCCGGCCCCCGCCCCGGCTGCGACTGCGCCCCCGCCCGAAAAGAAAACCGGACCTCAGCAGCACATCACGCAAAAGAATGATCATGCCGCCGATCATGCCCACAATAGTCATAATCAAGATGTCGTAGTGGCGGATGTGCGAGATCTCGTGCGCGATCACCCCCTGCAGTTCCTCGCGATTCATAACGCGCAACAGACCGGTCGTGGCCGCGACCGTCGCGTGCTGGGGATTGCGCCCGGTCGCAAAAGCGTTGGGTGCATCCTGTTCAATGATGTAGACCTTGGGCCTGGGGATACCGCCGGCAATCGCCATCTCCTCGACCACGTTATGCAACACCTGATACTGCTCCGGATCCGCCGGGGTTGCCCCGGAAAACGTCAGGGCCAGCTTGTCGGCATTGAAGTAGATGAGCAGATTGTACCCGATGATGAAAAGGGCCACGACAACCAAACCGGTCGTGCCGAAGCCAAAAAGATACACGACCACGTAGCCGAGGACCGCGAGAATCAGGGTGAAAACAAAAACAAAGAAATAGGTCTTACGCTTGTTGGCCGCGATCTGGTCGTATAGAGTTTCCCGCATCGCTTAGAACTTGACCTTGACCGCTTCCCGCTCCGCCTCCGGCGCCGCGAAGAACTCCCGGCCCTTGAAGTTGAAAACGCTGGCAATGATGTTCGTCGGGATCTTCGCAATCGTCACGTTGTAGCTCATGACCACGTCGTTGTAGAACTGGCGCGAGAAAGCGATCTTGTTCTCAGTCGCAGCAAGCTCTTCCTGAAGCCGCATGAAATTTTCATTCGCCTTGAGCTGAGGATAATTCTCAGCCACCGCAAAAAGCGATTTGAGGGTTGCGCTTAACATATTATTCGCATCGGCTGATTCTTTTACGCTGCCGGCCGACATCGCCCGGCTCCTCAGCTCGGCGACCTTCTCGAAGACCCCTTTCTCGTGGGCCGCATATCCCTTCACCGTCTCGACCAGGTTAGGAATCAGATCGTAGCGCCGTTTCAGCTGGACGTCGATCTGGGACCAGGCGTTGTCGACCTGAGTCCGCAAGACCACGAGCCGGTTGTACATCGCAATCAGAATTATCGCCAGAACGATGATTACAATCAGAATAATCATTTGCTTTCTCCTTTGGGCAATTGTAATGATAATCGATGATTTGTCAAGGGGATTGGCGACCAGGTCCTCTCCACTTTAGCCTCTCAACCATCTCCCGTATCTCTTCTGAACCCGGGACTATCGCAGCAGCTTTCTCAAGGACTCTTCTTGCATCTTTTCTATTTCCGCGTTCCAGACAACTCTTGGCAAAATGCATCGCCTCGGTTTCCAGCTCGTTTAGAATTACCCCGCGCATGTTTTCCGACCAGTTGTCATACATCTTTTTGAACGGTTCGCCACGGAATAATGCAAACGCCCGAAGATACTCGCGTTTGGCAAATAGCCATTCATTAGTCAGTTCCAGTGCCTTTGCCTGAGTTAGCAATGCTCTAAATTCGTTATAATCAGTAGTAAAATATGCGCCATTATTAATCAATTTTGACTCACCGGTTCTTGAAGAAATAACTAGCAAATGACTAGCCACTCGAAGCTTTTTCTTAAGACTCACCAGCAGATGTGACAGGAGATTTCTCGGATTTTGGCTTTTTGGCCAAAAATCTTGACAGAGAGTGCTCAGCAAAATGGATTTCCCCGGCGCATCGGCCTGCAAAGCGAGGTGAATTATGAATGCCTTTTCTTTGAAGCCCAGTCGTGCTTTCAAATATTGTTGATTCTTACTTACAACCAAATTACCCAATGATTTTACGTGATAGACTGGTATCTCTTGATTGAACACAGGGAAATTGAGAATCGCTCTGGGTAATTTAGTCTTACGCCCTTTTGCGAGAAGATGCAAAATAGGCTCAGGGAAAAAAACAATCCAGCGGTGGAAAAGGCCTGAAAGACCGTGCCGCTCTGCAAAATCGAAGGCTTTTCGATAATCAGATATTTTCAGAGTTCGTTTTGCCAATTGAAGAAGATTTAAAAGACAAAAGGGCGATGTCTGTATTATTTCCCGGGATATTTTTGTTTCTGAATTCATAAAACATCTTAAGAGTAATTCTTCACGCATTAATCGATTCTTTATCATTAAGGGAAGATATTTTTTCAAGTATCTTTTTGCTTCTGCCTTTTTGTTCAAGGCCATGGCTACTCCGGCTAATCCTACAGATGTTGCATAAATACGATTGCTATGCTTGCCTTTATACGCCGTTTCCAAAGATTTAATGAAATATTGTGATGCATCAGCGAGATTACCTCGACCAAAACACATGTATGCGTTAGTAAGGTTATAAGAGGAACCAAGCAACACTTCATCTTTTCCATCTCTTCTTATCTGCACCTTGGCAAGCATTTCACTGCATTTTGAATATTCTCCCGTATAGCAATATACATGGCGAGCAATTTGCAAGGCAAGTTTCCCGGCGATATCGTGATTCTTTTGGAATGCTCCCCATTTGACTTGGACATGAATATATGTTATACTTGCGGGCTTGG
>CAYGYG010000001.1:0-227915 GCA_964354155.1 uncultured bacterium | reverse complement strand
GTCCTCGGGGCAGAAAACCAGCAGGGCTTTGCCCACCGGTATGTCAAGGATGTTACTGACCTGACCCTCAAACAGGACCTTGTTTGGATTCTGCCAGTCGTATTCGGCGTCGCGCGGCGCCTTGAAGCACGCCGCCACGAAAAACAGCATTGCCAGAGGAATAAGCTTTCTCAACATATCAAACCTCCTCGATCAATCCGACCGAAGTTTCCTACTTGGTCGGTTCGATCCAGATATTGTCGTATTGAAAAGCGACGGAATCGGCCGGCGTCTCCGCCAGCACCCAAAGCCCGATCCTGCCATCGGCCAGCGGGTTCTTGTCGATGTCGCGGCCGATCTGAGATCCGTCCAGAAACACCCTGGTTATCGAACCGGCGCGCTCGATCCTGATCTTATACCAGGCGCCCCGGGGCCGACCCGGGGTTCGGACAAAGAACGTATCCGATCCTGAGCTCGTAACGTAGTTGCAGGCCATGTCGGTTTCGCTAATCCGGAATCGGTAGTAGTTGCCCCGGTCCTGGTAGCACCAGACGACCCCGGCCTGCCAGCTGGCCTGATTCGTGAGCAACGGCTTCACCGAGACTTCATACACGAAATCCTTGAAAACATCCTGACAGAGCGCCCGCCCCAGGGATCCAAAAGCGAAAGGATGCGGCCGCATCGCCAGAACCTGGTTGTCGGGACGATCCCGGTCCGTAACGATCTTCCAGCCGCAGGTATCGGGCGTCCAATGCGCGGGCATCGGGCCCGGCTCGGCCTCCATATCCCAGACCGCGCGCCGGAAGTAGAAAGTCGTATCTTCGATGACCCGGCCCGCCCACAGACTGCAGGCTCCTTCGAGCAGGATCGTATCGTAAAGCGGGATCGGGCTTTCGATCTTAAGTGTGTAGATGCCCGGATCAACCGAGTCCGCCTGGAAACCGCCCGCCAGGTCGGTTGTATCCCAGAGATAGGTGTCAAAGTACACCGATGCTTTACCCACCGGGATTCCCACCGCGTTTCTCGCGGTACCGGCGATGAAAACCTTATTCGGATTCTGCCAGTCGTATTCCGCGTCGCGCGGCGCCCTAAAACACGCCGGCACCATCAATAGACCGATCACCAAGATGAAAATTCTCTTCCACATCTTAGCCTCCTTGACTAAAACCTCTTCGTGACGCCGAGGTTGAACTGGAGCATGGTCGGGCGGCGGGCCAAATCCGATTGACGATCGAGGTTCATTGCCGAGTGGCCTGAGGGCCTGACCATGGCCGCATCGACCACGCCGAAGAGCCACGTGCCGCCCAGGCCGACCAGGCAGAGTCTGGTCAAGCCAAAGAAGAAATTGTACTTCCCGTAGGTGTCGTCATTCGGGTCATCGTGGTAGGCACTATGGGCACCGCTTTCGATAAGTCCGGAAACAACCGCCCCGCCCACGCAGGAAAGCGCCGTGATCATGAGGAAACGCCCCTTGCCGACGTCGCCCTTGTACATCTGGCCCCAGCCCGGCAGTGCCGCCGAACGAAGCGCCGCGCCCGCGTAATCAACCCTTTTGTACTCTGGCTCTCCGGGAATCGTGTCGGGTATCACGGTCGTGGGCATTTCGGCACGCGCCTGCTCGAACACCTGGATGATCTTCGGCGAAACCGTCGCCGCATCGAGCTTCAGTGCCGGATTGATCGAGAGCGCACGCTTGAAAGACTCCTTAGCCTTGACCACGTCGCCAAAGGCAACGTAGCTGAAACCGAGATATTTGTAGGCTTCAACCCGGTCGTTCTGCTTCAGCTTGTACAGTACATTAAGCGCGCGTTCCAGCTCGGCGATCGCCTTTTCGTATTCGCCGGTGTTGTAGTAGGTTTTTGACTGCTCCAGCATCTTCAGGATGTTGCTCTCGTCGGTCGCAGTCTGGCCCAGCGCCGCCCCGGCCAGGATTGCCACCATCAGAATACCCGCGATTCTCATCATCTAACCTCCTTTAATAAAGCTATAAGCCATGAGCAATGAGCCGTCCGCTGAAAGCTCACTGCAGGTTGACATGTTTCTTGAGAATTTCATCAGCAATGATCGCGATCTTCTCTTCGTGAGCATCGAAATTCGGATTCACGAGCTTGAGCTGATGCGAACCCGGACGCAACGTGATATTGCGGGGAAGCGGAGTCGTCCCGATGAACTCACCGTCTAAGTAGACATCGGCCCAGGGGTTGACCGTTATTCTCAGATAGCCCTCGCCCGGGGCCAGCTGTATGGTTCGACTCTGGACCTGGCCGGCTGGGAAATCGATCGTCTCGGTATAGCTTTTTAAACTGGGATTGGTCAGTTTGATCACGTGCGGCCCAGCCGTAACCTTGATCGGGTTCCCGATGGGCGTCGTCTCGACGTACTTGCCGTCGACGAACACTTTGGCCCAGGGATTGACCGTAACTTTGAGAAACCCGTACTCAACCGGACCCGCTTTCTTGCTCAATCGGACACTGACGAGATTCAGCCGTCCGGCCTTGACCTGTTTGGCCACCGTCACCGGTTCATACCCGGCCTTCTCGACCGTTACGCGGTAGGTGCCAAGGTCAAGCCTGCGAATCACGCAGGGCGTTCGCTCGCCGGTATCGCGGCCGTCGATCTTGACGCCGGCCCCGGCCGGCTGGCTACGCACGGTCAGGGGCCCGAATTTCTCGGCCGCGGCGATCTCGGTGGGCTCCTTCTCAAGTTTCGCGGCAACCGCGCTGACCGAATCGCCCTGGACCGCGACGGTATCGGCGAAGGCCTTGTACCCGGCAAGGCTAATCGCGACGGCATGGAACCCGGGTTTGACGCTGTCGACCCGCGCCGGCGTCGTCATGACCAGTTCCCGACCGTCCAGCATAATCCGGGCGCCGGAAGGATTGGAACTGATGCTCAGCGCGCCGTAGGGTATCCTCGGGACGACCGGAGGTCTGGATCGCAGGGCACCGGACCGGATTGCAAAAATGCCGGCTAAGACCACGACGACCAGCGCCGGTATCAGAATCGGCAAAGGCGAACGCTTCTCCGGCACCGCAGGCTTGGGCGGAGGCGGTGGCGGCTTGGCCTGGGCCTCAGGCTTCTTGACCATCTTTTCTTTCTTGGCCTTGAGTTTCTCGATGTAATCCTTGGCCTGGACATCGGCCGGATCAAGGAAGATGACTTTGGTAAACTCGTCAATGGCATCGTCGATCTTCTCAAGCCCCAACGTCATGTAATAGACACCCCGGTCAAAATGCTCGCGCTTGCGCTTGTCCACGGTGCCCTTGGCATACTGCTCCGGTTCTTTGACGAATTTGCTGATGTGCTTTGTCGAGACACTGATGCCGGCCTTCTTGGCATAGCCCTCGACCTCAACGAGCAATGAATCGACATCGGTAAAACGTTTGTCCGGGTCCTTCTCCAGCATCCGCTCGACAACCTGGTTCATCTCCATCGGGATCAAGGGATTCATCTCGATCGGCCGCTTCGGGGCCGCGGTCAGAATGCGGGTGATAACCGACGAGTAGTTCTCGCCTGGGAACGGCTTCTCGCCGGTCATCATCTCATAGAGGATGATGCCGAGCGAAAACAGGTCGCTCCGGTTGTCGACTTTACGGCCCGCCGCCTGTTCCGGCGACATGTAGGCCGGTGTCCCGACAATCGCTCCGGTGACGGTGATTGAGGTCAAGTCCTGGGCCTGAGCCAGACCGAAATCGGCGATCTTGACCGTACCGTCAAAGCTGATGAGAATATTGGCCGGTTTGATGTCGCGGTGAGTGACCCCCTTCTGATGCGCGTGGCTCAGTCCCCGGCAAACAAAGGTGGTGATGGTCAGAACGACCTCGATCGGAAACACCTTCACCTGGGCGATCAGGTCTTTCAGGCTCCGGCCTTCGACATACTCCATGGCGATGAAGTAAATCTCTTCGTCCTTCCCGAAATCGATGATATTGACCACGTTTTCGTGCTTCAGATTGGCCGCGGCCTTGGCCTCCCGTTCAAACCGCTGGATGAAGTTCGGGTCTTGGGCCAGATGCCCGTGCAAGACCTTGATCGCCACGACACGGTCAAGGGAAGTCTGGACTGCTTTGTAGATGGCGGCCATACCGCCGGTGGCGATAAGTTCTTTAATTTCGAAATTTCGGATGGATTTCATCACGTCCGACCATTCTAACCATTTAGGTATCTTTGTCAACGGTAGATTGTCCCAAAACCCGCTCCGAACTTGCTTCAGCACACCACGGCGGCCGTCAATCGGCGTTGACAAACGGCGAAAAATGAGTTAGAATCCCCAATGAGGAAATCATCACATTTCGTCTGCCAGAACTGCGGAGCCGAAAGCGCCAAGTGGTTCGGAAAATGCCCTAACTGCGAAGCCTGGGGGAGCATGGTTGAGGAAAAAATCCAGGAGAAGATGGGCAAGATGAACATCGCGGTCACGGGCGCCCAACCGGTCGACCTTACGGCGGTACCGGTGGAACAAGGAGAGCGGAAGAAGACCGGACTGGCCGAACTGGACTTGGTGCTGGGCGGCGGACTGGTCAAGGGTTCGCTGGTCTTAGTCGGCGGCGATCCGGGTATCGGCAAATCGACGCTGATGCTCCAGTTGGCCGACTACGTTGCCAACGCGCGGCCGGTGTTATACGTTACCGGCGAGGAATCGTCGCACCAGCTTGGAATTCGAGCCCGGCGCCTGTCCATTGCCAACTCCTCGATCAAGATTCTGGCCGAAACCTGTATGGAGAGCATCCTGGAGTGGGTCGACAAGGTGGCACCGGATCTGGTCGTCGTCGACTCAATCCAATCCGTCTACAAGTCCGAACTTACCGGCGCTCCCGGTAGCGTGGGCCAGGTGCGTGAGTGCGGCAGTGAGTTGATGCGCATGGCTAAACAGAAGGGTGTCACCACCATCATCATTGGCCATGTGACGAAATTCGGAGCGATTGCCGGGCCCAAGACCTTAGAGCACATCGTCGACACGGTCCTCTACTTCGAAGGCGACCAGAATCAGCAGTACCGCCTGCTGCGCGCCGTCAAAAACCGGTTCGGGTCAACCAACGAGATTGGGGTTTTCGAAATGACCGAACAGGGGCTGGCTCAAGTGGCAAACCCCTCGGGCCTCTTTCTCTCGGAGAGCGAGGCGCCGGGATCGAGCACGGTTTCGATTCTCGAAGGCAGCCGGGCCCTGCTGGTCGAAGTACAGGCGCTGACCAATCCCACTTTCTTCAATTTTCCCCAACGCGTCACCACGGGCGTGGATTTGAAAAGGCTCTCCATGCTGTTGGCCGTGCTGGAGCGCCGGGTGGGGGTGACGGTTCACAACTACGATTGTTTTGTCAATGTCGTCGGCGGCATCAAGATCAGCGAGCCGGCCGCGGACCTTGGCATCTTGATGGCGGTTCTCTCATCAGTCCGCAATGTCCCGATTCCCAAGAAAACCGCATTAGTCGGCGAAGTCGGCTTGGGCGGTGAGATAAGGCCGGTGGTCCAGTCCAATAACCGGCTCCGGGAGGCTGAAAAACTGGGGTTTGCGCAGGTTTTCATTTCGAAGAAAAATGTCCCGCGGGAGAAAAGCCGTGTCGAACTCGTGGGCGTGAGCAGCCTTCAGGAGGCAGCCCACTTGATTTTTGGCACATAAGTGAAGGAGCTTAAATGCTATTCGTAAAAAAGGAAGACAAGTATGTTCTCGACTCGACGATCTTGATGGACGGCCGGATTGCCAATCTCTTTGAGAAGAAGTTCCTGGCCGGGCGGGTCATCATACCGCTGGAAGTCAGAGAAAGCATCGAAAAAGGCGGGGCTCGCAAGAAACGCGGTCTCAACACAATTGAGCGACTTCAGAAATGCAGCCGCATCATGTTTGTCAAGAGCCGAAGCGAGGGTCTGGCCGAAGCTCAGGGCGTGCTCAAGCTGGCCCAGAAGGAAAAAGCCAAAGTCCTGACCGCGGCCGACGAGCTGAAGCGGCTCGGGCCCGGCCATCCCGACGTCACGATTCTCGACATCCGCGACATATTCCTGTCGCTCTTCCCGGCTTATACTACGGGCGACATCATCACCCTCAAGGTTCTCAAGCGCGGTAAAAAGCAGAATGAAGGAGTCGGCTATCTTGAAGGCGGACTGAAGGTGATTGTCGATGCCGGCGGCGATGCCGTCGGCCGAACCATCGAGGCCACGGTTGACAGCATGCTGTTCCTGCCCACCGGCAATGTCGTTTTCGCCCACCCCTCATCGTCGTCCTCAAGTCAGACGGCTCGCTGATGCCGGACATCGAGACGATCGAGAAGACGATCGGCGTCAGGTTCCGCAACAAGGAGCTTCTGGTCACGGCCCTGACGCATACCTCGTACGCCAACGAAAACCAGATCGGCTACGAGTTCTGCAATGAACGCCTCGAATTCCTGGGTGACGCGATCCTCGAGCTTGTCGTGCGCTATTTCCTGTTCGAGAAGTTCACCCGTCTCGGCGAAGACATCCTGACCGAGAAGAAAAAATCGCTGACCAATCGCCAATTTCTTGCCCGGCAGGCGCGGGACATCGGCCTGGATCAATTTTTGAGACTGGGCCGGGGTGAAGCCGCCAGCGGCGGCAATCTCAAGGACTCAATTCTCGCCAATGTCCTGGAGGCAGTTGTCGGTGCCATCTACTTGGATCAAGGCTTCGAGGCGGCCTTCACCTTCTTCTTTTCACTCGTACCGCCGGCGGCGATGATCGACCCGGCGTTTGATGACCCCAAGTCTCAGCTCAACTCATGGGTCACGAAACACCGGCGCACGCTCATCTACCGAATCGTCCGCGAAGAGGGTGAGCCCCACTGCAAGTTTTTCTTCGTTGAGGTCGTCATCGACAACAAAACCATCTGCGCCGGTGAGGGCCGCTCCAAGAAGACGGCCGAGCAGGACGCCGCGCGCAAAGCACTGGAACAACTGCTGCGTAATGTTTGAGCGCGAACTTGTAACCGCGCTTCACGCCGCCCGGCAAGGCGGCGTGGTGCTCAAGCGCTATGCGAGCCGGGCCAAGCTCATCCGGTTCAAAGGTGAGATCAACCTGGTCACGGTCGCCGACCGGCTGTCCCAGCGGGCCATCGTCCGGTCTCTTCAGAAAATCTTCCCCGGTGATTCGATTCTGTGCGAGGAGAAATGCACCAAGGACCACGATTCCGACCGCCGTTGGATCATCGACCCTCTCGACGGGACAACCAACTACGCCCACAACCTGCCGATCTATTCAATCTCCATCGCCCTCGAAATAGAGGACCGAATCGTGTTGGGCCTGGTCTATAACCCCAATTTGAACGAGACGTTCTGGGCGGTCCGGAGTCACGGCGCCTTTCTTAACAGCAAGCCGATCCGGGTCTCACGGATCAGAACGCTGAGCCGCAGCCTGCTCGCGACCGGATTCCCGTATGACATCAGGGTGTCCCGTAACAACAATATCGCGCATTTCGGCAATTTCGCGGTTCGGGCCCAGGCGATCCGGCGCGGCGGTTCCGCCGCGCTTGACCTGTGCTATCTTGCCTGCGGCCGCTTTGACGGATTCTGGGAACTGAAGCTCGGGCCCTGGGATACCGCGGCCGGATCCCTGATCGCCGAAGAGGCCGGCGCGTGCGTGACTGATTTCCGGGGGCGGCCGTTCAATATCTTCAAAAAGGAGATCCTGGCGACCAACCGCCTGATCCACCGGGCGATGTTGAAAGTACTCCGCCGCGAATAGCGGCCAGCCGCGGACCAAGCCCACCACCCCCGCTCCCCACCAACCTCAACCAGCTTCTCCGTTGATTTGTGCGAGAATTCGAATTTGTGGACAGGACGCCTTTGGGGTAGTCCGCCTGCCTATCTCCGCCTTAGGCGGATCGGGGAGGCGGAAACGCCAGTCCCGATTTCCACGAGGGTTGGGAAGATCGCGTCTTCTGGAACACGACTGCGGTGAATGCATTTGCGAAACATGACACTGGTTGGATAGAATCGAAAGTAGCTGACTTGTCTTACAGATGGACCAGAAAATCCGCAATCACGCGCGCGGCCCGCTCGATATCGGACAGGGAGACGACCTCCACCGGCGTGTGCATGTAACGCACCGGGATTGACACCAGGCCGGTCGGGACACCTTCTTTGGCCAACGCAATGTAGTCGGCATCGGTACGGGTCGCCCGCGGCAGGCACTCAACCTGGAATGGTATCTCAAGCCGGTTGGCCGCAGCGGCCAGGCCGTCGAACACCCGCGCCGAAAGCACCGGACCTTTGCCCAGCACCGGGCCTCGGCCCAGCGGAAAGATTTCGTGCTCTTTCGATTCCGGATGGTCGCCATACGTGACATCAACCGCCAACCCAAGGTCAAGGTCAAGCCGATAGGCATTGATCCGGGCGCCCAAGCCGAGTTCCTCTTCTTGAGCGGTGGCCACGAAGTGGAGGTCACAGTCATGTTTAACCCGGGAGAGCATCTTCAGGACGGCAAGCCCGCAGGCCACGCCCGCCCGGTTATCCAGCGCCTTACCGCGGCGCAGGTGCCCCGCGAGCTTCGCATAGCGGCCCGCATAGACGATGCCATCGCCAATCTGGACCAGTCGCTTGATGCGCGCGTTCGGCAGACCGGTATCAACGTACAGATCCTTGATCGCCAGCACCCGTTCCCGATCCTGCGGCGTCGTGTAGTGGGGGGCGGTGATGCCGATGTACCCGCGCAGTCGACGGCGACCGTAGACCGTGACTTCCTGACCCGGCAAGACCCGGGGATCAATGCCGCCGATCGGCGCGATTCTCAAGTACCCATCTTCGATTCCCGACACGACAAAACCCACTTCATCAACATGCGCCGCCAGCATCACCCGCTTCTTACCCCGGCCCCGGCTCGTCGCGACCACGCTTGCCGACTTGTCAATCGTCACTTCCTTGGTATACTTGCGTGCTTCGCGCTCGACCAGCCGCGTCGCCTCGGTTGAATACCCGAGCCCGCAGGCATTGGAGAGCTTCTCCAGGAGCAAGTCCAGTTCTTCGTTCATACTAGCGCCCCATCAAATGACTGAATATCTTCTCGAGTTCGGCCAATGAGTAGAGATGGAAAACAATGCGGCCCCGGCTGCGCGACCAGAAGATCTCGACCTTGGCGCCGAACCGCTTGCGCAGATTCTCGGCCATCTGCTCGACTTCGTGATCCCGGACTTTGACCTTCCGCACAACCGCGGCCCGGCGGACCAGACGTTCGACCTCACGCACCGAGAGCTTCTCGCGGACAATCCGTTCACCGAAGATGAGTACTTCCGGACGCTCGCCCAGGCTCAAGAGGGCGCGGGCGTGCCCCTCCGAGATCTGCCCATCCTTGATGTATTCGCGGATCCGGCCGGGCAGGTTGAGCAGGCGTATGACATTGGTAATCGTGGTGCGGTCTTTGTGCAGAGTCTCGGCCAGGTGCTGCTGGGTGAGGCCGAACTCTTCGATCAGGCGTTTGTAGGCAACTGCTTCTTCAATCGGATCAAGGTTCTTGCGCTCGATGTTCTCAATCAGTGCCGTCTCGAGCATGTCGCGGTTGTCGGCACTGCGCACCACGGCCGGAATCTCTTTGAGCCCGGCGGCCTTGGCGGCCCGGAAGCGCCGCTCGCCGACGATAAGCTGGAACTCGTCTCCCTTCTTCTTGACGACTACCGGCTGGATAATGCCCTTGGTCTTGATCGAATTGATCAGGGACCGTAGATCCTCTTCCTTGATCGGACCGCGCGGCTGATACGGGTTGGGCTTAATCCTCTCGATGTCGACCATCATCACCGTCCCCTCCACCGTCCCGATCACTTTGGTCGGAATCAATGCTTCCAGCCCCCGACCCAATACCCTCTTAGCTGTGATTGAGCACCTCCCGGGCCAGCATCAAATAGGCCTGGGCACCGGCCGAGCCGATGTCGTGCTTGAAAATCGGCCGGCCGAAGCTGGGCGCCTCGGCCAGGCGCACCGACCTGGGAACGATGGCCTGGTACACCTTCTCCTTGAAATAGCTGCGTATCTCCTGGGCGACCTGCCGGGCCAGGTTAAGCCGGCTATCAAACATCGTAAGCAAAACACCTTCGATCGAGAGACCCGGGTTGAGGCTGGTGCGCACCATCCGGATCGTCGACAACAGCTTCTCAACCCCTTCGAGCGCAAAGTACTCACACTGAATCGGTATCAGAACACTACGGGCCGCGACCAGGGCATTCACGGTCAGTACGCCCAACGAAGGCGGGCAATCGATGAACGCGAAATCATAGTCGGCCTCGACCTGCTTCAGTACTTCACGGAGCCGGAAGTGGTAATTCTCGACGTGCAACAGCTCGACTTCGGCCCCAACCAACTCGGGTGACGACGGCAGCACCCAAAGGTGTGAAAACGAGGTTGCGACGATCGCCGTCTTGACCGCCGCCGGTTCAAGCAGAACCTGGTAGGTCGTGCCCTTGAGGTTGGTCCGGTCGATGCCTAAGCCGCTGGTTGCGTTGGTCTGGGGATCGGCATCCACCAGCAGCGTCTTTTTTTCCAGCAAGGCAAGCGCGGTCGCGAGGTTTATCGCCGTGGTCGTCTTGCCGACGCCACCCTTCTGATTGCAGATGGCGATCTTTCGCATCAGGCTATTCTATTACAAAACAGCCCAAAGTCAATGATAAGTTTGCCCGGGGCAAAAGCCCAGAAGTCCAAGTTTACCTTGACAAAGAGCGCTTTCGAGGTATTATGGGCGATGGACGATTTCCCCAAGCGTTACGACCCGGCCGAGATCGAGCCCAAGTGGCTTGAGTTCTGGGAAAAGCGGAATTTGTTCTCGCCGCAGGTTCCCACCGCTAAGCCCCGATACGCCATCGTCGTGCCGCCGCCTAATGTGACCGGGCAACTGACGCTGGGCCATGTTTTCAACAATACAATTCAGGATGTGCTGATCCGCTACCACCGGCTCGCCGGCTGCGAAGTTCTGTGGCTCCCCGGCATGGATCATGCCGGCATCGCGACCCAGGTGGTGGTCGAAGAGCAGCTGGCCAGGCAAGGCAAGAGCCGGTCCGCGCTGGGGCGCGAAGCATTCCTCCAGGAAGTGTGGAAATGGAAGGAACATTGTGCGGCCATCATCCGGAGTCAGTTCCGGCGCATGGGCTGCTCGCTTGATTGGCGCCGTGAAAAATTCACGCTCGATGAAGATCTCTCCCGGGCGGTCACGAAGGTTTTTGTCCGGCTCTACGAAAAACAGCTCATCTACCGCGGCAAGTACATCGTAAACTGGTGCCCGCGCTGCAAAACCGCTATTTCCGATGAACAGGTGGAGAATGTCAAGCAGGCCGGCAAACTATACTATATACGGTATCCCTTTGAAGACCCTGGTGAACATCTGGTGGTTGCCACCACCCGGCCCGAGACCATGCTCGGCGATACGGCGGTGTGCATTCATCCGGATGACAAGCGCTACCAGGGCAAAGTCGGCCGGATCCTGCTGCTGCCTTTGATGAACCGAAAGATACCGCTCATCGCCGACCCTTACGTCGATCCCGCCTTTGGAACCGGCGCGCTCAAGGTCACTCCCGCCCACGACAAATTCGATTTCGAACTCGCCCAAAAATACCTGCTCGAGATCATCAACATCATGAATGATGATGCCACGATCAATGACAACGGCGGGCCGTATCAGGGAATGAACCGCGACTCGGCCCGGGTCAAGGTCGTCGAGGATCTCGCCAAGCTCAACCTCATCGAGAAGATCGAAGACTACGAAGTACCGCTGGGTCATTGTGAGCGGTGCGAAACGCCGGTCGAACCGCGCGTTTCGCTTCAGTGGTTCGTCCGGATGAAACCGCTGGCCCAACCGGCACTTGAGGCGGTGCGGAACGGAACGGTCGCGATCGCCCCCGAACGCTGGGTAAATCTCTACAATCACTGGCTCGAAAACGTGCGCGACTGGTGCATCTCGCGGCAACTCTGGTGGGGACACCGGATCCCGGTCTACTACTGCCGGACGTGCCGGGCCGGTGTCGGACCTGAAATCGATCAAGCCGGGGTCATCGTTGCCGAAACCAAACCCAGTCGCTGTCCGGTCTGCGGTTCGGCCGAAATCGTTCAGGATGAAGACGTTCTCGATACTTGGTTTTCTTCGTGGCTCTGGCCTTTTTCAACCATGGGCTGGCCGGAACCGACTCAGGATATGGCGACCTTCTATCCCACCTCGGCCCTCGTCTCGGCCTGGGACATCATCTACCTGTGGATTGCGCGGATGATTATGGCCGGCATTGAGTTCACCGGCCGGGTGCCGTTCTCCGAAGTCTACTTCCACGGCATGATCCGTGACGAAAGGGGCCGCAAGATGTCCAAGAGCCTCGGCAATTCCCCGGACCCGCTGGCGATGATCGACCGGTACGGTGCCGACGCCCTCCGCTTCGGAATTCTGCTGATTACGCCCCGCGACCGTGACGTTCTCTTCAGCGAGGAGCGGATTGAAACCGGCCGCAATTTCGCCAACAAGCTCTGGAATTCGGGACGGTTCCTCTGGCTCAACACGCACGGGCTGACGCCCGGTCTGCCCCAGCAGCTGACCGCCATCGACCAGTGGATCGTCTTGAAGCAGAACGAACTGCTCGCGAACGTCCAGCGCTTTCTGAAGCGGTTCGAACTCAATCAGGCGGCGCGCGGGATTTACGAGTTCACCTGGCACGCATTCTGCGACTGGTATGTGGAATACATGAAATCGGAAGTTGTGCACCGCGGCCAGGTCTTCGATGTCGGCATGCATGTTTACAAGAATCTGCTGACGCTCCTGCACCCCTTCATGCCTTTCATTACCGAGGAGTTATACGAGCGCCTAAACTTCGGCCGGGAAACGATTTGGAACGAGCCGTGGCCCGGGCAAACCGTGCTGTCCGACCAGAACACGGAAGCGGTCGACAGCTTTTTCGGGACAATTGAAGCGGTGCGCAACCTGCGCAGCGCCTGGCGCATCCCGGCCAACCGCAAGAGCGATTGCATGCTCAAGATCGAGGACGACAAGCTGGTGAAGTTGTTCGAAGCTAACCGCAACTTCTTCCGGGCCCAGGCCACCGTCGAGACCCTGCTCGTCAACATTACACCGCCCAAGCCGTTTTCAAGTATCGTCCTTAAGCAGGTCGAGGTCTACCTGCCGCTCACCGGCTCCGTCGACACCGCTCAAGAAGTGAAACGGCTCAAAGACGAATGCGCCTTTCTCGACGGCCGAATCGCCGAGATAAAGATCCGCCTCAACGACGAGCGCTTTCAGAAGATGGCTTCGGAAGAAGTCAAAAACCGCGAGGCCGGCCGCCTGAGCGACTTTGCGAAGAAACGGGAGGGCATCGTGCGCCTGTTGGAGACGATTGCCGAATGAAGTACTTGGGCTGGATTCTCTTATTGCTGCTGCTTGCGATCAACCTCTGGTTCTATCGATTCCATTACCGAAACCTGCATTCCGATATTCAAAGTCTGAAGCGTGAGATCCGAATGTGGGAGGAGCTGCTGGAGAAAGAAAAGGACGCACGGCAGAAAGAGACCCGTTTTAGCTTCCCGATGGAGAAGTTCTTTGCCGCCGACGCCGACAAACTGTCCTCGTACGGCGAAATCGAACTCGCCCGCATCCTCAACAGCCTCAAAGGAAAACGCATCGAGATGTTGGTCTATTGTCGCAACCCGGCCCGGTACACCTCCTCGATAACCAAGTTTATTGCCGACCAGAATTTGCCGCTGGTGGATTTCCGGATCGAAGGCAAAAAACAGACCGACAGGGAACTCGTTATCATCGCCCGATGAGACAGTTAGTCGTGAGCCTGCTGCTGATCGCCGTAACCGCACCGGCTCAGCACAAATCTACCACCAAAGCCATGCTCCTTTGCGCGTTCCCCGGCGGCGGGCAATTTTACACGCACCGCCATGTCACAGGCATAATCATTGCCGGCGGCGAATTGACGCTTGGTTATTTCGCCTACCGCATGCACGCCGAGCACCGCCCCACCGAACGAAACAGCCTGCTCTGGTATCTTGCCTTCCTGGCCGGCTATTCGCTCGCCGACGCCTACGTCGGAGCCCGGATGTTCAATTTCAAAGCGGAGACCGACGTGGATCAGGGTCAGGCGCGAGTATCGGTCGGCCTGCAACATCTGTGGTGAACCGGTGGCGTTCGCGCTCGATATCCTTGCGATCGGCCTGGCGGAGCTGGCCTCGATTTCCGAACGGCGCGTTTTCCGCATCCTGGACCGGGATTTGAGCGGCCTAGATCCGTTCCTGATCAAGGCAGTCCAGTCGCTTCCACATTCCTGACCGAGATTTCTGGAAAAGTCCAGAAATCTCCGTAACTTGCCTTGACAGGTGCCTGAATCTGGATATGATTCAATGTTCGTCAGCCAACGAAAAGTCACCGCGCGTGACGAGAACCAATGTATTATCAGCCTTTCTGACTCTATGTATCAGGAAGTCACTAGTGACAAGTAGGTGGTTCAGTTTCACCACGGAGGTTAACAAATGGACGAGAAAACAATAGGTTTCTTGAAATCCAGGTTGGGCGACCAGCAATATCAAAAGCTGACCAGGATCAGCAACCCTGACCTGCATCAGTTCGTCGCAAGATTCGTTGAACTCTGCGACCCGGCAAAGGTCTTTGTCGCAAGCGATGCCGCGGAAGACATCAAGTACATCAGAGAACTGGCCGTGAAAACCGGCGAAGAGTCACCGCTTGCCACCCCGGGACATACGGTGCATTTCGACAACTACGCCGATCAGGGCCGGGATAAAAAGAACACCGGAATCCTGGTCACCAAAGACATGGATCTCGGTCCGCTGCTTGAAACCAAGGAGCGTGAGTCCGCCATCAAGGATATCCTCCAGGTCCTGACCGGCATCATGAAGGGCAAAGAGATGTTCGTGCGATTCTACTGTCTCGGTCCGACCAACTCTGAGTTCTCGATACCGGCCGTGCAGATTACTGATTCGAGCTACGTCGCCCACAGTGAGGACCTGCTTTACCGCCAGGGATACGAAGAATTCGTGCGGCAGGGGCCGAAGGCCAAGTTTTTCAAATTCGTCCATTCGCAGGGGGAGGTCGACGAGCGCAAGACGTGCAAGAACCTGGACAAACGGCGCATCTTTATCGATATTCTGGACAACATCGTGTACAGCACCAATACCCAGTACGGCGGCAACACGATCGGTCTCAAGAAACTCGCCATGAGGTTGGCAATTGTCCGCGGTTCGAAGGAAGGCTGGCTGACCGAGCACATGCTGGTCATGGGCATCCACGGACCAGACAACCGGGTCACCTACTTCCTGGGAGCGTTCCCGTCGCTCTGCGGTAAGACCTCGACCGCGATGCTCGAAGGCGAGACGATTGTCGGCGATGACATTGCCTATCTGCGCAATAAGAACGATGAGGTGCGCGCGGTCAACGTCGAAAAGGGCATGTTCGGCATCATTCAAGGCATCAACTCGAAAGACGACCCGAGCCAGTGGAAGGCGCTGCACCGCCCCGGTGAAGTGATCGTTTCCAACGTGCTCGTCACCGATGACAAGCACGTCCACTGGATTGGTCGTGACGGCGGGATTCCAGCTCACGGCTTCAATCATGCCGGCGAATGGACGCCCGGCAAGAAAGACGCCGACGGCAAGGAAATCAAGTGCTCGCACCCGAATGCCCGGTTCACGATCTCGCTCGATTCGTTCGATAACCTTGACTCCAAACTGCACGACCCAGCCGGCGTGGCGGTGGGCGGTATCGTTTACGGCGGCCGCGATTCCGACACCTGCGTGCCGGTTGAGGAGTCCTTTGACTGGACCCACGGCATCATCTGCAAGGGCGCGGCCCTCGAGTCGGAGACAACCGCAGCGACGCTCGGCAAAGAAGGCGTCCGCGAGTTCAATCCGATGTCGAATCTTGACTTCCTCCCGATACCGATCGGTCAGTACGTCAAGGTCAACTTAGACTTCGCTAAAGGTCTAAAGAAAACGCCGCTTGTCTTTTCGGTGAACTACTTCCTCAAGGACAAAAGCGGTAATTTCCTCAACGAGAAGACCGACAAGCGCGTCTGGTACAAATGGATGGAACGGCGCGCCCATCGGGAAGTCGAGGCCATCGATACTCCGACCGGACGCATCCCCAAGTACGAAGACTTAAAACCGCTCTTCAAGAAGATCTTGGGCAAGGATTATTCGAAAGAAGACTATACCAAGCAGTTTACGATCCGGGTACCGGAGAGTCTAGCCAAGATCGAGCGGATTGTCCAGATCTACAAGACCAAGATCAAGGACACCCCGGACATCCTGTTTCAAGTCCTTAGTGACCAGAAGCAGCGGCTGGAAAAGGCCCGCGCTCAGTACGGCGATTATATCACGCCCGACCAGCTGTCGGCGAAGAAGTAGGCGCGGGACTCTGCTCTCTTTGGATTCCGGTGCGAATTCGGCACTTAAGTTATTGACCTTTATCGTTTTGTAGATATAATAAAAAAATAGAAATAGAAAGAAATCCGCGCGATTCCGTAAAAACGCCGTGAACGAAATCGCCTATTTCAAGTATACTTCTGGCAAACCAAGCCGGAACCTAGAACCGGTCCTGGAGCAGGAAAAGAACAATCGCAAAACAGTAATTTAAGGAGGTCTCTGATGGCGAAGCCAAAAGTGGCCATCTACTGGTGCTGTTCATGTGGAGGGTGTGAAGAAGCAATCGTAGACCTGGCTGAAGACATCTTGAAGGTGGTGGAGGCCGTCGACATCATCTTCTGGCCGGTGGCCATGGATTTCAAGGTCACCGACGTTGAAGCTTTGGCCGACGGCGAAATCGCGGTCGCGTTCATAAACGGGGGGGTGCGCAACTCGGAACAGGAGCACATGGTAAAATTGCTGCGTCGGAAGGCCGGACTCGTCGTCTCCTTCGGAGCTTGTTCGCATTTAGGCGGGATCCCCGGACTGGCCAATCTTCATAACCGTGAAACGATTTTCGAACGCGTCTATAAGACGATCCCGACCGTGGTCAATCCGGACGGCATCTATCCCCAAACCACAACCAAGGTTGACGTCGGCGAGCTGACCCTGCCTGAATTCCATGACACGGTGCGGGCGACCAACCAGGTCATTGACGTCGATTACTACCTGCCGGGCTGCGCCCCGCCACCGGACCTTATCATGAACGCCGTCCAGGCAATCCTGACCGGTAAATTGCCGCCCAAGGGAACCGTACTGGCACCGGACAAATCGCTCTGCGACACCTGCCCACGGGCCAAAACCAAGCCGGATAAGATGCTGATCAAGTCGATCAAGCGCATTAGCGAAGTCATCGCCGATCCGGAGAAATGCTTCTTGGCCGAAGGAATCATTTGCACCGGTCCCGCGACCAGATCCGGCTGCGGTGAACGCTGCATCAACGGCAACATGCCCTGCCGCGGTTGTTTCGGACCGACCAAGGAAGTCAAGGACCATGGCGCCAAGTTTCTCTCGGCCCTGGCCTCGATCATCGATACCAATGATGAGAAGGAAATTCAGAAAGTCGTCGATTCGGTCATCGACCCGGTCGGCCTTTTCTACATGTACAGCTTACCTTCTTCCATTTTGCGCAGGAAGAGAATGGAGGCGAAATGACCAAGCGCATTACCATTGACCCGATAACCAGACTGGAAGGTCATGGGAGGATCGAGATTTTCCTTGACGACCAAGGGGATGTGGCACGCGCCTTCCTGCAGATTCCCGAACTGCGCGGTTTTGAGAAGTTCTGCGAAGGGCGACTGGTCGAAGAGCTGCCCCGCATCACGCCGACGATCTGCGGTGTCTGTCCGACGGCCCACCACATGGCGTCGACCAAAGCGCTCGATGACCTGTATAAAGTTGACCCGCCCCCGGCCGCCAAGAAACTCCGCGAACTTGTCAACTCCGCGTTTTTCGTCGAAGACCATGCACTCCACTTCTATGTCTTGGGCGGCCCTGATTTTGTGGTTGGCCCTCAAGCACCCAAGGCCGAACGCAATATCCTCGGCGTAATAGCCAAGGTCGGGCTCGAGACGGTCGCCCATGTCATCGCGATGCGTAAGAAACTGCGCAGCATCATTACCTTGCTCGGCGGCCGGGTCATTCACCCGGTCATGGGGCTGCCCGGAGGAGTCGCCAAGGGGCTCAAAGAAGAAGACCGCAAGAATATCGTAGAGATCGCCAAAGAAGCAGTGGAGTTTGGCAAATTTACCATCCAAGTTTTCAACGATATCGTACTCAAGAACAAGGCCTACGTCGACGTCATTGTCGGGGACATCTACAAGCACCGTACCTACTACATGGGCCTGGTTGACAAGAACAACAAGGTCAACTTCTACGACGGCGATATCCGCGTCGTCGACCCCAACGGCAAGGAGTTCGTCAAATTCGAGCCCCAGGACTACCTGAAGCACTTGGCCGAGCATGTTGAGCCGTGGAGCTACATCAAGTTTCTGTATCTGAAGAACGTCGGGTGGAAGGGCTTTGTCGACGGGGAGCAAAGCGGCGTTTACCGCGTGGCGCCGCTGGCCCGGCTCAATGCCGCCGACGGCATGACCACGCCGCTGGCCCAGGTTGAATATGAGAAGATGTACAGTGTGCTCGGCGGCAAACCGGTGCATAATACGCTGGCGATGCACTGGGCAAGGGTCATTGAGCTGCTTTACGCCGCGGAACGGCTCCTTGAGCTGGCCCAGGACCCGGAGATCACGAGCCCCAACATCAGGACCCTGCCGACCAACGTCCCCACTGAAGGGGTCGGTGTGGTTGAAGCGCCCCGCGGCACGCTGTATCATCACTACAAGTCCGACGAACGAGGCGTTGCGACCCAGGTCAATCTGCTGGTTGCGACCCTGAACAATGCGGCGGCAATCGCAATGTCAATCGAGAAAGCGGCCAAGGGCTTGATAAAGAAGGGTGAGGTCTCGGACGGACTACTCAACATGGTCGAAATGGCCTTCCGGGCCTATGACCCGTGCTTCGGTTGCGCCACTCACTACCTGCCGGGCAAGATGCCGCTGGAAGTAAACGTCCGCGACAAGAACGGCGCCATCATCAGGAAGATTGAAAGATAATCGAGGCAGATTGTCGAATTCGTATCCGTTTGCATCTGCAGCAATCCGTCTGAATCGTCACGTTCTATCATAAGGAGGTAAGATGGCAGACTACAAGGGATACAAGCTCCCGGATGAGCTTCACTATCACTTAGACCATGCCTGGGTCAGGGTCGAGCCGGACGGCAAGGTGCGCATCGGCATGAGCGATTTCTATCAGAAACTCGCAGGTGATACGACCTACGTCGACCTTCCGTTCGAAGGCGACACGATCAAGCAGGGCGAAACCTGCGGCAAGATCCAGTCCTCCAAGTGGGTCGGCAAGTTTGTCGCGCCGATCAGCGGCGAGATCGTTGAAGTCAATCGCACGCTCGAAGATGACTGCACCCTGATCAACAAAGACTCGTATGGGAAGGGCTGGATCATCCTGGTTAAGCCCGCCAATCTGGATGCTGAGCTGAAGAACCTGTACCATGGTGATAAGGTCGCACCCTTCATCGACGGCGAGGTTGCCCGCGTCGAAAAGGATAAGAAAAAATGAAGATCGATGTACCGTACGGGAAAGAGACGAAAATCGCGGTCGAGGTCCCGGACCGGAATGTGGCCGGGGTCGTTTACCCGAACAAAGTTCATGTCCAAACCGAGACCGAGACTCTGATAAGAGCGCTCGAGCAGCCGGTAAGATCCAAGTCCTTCCACGACTTCATCAAAGACGCCAAGGACGTGCTCTTCATCGTCAATGACGGCACGCGCCCGACGCCGACCGCGAAAGTGCTCGAGATCCTCTCTGACCAGATACGCAGCAAGGATATCAAGTTCATCATCGCGACCGGGGTCCACCGGGCGCCGACCAAGGAAGAGTTCGACTTCATTTTCGGCAAATACTACGACGGGTTCAAAGACTTGATCAATATCCACGACTGCAAGAAGAACGAGGACATGGTTCACATCGGCACCTCAAAAAGCGGAACGGAGATGTACGTCAACAAGCTCGGTACCGAGGCGCATAAAATCGTCATTATCGGCTCGGTTGAGCCGCACTATTTCGGCGGCTACACCGGGGGCAGAAAATCCTTTCTGCCCGGAATCGCCTCTTACCGAACGATCGAGCAGAACCACAAGCACGCCCTGAAAATGGGGGCGAAAGCCCTGGCCCTTGAAGGCAATCCGGTTCATGAAGACATGATCGATGCGCTCAAGACCATCGCCGACAAGGAGATCTTCTCGATTCAGACCGTGCTTGATGCCGAACGGCGCATCTATGGTGCAACCGCCGGTCACATCCATGATTCTTTCTATGCCGGAATCGACAAGGCTAAGGAGGTCTTCTGCGTCAAAATCAAAGAGAAAGCCGATGTCGTCGTCTCGATCGCGCCCTATCCGATGGATGTCGACCTCTACCAATCGCAGAAGGCGCTCGACAACGGTAAACTCGCCCTTAAGGAAGGCGGCGTTCTCATCATGGTGTCAAAGTGCCGCACCGGAACGGGCGAGAAGGCGTTCATTGAGCTTCTCAGCAGCATGAAGACCCCGAGCGGGGTCCTCGGCAGGATCGACAAAGAATTCAAGCTGGGCTGGCACAAGGCAGCCAAGATGGCCGAGATTGCCACCTGGGCCGAGATGTGGGGTGTGACCGACCTCGAAGATTCACTGATGTCTTCCATCTTCATTACACCATTTCACGATATCCAGAAAGCGGTCAGTGATGCGTTGAAGAAAAAAGGACCTGACGCCAAGGTCCTTTTCTTGATGGACGGTTCAATCACCGTCCCGATGGTCGCATGATAAATCCTAAATCCGAAATCCCGCCTCGTGTCTCTCTCGGCATGAGACATAAACAATTTCTAACTTCTAAATTCCAATGCGTCAAACCTTTCTAGGATTCGGAGAATTGGATAACTGGGATTTGTTTATGTCTCACATCGTTAGTTCGACACGAGATGGAATTTAGTGCTTATGATTTAGAATTTCTTTGAATATTAAGGAGGTTCGATGAAGCGCAAAGCGAAGAAAGCACCGGCCCCGAAGGCTGGTTTCACGACTGTGTCTCCCTCAGGGACCTCTGGTCGGAGAGAGAAGAAACCAGTCAAGAAAACGCCAAGCAAATTGCAGGAAGTTATCGCCCGGGTTAGGGACATCGTCGGTGAGCAGTACTGCCTGACCGACAACGCCAATCTCTACGTCTATGCCTTTGACGGCGGCATTCACCGCCACCGTCCCGACGTTGTGGCGCAAGTCCAAAACACCCAGCAGGTCCAGAAGATCGTCCAGCTGGCCAACAAGTTCAAGGTGCCGGTCGTACCCCGGGGCGCGGGCTCCGCGCTCTGCGGCCACAGCGTGCCGATTGTTGGTGGCATCACCGTCGATCTGCAGCGCATGAACAAGATCAAAGATATCCGGCTCGGCGACCTGTACGCGGTGATCGAGCCCGGGGTCATCTGCGACAATTTCAACGCCGCCCTTAAACCCAACAAGTACTTTATCCCTGGCCCGGCTTCCAGCGAAGTCGCCACCCTGGGCGGCATGGCCGCCATCAATGCGTCTGGGGAGAAAGCGGTCAAGTATGGTGCCACCCGCGACTACGTGCTGGGGATGGAAGTGGTTCTGCCCAACGGCGAGATTGTGCATTTTGGGGCGCGCTCGCCCAAGCACTCGAGCGGCTATCAGCTCGAGCGGCTTATGGTCGGATCCGAAGGAACACTGGGAGTAATCACCGAGCTGTGGATAAAGTACACGCCGTTACCGCCGAAGATCGCCGGGTGTATCGCGGCATTCGACGACCTGGAAAAGGCCGGCCAGTGCGTCGCCAACATCATGGCCAAACCGATCATCCCATCCCAGCTCGAGATCATGTCGAATCCCTGCATTAAGGCAGTAAACAAGGCCGCCAACAAGAACCTTCCCGACGTTGCGGCCATTCTGCTCATCGAGCTCGACGGCCATCCTGAAGTCCTCAAACGGGACGTCGAAACCCTGAATGAGATCTGCAAATCTACCGGGGCGGTGTCGATCGAGTTCACCGACGACGAAAAGAAGATCACCGAGATCTGGAAAGCCCGCAAGCAGATGATTCCGGCCTTGAGCGTCTTGAAGGAAGAGTACTCAACCACGATGCTGGCCGATGACATGGCGGTCCCGATTTCCAAAATCCCCAAAGCGGTTGCCGGCATCTGGGAGATCTCGCAGAAATACGACCTCATCATCCCGCCCTACGGCCATGCCGGGGACGGCAATCTCCACACTAAGGTCCTGATGAATCCGGCCAACCCCGAACACTGGAAGCAAGCCCAGACTGCAGTCAGAGAGATCTATGATCTTGTCTACTCGCTGGGCGGTACGACCACCGGCGAGCACGGCATCGGCATCACCAAGGCTTCGGACTTCCACCGCGAACGGAAGAGCGAAATTCCGATTATGAAAATGGTGAAAAAGGCGTTCGATCCGGGTAACATCATGAACCCGTTCAAGATACAGGACTGGGAGAAGGGCTTCAACGTCGACCTGCGGTACCCGACCAATCCTAACCGAAAACTCGAAGGACACCTCGCCAAGTGGGAAAAGGAAATGATGACCTGCACGATGTGCGGCTACTGCAAGAATGTCTGCCCCACTTTCGTCAATCTCCTGCGTGACCCGCCCTCGGGCCGTGGCCGTATGGTCATGTCCTATGGAATTCTCGAAAAGGAGATGAAGATCGATGACAGCGTGGCCAAGGCACTTTATCAGTGCCTAATGTGCCGTGACTGCAACCGGCGCTGTCCATCCAAGGTCAAGGTGCCGGATGTGGTCAAAGCCGCGCGCGCCGATTTGGTCGATGCCGGATTCGCCTATGAAACCCACAAGATGATCATCGACAACATCAAGCGAACCGGTAATATCTTCGGCGACACCGAAGTGATGTTTCCGATCCAGGAAGGCGACACGCCGGTCTTTATCGGTTGCCAGTTCCTATCGCGGCCCAATCAAACCAAGATGTATCTGAAACTGCTCGAGAAATTGGGAACCAAACCCGCGGTCCAGAAGGAACTCTGCTGCGGCTATCCCATGGAAGCTCTCGGCTTTGTGAAGGACTTTGACGAACATAAGGAGAAACTACTCAAGCTCTATCCGCACAAGGAAGTGATAACGCTATGTCCGACCTGCACCGTATACTTCAAAGAAGGCTACGGCATCAAGGCGAAGCACATCCTCCAGGTAATACTGGAAAAGCTGCCGACGGCTAATGTGAAACCGCTCAACCTGAAAGTCACGTATCACGACCCCTGCGACCTGTCACGCGGCGCCAAGATCGTCAACGAACCGCGCGAAATCCTCAAGAAGATCGGCGTCGAGCTGGTCGAGATGAAGTATAACAAAGACCTGTCCCGTTGCTGCGGCGGCGGCGGCGGCATCCTGACCTCGGATTCAGACCTCTCCAAGACAATCGCCCGGGAGCGTATCCGCGAATCGTTCAAGACCAAAACCGAAACGCTGGTAACGGCCTGCGCGACTTGCGAGCAGGTCTTGAAGAGCGCGGCCACCGAGGCGGCCGGCGACGGTAAGATCCGCGTCCGGCAGCTCTCCGAGCTCGTCTGGCAAGCGCTTGCTTGAAGATCGACTCAAACCAAGAAGGCGCCCTCGAGGGCGCCTTCTTTTCGGCCAATGTTCCTGCCCCGGGCACCAGCCACATTCGCTGTTGACGGCAGAAGAAAACCGCCTATAATACACCACCGGATGATTTATGATATCGGAATCTAAGAAAATCGAAGAGTTGAACCGGCTGATGAAAAGAATCACCGATCTTGAGGCTAAGGGGGCTCTTGATAAGGCGATCGACGAGATGGAAAAAGCCAGGAAAGCCTTCCCCGATGACGGCAACCTCCTCAATCACCTTGGTGACCTTTACGTTCGCGCCGGTAAAGTCAAGGAAGCGGTCGCAGCCTACGAGTTGGGAGTTGCCGCTTATGAAAAAGACACTTTTTACCGCAATGCTATCGGGCTCGGGAAGAAAGTGCTGCGTCATGCTCCTGAGCACGTGGAGATGCACCGGATTGTCGGCGACTTGCTCGTCGAACTCGGACAACGCGCCGATGCGGCCGGCTACTTTCTTTCGTATCTTGAGAAACTGGAGAAGACCGGCCGGATGAATGACGCGGTCGATGTCTGCCGTCGAGCGCTGAGCATGGGAATGAGCGACCCGGCCCTGCTCAAGAAGATCGACGAAATCTACCTTGCCGCCGGACTCAAGGAACGCAAGAAGATTGATGTCCGAGACGTCATCAAGCTCAAAGAACCGGCAGTGCAGGCCGAGAAGCCGTTTGCAGAAAGAACTATCGACCTGTCGGCGAGCACGCCCGAAAAGGCGGTCGAAGCCAGGGCCGAGAAGCGCGCGGTACCAGACGCAAAAGAAGAAGAAACCAAGCCTGTGCCAATAGCAAGCGTCAGTGCAACCGAGCTTGCCGCGGCCGTCGAGAAAACGATTGTCGCCTTTTCCGAGACTCAGAAAGGCATCATCAACCTGCTTCAAGGCTCCCTGGAACGGCACATCGGCAATCTCGCGCACACAATCGAAGAACTCAGAACCGCAACCCACTCCAACCTCAAAGACAGCGAGAAGATCGTCGTCGCGCTGGCCGAAGCAGTGCATTCGTTCACCGAAAAGCAGGAGGCCAACCTCCGCAATCTCTCCGAGAACGTCAGGAATAGCAACGAGAAGCTTGCCCGCAGCATCGAGAGCAGCTCCGACGGACTGGCTACGGAAACGCGCCGTTATTCAATCGACACGAAAGAAGCATACCATGAACTCACCGCCAAGTTTGAAGACTTGAACAAGACCACCGGCGTCGTAGTTCATGAAGTCAGCGAGTCCAAGACCGCGATCTCGCGCCTGGAAAACTTCCTCATCAATTATGTGATGGGACACGACAACGACATGAAGAAGAACCGGAGTCTTATCCGGCTCTTCCTCATGATCATTACCAGCTCCGTCTTTGTGATGGTTGTACTACTCCTCATCTTAGTCTTGAAGAAGTAGCATGAACCGGGTCGCGGATTGCGGCCCACGCTCGGTCCGGACCCCCAAGTCACATCTGTCATCGCTGCTTAACAAGCTTCTGGCAGTCCCTGCTGCAAGAGCTTTTCATCTCGATAAAATATACGCCAGGCGGCAATTCGCTGAGCCCCCCGGATGCCAGGCGGTGACGGCCCGGGAGCAAAGCCCCGTCGAACACCTCTTGCATCCTCCGCCCGAGCCCGTCATAGATACAAATCTCATAATGCCCCGCTTGTTCAACCGAGAGCTCAATCTTGAGACGATCCCGGACCGGATTCGGTTTGAACGAAAACCGTGCGCCGCCGCCCGCGCCGGCAATCGCTTCGATCCCCGAATAATGGAAAACCCCGACATAGGTATCCTGATTGCCGTTGCGCGTGTCGGTCCAGATCGGCACGACGTTGAACCGTGATGAAGCGGCCACTCCATTGTATTCACCGATGTGACCGGCAAACATGCCGGCCAGGGGTTTGCCCGGGTCCGGCGGTTCGAGCACCTTCCCCTTCAAACGGAGATCGGACGAAACCGTGGTGACCCTGATGTTATTCGACCACGTGCTGCCGCCGTCGGTCGACTGGACCATATAGACGTCGCAGAGCATGTTATTGGGATCAAGCCGCGAATCGTAGAAGATGACCGATATGCATCCGGTCCGGTCGACGGTAAGCCAGGGATGGAATTGATCGATGCGGTTATTTAGCGGGTCGTCGTTGATACGGCGCCGGGCACTCCAGGTTTGGCCCCGGTCGGTTGATTTCGTTACGTACATGTCCGGGAACCCGTCCGGGCCATTGTCCATGAACGCAACGTAAATGCTGCCGTTGTACGGTCCACCGGTGATGTCGACATCCATTGCGGGGTAGGAATAGGTCGCAATCAGCCCGCCCTTGAGGTTTCGTGACATTGAGGAGATGCTCTGGATGGTGCGGTCGGTTCCGAAGGTAAGCCCGCCATCGGTCGACCGGTCGAATCTTATCGCGTTAGAAGCGCACCAGGCGATGTAGAGATCGCCGGATGGGCCGACCGCCGGAACCGGCCACTGGTAACTTGAGGAAGCATCGCTTACCGGGACCGGTGTTGACCAGTTGAAGCCGCGGTTCGTCGACCGTGTGTTCATGATGTCGATCGCGTAGAACCTCGCCCAGGTCACGTAGAGGTTACCCCGGTAAGGGCTTGCTGTCCGGTCACAGGTCATCAGCTCCTTATCCTCAAAAACGCCCGGCACCTGATTGATGACGGTGCGCGGCGCGCTCCAGGTCCGGCCTTTGTCCGTCGATTCAAAGACAAAGTAACCGTCGGGCTCGGACGTAGAATTGAAAGAGAGAATGATGGCGAAGAAATTGCCATTGGCGTCAACCGTCAACCCCGGATCTGAATCCCAGTTGTAGGTCGGTTCAACAAACAGGGTTTCCGCCACCCAGGTCTGACCGCGGTCAAAGCTCGCGGCGTGTCCGACCTGGCGGTACCCGACCCGGAAGTCGCGCCAGACCGCGACGAAGTTGGCAGAATCGGCGGGATTGACCATGATCTGCTGTTCATTCTGAACTTCGGCCGTGGCATCCTTGTTAACCCGATGGTTGGTAAATCCAATCTGGCTGAAAGCCAACGCGCATGACAGAACAACAACGACAGCTAGTTTCATTGTTCCTCCTTCTGGTAGATTATAGCGGACACCCCAGCAAAGTCAAGCTGAAACCCATCGCGCCGTACCCAAAAAAAAGGCTTGACATGCCGGGGCATTCAGGTATACTATCTTCGAATAAATCGATTCAGTTCGCGTCAGGGTGTGTAATGAGTTGTGCGATGTTTCTTGACAAAGGAGGACATTATGCTGGGACTGCTTATCTGGTTAATCGCTTTAGGGCAGTCGCCCGGCTCCACTGCCGAATGCTCGTGGCTCGAGACGAGCCAACAGGATTTCCGTGACGGCACGTTCGAACGCAATATCTACGCGTCGCACCGTCAGGGCGGGGCGGTTGAGTTTACTTGTCGATTCGACCTTAATAACGATGGGTATGTTGACCTTGCCATGTCGCACTGCTTCTCAACCAGTTACGTATACTGGGGCAGTGCGAGCGGGTACGACCCGGTCAACCGCACCGCATACGGCGCAAGCCGCGGCGGGAACTGCGATGCCGCCGATCTCAATGTCGATGGATTTCCCGACCTGCTCTGGATCAACTACCCTTATCTAACCATTTACTGGGGTACGAGCTCTGGACCTGATCCATTCAACTATTTTCGGTTTGGCTTATACTACGGATCGAATGAGGCCATGGCCATTGCCGATTTCAACAAGGACGGCCACCTTGATATCGTCGCCGAGGCCTACACCGGCTCGACCGCAGCGGTCTTCTGGGGCAGCAGCACCGGGTATTCCGAAGGCCGGCGTACGGAACTACCTAACGTAGGTGGTGACCACAATGCCGAGGTTGGTGATTTCGATAGGAACGGCTGGCTTGACCTACTGCTCCTTTCAATAAACGGCAGTAACACTATCTACTGGGGACGAAACACCGGGTTTTCGTCGGCGGACCGGACACTCCTGCCCTACTATGCGTCCCTTTCCCACGGGTCTTCGGTGGCTGACCTAAACCGCGATGGATACCTCGATCTCGTGCTGAGCACGTATGCCGGTTCATCAGTCGCCCACATCTACTGGGGTAACCCATCGGGGTACTCGACGGGCAATCGCACCGTTCTCAGTCCGGGTAGCTGCTTTGGAGGCAGCTCGGTGGCCGACATGAACGGTGATGGGTTCCTCGACATTCTTTTCTTCACCGGTTACGGCCCGGTGACTATGCCATGGATCTACTGGGGTAGCGCGAACGGCTACTCAGACAGCAATCGAAGCCAGGTCGGTCCGACCCTGGACTGTAGCGGCGCCTTTCTTGCCGACCTTGACGCCGACGGCGATCTTGACATGTTTCTCAATCGGTGGAACGGGACTTCCAGCTACATCGCCTGGGGCCCATCCTTCACTTCATGGCTTGCGCTGCCGAGTGACCACGGCGGCCACGGCATGTACCGGGAGGGAGGCAATGTCTATAGCCGCGAATACTGCGACGACTATCTGTCTTCTGTGTTCGACGCTGCCTCGGCCGTTGATTGGGGTCGAATCACCTGGCTGGATAGCCTGCCGGCCGGAACCGGCATTACGATGGCGGTGAGAAGCGGCCGTACACCAATCCCGGACACCAGTTGGAGCACCTGGGTTACCGTCACGAACAATTCAGAAATACCGGCCCAGCTCAACGCCCGCTTCCTGCAGTACCGGGCACGGTTCGGATATGCCAATCTGACCCGTTTCCCATTGTTGTACGAAGTGAAAGTACAGTACGGTTCGACAACGAACGCACGGATCGATATCGATCCCAATGTCATAAACCTCAAGAGCGTGGGCAAACCCATCACCGCCTACATCGAACTTGCCGGGCTTCCGGTTGACAGTATCGACATCAATACTGTGAAGCTGGAATATCAAGGCCGTGCCGTCAGTGCCAATCGTGTGCCCTGCGGGGTTGGTGATTACAATGGTAATGGTGTTCCCGACTTCATGGCTAAGTTCGACCGGCAGCGTGTCATATCGATTCTTCAACCCGGGCTCGCCATCTTGACGGTCTCGGGCAATCTCCGGGATGGCACCGGATTCGCCGGACAGGACACGGTTGAGGTCATCAACCCATCGGATGAGCTGCTCGACATAGATATTTCCCCTTGTCCGGTGTTGTCGAAGTCGAACAAGCGGCTCGCGTTCAGCCTGGGCAACGCCGACCCGAATGACATCGTCTCGCTGAAGATCTTTGACGTTGCCGGACGATGTGTGCGAACACTGATGAGTTCAAAACAAGACCCAAGAGCCCGCACCCTGGTGTGGGACGGCCGAAGCGATGCCGGGGCCTTACTGCCGAACGGCGTCTATCGAGTCAACTTACAGACGAGCACGCGGTCGGTGACCAAGAAGCTCCTCGTTCTGCGATAGATTTGCCGCCCGCCTGCATTCTAGTCGAGTGGATTGTCCCGCCAGAAGCGCTATTCTCTAATCGCTACCGCTTGCCGCAGCGGCAGGAAACGTAAAGGGCGAAATCCATCGCCACCATCTCAGGATAGGTAATGCAACGCTGAATCTCCAACTGCGCTTCAAGGGCCCGGAGAATCGAACGGTGGTCCGAGGGATGATGGCTCTTATGGTCAAAGCCGACGGCCTGGTAGAAACTGCCGGTAAACCGATTCCGTACCGGAAAACCAAAAATCATCATGCCATCACGGGTCAAGATGCGTTTCATCTCGGCAACCGCCTTTCCCAGATCTCGAACATGCTCCATGACGCTGACGCACATGATGCCGTCAAACGATTCATCCCTATAGGGCAAATCAAGAATATCCCCGGTCTTAAGCTCGGCGTCGACATTGAACTTCTGGAGGGCCCCCCTGACCTTGGCCGTCTCCTGGTGGATATCGACGCCGGAAAGCCGGTCGGCATACCTTGCCAGCTCGGGAAAGAAGATCCCACTGCCATAGCCAATATCGAGCAGGCTGCTGAAGTGATGATTGCCTACCAGATTGAGCGGCATCGCCAGCCGCATGCGGTAGAAGTGGCTGATCAAAGGCAAGTAGTAGTAGATTAACGGGTCCTCGTCACCGGTAATGGGAACATCCCCCTTTTCAGGCAGAACGATCTTCATTTATCGCCGGTCTTGGCCCGGTGCTGCCGATACCAATCGATGGCCTTCTTCAAACCTTCCTCGAAGGATGTCTTCGCTTTGAACCCAAACTCCGTCCAAGCCCGAGTCGTGTCCAATGAACGACGGGGCTGGCCATCCGGCTTGCTCGGATCCCACACGATCTTGCCTTGGAACCCGGTCAGACGGACGATGAGTTGGGCTAAGTCCATTATCGATATCTCAAAACCCGCCCCGAGATTGACCGGCTCTGACTTATCGTATTGCGTCGTCGCGAGGATGATGCCATCGGCGCAATCTTCAACATAGAGAAACTCGCGCGTCGCCCGGCCGGTTCCCCAAACTTCGACTTCGCCTCGCCCCTCATCAGCGGCGTCAAAACACTTCTTGATGAGAGCCGGAATCACGTGCGATATCTTCGGGTCGAAATTGTCGCGCGGGCCGTAGAGATTGACCGGCATCAGGAAGATGGAGTTGAAACCGTACTGCGTCCGGTAAGCCTCGGACTGAACCAGCAGCATCTTCTTAGCCAGTCCATAAGGCGCGTTCGTCTCCTCCGGATAACCATCCCAGAGCTTGTCCTCCTTGAAAGGTACCGGGGTGAATTTCGGATAGCAGCAGATGGTCCCGAGCGCGACAAACTTCTCAAGCCTACGTCGACGGCCGGCATCAATGAGCTGGATGCCCATGAGCAGATTATCATAGAAAAACTCTCCCGGCCGCTCACGGTTGGCGCCGATGCCCCCGACCTTGGCCGCAAGGTGGATGACGATCTCGGGCCGGATACTATCATACATGCGTTCGATGTCGGCGCTCCGGCAGAGGTCGTACTGGTCGATGTCCGCATCAAAGACCTTGGTGCATCCCCGGGCCTTGAGCTTGTCGACGACATGGGACCCCAAAAAACCCTTGCTGCCCGTGACGACAATAGTTTTGCTGGTCAAATCAATCATCGCTATCCACCTATTTATAGTCATTTTCGGTCGAGTGTCAACCGGCAATTTCCAGCAAATCATGAGCTTACCCGCCCCGCCAAGAGCGTTGACACGACTCATTCCCCGGATATAATCATGGGTGAAATCAGGCAAATCAAATAGGACGACGCGATCGGCTGATCCCAGGACTATCGCCGTCGTCATCCTTCTCGCTGCCCTCTCGGTTCTACTCAATACCTATGGCATCAAGTGGGGCCTGCCCGACGGCGAGCACTTCCATCCCTCGCTCCATCCGGACGAAACCGCCAGTCTCGAATCGTCAATGCTCATTTTGAGTACCGAAAAACCTCTCTTCCCGTCACCAACCGGCCTGGGCAACGGCCCGATGCAGTTTTATGTTGCGGCGTTGGTGTACGAGGTCCTTTACGGCCGGGGGCTGCAATCGACGCTCGACCGTCTGACCGGGCCGAAGCTGGCTCAACTGTATACCGTCGGCCGAATCCTGACGGTCGTCATGTCCGCCGGCTGCGCCCTGCTTGTCTTCTTTGCCGGACGCAGCATCTTCAACTTCACAACCGGACTCGTCGCCGGGCTTTTCTTCGTGGTGCTGCCGGCCACGGTCACCAATTCGCACTATTTTCGGCCGGACATCCCCACGACTCTCTGGCTCTTGTTTGCCTTTGTGGCCGGAGCGCGGCTCCTCAAATCCGGATCTCGAACCTGGTACATACTGGGCGGTCTGGCGGCCGGATTCGCAACGGCGACCAAGTACAATAGCGTGCTTATCATCATCCCGCTATTATACGCTCATATCCACTGGCAGTTGAAGAACTCCAAGAAGAAACGCTGGGGAAGGCTGCTCGGTCTCAACCTGCTGTTGGCCGTCATCTTTTTCCTCGCTGCCTATGCCCTGTCGGCGCCGGGCACTTTCCTCTATTGGGATGTTTTCAAAGAGCGGGTTGTGCGTCAGTTTCAATACCAGACCAGTCACGCTTTCATGGATACAATGGACTTAGGCTCGGGATGGGGTGGCTATCTTACCCGCATTCTCCCCTATTCGCTGGGCTTGCCGATGCTTCTGCTGGCTTTGGCCGGCGCAGCCTATTCACTCGTCCGGCGCACCAAACCTGATTTGATGCTCATCCTCTTGATCCTGCCTTACTATTTGATGATTGGCCGTTCCGATTGGTGGGTGGTGAGGTATACGGTCCCTCTCATGCCATTCATGGCCCTGCTCGCCGCCCGTCTCGTCGTCGAACTGCACCAGAAGGCAACCCGGGCGTATCTCAAGTTGATCCCGGCCGCGGTTGGCGCGATGGTCTTCCTCTTCACACTATTCTATTCAATCGAACTGGACCGCATCATGGCGGCGCCGGACCCGCGGCACCAGGCGTATGACTGGATAAACGAGAACGTCGCCGGCCCGAAAGTGGTCGGTTTCGACTTCCTCCCCCAGGCATTCTTCCCCGGCGTCGATCAACAGCGCCACGCAACCCAGTACATGCAGATGAATCCGGCGAATCTGGACAAGATCGACTACTACGTTGCCAATGATCAGATCTACCTTCAGTTCCTCCGCCTGAGTCACCGCTATCCGAATCAGGCCCAGTACTTCAGAACGATTCTCAAATCCGACCGGTTTGCGGTTGCGGTCCGATTTGAGAATCCTTTCAACCTGGCCGGTATCAGGTTCCCTAAAGCGAACATCCCGCATGACTACTTGTATTTCATGCCGAGAATTGAAATCTATCAGAATCTGGCGAAACCGTGAAAGTTGAGGTTCCATGAATGAGAGGAAAATAAAGAATACCCTGGTCTTGCTGACATACAATGAGATTGAAGGAATCAAGACGTTGTTCGACAAAATCCCCTTCTCCAAAGTCGATGAGTGCTTTGTCATCGACGGCGGTTCGACCGACGGTACGATTGAGTTCTTCCAGACCAAGAAAACACCAGTGGTGTTTCAAGACCGGAGAGGACGCGGTGATGCTTTCCGCATCGGCATCCGTGAGGCCAAGGGTGAAAACATCGTGTTTTTCAGCCCGGACGGCAATGAAGACCCGGCCGACATCATGAGGTTATTCAACTTGCTCGAATCCGGCTGCGACATGGCCATCGCCTCACGCTTCATGGCCGGGGCACGCAACGAAGAAGACGATCTGACTTTCCCCTGGCGCGCCTGGGCCAACCGGTGCTTCAGCTTCATGGCCAATTCGATCTGGCGCGGCCGCATTACCGATACCATCAATGGTTTCCGGGGGATCAAGAAAGAAGCCTTTCTTCGCATGAACCCAACGACGCACGCCTTCACTATTGAATATCAGCTGTCAATCCGGGCAATGAAATTGAAAATGCCGGTGGCCGAGATTGCATCGTATGAAGGTGACCGGATCGGCGGCGTGAGCAAGGCTAAATCGATCCCGGTCGGCATCATGTTTGTGAAGTTTCTGATCAAAGAGCTTTTCACGGGCCGAAGATTCCGAGCATGATTAGGGCGGTGATTTTCGACCTCGACGGCACCCTGTACAAGAGCAGGACGATCGAACGCAGATTCGCGGAAGCCGCCCACTTCACCCTTGCTCGATTCTCGAGGATCGACCTGGAAGAAGCACGGAAACTAGTCGAGCAGCAACGCGCTCAGCGGTCAAGACAAAAAGGCTTCCGCATACCCTATGCCCATACGCTGCGTTCGTTCGGGGTCCCCGTGAAGTACTGGCACCGCCATAATACGAGATTCTTTGACCCGGGCGACCATCTGAAGAAAAATACTGGATTGATAAAGGTCTTGCGGAAACTAGGGCGGCACTACCGACTTGCCGTGGTGACAAATAATAACCGGGTCCAAACGGAACGTATTCTTGAAGCCCTCGGCGTCAGGCAATTCTTCAGTGTCATCCAAAGCTTCACCGATAGCGGTTTGCTCAAACCCGATCGGAGGGTTTTTCTCGAAGTGGCAAGGAAGTTGAAGGTACAGCCGCATGAGTGTTTTTCGGTGGGTGACCGGGTCGACGTCGACCTCATCCCGGCCTTAAAAATCGGCATGAAGATTTTCCGCGTCGCCTCGCCGCGCGGCATAAATCGTTTCGCCCGATCAAAGGCGCTTCTTTCGTAGCCTACTCCCAGGGTAGTAAAACTCGAGTATCTTGGCGTAGTCCTTTCCCTGCCGGGCCATTTCCATTGAGCCATACTGGCACAGCCCAACACCGTGCCCATAGCCCCGGCCGCTGATCCTTATCTGTCCCCGGATGGTGGCCATGTCAAGATATGTGCTTCTCAGCATTCCCGTTGAGGCCAATTCACCAACCAGCGCCTTTCTTATCTTCCACTTGGGTATCTTCTCTTCTCGTAGGTTGGTAACAATGGTCATCTCGATAACCCGGCCGGACTGGGTGTTGCGTCTGAGTAAAATCTTTGTAATTCGTTCGTTGCTCAATGAATCATAGCCCAAGTTCTTCATCAATTTCGAAAACGAGATATCTTCCTGCCATGAGGTGTGCGGGGACTTGCTGCAATAAGGGTCGTCAACGCTCTTGAGGTAGGGAATCGCGGTATCCGCCCAGATGTCGTAGGAATTTGCTGTTCGACCACCGCATGTCGAGTGGTACTTGGCTTCGATCGGCCGTCCCTGGTAGGTCAAGATCTCGTTTTTGGTCTCTCTTATCGCGCGATTGACCAGGTCATTCTCAACGTTAATCCCGCCATAGACCTGGTCCTGAACCGTTGCGAAAAGGTCAAAACCAAGCCGGGAGTTCTTCCCCTTATGGGCATGAGCATACGTCCGGGCCGCGACCGCTTGCGCCTTCATGGCTTCAAAGACCTCGGGCCGGGTCGAACCGAGCTCGGCCGGTACCACGCCCTTAAGATAGTCTTCAAGGGACAGAACATTGATGAGGTAGTTCTGAGCCCCGACCGAACGCAAAATCAGAATGCCGCGATAGAGCTTCGTATCGATCTTGAAGGACTTGCTCTGGGGTAAGAAGTAGACGATCGAATCCTCGATTCGTGCGGTGCCCCGGCCAAGCCGCAGACGTATGTCGGTGCCGTCAACCGAAATCATCACCGCATCGCGCGGTCGACCTTTGAAGGATCGACCGCCGACGACGATCTTGTACCGCCCGTCGCACGAAAAGGCGAACGAGTCGAACTGGGTGAGCACAGCAACACGAATATGATCGTCAGGTAGTTTCGGCGGCTTGGCCACAAAGTGCATGCAGCCACCGCAAATCAACAACAAGACGACCAACGTCAGTTTAGCCGCTCGGTTTCTCATCTCGCTTACTCTTTACCGTTCTTCGTCGCCGCTTGCTCGGCGAAGCTGTTCCCAGCATTTCTTCAATCTTCTTCTTCATATTGGCATGATGACTGCCAGCCCAGTAGACGCGCCGGCACGCGGGACATACCGAGAAGTTGTCGAAATGCTTATAGGTGTAGTACGGAACGCGGCCGGCGACTTCCAGCTTGTTGATCGGAACCAAGGAAGTGTTACAGACAATGCAGCGGCAGAAATATCTGCCTTTTGGCGCCAGCTTGAGGGCCCTCGTCACCTGGCGCAGTTGCTCATCCGCGTCTTCGGAATCCACGATCAATACTTCGGGCCTCCCGGTCATCTTGCGGTCACGGGTCAGGATGATGCGGTGGTCGCGACGTGACTCGAGTAATAGCTTCTCTTTGGAGGTATTCTTCAGATAGCTGGTATCAAAGCCAAGTATTCTCAGGTATCGGACCAGCTTGCCGAGCATGGCATCGCCGAGAAACTTCGCGTCCATTGCGGTACTATTAATAGCAGATATCGGCCGATTGTCAATCACAGAATGGCGTACGCCACATACCTGTTGACTTATCCTCAAATACCAATAGAATAGCGGAGAAAACTCTATGGCTGTAGACAGAAGCAGGTTGTTGAGTAAGATTCCCTCGGTCGAGTACATCCTCACTCGGCCTGAAATCGTCAAGCTGATTGAACGGACCCAACGCGGCATTGTCGTGGAGACAGTGCGTAAGAAGCTTGATGCATGCCGCCAGACGCTTAAGGAGACCAAGGGAAAAACTCCGCCAATAGAAGAAGATCTGCTCGTCAACGGTATCATCCACGAAGTCGAGGACTTCATGCGGCCCAGCTTGGTTCGCGCGGTCAATGCCCAGGGCGTCATTCTTCACACCGGACTGGGCCGGGCGCCGTTCAGTCCGGCCGCCCGTCAGGCCATCGCCGCTGCCGCCGAGAACTTCTCCAATCTCGCCATCGATCGGGAAAAGGGCAAACGCGCCGAAAGATACCGCCACGTCGAGAAGCTGCTCGGCTTTCTCACCGGCGCCGAGGCTTCGGTGGTCGTCAACAACAATGCAGCCGCAACGCTTTTGATTCTTGATACCCTGACCAACGGCCGGGAAGTCATAGTCTCGCGCGGCCAGCTCGTCGAGATCGGCGGTTCGTTCCGCATCCCCGACATCATGGCCAAGAGCGGGGCAACCATGGTTGAAGTTGGTACGACCAACCGGACACATCTCAAGGATTACCGCTCGGCGATTACGCCCAACACGGCGGCCCTGCTCCGGGTGCACACCAGCAACTACAAGATAACCGGATTTGTCGCCGAAGTGTCCCTCGCCGACTTGGTCGCCCTGGGACGCGAATTCAAGGTGTTGGTGATTGACGATCTCGGCAGCGGCGCCCTGGTCGATCTTTCAAAACACGGACTCCCCAAGGAACCGACGGTGCAGGAAAGCGTCGAGGCCGGTGCGGATGTCATTTGTTTCAGCGGTGACAAGCTGATCGGCGGTCCGCAGTCCGGGATCATCGTCGGCCGGAAAAAGTACATCGATTCCATAAAGAAGAATCCGTTGACCCGCGCGCTCCGGTGCGGAAAACTGACTTACGCCGCATTGGAGGCAACTTTGCGTCTGTTCTTAGACGAGAAAACTCTCTTTGCCAACCACGCAACCCTGGGCATGATTGCGGAAAACACGGACACCATTCGTGCGCAAGCTCAAGCGTTTGCCGTGCAGGTCGCGGAATCACTTGCCGGCCGATTGGCCGTCACGGTTGCCGAAGACCGCTCTGAGATCGGCGGCGGCTCACTCGCGACCGAGAGTCTGCCGACCTTCGTTGCCACGCTCACGCCGAAGAACATGAAAGTCGAAGAGCTTGCCCTGAGGCTGCGGAACAACGTCATCCCGATCTTCGGCCGCGTTGCCGGAGGAAAGCTGCTGCTGGACTTCCGTACAATACGGCCGGACGAAGTACCGATTATCATCAAGGCCCTGCAAACGGTTCTTTAGTATGGATTTCGCAGGCCGACACATCGTCATCGGTACCGCCGGGCATATCGACCACGGCAAGAGCGCCCTGGTCAAGGCGATTACCGGAACCGACCCTGACCGCCTCCCCGAAGAAAGAGAACGGGGCATGACGATTGACCTCGGATTTGCCTTCTGGGGTGAGAATATCACCTTCATCGACGTACCCGGTCACGAGAAATTCGTCAAGAACATGTTGGCCGGCGCGACGACTATTGACTTCATCATCCTGGTTATCGCCGCCGACGACGGCATCATGCCCCAGACGATTGAGCATTTCGAAATCGCCCGGTTGCTCAACATCAAGAAAGGACTTACCGTCATCAACAAGATCGATATCGTGGAAAAAGACTGGGTTGACATGGTCACCAGTGATGTCCGAAAATTCCTCGAAGGCTCGTTCTTGGCCGATGCCCCGATCGTGCCCGTGTCGTCGGTCACCGGCGAGGGTATCGAGCACCTGAAGCAGGAATTGGGCCGGCTCCTGGAGGAAGTGCACCCGAAAGTCGACCGCGGCATCTTTCGACTGCCCATCGACCGGATTTTCTCAATGAAAGGTTTCGGCACCGTTGTCGCCGGAACCGTGCTGTCCGGCCGGGCCCACGTCGGTGACCAGCTGGAACTCCTGCCCCACCGGAGAGACGTTCGAATCCGCGGTATCCAGGTTCACAACCAGTCGGTTGACACCGCGAAGCTGGGCGAACGGGCCGCGTTCAACCTGCTGGGCATCGAAAAGGAAATTATCAACCGGGGTGACGTGATCGCAGCGCCCGGCTACTTCAAGCCGACCAGCATCATGAACGGGTCTCTCTCCATGCTCAAGGACTTCGCCGGGCCGCTCAAGCACATGGCACGGGTACGGCTTCATGTCGGCACGTCCGAAATCATGTGCCGCGTCTTCCTCATTGACCGGAAAGACCTGCATGCCGGCGAGACCGGACTCGTTCAGTTCAAAATGGAAAGACCTGCCGTCTGCGACCGAACCGACCGTTTTGTCATTCGTTTCTACTCGCCCCAGAAGACGATCGGCGGTGGGGTCGTGCTCGAACCGAATCCCGAACGAGCCGTCCGTTACGACCGCCCACTGATCGAGCGCCTGGCCGCCTTGACCACCGAGCGGCCCGAAGATATCGTCAGCGAAGTTATCCGCGGTTCCCGGGCCGGTCCGCTGAGCGCCGAGCAGATATCTCACCACGCGGGTATTGAACTGGCCAAACTAGCCCCGCTCCTGGATCGGCTGCAGAGCGAGAAGAGCATCATTGCCCTGGACTCCGAGGGGCGCACCGCATACTACAATAGCGCCAATTTCGCGGACAACCAGGCAGCAATCATCAAGTCGGTTGGGAAGCTCTTGAAAGACAATCCCCTCAAGTTTGAGGTAAAACACTCGGAACTCAGAGCCCTTTTCCCCAGTGAAATGAAACTGGAGCTTTTTAACACGCTGCTCAAGGCACTTGCCCGCCAGGGCAAGCTCAAGTTCGAGGGCGGCGTTTCCATCACCTTGCCTGATTTCCAGGTTGCCCTCACCGAGGCCGACCGGGCGCTGTGTGACCGGATTGAGCAGTTGTTCCTGGCGAACAAGTTCGCACCGCCGTCGCTCGAAGAGACCATTAAGGCGGTAAAGGGAAACGAGGCTAAAGTCAAAGAACTCTTCGCTTTTCTGGTCAATTCCGGCAAACTTGTCAATGTCGGCGAAAACATGGTCTTCCACCGGCGCGCAATCGAGGAAGCCGAGCAGGTTGCCAGAAACCATTTCGCGGCAAATGCTGAAATGAGGGCCGGTGATTTCAAGGAAAAACTCGGCACCTCCCGTAAGTATGCGATCCCCCTGCTGGGCCACTTTGACATGAAGGGTATCACACTCCGCCGCGGCGATATCCGCGTTCTGAAGGACAGAAAATAACCTTCGCTGCCCGCTAACCCCTGTTTTCTGTTGACATTCCTCGATTCCTACGTAGTATTGAAGCGGGATATCGGTGTGGGTGCTTGCACCTTGCTGCTATCTCCGGAAGTCAGGGTCTGGTTACGGGCTGTTCCCTGTATCCTCTGCCCTGCTTGCCGTTTCGGGGCCGTGGCGCAGTTGGGAGCGCGTCTGACTGGCAGTCAGAAGGTCACGGGTTCGAATCCCGTCGGCTCCACTGTATGTTGAGCTTAGAATCAAGGAGGTTAGCATGAGACGCGGCATGAGTGCCGGAGCAGCGATTTTTCTCGTTGTCTTTTTCGGTGTTCTGATCTACCTGGTGTGGAGCTTCGGTTCAGTGTGGTTTACCAAGAAGTGGCTGACCGGCAAAGTACGCGATACGATTCAAACCCGGTTCTTCGAAATGCCCGTGTGGCTCATCGAAGATATCGTCACCTACGGAAAGGAACGGGGGATCGTCATCCTCCCCGCAAAGGTCGTGATAACACGACCCCACAAGGATTCGATGAAAGTGGCCGTCGAATACGACGACGCGGTGGAAACGCCTCTCTTCCGAAAGGACTACATCATCAAAATCGAGGTCACCGAAGGGACCGGCGGCGGCTAATGCTCAATGCGCGGGTCCTGGTTCTCAACCAGAATTATGAACCGCTGACCGTCTGCAAGGTGAGGCGGGCTCTCAACCTGTTGATCCTTGACAAGGCTGAGCTCCTCGAGAACCGGGATCACGAGCGTATTCGCTCGGTGTCGATTTCCCTGCCGATCCCCTCGGTACTCCGCTTGAAATACTACATCAATATCAAAAGAAAAGAGATCGCCTTGACTAAGAAGAACATCATCCGGCGCGACAACAGCCAATGTCAGTACTGCGGTACGATAACCGGAGTAATGACCACCGACCATGTCCGGCCCAAGTCACTGGGCGGCGACGAGTCGTGGGAGAACCTCGTTTGCGCATGCGTTGCCTGTAACAACCACAAGGGAGGCCGGAATCTCGAGGAGGTCACGATGCAGCTCCGGCGCAAGCCCAAGAAACCCCACGCTTTTGCCTTCATTGTCAGCGCACTGGGCAAGCCGGATGAGCGATGGCGTCCCTACTTGTTTTTGCATTGATGCTTTCCACGGCCGATCCTGGGTCGGAAGCAAGAGACAGTATCTACCGCGTCAAAATCAGGAACAGCGCCGTAATCCATCCCCTGGACAAGAAAACGACCACGGCCGTCCACGTTGCCTCCGATATCTCGACGATTGTCCGCCGTCACCATGAGGCCGGGTATCTGGACGCAGCAGTTGAGCACGAAATCAAAAATGGACATATCCTCTACCAAGTACGGCCCGGCTCCCGCCACGTCATCAAGGAATTCATCCTTGAAGGTAACCGCACCTTTGCCACCTCATGGATGCTCAGGAAACTGCCGTTCGCGGCTCCCCTGTTCTTTGACCGCCGACGGGTGGAGAGCAACATCGAGCGGCTGTTCGATGTCTACGGCGATGCCGGCCTGCCCCTGGTCCGGATATCGGTACGTGATTCGTCGGCGGGCACCGACACGTTGATCATGGCGTTTGTCATCAACGAAGGACCGGTCGTTCATCTTGGCGGTATCGACGTTGCCGGCAACCGGGCAACGCGCGATTTTGTGATCCGCCGGATGTTCGCGCTCAGCGGTGATTCTCTGTTCAAGTCCTCGCAGATTCGACGACAGAAAGCCCGGCTTTTCAAGACCGGGCTTTTCAGCCGCATCGAAGAATCGGTCGTGGCCCGGGACAACCAATACTATCTAAGACTGGTTGTCGACGAACAGAAGCAGGACTACATCGAGGGTCGGGCCGACTATCGCCCCGAACCGGCCAAGTTCAATTTCGATTTGAATCTAAACTTCTTCAATCTGCTCGGCACCGCCCGCACTTTTTTCCTAAATTACGACCATCAAGGTCGTGACTTCGGCATTGCCTACGGTGAGCCCTGGTTGATCTTCCCGGCCCGGATCCGGCTTTCCCTTGACCAGGAGACTTATGACGATCGCCGCAAGATTCGTGTGCTAGCCCAAGTTCTGCGAGAGATATTCACCGATTTCCATCTCGCCGCGGCCTGGGGCATCGAAGACTCACGCGGCGAGCGACTTCAACTCGTGAGCCTGGGCACCATCATCGATCAGGATCGCATCCGGGATACGCTGCGGGTGGAAGTCGGTTTCTACGACCGCAACGATCGTCGGGTGACGGCCCGGATCGACGGCCGCCACATGCTCGGCGATTTCGTCCTGGCTAACCATCTGGCCTGGCTCTGGGAAGAACCTATTCAGGAACAGAACCTTTTCCGCCTCGGCGGCGCCCGTACCCTGAGGGGTTACTGGGAAGATGAATTTCTCGCCGAGAAAGCAATCTGGTTCAGTCTCGAATACAAGAAGTTCCCCCTCTATCCGTTCCTGGACGGCCTTGCCATCCTGGACGACGGGGTGGCTTCGACGGAGCGCCATCTGGCCTATGGAATCGGCGTCGAAGCCCGAAGCCGCGTGCTCAGTGGCCAGCTTGACGTCGCCTTCCCCGCCGGACAACCATGGCAGGACGGAAAGGTACACGTCCGAATCGAAAGGAGGCTGTGATGCTCTTATTTCTATTCGTAGTTGCGCAGACGATGCCCATCGGCTCGTCGCTCAATTTTGACCTTGAATATCTTGAAGGTCGTGGGCTGATCGATCTTGCCGAGAGCCGACCCTACGAAATTCCCGCCGTGACGACGGAATTATCGAATCTGGAAGCTGCCGCGCTCGAGCTTAGGTGCTACGAAAACCATATCCTCCGCAAGATGCGTCCCTTCGTGCGGGAAGACTACAGCAAGTTCTACCTGCTGGGCATCAATTCCCGGTACCGCAGCGAACCGGAAAATCATTATGTCAATACGAGACTGCTCTTTGCCGGCCGAATTGCCGACCGTCTCAATTACTCAACCCGCTACAACATCCAGTACGCGAAAACCATCGAAGACTCCTTCCCCTACCCCTGGCATCATTTCCAGTTTTATATCGAAGATGCTGAGTTTATCTACACCGCCCGGACCACGAAACTCGAAGTCGGCCGCAAAGAATGGCTTCTGGGGCCGGGACGGACCGGTGGACTGCTTCTCTCCGACTTCTCCGGCTCCTTCAACGGTTTCTTCATGAAGACGACGAGCGGTTCGTTCTGCTTCACGGCGGCCTTTTCGCTGGCGGAAACGAGACGGTACCTGGCCCTGCACCGTATTGAGTTGCGGCGGGGTCGATCATCGGTCAGCTTCTCGGAACTTATCCTTGTCGGAGGCGCGCTCGAGCCATTCTACATAAACCCCCTCGTGCCCTACTACGTTTCCCAGTGGATCGTCAACCGAGACGACAACATCATGTGGGCGCTGGACGGCAAGTTTTTCGTGGGTCCCTGCAAGGTGTACGGCGAACTCCTGATTGACGACTATCGTTACGACACCGTACCGCCGGCACCTAACAAGCTCGGATATCTGGCCGGCTTGACGGCATTCCCGGCTGAAGGCTGGCTTCTCGGTGCTGAATATGTTCACATTGATAAGTGGGTCTACACCCAGCGCAAGGCGATAAACGAATACGTCAAAGACGGCAAGTGCATCGGCCACTGGCTCGGCCCGGACGCGGACCTGTACAAGATCATGATCGATTACCGAACCAGGCTCGGCCTGAATGCCGGCTTCAGTCCGTCCTTGAAACGAAAAGGCGAGGGCCGCATTGACCGGTCCTGGGAAGAAGAAGGCGGCGACCCCAATCCTGTTTTCCCCTCGGGCGTCGTGGAGACGACCAAGGAACTCGGTTTCGCACTCGAGTATTTTCCGGTTCTTTCGGCACGAGTCAAAGTCGAATACAACCGCCGCTGGATCAACAACGAAGATAATGTGCCGGGCCGCGGGGCAACCAAGAACGTGATCTTGGTCACGACCCAGATTGGCATTTGAGGCGGCGCTTGGCCTTGGTCGAAATCATCCGGCCCGTCAACGTAGGCATCGTCTTCGTTTCAGTGCTGGTCGGGGGATGGGTCGGTCGCCCGGTTGTCTTTCCCTTGTCCCTGGTTTTGACCGCGCTGGCCGCGGCGTTCTCGGCTGCGTTCGGCAATGTGATCAACGACTGCTATGACATCGAGGCCGACCGGATCAGCCATCCATCCCGGCCCCTCCCCTCGGGCCGGGTCACCAGGAGGCTCGCGCTCACCTGGGCAATCCTGCTTGGCATATGCTCGCTCATAATCGCGTTCTGCGTAAGCCTTACCGTGGGGGCCGTAGTCGCGTCGGCGCTTGCTCTGCTTTTCCTCTATCCTTATAAGATCAAGAATACCTTCTTTTCCAATGCCGTCGTCGCCTTGCTCTGCAGCCTTGCCTTTTTGACCGGAGGTCTGATCACCGGGAACGGTCTTGCCGTTTTCCCCGCCGCCTTTGCCTTCTGCTTTCACTATTCCCGGGAGATCGTCAAAGATATCCTCGACATCTCGGGCGACCGGACCTCGAAGCGGCGCTCGCTGGCGCTGACGATCGGACCAGATCGGGCGCTGCGCGGCGCAGCGGGTGGGCTGGTCATACTCCTGCTGCTACTGCCGGTTCCGGTCGTGCTCGGCCGGTTTCACTCCCGCTACTTGATTGCGGCCGGAGTAACGGTCGTGCCGGTGGTGGTCTTCATCCTTCTAAAAATGCTTTCGCATCCTGATACCAGAACGTTGACCCGCGCAAGCTGGTTGCTCAAGGTCGGCATGGCGGCGGGATTGGGGGCTTTGTGCCTGGTATAGTTGTCATCATCATTCTCGCTGTTGTCCAGGGCATTACCGAGTTCCTGCCGATTTCGAGTTCCGGCCATCTGGCCCTTTTGGGGCAGTTCTTTGGCATTCAAGAAATCTTTGACCTGGCCGTCTATCTCCATTTGGGCACACTGCTATCGATCATAACGGTATTCTACCGGCCGATCGGCCGAATGATCCGCGGGGTTCTCAAAGGACGGATCGTCATCGACCGCCGCGTCAAAATCACCGACCGTTATTTGAGGGTGTTCCTCCTTCTCATCCTGGGGTCAATTCCTGCCGCCCTTGCCGGCTTCCTGCTCAAAAACACCGTCGAGCAAAGCTTTGGCAGCCCGGCCGTCATCGGCGCGGGTCTTCTGATCACCGGCATCGTTCTTCTTGCAACCAAGTTTGCGCGCAACCGGGAGCTGCCGAACCGCTGGCGCCGCGCCCTGGTCATAGGGGTCTTTCAAGCCCTCGCCATCTTCCCGGGTATCTCGCGCTCCGGGATGACTATTTCCGCCGGCTTGTTTCAGGGCATGGACCCGGCTGAAGTATTCGAGTTCTCATTTCTGCTTGCCATTCCGGCGATGCTCGGCGCCAACCTCACGGAGTTTAAGAACATCACGGCCTCGATCGATTTCGCTTCGATAGTGGTGGGAGTCACGGTGAGTTATGCAGTCGGGGTCGGCGCCCTGCTCGGCCTCAAGAAGCTCTTGATCCGGAAGTCGTTCTATCTCTTCTCGATCTACTGTCTATTGGCGGGAATGCTTGTTTTGCTGGGCGCCAGCCGGGGCTTAGGCGGACGGTAGAACCAGCTTGGGAAAGATGTTGTCCTGAGCTTCGACATCCTTGAAAAATGCCCAATCCGCAGTATCCGGCTGGTTTCCTCCAAGTAATCGGTCGGCCATCCCCCCGATGCGCTTGAAATTACGCTGATGGCGCACAAAGCGCATTTCTGCATAATCCCGGGCACTGAAAGTCGATATCAGGAACTGCCAGTCCGAGCTCTGCATGAGCAGCAGTTCCCGGGCCAGCTGCCGGAGCACGCTGTCCAAAACCTCACTGCCCTTGCCCCGCGCGCGGGCGAGTATTGAGTAGAACTCGTCCTCCGCCTCGTAGATGTGCGCCCAGGTCCACTTGGTCCATTCGTTGAGCCAGATGTAGTGGAAACCGCCTTCGCCCCACGAGCCCTCGGGCAAGGATATGACTTTGGTCGGCGGCTCTTTTTTCAGATACTCGCTGCCCGTAGCAAGACCGATGACCTTCTCGTCATCAATGATCTTCAGGACGTGATATAACCAGCGCGGGCCCTCAAACCACCAATGGCCAAAAAGCTCGCTGTCAAACGGCGCGCACAGGATGCCGGGCCGTTTCCTTTTCTTGAAATTGTCCGCCAGAATGGTCGAGGCCAGCTGAACAAAGTGGCGCGCTTGTTCTTTCACCTTATCCTCGATCACCTCCGGACGGTAGATCTCCTTGAGCGCTAAGTCGATCTTTGGATTGGTCACGCGCCAGTAGCGCAGCCCGCCGGGAAAACGCTTCTTGTGGAAATCGAGATAACTGCCATCACCCGGATAGCCCCATTCTCCGCTCCAGACCTGGAGCCCGGTCTTCGGATCCCTGGTGAACACCGAGACCGGCTTTTTCTGTGGATTGGAGGCAACCAGGTATGCTTCGTAGGGAGTCTTGCGAAAACCCTCCTTGATCTCGATGAATTCCTTCTCGTACTGCTCCCAGAGCTTCTTGAGCGCATCAAAACGGGCAAGGTACATGCCGATCGCCTTACCCCCCTTGAGCATGTGACTGTCGGTAATGAAATAGTCAATGCCGTGGTCGCTCAGGAATTCATCGATGCCTTTCCTGGGCTCGGAAGGGTATTTGCCGACCGGCGCAGCCCAGTTGTAGGCCGGACGGTAGGCGCATTCCGGCAGCCAGATCCCGGCCGGTTTGATGTCGAAGTGCCGCTTGTAGGTTTCAATGCCCTGGGCAATCTGAAGCTCTACCGACCGGTCGTCTCTAAGCAACGGCAGGTAGCCGTGGGTTGCGGCGCAGGTTATTATCTCGATGAATCCGGTCTGTTGAAGGATCTTGAAACCGTTGAGGATGTTTCCCTTGTACCGGCTGACAAAATCATCGCGCACCTTGGTATAGAAACTACCCCAGTATTCAGCCAGGGCCGCGAACTCACCCTCGCCGTAGCGGGCGAACTCGAAACGGTCGTTCTTGGCGGCCTCGATCTTGAACTGCAGGTAAGTCAAAAGCTCTTTCTTGAAGGAGTCGGCGGTCAATTGTTCGGCCAGAATCGGCGTGATGCCGATGGTTAAGTGCGGATGGTACCCCTCGCTGACCAGCTGAAAGAGGCTGTTGAGTAGTGGTATATAGGTCTCGGCCGCCGCTTCGTTCAGCCAGTCGGTACCGTGCGGCCAGCGGCCATGCCCCAACACGTAGGGTAGGTGCGAATGGAGCACAAACATCAAATAGCCCTTCATACGGACGAATATTTTACACCAAAACCCGTAATAAGTCAAGAGATTGGGTAGTGAAGAACGGAACCATGATGATTCCGGCTTGCCCGGCGGTTACCGCACGACAACCAGCTTTTTAGTCTGCTTCTTTTGCCCCTTCCCGATTTCAACGAAATACATTCCAGGAGAAAGAGATGAGATGTCGATCGTGCCGAAACCTGAAAGTCTCAGCACTGCCTGTTTGACGAGCTTGCCGGTGACGTCAAAGATTCTTATCAATCCCGGCCGCAGTCCATCACTATCGACCGCAAGCCGCACTTGTCCCCTTGCTGGATTCGGCATGACCAGTATCTCGGGCAAGGCCGTGCCCTGACCGATCACCTCCTCGATAGCAACTCCGGTCAGATTGACACCTTCGTAGTAGACACTGCCCGTCGACCAGTAGACAAAATGTAGCCAGACATCGGTAACCGGATTAGTGCCCCGGCCCGGCACATGAGCACACTCGAGCGGATTGTCAGCCGCCGCGAGCGGAATATTCAGGTTGCCCAGGTAGCGCCAGCTCGCCCCAAGGTCGTTCGACACCCAGCAGCGTGGACTTGTGCCACTCTGATTTGTGACCTTGGATATGATCGCAATGTTCTCGGCAAATCGTGCATAGTCCTTGCCGGTCACAATCGAAACATCGCGCACGAGTGAATCCTGGCCCGGTGGACTAGACCCGCCCAACAGCGTCATTGTCCAGGTCCGATCACCAACCGGACCGCTTGCTTTCCAGAATTCGGTCCGGTCCCGGTGTTGACCCGGCACCCCGGGCGAGATGACCACATAGGGGACATTGTTGACAACCTCACAGTCGTAGTTGTACCACCCGCTTGACCATTGCGGACAGGGGATTGCCGTGAACATGCACCTGCCGTTTGGCGGTACCCAGGTCTGGCCATTGTCGGTGGATTCGATGCAGTATGGCCACATTAATGTGTCGAAACCATAAATGGTCTCCTGTTGAAAATAGGCAAATACGTAACCGCCAGTTCCAAACCGGATGTGAGGGGCATCATGTAGACCAATTGTGGTTGATCCTGGTATTAAAAGCTGAGGCGGCGACCAGGTATAGCCGCCATCAGTGGATTTCCAGGTAAAGATATCCTTTGGTCCACCCGCGCCAAAATCGTAATCACCGCCTGAGGCAATGACAATATTTGCATCATCGGGCCGCACCGCAATGCAAGTCAACCAGATATTATGCCCCGGATCACCTGAATGGGGCATCGCTGCTAATCGAAAGGAACCATTAGGGAAATTACCTTCATCAAAAGCGACGGCCAGTGGGCTTGAATCGACGTAAACACTTCGGTAATAGGCCTCGTGCCATGAAGCATAGATGATTTCATTATTGTACCAATTTGTCGCCCGGGCATCAATACCGCCATAAAGTCTCCGATACGATGGATACTGGATATGAAAAGGGCCAAACAGCTGCCAACCATTCCCACCATTTGTACTATACGCAATCTTGCAGCGAGTATAATTCTGAGATTCCCCTAAACCACCTTCGCCGTATTGTACTGCCACATTCTTTTGAGTCGTATCTGCACAGATATTCTTCCCCGCTGTCCCCATAATACTTCTTATGTCAAATCCCCAATCAATTCTTACCGCATTCGGGCTTGGGGTATAATTGCGGTAATAATTAGAATTCGGTGGTCCGCAGTATTCCCTCGGTGTAACCTTACAATCGAGGCTATAAATAAGCGAATACAGAATAGCGGCAAGTACAATCGCTTTCTTCATTAAACCTCCATTTATATATACAAGAAATTAGAATACCTAAATCAAGGAAAGAGCTGTGAAAAAACGTCTTTTTCTCATTCTGGTTTTCTTGGTTGTCGGTCAAGGCCGACCGCGGTCTAAAGAATGACAACCTTCTTGGTCAGCACGCGTTCGCCGACTGCAACTACGATGTAGTAGACCCCTGGCTGTCCGATATCTATCACGCATGTCGGCCCGGACATTGTCGCAACCCGAACCAGCCGCCCTGACGGGTCATAGATGCAGACACGTGGTCTTAGTCGACCGCATAACATCATGCTGTTCTCTGCCCCGGCCAGGCGGATCCTCAGCCTGCCCCGGCATGGGTTTGGCGTTGTCTCTAGATGGGGCCGGCGGCAAATCGCGCCGCTTGACGCAGGAACCCCGACACCGGCAACATTGAATCCTGCATAGTAGAGTCTCGAACGACTGATGTAGGCAATATGCAGCAGGATGTCGGTCTCGGGCTGAAAACCCCGACCGGGCACATGGGCGCATTCTAAGGCGACCTCGTAGATCATCGGCTCGTTCAGAAGACAACCAAGATACCTCCATGTTGCGCCGGCATCATTGCTCACCCATCCTCGGGGATCAGCCTCGGCAGGTGTAATGGTCTGGGCAACAACCGCAATAACGTCTTGGAATCGTGCAAAGTCCTTGCCGGTAACAATTGATACTTCGAGCCTGGCAGAATCAGCCCCCGGCGGAGTCAAACCAGCCAGCACCGACATGGTCCAGGTCCTGTTGCCGACTTGACCGCTTGCTTTCCAGAATTCAACGCGATCCCGGTGATTGCCGGGAATACCCGGCGAGACAACGACATAGGGCACATTGTCCACAACCTCACAGTCATAGTTGTACCACCCGCTTGACCATTGCGGGTAGGGTACTGCCGTAAGCATGCACCGGCCATTATGGGGTATCCAGGTCCGGCCATTGTCGGTAGACTCGATATAGTAAGGCCAGCTCAGCGTATCGAAGTCGACCACCGTATCTCTCTGAAAGTACGCAAAAACATATCCGCTGGTGCCGAACCGGATATGCGGGCAATCATGGTCCCTGACGGCTGCCGAACCGCTGATCAGAAGTTGGGGGTGCGACCAGTTGCGTCCGTGGTCCGTCGTCTTCCAGAGATATACATCGCCGGGCCCGTGGGGAAGTACATAGTTGCCGCCGGAAACCAAGGCCAGTGCGGGGTCTTCAGGACTGACCGCGATACCGGTGAGCCACATATTATGTTCGGGATCGCCGCTGTGGGGCATGGTTCGTCTTTGAAAGCCGCCGCCAGGAAAACTCATTGTGTCAAAAGCAACTCCGATCGGACTGGAATCGACATAGACATTGTTTCGAACGTAGGCCTCATGCCAGCAACTGTAGATCAACTCGTTGCTGTCCACCCAGTCGCCCGCACGCGCGTCGATGCCGCCGTATAGCCTTCGATAGCTGGGATATCGTACGGCGAATGGCCCGTGGCGCTGCCAGGTATTCCCTCCATCGGTAGAATAGCCTATTCTACACTGGGTACCCTGCGCTCAGGTAAACAGGCCGGCTGCGTTCATGCCGTACTGGACCGCAATGTTTCGGCCCGTCGTGTCGGCGCAAATGTTCTTTCCGCTCGGGCCCAAAATGCTGTGTTCATCCCGAACGTCATCGATGTAGACCCCTGGCGACTCGGCTGTCTGGTTGGTCCTGCGGCAGTCAACCGTCGGCCCGTAGATAAGGTCCCGGGGCCGGACCTTGGCATCCACGGCACATAGCAAGTATGACCACATGAGCGACACGAAAACGACCCTCTTCAATTCGCCTCCTTACCCATATTCAGATCAACACCCGAGCGCCAACCCTCGGATGCCAAGATTATACAAGTCCGCCGGAAAAAGTCAAGTGATTTCTCAATCCCCAAGGCCGCTTCGATTTCGGTTTCCCCATCTCCTGTGCTGCATCATCTTGCAATGATCAGCTTTTCAACCAACCATGATGTCCGGCTCGTCACCTCGACGAAGTACGTCCCTGGAGTCAGCGCGGCGAGATTGACCCACCCGCTTCGGTCCTGATCTATTGCCGCCGTCATAACGAGTTTCCCGGCGACGTCGTAGATTCTGACCAAATATTTCAGCCGGTCGTCATCGCGCTTCGTCAACCATATTCCCTTGCGGGCAGGATTGGGATAGATTGTGATTGGTCGCGTGACGGATGATCCGTCGGTGCCGCTTACCCTGCCAAGTTCTGCCCACGTGATGTTTTTGCCATCATAGTAGACGCTATTCCCCGACCAGTAGACAAAATGGAGCCAGACATCGGTCACCGGATTGGTGCCCCGGCCCGGCACATGCGCACACTCGAGCGGATTGTCCGCCGCCGCCAGCGGAATATTCAGGTTGCCCAGGTAGCGCCAGGTTGACCCCAAGTCATTGGACACCCAGCACCGCGGGCTGGTGCCGCTTGCCGTGCCGATCTTGGATATGACCGCAATGTTCTCGGCAAATCGTGCATAGTCCTTGCCGGTCACAATCGAAACCTCGCGCACGATCGAATCCTGGCCCGGTGGACTAGACCCGCCCAAAAGCGTCATTGTCCAGGTCCGATTACCAACCGGACCGCTTGCTTTCCAGAATTCGGTCCGGTCCCGGTGTTGACCCGGCACCCCGGGCGAGATGACCACATAGGGAACATTGTTGACAACCTCACAATCGTAATTGTACCACCAGCCCGACCACTGACGGTAAGGGGCCGAAGTGAAGAGGCACTTCCCAGTGGGCGGTATCCAGGTCAATCCGTTGTCGGTCGACTCGATGTAATAAGGCCACAACAAAGTATCCGGGCCGACTACCGTATCGCGCTGGAAATAGGCGAACAGATAACCACCGCTGCCGAAACGAATGTGCGGTGCGTCGGATGCCCGGCCAACGATATGTATCGGCTCTGACCATGTATCGCCACCGTCGGTGGACAACCAACCAACAATGCTCTCCACACCGCCAATACCGAAGTCGTAGTTACCCGCCGTGACATAGACGAAATCCGGGTTGTCGGGCCGGACCGCAATGCACGGGAGCCAGAAGTTGCCTTCCATAGACTGCGGCATGTGCCTGACTTCCATGGATCCGCTGGGGAATAGCCAGAACGCTGCGGCCACTGGACTTGTGTCAATATAGGCACCGCCCCGGAAATACGCTTCGTGCCAGGTGCCGTAGACGTTCTCGCTGTTCGGCCAGTACCCTGCCCGGGCGTCAATCCCGGAGTAGCACCGGCGATACTGGTGCCAGTGGATTGAAAACGGCCCCAATAGCCGCCAGGTCACGCCCCGGTTCGTCGAGTAGCCAATCTTTGTCTGCATGATATTGTCCGGATTACCCGAGGTGAAGCCGTAGATGACCGCAACGTTGAGACCGGTCGTATCGGCGCAGATGTTCTTGCCGGCAGCACCGGTAATGCACCTTAAGTCCGGACCGGCATCAATCCTGACGCCAAGCCGGCCGGGTGGTCGGCCCTTGGCCGGGCTTGATGGACCATACTGCGGGTCACGAGGCGTGACGGTGGTTTCGATTGCCGACCCAAACGTGCAAAGAATGATGAGTGTGAACCATAACTTTTTCATCTCTGCTCCTTGAGTATATTGTACTGAAGAAACGTTGCGGAAACGTTGCGGAATTAACGTCGAATCACATAACCTTAATAATAACGGACGATATGGAACCGATGGTTTTCGCCCTAAGAAATCCTTGTTACGGGTGCACTTGGGGTCATGGGGTCATTGGGATTGGTATGACCCCGATTGGTATAGGTTGGTGCGTATGGTATGTCTGGTATTCCATCGATCCTCACTGCGGTCGGACTCGGCGGTCCACTCGATCGATAATACTGCGGCCCGTACCCTGGGTCCCGCGGAGTGACTCGCGTATCAATCGCCAACCTGTTGAGCATAATGTGCACATCAAGACTATGAATGTTTTCATTTACCCTCCTTACCTTAAGAGAACTACTTTCTCACACCTTTCTTCACTCGAGCTTCTGAATTGCACAAAATACGCTCCTCCTGGTAGCGACTTGCCCTTGTCATCAGTGCCTTGCCAGACAAGCATTCTTGTGCCACTCAACTGATCTCCATCGCACAGCGTAGCAATTTGAACACCAAGGGAATTGTAAACTCTTACCTTCACCTGGTCAGGTTTGGGCAGGTAGTAGTTTATGCTTGTACGCTGGCTGAAAGGATTCGGTTCAACCCGCAGATTGAAGGCGTTGAGGTTTTTATTCAATTCTTCTTCGATCCCGAGAATAGGAACATTACATCCTTCATAATAAACATAGCCGCAAACAGGATAATCGCCTGCATCATTACAGATCATATGGAGCCGAATGTCAGTATCGGGGTTTGTTCCTCTTCCCGGAGTGTGTGCTACTTCGAGGGATGCTTCAATCAACGAGTTATTCACCGGATTGCCCCGATATGACCAGTCAGTTCCCAGGTTCGACGAAACCCACAGTCTCGGATCAACTCCCACAGCATTACTGGCCAAAGATGTGACAATGATAACATCCGCAAACCTTAAAAAGGCCTTTCCGCTTGTGATTGAAACATCGCGCATAATCGTATCTGTTCCCGGCGGATTGGTGCCGCCCAACAGGATCATGGTCCAGGTCCGGTTACCCGGAGTGCCGCTCGCCTTCCAGAACTCAACCCGGTTACGGTGATTACCAGGCACGCCTGGGGTCAGGACAACATAGGGTATGTTGTTTACGACTTCGCAGTCATAGTTGTACCACGAGAGAGAGTATTGTGGATAAGGGATGGTCGTGATCAGGGCTCGGCCCGCGGTCGGAATCCAGGTATTTCCAAAATCAGTGGATTCAATGTAGTATGGCCAACACAGGGTTTCACCACCGACCACAGTATCTCTTTGGAAATAGGCAAATAAATAGCCACCGGTTCCTGACCGGATGTGCATCCCATCGTGTCTACCGATCGTCGCTGAGCCGGGAATAACCAGTCGTGGCTGTGACCAATTCCAACCAGCGTTGGTCGATTCCCACAAAAACAGGTCTTTTAGCCCACCCGCTCCGAAATCGTAATCACCACCAGTTTCATATATGATCGATCGGTTATCAGGCGCTACTGCAATGCAAGTCATCCAGATATTATGTTCTGGGTCGCCGGTATGGGGCATACGAGCCCTATTCCACATGCCGGTTGGGAAAGTACCATCGTCGCGACAACAGGCTGCAGGGCTTGAATCCACGTTTGTGCCACCAGCGCGTCGATAACCCTCATGCCAGCATGTGTAAATAATCTCGTTATCAGTCCAGTAGTCAGGACGCGCATCGCAACCGCCGTATAGTCTTCGGAAATAGGGCCGACTTACCGAGATAGGTCCAAATCTTGTCCAGGTCGCTCCTTGGTTGGTCGAGTAGGCAAATTTATTCGATTGGAAGTTGGTGGTATCCAGTGTAGTACCACCATACTGGACCGCAATGTTTCTTCCGGTTGTATCCGCACAGATATTCTTCCCAGCTGCGCCCAATGTAGAGCTCCTATCATTACATCCATCAATAATAATCGGCGTTCTTGAACGTGCAGCAACATAACTACTATTTCGTCGTGCGTGCAGATCAGGCGGTCCATAAGCTTTGTCCATCGGTGTAACCCTCGAATCAACAGCATAGACACGAGTGAAATACAAAATCGCAAGAACAAATATCATTTTCATCTTACCTCCTCTAAGATAAAAAATGAAAATTTTACCCGATGTTCAGCATTATATCTATATTCTTAAAAAAAGTCAAGAGAAAAATGACGATAGTGTCGGCGCACAGAGAAAATGTCCCCTTTAATTCCACAGGGAGGATGTCCCCTCACGATATGTCATTGCGAGTCCCGATAGGGACGAAGCAATCTCATTTGTTCAAGAAAAAAAGGGGATTGCCACGCTCACTGCGTTCGCTCGCAATGACTGAAGGGGGTAGGCTCTTAACAATAATTACGGTGGGTTACGCTAATAAATGTATTCAAGTAACATAAGAAGGGGACATATCGCTATGCAGTTATGGGGACATTTTAGCTGTGGCGTAACAGAGAAAAAATGAGGATAGAGCATGCCGAGCCCCTGTAACTCGTGATCTCCACCTGCTCTCAAGTCTCTATCACAAACCTCGGCAAAATGTCGCACAACCGGCTTCTGCGTTGCGGCTATTTGTCGGATATTCCTCATTTTGTCATTTAGTTAATTGTCTAAATGATGGTCTTGATATGCGGAGGTGTGAAGAAATCGCATCTTTGATAGCCGATCGGAAAAACTCACTATCTAAAGCTTTGCAGCCCGGTAATCTCAATTATTGCATCGACATGATTAACGATTCATGACCAGTTAGAAATCTCTGTGACTTACTTGACTATGGATAGTTTTTGGACTTCATTTCCCGCACCGCTCTCCAACCCAATAAAATAGGTTCCTGCAGCCAAATCTGAGAGATTCAGAACGAATTGATATGAGTGGGCTCCTGCACTGCCACCCCCAACTGATAATGGCATTTCTTTAACCATCTTTCCGGCGATATTATAGACTTTGATTTTTGTATTCTTCATACTGACACCGGAAATCTGACATCTAACGTCGCTCCTTGCAGGATTCGGCCAAATCGTGAATCTTGCTTCCAGCATCTTATCTCTTGCTTCTTTCTCTTCTATTTCTACCGCATCCTTTTGCAGAGCATAGATTTCCCAGTTGTTTGCCGAATAGTTCTGCCAGATAACCCACATTTTGTTCGACGGTGCCGAAGCGATCGCAGGGTTCATGTCGACCCCCGGATTAGCATCGAGCACCTGAGGCGCAGTCCAGCTCTGGTCTTGACAGGTAGCATAGTAGATGTTCCAATTGCCGTCGCGGTTAGTGTGCCAGACAACCCAGGCATGGCCATTACCATCCGCCGCCATACTCGGACTCATATCGTTGAGCACATGGTTGGAGATGTTGATCGGGGCTGACCAGCCGGTGCCGGTGTAGTAGCTGCCGAAGATCTCACCATTGCCGCCATCATAAGACTGCCAGGTCACCCAGACCTTTCCGGTGCCGGTGACGGCAGCCGATGGATTGTATGCCCGCTCCTGATTCTGCGAAACCGGACCGGTCTCAATCCAGTTCACGCCGTCGTAATAGCTTCCCCATATCTGGGATCGGTCTGCGCTACGCCGGCTGTAAGACACCCAGAGCCGACCCGTATTGTCGCAGATGATCTTTGGCCCGACCTCTTCGGCCGGATTGTTGCTCACGGCGCGCGGTGTGCTCCAGCCCGACCCCGAGTAGTATGTGACATAGATATTGGAATTGACGTCGCGTTTGGTCTGCCAGGCAATCCAGGGGCGCTTGTTCCGGTCACGTGCCAGTGATGGCTTCATATCCGATGTCGGGTCGAGCGGATGGACCAGCGCCCGGTTCGACCACGCTGACCCGGTGTAGTAACTCCAGAACAGGTCATATTGGTAGTTGCCGCCAATATTCTCCCAGCCGGCCCAGACCGCGAGCGGCCGGTCAAGACTGTCCAGCCCGACCGTTGGATTGTAGTCCCAATAGATGAAGGAACCAACCGGCATACCGCTTGACCAAGCCGTTGTCCGGTAGGCTGAGAAGATGTCACAGCGGCCGTTCGTAATCGACCGGCCGGTTTCCCACACCGCCCAGATGCGGCCGGACGGCTCACTTGCTATGGCCGGCATCCCGTCGCTCTCAGAATCAGGCGCCACGACTTCGGCGAAAGCCCCGTGGAACTGCTGGGGCGGTGGAGCAACATAGTCGCCGCCCTGTTCCTTTGGCTTCAAAGTTGGGTCGCCCAAGAGATTCAGTCCGTAGAACCAGGCACGGCTCGACTCGCCGTTTCTGACAAACCAAGCCTTGAAGGCATTGCCGATTGACAGTCCCTGACTCAAGGGGGTGTAGAAATCCTGAAAGGTCAGCATACCCCCGGTTTTTGCACTGCCTAAGGCAAGGAGACCGCACGAATCGTGGAATACGTACCAGCCTGCTGAATAATTCTCTTCGACGAATCTGGTTCCGGAACAGGCAAAGAGATTGTAGAAATGAGCCTTGGGCTCAAGCACGAAGAGTTCGTAGTTGAAGACCGTTCCTTTATACTGAATTGTGACGTCGGGGTACTTGAAGGTGTGACCCCAGGGCGAAGAATGCGAGCAGAGGTGAATCCACTCGTAACCCTGTTGAAGCTGCTGACGATAACCCTGGGCGGTCGTCAGCGCCATGTCTTCAATCGTGGTGGTTATTGGGTACACCAGGTTGACCGAGCATGAACCCCAACCGTACCAGTCATCGTCAACATAAGATAGGGCCCGTTGCGGTAACGTCAGTTGGTGTGTACGATACAGATGATTCTTCTGAAAGTACCTCTTGTAGAGCCGCGTCTCACTATCCCAGGTCAGGGTGCGGGCATAGAGGCGGCCCAACCAGATCTCGGGCGCGACATTGCCGGTGTGCGAGTCAAGAATACCATCAAGGTCGGTATCGGCCCAGGTCCCGTTCAGGTCCGTAAAGTAAAGATCGATCGGAAACTCTTCCCACGCACCCCAGCCATTGATTTCATACCATTCGACCGGACACTCGCCGACAAACAATGCGCCGACCAAACCGGCCAGGCCGGCCAGATGGGTTCGCAGCGCCGGCGCCGACATGCCGCGTATCGTATCAATGCGGACCTCGTATCCGGCGGCAACAAGATCGGTGCGGAACTGGGCCAGTTCCGATACCACGTCAGGATACACCTGGCTATTGACGACGATATCGACGACATTCTGATTCGCCCCTTTACCGGTCCCGACCGCCTCACCAATGACCAGGTACGCAAGGGCGTCCCTCCCGACCCCGGCTGCCCACTGCGCATGAGACTGCGGCTGCCGGCCGTAGGGATCGACCCAGCGCGAGGGCTGGGTCTGCGCCGGGTCGAACGTGATCGGCGCGGCCAGTGAGAGCGCCGCGATCGATGCCATCAGCATGCCGAAACGACTTGTGTTAGGACCGATGGCCATAGAATTCCTCCCGGTACGGGAACAGGCTGAATATGCCCCCGGTATGAATGAATAGAACCTTCTTGTAGGCCTTGGCGTGATTCAGCATACCGTGGAAAGCCTTGCCCGTGTAAACCACGTCAAGAATGATGCCGAATTTCGCGACCTTCTTGATCGTCTCAATCTCGGCGCGATAAGGAATCCCGTAACCCTTGCCGATGTAGCCGTCAACCAGCGTGACATCGTCTTTATCAATTCCCGCGCCCAGGCCGTACCGGTCAACTGCGACTTGAGCGATGCGGCACACCTTCTCGGTGAAAAATTCGACGGTATCACAGATGATGACACCGAACACATCAACATCAACCTTGTGGATGACTCTGCCCAACAGCAGGCCCGCATAAGTGCCGCCTGATCCTACGGCGACATACACCGCCTCGATCCGCTCCCGCTTGATGAACTCTTTCATCTCAGCCATGCACTCGATGTAGCCGAGAAGACCGACTTCGTTCGAAGCACCTTCGGGAATTATGTAAGGATGCTTGCCCTGCCGCATGAGCTCCGCGGCCATTGATTCCATCAAATCGTCAACATGATCGTACTCCCGCCGCGTGATGTACCTGATTTCACACCCCAGCAGCTGATTGAGCAGGAGGTTGCCGTCATAGGGTTGCACCGGTTCGCCCCGCAGAACGATAACCGGGTTCAATCCCAGTATGCGGCAACAGGCGACCGTCGCCCGGCAGTGATTCGATTGGATGCCCCCGCACGTAATGACCGTGTCGGCTTTGTAGCTTAGGGCGTCGGCCAGCGAGTATTCGAGCTTGCGCACCTTGTTGCCGCTGGTCAGCAGCCCGGTAAGGTCATCCCGCTTCACGAAAATCGTGGCCGGATGCGGGAAGTCGCGCATCACCTCAATTGGCGTCGGTAGACTGGCGATATGGACTTTCCTGATTTTCTTCATTTCACGCTCCGAATGCGAAGCTCCGCAGGCCCGGTCTGAAAAGAGCCGGCACTACGTTCCCAACAGAACAATCAGCACCAAAATGCCGTGCAGCGTCGCCAGGATGAGCGCGACCAGCGCGATGATCTTGTGGTGCTGCAGCCTGAGCCCCAGCTTGCGTAGAAACAGACCGCTTATCACGGCAAACAGAACCAAGGCATACGTCAAGATACCAAATGGTTTTATAAGACGATAGATTTCCATTGTTCTCAGAGCTAAATCCTGATTGTACGCTTGATGTTGAATCCAAGCCGCAGAGCGCGATCATTGGCCCCGTACATTAGATGCCGGGACCAGGGCGCCTGACAGTTCTGGACACAAACCATGAATTGATGACCGTGCGTCTTCAAAGCCACACCGCCGGCGAACGAGTTCTCGGCTGCGCTCTTCAAAGAAAAGTACTCCGCCACGACGTTTACGCTCTTGAAATACATGATATCTTCAAGGACTTTGACCGAAAGACCAAACCCTAAACCAATGTCCTCAGTTTCATTGTTGTAGCCGACGTCAGCCGCCATGTAGACTCGCTCCCTGATCGGTTCCGCCTGCATCACGATTTCAGCAAACATGCCGTCAATTCGGTCCGGCCCCTGCGGATAGCCGAAGTATTCGACGTTCAGGCGGTTACTGAGAAACGGTGTCCTAAAGTAGTAGTCGGCGCCGACCCTGGTCTCGTGCGCTCGAATCGCGTAAGCACCAGATATGCCGAAGTTCATAACAAAGACCTTCATCCCCAAGGCTGTATTGGCCCCAAGCCCCAGGCCAAACACCGTGTTCTTCGGGTCTTCAGTCAAGTCACCGGCATAACGGTGCCAGATGTCCAATTCGGCCGAAGGTGTCTCCACCTCATAGCCGGTCTCAATGTTGAGCATCGAAAGGGAACTCGAAAAAGACAGCACCGCCAGGGCAGCAAGCGTCGCGAACCGCTTCATCGTTAACCTCTCTTTCTCTGACCGTTAACATAAATGCCCGTAAGGTTCGGCAGATTCCGAAAGGAATTATACCTTGTGTGATTCAAATGTCAATCCTTTTTGAGCGATGCGCCGCCCCTGCGCTCTGATAATCCTGATTCCTCTCCACTTTTCCTACAACGTATGAACTGCACGACTTTTGTAAGAATAAAGAAAGATAGATTTTAGGCGCCGTGAGGCTCATCTGAGCCACGAGCATTAGCTAAGCCACTCTGCGACCTAAGGGTCGCTGGCTGAGAGTGGCGACCGCCCTCTGACTTACTGGGCTAATATTAACAACCTTTGCTTTCTTGAGACTAAGCACTATCGGGCGAATATGAGACCACCAGCCTAAATTTTATCTTCTTTATAAAATGCAAAAGTAGTGTTAGAAAGAAGTGGAGAGGACTTAGCTGATAATCTCCTTGACAAAGCGCCCGATGTGAATAAGCTTTTTTAAATCGCTCTTCATAAGGAGGCAAAATGCTGCACCGTGCGCTCGTTCTGGCGGTAATCCTGCCCGCCCTGCTCTTGGGCGGCATAGTAACCAAGAGTATTTCGTTTTCCGCAAGCGACCTGACAATTACCAAGGTCGACGGCTACGACTTTGTTACATTGGAAAGAAACGGCGCGACCTGGGAAAAGGGCAAGCCGCTATTGCCCGTGGTCAGTCTGTGCTTCTTGATTCCCCCCACCGCTGAAGTGACTAAAGTGGAGGTCGTTTCGAGTCAGAGTCAGGTTCTGCCTGGTGAGTATCTACCCCATCCAGTTCAGACGATAAGACCGTTCTCGTCGAAGAATGTCTATCCTTTTGTCGAACCGGATCAGAAGGTCTATGGTTCATCAAACCCTTATCCGGCCGAAATCGTCAAACTGATCCCCTCGGGAAGCCTTTCCGGCTACCGGATTGCCGGAGTCTTGCTCTATCCGGTTCAGTATTTGCCATCCGAGAAACATCTCCTTCTCTACAATCGTATTACGTTAAACGTTCACTACGAGACCGGCCGGCATGAACCGGTCGCCCTCACGACCAGTCAGCAGGAGCTGTTCGGCCGCGAGGTCAAGGGATTGGTAGCCAATCCTGAGGCCGTAGCATCCTGGGCGCCTCAGGTCAAGGAATTGGATGCCGGGGAGATCGATTACGTCATCATTACGAGCCGGACCCTCGTTCCGAGCTGGGACGCCTTCAAGAACTGGAAGGTCAAAAAAGGCATCAACACCGTTGTTATGGGGACTGATTCGATCTATGCGCGCTATGCTGGCCGCGACAACCAGGAGAAGATCAGAAACTTCATCGCCGACTACTGGCGCACCAAGGGACTAAAGTACGTTCTGCTCGGTGGTGATGACATGATTGTGCCGGACCGCAAGACAAGGCTGGTGATCGAAGAAAGCACGATAACCGGGAGTATCCCTACCGACATGTACTACGCCGACCTGCAATGGTCGTGGGACGGCAACCGGAACAGCCTTTTCGGTGAGATGGGTGACACCGTGGATCTACTCCACGACGTCTACATCGGGCGCGCCCCGATCGACAACGCGACAAACCTGCCGACATTCATCAGGAAAGATACGACCTTCGAGAAATATCCGGATACGGCGTACGTGAAGTCACTGCTCCTCCCCTCTCAGATGCTGTTCTCGCCTTATCACGGCGAATTTCCGAACAACATAATCGCTAGTTACTTTCCGCCGACCTGGAAAAAAGCCAAACTGAAAGACCCGGCCTCGACTGCGACCCGGGACTCGATAAACCGCGGGTATCAGTTCTGCCACATCGCGGCGCACGGCAGCTACACGTCGCTGAGCGTGCTCAGCATGAGCCATATACCCACGCTGACCAACGGGATACGATTGGACATCATGAATGCCATCAACTGTGACGTCGGCAGTTTCGATGCCAAGGATTGCATCGCGGAGAGTCTCGTCAACTGTCCGACCGGCGGCTGCGTCGCGAACATGCTCAACTCCCGCTACGGACTTGGCTATCCACCGGGGCTGGGACCTTCGGAGATCCTCGATCTTGAATTCTACAAATGCTTCTGGCTTAAATCGGCCTTTGAAGTCGGCATCGCCCACGATATGGCAAAGGACAATTGCCGGAACATGGCAATGTCCCAGGCGGCCACCCGATGGTGCGTCTACGAAAACACGCTGTTTGGCGATCCCAATTTGCCCATGTACAGTGTCGCGCCACGGCGTCCAACGGTCACCCACGTTGCCACGATACCCGCATCGCCTCAGATGCTCCGGGTGACAACAACTCTTTCCGGCACGCCGGTCGTCAATGCCCTAGTCTGTGCTCTGAAGGGTACTGAGGTATACGCGGTTGGACGGACCAACAGTCAGGGCTGGATAGATCTTTTTGTCAGCCCGACTACAACCGGAGCCTTGAGCATCACGGTTACGTACAAGGACCTGATTCCCTACGAGGGAACCTGCACCGTGAGCTCGGGATCACCGAGACCCTGTATCGTCTACCAGTCACACCGCATCGACGATTCCGGCGGCAACAACAACGGGCGTCTTGATCCGGGCGAAACTGTCAACTTCTACATGACGCTTAAGAATGCTGGTAACGCGGGCGCGACGAACCTCCAGGGCCGCCTGCGCAACAGCTCCGGCTTCATCAGCTTCGTCGACTCGACTTCCGTTTACGGCAATGTCGCGGCCGGCGATACGAGCCGCGGTGACACCTATCGGTTCACCGTGTCTCCGTCCACCCCACAGGGAACCGGGATTGAGTTCCTCGTCAATGCGACCGCTTCTGAGGGCGGCTGGGAACCTTTCCTGAGACTCACCGTCGGAGTACCGCCTGACGCCCGACTCGCCTGGGCTGACCATGACACCTGTCTCCCGGCCTTCACGGTAACGACCAATGGCAGTTTCGGCGTAACCTATCCTTATGGTGAGGGTTCTGGTTTCAAGTATTCGAAGCTATCATCTTATGGCAACCTGCAGTACGCCAGCATGCTCGCCGGAACTGACGCCAATTACGTCGTCGACCGGTTCTACGGCCGTCCCTACACCACCATCAACCAGGATTTCCGCGTGGTTGATTCGCTCCGGCCTGTGTTGCCGCCCCGGGCCGCGCAAGAAGAGTATGAAGCGGTGTACAACGATGCCAACCATGCTTCGCCCAAAGGCCTGGAAGTCAAGCAGTGGAGTCTGTCGCTGTCCCAGCCGGGTTATGACGACTGGGTCATCGTCTGCTTCGACTACTACAACCGCGGCACGAATCCGATCAATAACCTCTCCTCCGGCATGATGTTTGACTTCGACGTCTACAATAACGTGACCAGCAATATCGTGAGGTCGGACAGCGTACGAAGGTTCATCTACATGAGGCGGTCAACCACGATGTACCCGGTCTGCGGCATTCGGGTGCTCCAACCCCGAGCCGCACGGAATCTGTCGGCGATTGACCACGCGCGTTACGTGCTGCCCGCCACGATGATGACCGAAGCGGCGAAAGACAGCTTCCTTTCCGGGTTGATCAGAATGCGCTTCAGCGACCGCGCGTTCAATTGGTCGATCTGCGCGTCGGCCGGGCCGTTTAACCTGCCGGTCGGCGGCAAGGTCCGCGTTGCCTACGCCGTGGTCGGCGGCAATGATACGACCCTGGCGCTGATCAATTCGGATAGTGCCCAATCCTGGTGGGATCGGAATATCGGCATCGAAGAGGAGACTTACGTCCGGATAACTAACGTGCCCACCGTCAACATCACACCGAGTCCGTTCTATAAGGCGGTCAACATAACCTACAGCCTGCCGACTCGCGAAAGGCTGACCATCGACATCTTTGACGCCTCGGGCCGGCTGGTCGATAATCTATTCAGCGCGGAAACCCAGGGCAAAGGACGCGTCCGGTGGCAACCTTTGGATTTACCCAATGGCGTCTATTTTGTCAAAATAGAGAAACCGAGCGGCTCGTCAGTCGCGAAGATCATCTATTTGAAGTAGCTATCGAGTTACTGAACTATTAGAAATTTGAACATAAGGAGGTTTATGAGCAAGCCGATTTCTCGTCGTGATTTCTTGAAGAAGCTTGCGGCCGGCGCCGCGGGTGCGGCAGTTGTGCCCGGGCTTTTTGCCGATAGTAAGCAGAAGCCGGGTAAGCTTCTGCCGGCCAGCGATGTCATCTGGTGCAATGATGTTGCGGCCACTACCGGAACGACGATCAACCAGTCCATCGTGCAGATAATGATGGATACATCGATGCGCCGCCTGACCGGTATATCCAACCTCGGTGACGCCTGGCGCTCCCTCTTTCCGGGTATTACTACCGCCAGCGTGATCTGCATCAAAGTCAACTGCATAAATAGTGCGCTCTCGTCGCATCGGCTCCTGGTCGAGACCGTGATCAATGGGCTGGCTCAGATGAACATCGGCGGCCAGAACTTCATCCGGAACAACGCTATCATATGGGACCGGACCAATGGTGAACTGACCGGAGCCGGCTACACAATCTACACCGGCGGCACGCCCACCCAGCACCGGGTATTCGGCACAAACCAGACCGGTATCGGGTATGACGCAACCCGACCCTTGACCATCCAGCGGGACAGCGGCACGATCAGCGTCCAGCCGAGCCGGATCATGTCGGCGCTCTCGAACTACATGATCAACGTCGCCTGCCTCAAAGACCACGGGGCACCAGCCATGACTTTCTGCCTGAAAAACCACTACGGCTCGTGCAACCCGGTCCCGTGCGGCGCCGGCGACGGCAATAACAGCCCGGAAATCCCGTCGCTCAACCAGCAGATAAGGGATGTCCTGAATAAACAGGAAAAGATCTTCATCGTCGACGGTCTCTTCGGTATCTATAACGGCGGACCGGGCGGCAGTCCCCAGTCATGGTTGACTTTCGCACCCAAGAATACGCCGGATAGTCTTCTTATGTCACGAGACCCGGTTGCCATCGACTACCAGGGCGAGCAAATAATCGATGCGGAACGTGCCCGGCGCGGTTTGCCCGCCAAAGACGCGGCACACATCAGGACCGCGGCGCAGGCCCCTTATAATCTCGGCACCATGGACATCAACCTGATCAGGATTCAGAATCCATCCGGAGTTGAAGAAGAGCGTGCGGAACGCGTTGACGGTATTGTGCTGTACCAGAATCAGCCCAACCCGTTCAGCGGGACGACCATCATACGGTATGCCGTGAAAGAACCAACAAGAGTCACCGTCAAGATCACCGATAAGGCGGGTCGCGCGGTCAGGACGCTGGCGGACAAGATGCACAACCCGGGTATCTTCGAGGTGATGTGGAATGGTCGCGACCGCGTGGGCCGCAAGACCGCGGCTGGTGTGTACGTCTATACAATCAAGGCGGGACGTCGCTCGGTTTCCAAAACCATGGTCGTGGCAAACTGACGCTCGATACCGAGCGTTCTCCGTTTCCCGGCAGGGGCGATTCGACAATCGCCCCTTTTGTTGTCCAAACCTGGCGAGATCTGGTCAGGTTTAAAACCCGACCCTACGAGGGCTGACGGGAAATCCCAATACCGAAATTCTAAACCCCGTTTCATTTCGAACATTGGAGTTTGTGATTTGGGATTTGTTTAGTGTTTAGAGCTTCGGATTTAGGACTTAGATCTCCCTTTCTCGGATGGGTCCCGACCCGCCCTTGATTTTTCGCCTGAACGCGGTATAATTCGGCAGGAGACCCAACATGAAAAAGCTATTGTTCATTATACCCTTGATGGCAGTCGTTGCCGTCGCGGTTTTGTCTATCCAGGCCACGTTTGAGTCGAACCGGATCGGTGTCGTCGAGGTGCTCGGCACCATCATCGAGGCTAAAGAGACGGTTTCGCAACTCAAGTCATTCACCCAGAACAAATCGATCCGGGCGATTATCCTCCGCGTTGATAGTCCGGGCGGCGGAGTCGCGGCCTCTCAAGAAATCTACGAAGCCGTCAAGAAGGCACAGGCGGCCAAGAAAGTGGTCGTGTCCATGGGTACGCTTGCCGCCTCAGGCGGCTACTATGTGTCGGCCCCGGCTGACATCATTGTTGCCAATCCCGGGACATTGACCGGGTCAATCGGGGTGCTGATGGAGTTCGTCAACGTCGAACAGTTGATGAGCAAGATCGGGGTCGGAGTCCAGACTATCAAGTCAAAAGAGCACAAGGATATTGGCTCGCCGTTTCGAACGATGACCGAAAAAGAGAAGGTACTGCTCCAGGGCGTCATCACTGACGTCTATGACCAGTTTGTGGCCACGGTCAGCACGGAACGCGAGCTTCCCGTGGACAGCGTCATCGCGATGGCCGACGGTCGGATTTTCACGGGGCGTCAGGCCAAGGAGCTGGGGCTTGTTGACACGCTGGGTTCGCTTGAAGACGCGGTGACGATTACGAAGAACCTGGTCGGCATGGCCGGCGAACCAAGACTTATCTATCCCAAGAAGAAAAAGAGCCTAATCGATATATTCTTTGAGCCAATGGACCGGCTGCTTTTGCCGAAGATCCAGTACAAGTTCAAGTTGGATTAGTCCCTGCGAAGTCTGCCGTTTCCGCGGCAGACTGAAAGGAGTGTATGGCCAAGCAATATGCATTCATCTTCCCGGGCCAGGGGTCTCAGGCCGTTGGCATGGGGAAGAATCTTTACGAGAATAGCGACACCGCCCGAAAGGTCTTTGATACTGCCCAGGATATACTCAAGATGGATGTCAGGAAGCTCTGCTTCGAAGGCCCTGAAGATGAGTTGAGACAGACCAAGAATACCCAGCCTACGATAAGCGTAACATCGATTGCTGCGCTGGAACTTCTAAAAGAACGTGGGTTCTGCCCATCGGTGACTGCCGGCCATTCGCTTGGCGAGTACAACGCACTTTATGCAGCCGGAGCTTTTGACTTAAGCGGCGTTCTCAGCACCGTCAAGCAGCGGGGTGCGCTCATGAGTATCAAGAATCCCGGGGCCATGGCGGCAATCATCGGCTTAGCCGAGGACAGACTGAAAGGATTGTGCGAGAAGACCGATAGCCGAGTCGTTATCGCCAACTACAATGCACCGGACCAGCTGGTCATTGCCGGTGAAGAAGAAGTGCTCAAGGCGGTCTGCGACGAGGCAAAAACCGCCGGAGCCAAGAGGGTAATTCCGTTGGTCGTGGGCGGTGCCTTTCATTCTCCCCTAATGCGCACCGCGGCGGTCGAATTCGAAAAGTACCTCGCGCGGGTGCCTATCGCCGATGCTCGCTTTCCGGTGGTGATGAATGCCACCGCCGAACCGACGACCGACGCCAAAACGATCAAAGGGAATCTTGCCATCCAGATCCTGTCTCCGGTTCGCTGGTCTGATTCGATCCGAAAGATAGAAAGCATGGGAGTTGAGACCTTTGTCGAGGTCGGACCGGGCAAGGTGCTCACCGGCTTGGTCAAGCGGATACTGCCGGATGCAGTGACTGCCAGCTTCTCTTCAATGGGAGACCTGCCAAGTGTTGAGGCACTGCTGAGGTAGCGAATGATGGAAGCATGGAATGATGGAGTAATGGACTACGACAAAAACCGCAGGGGTGCGGAGGAGCAGAGGCGCGGAGGGGATACTGCAATGAGCAATGAGTACCGGCTAAGAGCCATGGAGATACGGGGTAATCTGAACGTCATTAACGTTACTAACGTTTGCAACGTTCTAAACGTGATCTCCCAACTCTCTACTTGCTCCTTGCCACTCGCTACTTGCAGAGCATCAGTGTGCATCCGCTTTACCCCGTTAGAAATACCTGGGTTCTACCGATTTGTAGTTGTGTCGTCAGTAATAGTCGACGCATCATACGAGCCAGAGCAATCGTTCCGATACAATTATTCTAACGGGGTGAATCTGTCTGAATCGTTCTATCTCCGTAATCCGATGCCACGCATCGTCCCGAGTAAAACGAGGGATCAGCTCCTCCATCACAGTAATCTATCTGTTCATCATTGTAATCGATGGAGGGCCCTCCAATGAAATCGATTGAAGACATTGCCGGCCGGTACCAGTCGATCATCCCTGACTATGACGAATTCCTCCAGGCTTTGAGCCGGCCGCTCCGGACGACCTTCCGCTTGAGCCCGCTGAAATCAGCGCGAGCCAAGATACTCGACCTACTCTGTAATCTTCCGATCTCTCCGCTTCCCTTCTGCACCGATGGCTACGTACTCAATGACGACCGCCTGCCCCTTGGTAATCATCTTGCCCACTTTCTCGGTCACATCTACATCCAGGAAGCTGCTTCAATGCTGCCACCACTGCTGCTCGCGCCCCAGCCCGGCGACGAAGTCCTTGACCTCTGCGCGGCCCCCGGGTCCAAGACGACTCAGTTGGCCCAGGTCATGGAGAACAGCGGTCTCATCGTCGCCAACGATGTTCGTCCGGATCGCATCAAGGCCCTGGCTTTCAACTTGGACAGGATGGGCGTACTCAATACCGTGATCACGAATTTCAACGGCAACCGCTTCGGTCACCTGCTGCCCGATTACTTTGACCGAGTGCTGATCGACGCGCCCTGTTCGGCCGAAGCAACAATCAACAAGTCGCGTGCGGTTCTCTATCACTGGGGGGAAAAAAACATCGAACGCATGGCTACCATCCAGATCGGGCTGCTGCTGGCCGGATTCCGCGCCTTGAAGCCGGGAGGTACGCTTGTCTACTCAACCTGTACCTACGCACCCGAGGAGAACGAAATCGTGGTCAACTACCTGCTGAGACGTCATCCCCAGGCCGAGGTGATGCCGGTTCAAGTTAATGGTTTGAAGATACGCCCCGGCGTGACCGAATGGAAAGGGCATCGGCTCGATGAACGAGTCACCCAATGCGGGCGTGTCTTGCCCCAGGATAATCAAACCAGCGGTTTCTTCCTGGGCTACATCGCCAAGAACTAGACGACGTTGACTCCAGCGGTTCAGAACTGGAGTGTTCCCTTCAGCTTAAGGTAAGGATCAAACTCACTCAAGTCAGGATCACCCAGGTCATAGGTGTAGGTGGGTTGGAAGGAAGTATTCACCACAAAGAAAGTCGTCGGCCGCATGTTCAATTCGAACACCGGCACAACGCGCATCTCTTCCGACGTGACTCCATTCATGGTCCGCCCGTAACTCAACCCGAGCGTGGTCAGAAATTCGAATTCCTTGAAGAACCGGTCGTCGTAGTAGCCGAATTGTACTGACGGCGACACGTCGTCATCCGTCTGTTCGATGTTGCCCTCGTTGTACACTTCACGCCGAACCGACAGCCTGGTTTTGGTTCTGATAGTTCGTGACCAGCGATTCTGCCACTCGGCCACCGGGTTATTCGATACCCTCGAGGATATGCCGGCGCGCTCTTCATCCTTGAGAAAGTACTGGCCGGTTAAGGTCGTGTTGGGTCCGAGGTATGTCTCCAGCTTAGGACTAAGGTTGTGCTCAACAAATCTGGTCAAGCCGTCCCAGTAGCCGGTCTCGCCCCGGGCCAGAGAATATGCCGGACTGATGATAAGGCTGGATGCCGGCCGAAGATCGGCCGTAAACGTATAGCTGTTGGAAAGACCTTGGTACAGGATATCGCCTTGCTCCGGGATCATAAGACTGAAAAAGACCCGGCTAAGACCCGGCCCGCTGACCGATGCGGTCATGCTGCGACCGTAGCTTACCTCGAAATTGATGAAGCTGAGGTCGGGAAACCAGGCGCCGGGTCCTATCTTGGCCATGGAGAGGAGCGAATGATCCAGGCTGAGCAGTCGGTCCTCCTGGGCCAGCGCCAATCCATCGTCCAGCTCATAGCTATTGGCAACGTAGATACCAGGAATGAAATCGTGGCGTGAGGTCAACCGAAAGTTGTCCCCCTTCTCCAGGGGCAGGCTTGTGCCGACCTCCCGCTCATCCACGCCGCGGTAGTAAACCCCGATATCATTCGACAGCGGAAGCGTGGACGAGGCACTGAGAATCCGGTTCTCCTCCCAAAGATCCATCTCGCCAGGTTCGGTGATCATCTCGGCCGAGAACGACCCGCCCAGTTTCAGATTGCTCAAGCGTGCCCGCCGTGCAACGCCGGGGGGTACGCTATAGTCAATACTGGCGTGCCCAGAGTAGCGTTTCTCCTGGGGTTGGGGCAGGTCACCGGAGTACGTGCGCTGCCCGCCGCCCAGGGTCAGAACCGGCAGGCTGGGGAGATTGAAGTACACTCCACCGACGCCGGTCTCGCGGTCGAACTGAGAGCCGGCGACCGTATCTTCAGCCTGGCGCCGATCATAAGAACCATCGACGGCAACGAAATCCGAGAATTCGTACTTGCTGTACAGGTAATACCGCGAGGTCAGTTCGCCGTACCGACTCGTGCGTCGCCCAAATGCCTTGAAGGCAGGTTCGTACGTCTCGACGATGGAATTGAGCCGCAAGCGCCTCAAGCTGCCGAACGCGGAAACTCGGCCCCCCTTTGCCCGGGAATCGTCCGCATTGATACCGATCTCGGGCACAAGCCTCAGGCCAAGCGCAGGCCGCTTTAGCTCCCACTCCGAAACAACATTGGCCACCTGCTGTTCGCCCGAACGATAGAAGCCGGGAACAAACTCAAATCCGCCGCCGGGCGCCACGGCCAGCTGTCCGCCCAGAACCGCGGTATCCGAACTGGTCCCACCTTCCGGATACTCATACTCGTAGCGAACTTCGATCTCACTCTTAGTCAACACGCGACCTTTCTCCAGAAAAACGACATTGCCGGTACTGTAGTCGATGATGTAGTCGATGCCGCGGCGTACACTCACCCCATCCAGAATCACCTCCTCGCTGTTAGTAACCACCGGTGCCTGTGACAGCTGGTAAGTCGACATCTTTGACCGGTAGGAAATCATCATCCGGTAACAGCTGGCCGGGGTTGACTGGTACACGGTATCCGGGAAAGGCCGCCGCGCGGGGAAACGTAGTATGCCGTTGAAGTAGTTGACGTACTCGTCGTCGACCGCACCGTCACGGTTATTGTCGAGTCCAAATCGGTCCAGGGGGTATTCGACATTGGTTGTGTCGAAGATACGGATTGAAAGACTGCGGGGCAGTATCTCGATGGCCCCGAGCTGGTAATGATTCTTCAATTCCAGACTGTCCTGGCCCCGCCCCTGCAGCACTGCTTCCTGTCCGCCACTGAACTTGATGACTACAACCGCCGAATCGGCAAGTGGGGTTAGAAACCGAATCATTCCCCGGGCATAGTCGACCGCGTAGTCAATGCCGCGGTGTCGTGGGTCGAAATCGCCGACCAATCCGGCAATCCGCTGGCCAAGCCGCGTGTTCTCGTCGTTGTCGAGAGCAACCCGGTTGTCGACGAACAACGATTCGCTCTCGAAATCGATCTGTGGGTCGATCGTGTCGACCGCGAAAAATACGTTCTTGAGGTAGGCGATGTCCTCGATGGACAGCAATCGGTTGGTGCTGTTTCCAGTAAAATAGTCGGCGGTGAAGGCCGAACGCTTTGCGCCCCCGGCCATGGTCAGCGCCGCAACCTTTGTCTCCAGACGTCCGCTGCCGCCCAGATAGGAACCGGGCGGGATCAGGCCCGATTTGTAGAATTCGGACCGGAGCTTGCCGGCGCTGGCCCGCGCAACGATTCCTTTGGGATCCTGGTAAACCGCGCCATAGAGTTTTCTCTGTTTTTCCGTATCGTCGTAGTAAGCCGCCAGCAACCGTCCGCCGGTTCGACCAAGCATGAACCGGCTGTCGATGGTCTCGCTCTTCAGAACCATCGTGTCCTGCATCTCATACTGACCGGAGATGCGACCCTGCAGGGTCGCCTTGACATCGTTCGACAGGTTGATATGGCCGCCCGCCTCATCGACCGTGAAAAGCCCTTCTTTGGCAACCTGGAGACCTTCGATCTTCAGACGCTTCCAGTCTCCTTTGCGGTCAAACCTTTGCAGCCAACCCGGAGAAAGCAGGTAAATCTCGCCCCCTTCTTCAACGATTCTCAGCACGCTTTCTTCAACCAGACCGTTGGCCAGGTTATACTTCTTCCAAGTTCGGTTCTTGTTGTCGACCACGATAATCCCTTGTTCACTGCCGAAAACTAGATAGCCGGCGGTTACCGAGAGTGCCGTGATTCTCGGTGCCGGTAGCCACTCTTCCTGTCGATACCGCGACCAGCCACCAAGGACATCATCATATATCATCACCTCGTCGTCCGTCGCCACCCAAACCGAATCGCCGCGCACCGCATAGTCGTTCGCCTTGAACCCATCAAATCGGCGCCAGCCCCGGGTCGTCTTGTGATACTGATAGCAGTTCTGGTTACCAAGAAAAAACAGACTGAAGTTCGTGGTAACGATATGTTTGAGCGGCTCGCTTATTTCGTAGGGAGTGGCCTCCGTCTTCTCGTATCGCGTGTTGAAGACGACGAGACCCGAATCAGTCGCGGCGAAGATCCGGTCTTCAACCAGAACTAGATCACGAACCGCGGCGCCGGTCTCGAATAGTTCCAGTTGGTCTTTATACTTGTCGTAACGCAGAATCCCGGCCGGACCGCCGGCATAGACATAGTCGGCATCAAAGCCGATGCCGCCAATGGTCGAGGTGTCCACGACGCGGAAATTGAGCAGTTTCAAGTCGGCCACGGCCAGACCAGAATCGGTGCCCACCCACAACAAGCCTTCATCGACCCCCAGGGTCGTAACCAGGTTTTGAGGCAGGCCGTTTTTGACGGTAAGGACCGACCATTCCAGCGCGTTCTTGTCGAAGCGATAGACGCCGGACGGGGTTGTCATAAAGATGTATCCCTCGGCTGACAGAGCCATCGGCCGGCCTTCCAGGGCCTTGCCGCTCTCGGCAAGAAGCGTCAAGACAAGAAAGAGGGTCACCCGGCCTGCCTGGTCTTGATGTACGCTTCAGCCATTGGCCGCCTTAGAGGTTCTTCTCATTCAATGAACCCTGAAGGAATATCTTCATTGGTGCCCCGCTCCAGCTGTTCTCGAAGCTCCCTCTTTCGCGCCGTCATGTATGAACCCTTACTCAACCGCTCTTCACCGATCGGCAAGATTTCAATCGCCGAAGGACCGGCGATCGGGCACCGCGACTCGCAGATGCCGCAGCCGGTGCATAACTCTTCGTCTATGAAAGGTCTTAACAAACGGCTGCCCGCTGCCTCGGCCAGCCGCGAAGTGATCGCATTATACGGACAGGCCTCATCACAGATCAGGCACACCTTGTCTTGCTCCCAGGCCAGGCACATCTCTTTATGAATCACGGCCGTGCCCATCTTCACGTAGCTCTTCTCGTCAAGCGACAGCTTGCGGATCGCCCCGGTCGGGCAGACCTGCCCGCAACCGTTGCAGTTCCGCTCACACCCTCCGATCCGTGCCTCCAACCGTGGCGCAAACAGGCCAGCAAGGCCACCTTGAAACATGACCGGCTGCAAGCCTCGGGTCGGACAAACTTTCACACATTCGCCGCAGCGTACACAGGCATTAAGAAAGAGGCTTTCGGGAATCGCTCCCGGCGGACGAATCACTTTGCCTAGGTTGATCTTGGTCAAAAAATCGGTCTTGAGCAAGGGCGCGGCAATGATACCTAAACCGACTGAGGCCAAGAAACCACGCCGGCTCAGATCCGGACCCGGACCGGGAAGCGGACCTACGCCGAAACCAATGTGGATCTTCTTTTCGGGACAATCGCCCAGGCAATTCATGCACCGGATACACTCGCTGCTGGTTATCACCCGCTCGTCCGAGTCAATCGCCTGGGTCGGGCAGAGCCGGGCACAGAGACTGCATTCTTTGCAGTCATCATCGAGTCGGTATCGCAGCAGGGAAAAACGACCGACCAGCCCGAGCAGTGCGCCCAGCGGGCATAGATTGCGACACCAGAAACGCTTTTGAATGAAACCAAACATCAAAATTCCGGCCATGATAGCAAAGAAAATGATGCCGTTGTGCATGACTGGACTGCCGGTCAGCAAGGACACAACCGGCCGAATGACACCAACAAAACTGCGCCCGGTGATGACTATCGGGTCAAAGAAGAAAACCAAGGTACTGCCCAACAGCGCCAGCACAAGGAGAAAGAAAAGCAGATAGTATTTGAGGAATCTGAAGTCCAGCTTGCGGTATTTTATCCGGCCGACCACAGCGTCAAAACCGTCAATCAGCGAACCGAGCGGGCAGACAAAACCGCAGAAAACGCGGCCCAGGACAGCCGTCGCGAGCATGAAAAGCAAGGGCAGCAAGAACGGAAGCAGACTGCGGTTGGCTAGCGAGGTCGCGATAAAGAGCAATGGGTCGGACTGAAAGAAAGGATTGGTGAACAGCGGGCGGGCGACGCTGGCCGAGGCCCTGAAAAGGTAGACGAATAGAACCAGGAAAAGGATCTGCGAGGCAATACGCGTTGCCTTGAGCCACTTCGCCATCGTAGATGGGGTTCGCTTTGGCATGCTGGTTCCGGCGCAGGCCCCGGCAAGGCCGGATACTAGGCCAGGAGCTCCTTTATCTTCAGTTTCGTAACATCAATCTCCCCCAAGCCCATCTTGGCGGCTAAGGCGATGTGCTTAACGTTCTTGCCGGCGAACACTTTGTTATACCACTTGACGAGACCGACCGTATAGGAATCGACCGCCACCGGATCAACACCGACAATCACCTTGTTCAGCTCCTTGACCACACCCGGACCACCGGGGCCGCCCGATGTCAGTGGCCGCGAGGCATCCATGATCACCAGGTTTGGTTTGACAATTGTGGCCAGGTCCGCGACCGCCTGATTTAGGTCAACATCCTGATGGAAGTAACCGCGGTCCCAGATCAGACCCATCAGGCCCTTCAAGCCCAGACTCACGCCGGTAGCCGAATGCGACTTGGCCGTGGGCATGCTGATCAGGACATCGCTCTTGGAGAGCTCCCGGGCCAGCCTGGTCGACTTGAGGACCAGTCCTTGCGGCACCTCGGTCTCGACAAAGAATCGCTCCTGGGTCAACAGTACAACATCGACTTGTGGGAGTTGCTCCATCGCCTTTTTGAGTCCGCACTTTGCATAACAGACCTCGGCAGCACTCAGCGGGTAGTCAGCGATAATAACTTTTTTGGCCCCGGCCTCAAGGCAAGCCCGAGCGACCTCGACGATCAGCTCCGGACTCGTGGTTGCGCCCCACTCCGGCGGGCTCGCAAAAGAGATGTTGGGTTTGATTAGGACCCGATCTTGGGGCTTGACGAACCGGCCGATACCGCCGTAGGCCTCAAGGGCCTTTTTCAGCGCCTTAACCTTGTCTCCTTTTGCGACCACCAGGTCCATCGTCTCCGGTTCCTGGGCAAAAAGACCACGGCCGTTGTGCAGAAGGGCGGCGGATAAGGCCGCCGCCATCGCCTGTCTCAAAAAATCGCGGCGCGAGATATTCTTCATACGAGACTACTCTTTGATTGCCGCCGAGATGTTGAGGCCGAAAGTCTTGGCAATGTCCAGCGCCGCCGCACTCCTCTCTTGAATGAAAATGCGCGTGTAGAACTTGGCTTCCCAGAATTCGACCATGTAGTCGAACAGGAAACTGTCATTGATACGGCCTTCAACGCCGGGATGGTTATTCCAGGGTTGTTCGCCACCCGCGGCGACATCTTGGTAGACCTTCCGGGTATTGGCCGTGTCGCGCATGTCGAAGATGCGAACCTCCAGAGTTATAGTGTTTGAACCAATGACTCCCTGGTACTTCTGGAAAACCGCATCTTTGAAGTTGTTGTTGATGTAGGGAACGGCCTCGCCGTCGATGATCGCGGTCAATTCATCGGGAGTGCCGGCAATCCTGACCGCTTCGCTCTTGGTCCAGCCGCTGATTTCGTTATCCTTGGGGAGCAGGTCGATTGCGTTCTTCTGAGCCGGCGGCGGTGGTGGCGGCGGCCCATCATCGTCATCCTTGCGGCAGGCAACGAAACAAAGCGCGAAAATAATGGAAATTAGCATTAGCTTTTTCATAGGCAGTATCATATACGGAAAGCAGTTCATGTCAAGAAGAAGCTCGGACCATGAAGGCCCGAGGGCGAATCGCGCCCTTGACAACTCAGCCGTTACGATTATATTGACGCTGTTCGATTGTTTAGTACCGTCGGTTTCCGGCGGCCTTTGGCGCATCTTTGGGCCCGTAGCTCAGTTGGTTAGAGCAGCTGACTCATAATCAGCTGGTCATCCGTTCAAGTCGGATCGGGCCCATTTTATCCATATCAATAATCAAATATCAAAATGCTGGTTTCAACTGATCACATCAGGCAACCCGTCTTTTCTTGCACAGTGTACTCGGCAGGCGGGGACTTGAAATTGGAAACGACGCGGCGGTATTGTGAATGATATCCCGTCGGCCGCCCCGATAACCTGGACGTTTCATCCGGCTCGGTACGCACCGATCAAGACGGTAATTTCTCTGGCGATAATCGTATTCTTTCTGACCTTAATTCAGATCTTCTACGGTGCCTTCTGGGTCGTCCTCGGTCTTCTCTTTCTATTCGCCTCGCTCAATTCGTTCTTTCTCCCGACCGTATATGTACTCGATCAGGATAGCGTCACCATCAAGAAGCTCTACTACACGAACCGGCGGGAATTCAAGGAATTCCGCCGCTATTATTCCGGCAAGAACGGTATCCTGCTGAGCCCTTTTGCCAAACGGACTTTCCTCAACAACTTCCGGGGCCTCTTTCTCTACCTCCCATCTGAAGGCGACCTGCGGGACAAGATAAACGACTTTGTTAAGCAGAAGTATCCTGACCCGGCTCGGCCTCAGTCCGGGGCCCAGGCCTGACCTGAAACGGCTAGAGAATATCCGGACACTTGACATTTCGAGGATTCCCGCTATAATTGCCAATTAACTACATCTTCCGGAATATGATTGGCACCTGTTCCTCGGCTCAACAAGGAACCTCCCTGCGGAAACATGCACAGCACCGACTATCCTGTCCAGGGTGCCATGCCCTTTATGCGGCCCGATTCCAGATAGCAGCAAACGGGTCAAGATGATTGAACCAGACCGAAAAGGTGACAAGAAAAATGAAAAAACTACTCTTAGCTTTGCCGATCTTGATGTTTGTCAGCTGTGGTATCTTCGGCGGCGGAGCTGACTATTCGCCAATGGCGGTAGGCAGCGTGTGGAACTACGCGGGCTATACCAAAACCGATACGACGATCGTAACCACCAGCACTTCAAAGACCGAGGCAAAGGCCGAAGCCAAGTTGACCAGCGGCGAAGACGTCGTCCAATTCTCCTCCACCACAAACACGACCATCAAATCAACCGGCCAGACGACCTCATCAACCAGCACCTACTATCTGCTTGACGCCGGCGACTACATTCTCTCGTACGCCAAGCTTGACGACACCAAGCCGGACACGGTGCTGGCGCTGCCGCTTGAAGCCGGCAAAACCTGGCACCCGGACAGCGGCGTCACCGCCAAGGTGATTGCCGAAGAGGACGTCACCGTTGAGGCGGGCGACTACACAGCCTGGAAGGTCGAATACAACATCGCCGGCTTCATTTCCTATTCATGGCTTGCCAAAGGTGTTGGCAGTGTTCACACGCATTCTGAGAATACGGTAGTTGGAATAAAGACTATTGCTGATGTTGTACTGACCTCGTCCGACATTAAGTAAAGACGCTCGACCAAAAGAATCAGGGTAGAAGAGATCTCTCTTCTACCCTTTTCTTTGTGCCAGAGGCACATAGATTAGGACGATAGAACGGCAGATTACAGTGATGACAGACCTTATGATCGCTATAACGTTAGTATCGTTGATCCTATGTCTGACGACGGCCTAAGGCTCTAATTGAGATTCTTCGTCCCGCAAAGCGGGACTCAGAATGACACTCCTGCTTGTCATCTTGAACGAAGTCACCTCTGTGTCTCCCTCCGGCCTAAGGCCCCGTGGGGGGACACAGGCGTGCCGTAGGGAGAAGCATTTGGATTCTATTCACTTCTGTAAACGAATCAATGCCGAGATCAATAGGCTCATCGGCAAAGGATTATGTAGGGGCGTTTTGTCTCGGTGGGGATTTTCAACAAGAACCGCCCAAGAGAAGGGCAATTTCCCTCAGGCCGGGATTTTCAACGTGAATTGCCCCTACGGCATACGGAGCAAGGCTTCTAGGGCGACTCGGTCACTTTGCGCCAGAACGGCCTGACCCCCTACTTGATGATATGCAGCCAGTCACCCAGCAGAAACTGTACCCGGCCGATCAGCAGGCTGACGCGCGCCATCACCGTATAGCCGAACGAAGCGCCGAATCCAACCATCAGGAAGACAATGCCGATCTCCGACGCCGGCTTCAGGATGCCCTTCCGTTCGCGCGAGAAGAAGAAGTAGAGAAGCGAACAGAGAACCCCGACAAACCCGACTATCGCAAAAAGGGCAATATCCCATCTCGCGAATGAGTCGGCCGTCAGCAGACTTCCTTGAATCTGTTTTATGATATTGGCCTGGAACTCGCGGGGGATCGCCGCGCCTGAGAACAGGCCAAGCAGAAACGCAATCGGCAGCTTGAACATCCACGACAGCTTCGGGATAAACCGCGTAAGGTACATGAGCCCCAGTATGAACGGTATGAGCAGCCGCAGATTGGCAAGGTGGAAGTCCCGGAACAAGGGCACGTAGAGCTCGGGGAAGACCGCGTTATGCCACGTCACGGCGATGCTGTAGCCGAGCGAAATACCGACAAAAAGGTGCTCGGCGAACTTGTAGAACGGGTTATCCTTGTACAGGAAGGAGAATATGCAGAGTGTCAACAGCGCACCAACCCAGGTCCAGAATACCGTCATTTCTTCCTCCTTGCCAACAGAAACCCGACATTGCCGAGGATCACCAGGATCATGATAGCCAGGTGAGCCAGAGACTGGGAATCCATCGCCTTGGTCGCAATCTGAGCTCCCGTGTAGTAACCCGCCTTGCCGAGGAGATTCTCGTATTCGGCGCCGCCCTTCATGCCGGCCAGCAATCCGACCAATTGACCGGTCTGAAGGTACGGATAGGCATCAGCGCCCGAAACGGCCGTGACGCCCGCCCCGATACGCAGGCTGTAGCTGGACCCGGCATAGGTGACCCACTGCCGGTAGCCGGGGTCGCCCGCGGACAGCGAGACGAAAAACGGGATGTCCGAGTAGTTCCGGACATCTCTCATCAGCGGAAGCGAATCGAGCGGCGTGTTGTAATAGTCGGCCGGGAAAACCCGCTCTATGCTCTCGCCCATCCCCAGGATTACGGCCGCGATCCCGGCCTTCCAACCCAGGAACACGTAATCCTGTCCGTTGACCTTTTTGAAGTCGGCCGACACCTCGCGCAAACCTTCCTCGCCGATGTTGATGCCGGTCAACCAGAGCCCCAGAATCACAACTTTGATATTCCGGGCAAAGGCATGACGCAGAACCGCCAAATACATCGGGTACAATTCGGGCATCGAGTTAGGGTCAAAATCGACCGAAATCATCAGCGGCTTGCTCCGTGGTTCAAGACGGTCGATCTCGTCAAACAAGTCCTTGACCGGCTGAGATATCTTCACGCCCAGGTTGAGTGGGACCAGCAAGGGCAGGATCACGACTGCGGCCAGGATCAGAAAGATGATCCGACGGTCAATCTTGAAAAGCCATTCGAATGCTTTCATGTCACTTGCCTCCTATCCAGCCGCGTTCGATGCCGAAGATAATCTTGATTGAAGTCGCGATTACGCCCAGCGCCACGCCGAAGAAAATCGCCCGCTTGGCCGCCAGGTTAGGCACATTGAGAATCCACTGTGCGACATCGGGCAGCTTGTCCCAAAGAAACGAACCGATCGGCACCATGCCCAGCATCACGATAAACGCCGCGATCAAAAGCAGGGTCGCTTCCTTGTTACGCGCCCGGAATGCCCTATAGGCCGCCGAAGCCATGTAGAACGCCAGGATGGCAAACATCGACGAACCCAGAGGCACAATCATATTTATGAAGATGGTGTGAAGCGCCGTGCCCGCCCGGATACCCCAGCCCACACCAATGAATGCGGTAATGGCCAGGCCGATCAGGGTGACAATGCTAAAGTACCAACCTTGTTTCTTCCGCCTGATTTTCGACCAGTGGTGCGTCACCAGACTTCCGGTCGAGAGAATCAAGGCGAAGGCGATGATGATCCGGTCCCACTTCAGCATCTCTTCGTAGGCCTGGGTCGAGACTCGATGAGGAATCATGTACTGGACGATCATGAAAATCCCCATTACGAGACAGATCGTCATGGGAATGCGTCGTTGCATTGTCAACCTCCTTAGCTGACCGAGAAGAAGCCGTAGATCTCTCTGAGGAATCCGAGACCACCGATCGTGCCGGCCAGCATGAGCGCCGAACCAAGGATGATGAGGGTGATGATGATTATCTTACCGTAGTCCTGGGCTTTGAGCGAACCGAGCAGGGTGGCTTCGCGGGAAAGATAGGCCGAGGCGGCGTAAAGTTCTTCGCCGATCAGCGTGTAGTCGCACGCCGTGATGAAAAACGGCAGCTGGTAGACCGAGTCCGTACCGGCAATCTGGATGGCCCCGGTCGTTGCCCCGGTTTCGGCCAAGATCAATGATTCGGCCCAGAACATGCCCAGGAAGAAATTGGTTGCCGGTTTCTCCCGCACCATCAGACCGTCGACGGCCGCGGCATAGGCAAATTGGCTGTCGGTGATGAAGAAGACATTCTCCTCTTTGTACGCGTCGGGCCGGCCTTCCCGGGTATAGGCCTCCTTAACCATGGCCTGGGCGACCGTAAAGACGATGGCGTCGCGATTCGGCACCAGCAGCGTTGTGTCGTACTTGGCAGTCTTGCGGGCCACCTCGCCTAATATGTTGAGCGAAGCAATCGTCGCGACATCACCCACCGATCCCAGGCCCGGCACGTAGAGAATTGCCTTGCCCATTTCGGTGGCCCGACCCACGGCTTCCTCGACCGCATCCAGTCCGGCGATTCGTCTTATGAAGAGCTCCTTGCCCCGGCGGGCATGATATACAAACCAGAGGATCAGTGCACAAAAAATGATGATCCCGACGATGACATTGACCCGCTCGGTATGAAACCACTGTCCGTAACTGAATACGTCGCCGGTCGGTTCTGAAGCAGACCGCATGGTGTCCTGGAGGGCAACGATGCGATAGGAATACTTGACTCGGCCTGCCGCCCGGGTATCGACAAATACACCCGTGGCCCGGGGTACAAAACCGATATCCACAAAATCCTTGCCGGCCTCAGCCCTTTCAATACGATAAGCGCTGACCAGCGCGTCATCCGGGGAAAGCTGCCAGCGGACACCGATCGATCCTCCGCCGTCGTTGGGGGTATCGACGGCCCTGACGTCAGACGGCGGGGATAGCGCGGTGATGCTCAGGGCCAAAATGACTTCAAGCATGAAACCTCCTCGCCAACTGGAGTTGGCGCTGATTACAGTGGAGACGGTGCAAGGCATCGATGATTACAGTGATGTGCGGATAGATCACGGAGATGCTAGCTCCTGATATCCTGGTACGCTGGTGTTCTACCTACTGATGCCCTGATGATCTGATCCTCTGCAGGTTTTCCTTTCATTCTGTGCATGTGCACGGTTTTTTACGACACTTGGGACAACCGTCCCGGTACTTGGCCAGCGCCGACTCGGCGTCGACTTCCAGAATGGAAGCCACGCTCAAGAGCCAGGCAAAACAGTCGGCAAGCTCTTCTCGAATCGCGGCCTTGTCTTCCTGCCTTATTGCCCTTGATAGCTCCCCGATCTCCTCGACGAGCCAGCCGAAGGTCCGGGCCAGACCGCGCTTGGCGTCTTTGTCATAATAAATGTCTTTGATGAGCGTCTGGTATTCGTTAAGCGTCATGCCGAGCATAAGATATCTTGTTCGCATCGATTATAGCAATTTCCCATGACATAGCAACAACGATTTTGGGCGATTTTCTACGATATCGCTTTCCCAGTGTGATGCGTCCAACAGATTTTCACATTCTGGGAGCTTCTTCTCATGATTGTGGGTATTCAGCAAACTCCGTGTGTGTCATTGCGAGAGCCGATGCAATCGACCCGTGGCAATCCCGGTACTGACGATATTCCGAAGGCTTGCCGAAGTCACTTGAACGTCGAGTGATCTATCGCGCGCTACACCAGACTCACTTGATGGTACAAAAAAAGGGAAGGCCGTTGCCGGCCTTCCCTTTGATTCTTTACCGACTCTACGGCACGTTCCTTCTCCAGTAATCATCCCATGGTTCGCCGCCGATACCGTTGGGGGTCGTCTCACCATCCAGTTTCTTGCCGTTAGTGGCCTTCGCTTCCTTGCTGACGAAGGCGTCCAGGGGGAGGGTCACGGTACGCTGGAAGTAGTACTCGATCCTGGTCGTGTTGCCGCCCGGGGTCGAGAAGACGAAACTTCCGGGCACATAGCCATCGCGGTCGAAGACCTTGACATTCACCGTCGAGGTCGTGGTCGTATCCATGATCCGCGAGAAGGTGAAGCTGACGCCACCAGTGATCCTCGCGGCCGTCACGGTCGGAGCCGCGGCCGTATCGCAGACAAAGTAGGTTATTGTATCCGGCTCGGTCTGCTGCGGTCCGTTGCGGTTGCCGTCGAGCGGAACCAGATAGGCCGGTGTATTAGCCAGTTGGATGCTCTTTGTGTCTTTGCTCACGACCTTGATGATGTACTTGGTGCCGTAGCTCAGATCCGCCGAGGGCGTGAACGAAGCCACGGTTGGCGTCTTAGGCGCCCAGGTCACCGAGACCGGTGCGCCGCCTTCGGCCGCCAGCTGGATCGTCGAGCCGGTGAAGGTCAACGTATCCATGGCGCGATTGAACGTAACCGCGACCGCTGGCCGCAGGTTGGTGTTCATGGCCCGGGCCGGCGTGATCGAGGCGATCCGCGCCTGGTCCGCGATCACACCAACGCAGCTGTCGGCGGCACTGCCCGCGGTGAAGAAGGTCGAGAGATAGTCATCATATGGCGTACCGTCGTCGAAGTTGTCGGCATCACCGTCGATCGCCGTGCCGAACACGTTCTTCGCGCCACTCGCACCGGACACGATCGTCAGCAGAAACGCCTGGGACGTAGGCCAGTTATCGGAACGGATGAACAGCACCCTGGCGTCCTTGTTGTAGTTCAGCACGGTCGTGATCTCGCTGCCGGACGTCGTGCTCTTGACCTTCACACTCGTGCTGGTCAGAGATGCCGGGTCCATGAAGTTGCTGAAAACGACCTGGACCGTTGCTTCGATCGGCGTGGTAGACGGATTTTCATCTACGAGTTGGGTTCGGTTGCCCGGACTCACACCCGCCACGGTGCAAAGATCGGCATCGCCGCCCCCGACCAGGATCTTGTCAATCTCCAGGGGATTGTCTTTCTTACCGCAGGCAAGCACCAGAAGGATTGCCGCGGAAATGATTAGGAGCTTTTTCATCTCTGCCTCCTGCAGTTAGAATTTAAAGGTTGCGGACAGCTTCCAGTTCGTCAGATCGGTGAGTCGGGCAAAGCCCATCAGGTCGATCTGCAGGTTCTCGGCGGCCGCCCAGCCGATGCCGTAGGTGTAGGTCGTGACACTCGTGGTCGGTTTCGGTGTTACGGTCGAAGGTTTGCGGGTTTGGTTCGCGATCGCTTCACGGGTTGTACCGTCGCCATACGTGACCTTGGTCTTGAGCGGATTGATCTCGACCAAGTTCTCGGTCTGGGTGTCATCGTACATCGTGATCGTGTGGATGGCACCGAGTCTCAGCACCAGCGGGTTGATCACTTTGAATTCAACGCCTACAGGCAGCCAGAGCGACCTGGTGACCCCGGTACCCATCGACTTCCAGTACTCGACGCCGTTCGTCACGACGGTCGAGTCATCGCGATCCGCCAGCGTGTCGCCGTCATTGTATGAAAGGTGCCGGTAGGTTACCATGCTGTCATTCACCTCGTCCGAGTAGGTCTCGTTGGCCACGCCGAGGCCGAAGGCCAGGTCGACGCGGTCCGAGACCTTGAAGAAGTGCTGGGTGTTGAGCGTGATGTTGCTCTCGCTATACTTGCCGAAGTAGTTGTGGTTGATCGTATCGTTGACCAGCATCAAGCCGGGCCGGCAGGTGCTGTCAGCCGAGACAACGCCGTAGCCCCGCGCATCGTCAACGATGTTGAAGTTCCCCATTTCGTAGGTCAGGTAGAATCGGCTCTGGGTCTTCTCGTTCCAGTTGTAGAACACTTTCGCCGTGACCGGAATGCTGAAACCGGAGTGCGTGAAGTCGGTCGAATCGGTAACGTTGACTTTCTTGTAGTCGACAACCGCGGGATTGTTCGGACTGCGATTCTCATCCAGCATGGAGGTAGTCATATTTTCGTAACCGTACGACTCCATGATGAATTTGACTCCGAGACCCACATTCATCTTCTCCGCATCGCGCCAGCCGCTGAGATGGAACTCGTGCCCGTTGTCGAAGCTGTTGTATTCACCGGTCGCTGAATCATAACGCGAATAAGTCCAGATCGAACTGACGAGATTGGAGTCCTTTCGATCGTAGACGTGGTTGAAGGCGGGCGAGATGTTCTTGAACCGGTCGACGAACCGGTAGTAGCCGAACCCGACGCGCATGTTCTCACCCACTCGCTTGCCGAAGCCGAGCAGGAAGTTGACGTTGGTTTCTTTATCCCAGGCGCTGGCCTTGCGCGCATCAACGGTCTTGTAGTCATACAGGCCGTTGCCGTCCAGGTCGAACAGGCTGATCGAGTCGGTCTGCGCATCGCCGTACAGCGAATCACCGAAACGGTCCCGCAGGCCGGTGTAGTTAGGATCCTTGGCTGAGTAGTTGTCGTAGATCATCCCCGGATAGACCGAGCCGAGCTTGGTCGAGCCAGCAAAAAGGTAGTAGTCCATGCTGATCGGACCGAACACATCCTCATCACTGCTGACGAGATTGGATAGGTTCGTATAAAGACGGGAACCTTCGATAAGGGGCAGCCGCGCAGGATCGAATATCAGGTCGTAGTCATCTTCAAACAGGTACGCTGTCGACTGCAGTCGAAACGAGTTGGGCGTGAAAGCCAAGCCAATCCCAACCAGGACCATAAGGGTCATCAGGTATTTCATTTTACCTCCTTGTTAAAGTTGACCCTTCGCAAAGCAAGAAAACACTTGTTCTTTGAGAAGACCTCACCTCCTCTTGCCTGTTCTGGGCACAATTATACATAAATCCACTGTTTTGTCAATATGAATTTATATATAATTAGTCATAATTGGATATAAAAGCGCCAATATCGGCCATACCGGCTGGAACCCAACAGTATGGCTTGACTTAAGCAGAAAGCCCCTGGATTTCCGCTTCGCCCGGGGCTTCGACCGAGAACGAGACCTTGATAACAAACTTAGCCTTGGGCTGCAGCACGACTTTCCAGGTGTATATGCCCTGGTCCTTGTTCTCTTCAGTCGGCTTCGGTTCGAACCTGACGTCGCTCACTTTTATACTGGGGTCGGTCGGAACCGGAACCTGGTCGACGATCTTGCAGGTCAGTTCCTTGCTGTGGAAGTTCTCGATTGAGTTCTCGTAGGCCATCTCGTGTTTGGTCTTGGAGCCGAAAATGCCGCCCTTGTCAACCTTCATCTTCTTTAGCTCGCGCTTGACTTTGACCCGCTCGTCCACGCCCAGGGATGCGGTGAGGAAATCGTCCGGCACCACCGTCGGTACGTAGACCCGGCCCGTGAAATCGTCCCCGACGTAGGTATTGCCTTCCCCGGCCAGCAGGAGAAAATCGGTCGCGTTTTTGATCTTGCCGGTGAGATAGGCAAGCTGGGAAATGCGGGGCAGGGTTGAGTATGCGAATTCGGCCTCAAACGGCATCTTCTTGATCAAGATCTTCCGCTCCTGGTCACCGCTCTTGATCGTGTACTTGCCGGGTAAGGGATACAAGATGGCAATGCCGGCTTCGACCGGCACCGGCTCAGGCGGAGCTTCTTCTTCCGTCATCTCCCGCTTCGCCTTGGGGGCTTGGGCAACGGAACGGCACTCATCCGCGGCATAGGCCACGCCCTGGGGTCGGGCGCGGTACAAGCTGATGTACCACGGCGATGGTTCCGGCGCCACACCGCCGAGCGCCGGCATGCCGGTCGACAGAATGAGCTTGGTATCATCCCAGTCTTCGCCGGTACGCTGACTAACCTTGCCGAAGTACGAAATCTCAAGCTGTTTCTCGACCGGGTGGCCGCGCAGTTCATAGTAAGTCCACCAGCTTGCCCCGTAGATGACGTAGCTCAGCTCGATCTCGTAGCCTTGCGCCTTCTCCGGCTGAACATCGAACGTAATCGCCTTCCGTTGTTCAACATCAGCCCGAATATCGTTTAGCTCCTGATTCGCCGCGCTGATCTTTTCCTTGAGTTCGGTCCGCTCCCGTTCAATTTCGGCAACCCGCGTCCGGGACCTGGTCAACTCTTCAACGATGAACTTGAGGCCTTCCCGCCAGGATTGGGGCGATACTTGCGCCGAGTTTATCTCTTTCGTGATCAGCGTTGCCGAACTGGTCGCAATCGAGCTTAGGAATTTCTCTTTCTCTTTGGTGATGGCATACTCGTCAGCCAACTTGCGGTCGTCGATTTCAAGCGCCTTGATTCGATCCTGGATCTCTTTGACCCGAGGGTGGGGTTGCTTTTCGTAGCCGGTCCGGATTTGGATTTCGCCGATCGTCAAACCTTTGGCTTTGACCCGCACCGACTGGTCGTCAAGACCGCCGGGTAGTCCGGCAAAGACCAGATCTGACTCCTTCTCCACGGTGACCTTGGCCGTGCGGGTGACCAAGGCTCGGTCATTGTAGATAATTACTGAACTTACCTTTGAATCGGCCTGGATTGCTGGCTTGTCCGACACGCTGTCCTCCTTGTGGTATCCTCAACTGAACCAGTGCGACCCTTCCGATAAGTCGTTATGCCCCGGCGCAAAAACCCGTCCGGGGCACGATACTAGTGCTGTGTTACATGAATTTCGGCAACTTGTTGTGAGGTAACACAGCACTTTCACAGGGGCTCTCGCCCCTATGACATTACGAAACTTGCCACCGGCAACTTTCGTAATTGTAACCCCTTAGGGGGTGAGACTTCACGCCCCTAAAACCCCCCGCAGCGGTCTGTATTGGGGTCAATGTTCGTTGACCTTAACTTATGTCACAGACCACTAGTAGATGAGCCCGTCGATCCGCGCATCGGACGGGGCTTCGACCGTAAACGAAACCGTTACTGTGTACTTCGCCTTGGCGCCGAGCTTGGTCAACCAGGAGTAGATGCCGCGGTCCTTATCTTCCTCGTCGGGCTTGGGCACGAGCTTCACGTCGACCACCTTGATGTCCGGATGGTTGGGCAAGGGGACCTGGTCGACGATACGGCAGGAGACCTCTTTGGTGTGGAAGTTTTCAATGACATTCTCGTAGACAAACTCGTACTTGGTCTTGCCGCCGAACATGCCGCCCTTGTTCACTTTCATTTTCTTCGTCTCGCGCTTGATTCGGATCCGTTCATCCACCCCGAAGGAAAGCCGCAAAGACTCTTCCGGCGCAATGTCGGACACGTAGGTATTGCCGGTAAAATCATCGCCCACATAGGTTCCGCCATGGCCGGCTAAAAAGAGGTAATCGCTCGTGTTCTTGGCATTGCCGATTGAGTAGGCGAACTGCGTCACGCGCGGCATGATGAAGTAGTCGAACGAGGCCTCGAATTCCCGGTTCGTAATCAAGATCTTCCGCTCCTGATCGCCGCTCTTGATCGTGTAGCGGCCGGGCAGAGGGTACCAAATGGAAATGCCGGCCTCAACCGGAGGGGCCGACGGCGGAGCCGCCGGGGCCAGTACCGCCGGCATACTGAGGGGTTTGGCGGCCTCGGCCGCCCTCATCAGGCCCTCGGCATCTTTCCTCTCGGCGTATTCCGGTTCCCGAATAGTGATATACCAGGGATCAGGTGTCGGCGCCGCCCCCCCGAACACGGGCTGGGCCGTAGATAAGACGATCTTGGCTTCGTCCCAATCTTCGCCGGTGCGCTGGCTCGTCTTGCTGTAATAGGAAATGGAGACCTGCCGCGCCGAAGGATCGGCTCTCAGATCATAATAAGTACGCCAGCTCGCGCCGCTGATCAGGTAGCTGAGTTCAAGCTTGTAGCTTTGAGCGGTCTTGGGCTGGGCATCGAAGACGACTGCCTTCCGGTTCTCTTCGACCGCCTTGACATCGCCCAGCTCGCGCCGCAGCGCATCGAGTTTCTCGCTCAAAGTGATTTTCGCACGCTCAATCTCGGCGACCCTGATCCTGGTCTTCATCAGTTCATCGACCACAAACCTTACGCCCTGCTGCCACGCGGCCGGGGCCACCTTGCCGGTGTAAATCTCCTTGGAAATGACATCGGCGGAGCCGACCGAAATCGAACTTAAGAGTTTTTCTTTGGCCTGCATCACGGTCGTCTCGTCGGTGAGCGTTCGGTCTTCGATTTCTAGCGCTTTAATTCTCGCCTCAAGCTCTTTGACCCGGGGATGTGGTTCCTTGGCATAGCCACGCAAAACCTGAATCTCCCCGATCGTCACGCCTTGCGCCTTGATCCTTACCGACTGGTCGTCAAGACCGCCGGGCAGGTTGGAGAATACGAGTTTCGTTTCGGCCTGAAGGTTCACATAGGCGACCCGCGAAACCAGGACCCGATCCGGGTAGACCACCACCGAATCGACCTTGGAATTGACCTCAACCGCAACCAGAAACAGTAGCAAATTCAACATGCGTTTCCTCCAGTAGTCCAATTGTAGGCAAACTGCGCCGATAGTCAAGCCTTTGCGCATCTTGATCATGGCCACCCCGGTCTTTGCGCCCGTTCATTGTACATTTTGAGCCGGGCTCAATCTGTAAGATAGACAACGCCGAGTTATGGAAACCAGTGTGGGGGTCAGTTTGCTATTGAAATTCGGCGTTTTTCGACTACAATTGCCAATGTTCAACAAGGTCGCGCCGGGCTTGCTCGAAGCCTTGAAAGACATTGTCCGCCCGGAGAATTGCCTGTCAACCCCGGAGAAAGTGGAACCCTATTCCCGCGACGAAACGCCGATGCACCAGGCGTGGCCCGAGGTCGTGGTCCGCGTAGCAAGCACTGAGCAGGTGTCGGCCGTAATGAAGCTCGCAAGCAAAGAGCACGTTCCCGTCACACCACGTGCGGGCGGGACCGGCCTTTCGGGTGGAGCAATCCCGGCTTGCGGCGGCATCGTCATCGCGTTCGAGAAGATGAACCGGCTGAAGGAGGTCGACGTTGCCAATTCGATGGTCGTGGTCGAGCCCGGCCTCATCACCGGCGACCTGGCCAAAAGTCTGGAGAAGCAGAACCTTTTTTTCCCTCCAGATCCGGTTTCCATCGACTCGTGCTGCATCGGCGGCAATATCGCGGAGAATGCCGGCGGACCCAAGGCCGTCAAGTACGGAGTAACCCGAAATTATGTCATGGGCATGGAAGTCGTGCTGCCCCAGGGAACCGTTCTCCGAATGTCGGGCAAACTGCTGAAGAACGTGACCGGATACAGCATCATGGACTTATTGATCGGTTCCGAAGGCACGTTGGCCTTGATAACCGAGGCTACCCTCAAGGTCTTGCCGCTGCCCCGCTCAAGAGTCGACATGCTGGTTCCCTATGCCCGCGCCGAACAGGCCGCCCAGTTCGCCACGCGGATAACCCAGGCCGGACTCCTGCCCAGCGCGGTTGAGCTGATGGACGGGGAAGTCGTCAGGGCTTGCGAGAAGTTTCTCGGGCGGCCAATACCCTTCGCCCAAGCCGGAGTCCACCTCATTGTTCAGTTTGACGGCGACAGCCTGGAACACGTCCGGCGGCAATATGAACCGGCCGGCGAGATTGCCCTGGAAACCGGTGCTGAGGATGTTCTGGTCGGCGAAGACCGGCCAACCCAGGAACGGATCTGGGAGCCTCGAAAGAAGACCGGCGAGATGCTGAAGGCACAGGGGCGCGTGGTGTCCCGGGATGACCTGGTCGTTCCGCGCAGTCACATACCCGAGTTACTGAACCAGTTGAAGGCAATCGAGGAGTCCTACCGCGTCCGAATGTTCGCTTTCGGACACATGGGGGACGGCAATATTCACGTCGACATGGTGGCCCGGGACGGATTCGACGAAGCCCGGGTCCGCCAGCTATCTGAGCACGTCTATCGGGTCGCCATCAATCTCGGCGGGGCCATTACCGCCGAACACGGTATCGGCCTGATCAAAAAATCGTATCTGTCAATGGTGCTCGATCCGGCACAGATCGGATTGATGAAAGCACTGAAACATACTTTCGATCCCCAAGGTATTCTCAATCCCGGGAAGATATTCCCGGACGATTCCGCCGGGCCGGATTGAAGGCCGGGCCCGGCCCAAAACCAGGAGGTTAGATGGACATTTCTAAGAGAGCACAGGAGATGCCCAGTTCGCCGATAAGGAAACTGGCCTCTCTTGCCGACACCGCCAAGAAGAAAGGGATCAAGGTCTACCATCTTAACATCGGCCAGCCGGATATCGAGACCCCCCGGGAGATCTTCAAGGCGATTTGCGACTTTAAGAACAAAGTCCTTGAGTATGGACCGTCGGGCGGTCTGGTCGAACTGCGGCTGGCGATTGTCGACTATTTCAAGGACCGCAACATCGATATTGAGCTCGACAATGTCTGGATCACCACCGGCGGCAGTGAAGCCATCATCTTTGCCATGATGACGGTCTGCGACGTCTATGATGAGGTCCTGGTGTTCGAGCCCTTCTACACAAACTACAACGGTTTTGCCACCATGGCTCAGATAAAACTGGTCCCGATTCCGACCATGGTTGAAGAAGGGTTTCACCTGCCGTCGAAGGACAAGATCGTCGAATGCATTACCCCGCGCACCAAGGCAATCCTGCTCTGCAATCCCAACAACCCGACCGGAACGGTCTGCACCGAAGAAGAACTCTACATCCTGACCCAGATTGCCAAGAAGTACAACCTATACCTGCTCGCCGATGAGGTGTATCGCGAATTCACCTATGACCGGAAGCGGCACGTCAGTGCCCTTGAACTGTTCGATATCAAGGACCGGGTGGTGGTTATGGACAGCATCTCCAAGCGCTTTTCCGCCTGCGGTGCGCGCGTCGGCTGTCTGGTCACCCGCAATAAGAAGATCTTCGATTCGGTGCTGAAATTGGGCCAGGCCCGTCTCTGCCCCCCCACCCTGGAGCAGGTCGGCGCCATCGCCGCCTACAAGCATATCGACAAGTACATCAAACCTATGATTGCCGAGTATCAGCACCGACGCGACGTTCTCTATGACAAACTAAAAGAGATCGACGGCGTCTTATGCAACAAACCGGAAGGAGCCTTCTACACCGTCGTCCGCCTGCCGGTACGCGATGCCGATCATTTCTGCGCTTGGCTGCTTACCGACTTTGCCTACCGCAAGAAGACCACGATGCTGGCCCCGGCCAACGGTTTTTACGCCTCGCTCGATAAGGGACAGAATGAAGTCCGGATTGCCTACGTGCTCAAGGAAAAGGATTTGATCGACGCCCTGGACATCCTCAAGGTCGCCCTAGAGAAGTATCGGGAGACATATTGACCGCGGCTACGTTCTTTAAGATTCTTGCTCCGCTGACCAGCGTACTGCCGACGCCGGCTTTAGACTATGTGGCCACGAAGGTGGCCGACCTCGCGTACTTCACGCTCAAACCGTGGCGCCGGGCGGTCTTTGAAAACATGGCGCGCGTGCTCGGTCCGCACAGTTCTAGAAGGATGATTCGCACCGCCGTCCGGAACTGCTTCCGCAACCACGCCCGGTGCACGGTCGACATCCTGCGGATACCCTATCTTGATCGCAGTGCGATCACGTCCATGGTTGAGTGTCATGGCTTTGAGCACACCGCCGACGCGCTGAAAGAGCGGCGCGGGCTCATTCTGGTCACGCCGCATTTGGGCAACTGGGATCTCCTGGCTTGCTATCTCGGCGCACGCCGCGTCCCTTTGTCCGTCGTCGTTGAGCTTACGGACGAGACGACGTTCGCATTCTACAAGAAGCGGCGCGAGCATACCGGCATTACGACCATCCCGCTGACCGCACCACCCCTTGCTTTTGTCCAGGTTCTAAGGGAGAACCGGGTGTTGGGCTTAGTCGGCGATCGCGACCTTGCCGGTTCCGGCGCCCGAGTTAAGTTCTTCGACGCCGGACGCATGCTGCCGACCGGGCCGGAGCGTCTGGCGCGGGTGCTCCAGGCTCCGGTTTCCGTCTGCTACATGGTCTTGGGTCACCACTCGCCTTACCGGTACCTAGTTCATATCGACAAGGTTGAATACGCCGGGTCCGGGGAACCGCTCACTAACCGGCTCGCCAGGAAATTCGAGCAGCTCATCAGGCAATATCCGGACCAGTGGTTTGTCTTCCAGGACGAATGGCTCAACTAACAATCAAGTACCGCGGGCCGAACCGGCCGGAGTATCAGAGCGGACATGCAACCGGCGCCGACCTCTGCGCGGCTAACAAGAAGACGTTCTCGATCAAACCCGGCTGCTTCGGGGCCGTGCCGACCGGACTGTTTGTCGAGATTCCCAAAGGGTACGAAGGGCAGGTCCGGCCTCGCAGCGGGCTCGCCCTCAAGCACGGCATCGGCGTGTTGAACGCGCCGGGCACGATTGACGCTGACTACCGTGGCGAAATCAAAGTGATTCTCTTCAATTTCTCGAAAGCAGCTTTCCCGATCAAGCCCGGCATGAGGATCGCCCAGCTCGTGATCGCGGAATGTGTCCGGCCCCGTTACCTCAGGGCGGCGAAACTCAAGAAAACCAAGCGGGGCGTTGGTGGCTTCGGTCATACGGGGTTATGACGATGAAGATCTGTTTGGTCTCGGACGTGTACTATCCCCACATCGGCGGCGTACCCGAACATATCCACCATCTGAGCATCAACCTCAAGCGCCTCGGCCACGAGGTCAAGATTCTCACCGCCTCCTACGGCGATAACGGCCACTTCGACTCGCTCGATGTCGTCCGGATCGGCCGCAGCATCAACATCATCAAGAACAAATCGTTGTTCGCCATCACCGTTGGGTATCGACTATCCGGGCAGGTCCAGCGTTTTCTCCAGCGTGAGCAGTTCGACATCGTCCACACCCATGGGCCCTTGGCGCCGGTCCTTCCCTATTTGGCGCTCAAGCACTCTCAGTGCGTGAATTTCGCGACCTTCCATTCCGCCTACAATGAAAGTATCGGCTATGCGGTATTCGAGCCGGTCCTGGAACGCTACTTCAGAAAGATTCACGGCCCGATTGCCGTATCCGACGTCGCCCGGCAGTCAATGGCCCAATACTTCCCCGGCAACTATCGCATCATTCCCAACGGCGTTGACACTCAGCATTTCAAACCCGATATCAAACCGCGGCCCGAGCTGGCCGGCAACGGTCCGACGATTCTATTTGTCGGTCGCCTTGAGCCGCGAAAGGGACTTGAATACCTGCTCCGGGCGCTGCCGACGGTTCTCAAGACGATCCCCGACGCGCGTCTTATCGTGGTCGGAACGGGGTATCTTGAACAGCACTACAAGAGAATGGTGCCCCGCGGACTCGCACCGAGAATCACTTTCACGGGCTACGTGGCCCCCGAGGACCTGCCGAGCTACTATGCGGCGTGCGACGTTTACTGCTCACCGGCCATCGGACTGGAGAGCTTTGGCATCGTCCTGCTCGAGGCCATGGCCGCCGAACGGCCGGTCGTTGCTTCCGACATCCCGGGATACCGCAATGTGATTACCCACGGTGTCGAAGGGCTGTGCTTCGCGCCCAAGAACTCTGCCGACATGGCCCGCGGCCTGGTTCAAATCCTGCAGAACCGACAACTGCAAAAGCGCATGGGTGAGGCCGGGCGCAGGAAGGCGGTGCGTTTCGACTGGCAGAAAATCACCAATGAGGTTCACGATTACTATCTTGAGGTCATGGAACGTGACCGAGCAGAACACGCCCCGGCCTAAGGTCTTCCAATTTCACAAGATCACGAGGGAGTTTGAGTTCGGCGGGACAAACAACACGCCGCAGCAGTTCGAGGCCTTCATCAAGATGATTGTCGAGGCCGGGTACACTCCGATCGTCCCTTCCGATCTTGACAAACCGTCCGGGCCAAGACCGGTCATCATCAGTTTCGATGACGGCTATCATTCTCTTTACGATCATGCCCTGCCGATTTTGCTCAAGCACGGAGTCAAGGCGCTCGTCTTTCTGATCACCGGCTTCATCGGTCGGGTCAATTCCTGGGACTTCGCCCTCTTTGGCCACCGTGAGCAACACCTGAACTGGCCTGAGATCGAAGCAATGCGCCAGGCCGGCATCGAGTTCGGCTCGCACACCGTCACCCATGCCGATCTGACCCGCCTTACAGATGAACAGCTGAATCATGAATTGCGCCATTCGAAAAAAGTCATCGAGGATAGAATCGGCCGGATCGATTCTATTTCCTTTCCCTTTAACCGAACCAGCGAACGGGTCAAGGCAACTGCGGCCCGGTCCGGCTACCGTTATGGCTTCGGCGGCTTCACCGGCAATTCCTTCCCCATGGCGATTTACAAAGATGCGGTCTACATCACCGACAACCGGCGCAGTTTGCGCGTGAAACTGACCGAGTCGCCGCGGCTTGCCTACCGCTACGAATGCGCCAAATCGAGAATCATCAACCTCTTCTCAATGACCACCGAACTCGTGAGGCGTTATGGTTAAACAAGGCGACCTGGTCATTATCTATTTCGACGAGAAGAGCGAATTCCTGCTGGAAATCAAAGCGATGGGTAGCTTTTCGACCCACCACGGCAACATCCTTCTCGCCGACCTCATTGGGCAGGAGTACGGTGCCGAGATGAAAACCCATCTCGGCAAGTCCTATTACCTGCTGCGGCCGTCGACCTTTGATTTGATGATGAAGGTGCGCCGTCAAACAACCATCATCTACCCCAAGGACGCGGGGCTGATGCTGCTCAAGACCGCGGTCGGCCCCGGTTCACACGTGGTCGAGATCGGCACCGGCAGCGGAGCCATGACCATCGTACTGGCCAACGCGGTCCGGCCTCACGGCACCGTCCACACCTATGAACGCCGCCGTGAGTTCATGGAAAACAGCAAACGCAACGTCGAACGGTGCCGACTGGCCGAATACGTCGAGTTTCGATGCGCCGACCCTGCGGCCGACGGGATTGTCGAGAAGAACGTTGATGCCGTTTTCATTGACGTTCCCGAGCCGTGGTCGGTCATCGGCGCGGCCGCGGGTGCGTTGGCCGGAGGCCACCACCTGGTAAGTTTGAGTCCCAACATCGAGCAGATCAAGAAGACCAAGGAAACGCTCGAGGCCCGGGACTTCCGGCGTATCGAAGTCTGTGAAGTGCTGGTCCGTAAAATGCTCCTGCGTCATACCGGGACCCGGCCTTGCGAGCGCTCGATAACTCATACCGCGTATCTCGTTTTCGCCCAGCGCAGCACATCGGCGGCGTGATTTTATCTTGACTTTACGGCAGATCGTCTTATAATAGCGGACAATGGAGAAGCCCCGGGTACTGATTCTTGACGACGAAGAAAGCATGGTTGAGTGGCTCACCGTGGCACTTGAACAGAAGGGGTATCTTGCCCGTCCCACGACCGAACCCGGTGAGGCCTTGAATATTATCCGGAACGAGAAGGTTGATTGTGTCATTACGGATATCAAGATGCCGAATATGGACGGATTCCACTTCCTCAAGGAAGCACACAAGATCGACGTCGACATCCCGGTTATCTTTATCACTGCTTACGGAACATTGGAATCCGCGGTCGAGGCGATGCGCGGGGGTGCCCGGGACTATCTGCTCAAACCCTTCACCCTTAATGAACTCTATCAGCGACTGGGCGAAGTGCTCAAACCGAGAAAGAGGATTATCGAAGACTCGACCGCCATCATCGGGCAGAGCCCGGCGCTCAAAAGTGTGCTTGACTTGGTGGCCAAGGTCGCCAACACCGATGCCACGGTGCTCATCACCGGCGAGAGCGGTACCGGAAAGGAATTGATCGCCCAGGAGCTTCATCGCCTTTCGGACCGCCGCGCCAAGCCGTTCATCACCATATCGTGTGCCGCGGTCCCGGAAACCCTGCTCGAGAGCGAGCTTTTTGGCTATAAGAAAGGAGCCTTCACCGGAGCCCACCAGGACAAGGAAGGGCTTATTGTCGCGGCGCACGAGGGCAGTTTCTTTTTGGATGAGATCGGCGATGCGCCGACTGCAATCCAGATGAAACTCCTGCGCATGCTCCAGGAAAAGGAGATCGTGCCGCTCGGTTCGACCCGGCCGACTAAAGTCGACGTCCGGCTGATTGCCGCAACCAACAAGGATTTAGAAGGTGAAGTCGCGCGCGGCAAGTTCCGGGAAGATCTCTTTTTTCGAGTCAATGTCTTTCCCATCCACGTTCCCCCTTTGCGCGAGCGGGCCGATGACATCCTGGTGCTGGCCAACCACTTTCTCAAGAATGTGTGCCGCAAGATGGGACTCAAAGAGAAGGCTCTTGACAAGGAGACCGTCAAGGCACTCAAGGAGTACCACTGGCCCGGCAACGTCAGGGAATTGGAAAACGTCATCGAACGCATGGCCATTCTTTGCGACAAGGTAGTGATTCCACCGCAGTATTTCCCATCGTTCCATCGGGAGCCGGATACGAGCCCCTTGGCCCAGATTGAACAGAAAGAAATCGGAAAAGTGCTCAAGCTTGAGAAGGGCAATGTCGTAAGAGCGGCAAAACGCCTGGGCATGCACCCATCAACCCTCTATCGTAAGTTGAAGAGAAAAAAACAATGATTGATATTTCAACATTTAGCATGTTTTTCGCGAAATGCGAAAGAGCCGCCCCTAGACATCTCTTAAGTTATGGTTTTCCACGCGATGTTTTCGGGCACGGCTTTTGCAACTACAGAACAGGTATGAACCGCTCTCTACGAGATACAGACGTAAAAACCTCAGGCTTCACTCTAATTGAATTGATGGTTGTCATCGTCATTATCGGTGTGCTGGCGGCGATCGCGATACCGAACTACCAGGCGATCCAGGAAAAGGCCCGTCAAGCCTCGGCCAAGAACAACCTTCATGAAGTGCACCTGTCCGTGGAGATCTTCGGCACTGATTTCGGAGGAGTGTACCCGGTCGGAGCGGAAACACCACCTCAAGGCTTTGCGTACTACTTTCCGGGCGGTGACGAGGAAAACCAGACCAGACCCGGCACCTACCCCAACAACCCGTACACCGGCCAACCCCTTACCGCCGCGCAGATGATATCTCTTCTCTACGCAGCATCCGGTGACAACAGCAACAACACCCTTGGCGGACCCAACGACTGGGTCGCCGCCGGACCAGGATTGGTCCGGTACGGATTCTACCCGGGACCGCCTGCGTCGCCGATTGAGTACGGGATCATCGGCAGCCGCAAGGATCGCCAGACAATGAAGGACCGCACAACCGTTTTCTTACTTAATAACTGACCCACGCACTCAGCACTCTTTTTCGCATTTTGCGAAGAGACGCTGCGAAATGCACATCACTATGTGCCAAACAGCTGAAAAATCAAAAAATCGTAATGGGCACAGATTTTGCAACATAATAAGGTAGTGACCGTCGATCAAGCATGATCGCTCATTGACAAGAAGCTACACATGGATATAATAGGTGGGCTTACTAATCAGGATACGGGTGACACTCGAGAAATCGTACGGTTTGTGCTCTAAGCCCTGTCTGATGGCAAGTTAGGATGAGATACGCCGGAGCACATGGCAATCGGTGATATGTAGCGAAGATGGAACATTGTTTTCTCTACGAGATACAGGCGTAGACTTGGCATTTTTTTCCTTACAAGGAGGATATCATGAAAAAGGGCTTTACCCTCATCGAACTGATGGTCGTGGTCGTCATCATCGGCATTCTCGCCGCGATCGCGATCCCGAACTTCATCGCCATGCAGGAAAGAGGCCGTCAGGCCAGCTGCAAGGGCAACATGCATACAACCCAGCTGTCCTGTGAAGCTTATGCCGTTGACTTCAACGGCTCATACCCGACGGCTGCCGCGCCATCACCCGGTTTCGCCTTCTACTTCCCGGGCGGCGATGAAGACTTGCAGGTCAAAGTCGGAACCTATCCTAAGAACCCGTACACCGGCAAGGCAATGATCGCGGGCGACTTTAATCCCTTCCCCTATGGCGCCCAAGGCGACAACAGCAACACTGCCCTTGGCGGTGTGAACGATGTCGCCGGAGCAGTTCAGGGTCATATCCGTTATGGGATATTCCCGGTTATCCCGCTGGAGTACGGCATCATCGCTTTCCGTAAGGATCTGAAGTCGATTCGCGGCAACACCATCCTCGTCTTCCACAACTAAGACTGTCAGGTACCTAGTACTGGGGGCGGCCAGTGAAGGCTGCCCCTTTCTTTTTCCCGGTAAGCCTGTTGACTTTTTTCCGAAAACGCGATAGAATACCTCAAAGAATCTTATGGCGGATTTCGCAATCGAGATCAAGAACCTCTGCAAACACTTCCGCACGCGGTTTGCCCAACGTCGTGTCAATGCCCTTATGGACCTGACCCTGCAAATCGAGCGCGGTGAAGTTTTCGGTTTTCTCGGCCCCAACGGCGCGGGCAAAACTACGACCATCAAGATCCTCAACAATCTCGTATTCCCAACGTCGGGGCGCGCCCTCATTTTCGACCGACCGACTTCTGATACCCGAATCAGAAGCCGGCTCGGCTACCTGCCCGAACATCCCTATTTCTATCCTCATCTGACCGGATTTGAACTTCTCGATTTCTGCCGCCGGATTTTCCAAATCAGATATGCCGATAAAGCCAAGGAGCTGAACGAGCTTCTGGCCAGAGTTGGATTGGCCGGGGCTGAAAAGGTGCTCGTGTCGAAGTACTCAAAAGGTATGGTTCAAAGACTCGGATTGGCTCAGGCCATCATCAACAATCCTGACCTGGTGATACTGGACGAACCAATGGAGGGCCTTGACCCGCTGGGCCGGCGGGATGTCAAGAACATCATGTTTGACTTAAAGAAACAAGGAAAGACCGTTTTCTTCTCAACCCACATCCTGCCTGATGTCGAAGTCGTCTGCGACCGCGTGGGCATCCTGCTCCGGGGCCGGCTGGTCAGCGTCGGCCGGATTGACGAACTGGTGCGGCAGCACGTTGAGTCAATCGAACTGACCGCGACCCGTCTTGAAGAAAAAGACGTTGTGCTTATAGCCCGGAAGGCAATCCGCGTAAACCGGGTCGGGGCCGAAGCACGCTTCGTCTTTGCTACCGGCGAAGATGCGGATCAGGCAGTGGACCAAATCCGGGAATATGGGGGCAGGTTGATCAGCCTCGTACCCCAATCCAAGACACTCGAGGACTACTTCATGAGCCAGGTTTCGGCAAACGATGAAAGTCTTAGCAATAGCAACTAACACTGCCAAAGAAATCCTGCGGGACCGGGTGCTCTACGCGATTCTGGTCCTGGGACTCCTTGTCATCTTCAGTTCCAAGCTTGTTGCCCCCCTTTCGCTGGACGAGGATTTGAGGATTGTCCGCGACCTGGGTCTTTCAGCCATCGCCGTCTTCAGCCTCTTAATCGGCGTGATTGTCGGCACGCGATTGGTCTACGACGAAATTCAACGCAAGACCATCTATACCATCCTGCCCAAGCCGGTAAGACGCTGGCAGTTCATCCTCGGTAAGTATCTCGGGATTTCCTCCGCCCTTGTGCTGGTCGTCATCTTTCTTGCGGCCGGTTTTCTCGTCTACTCACTGGTCTTTGGTTATCCGGTAACCCCCGGTTTCGGTCCTGCCCTGCTGCTGACCCTGTTGGAACTGCTGCTCGTGGCCGCAATTGCGATAACTTTCTCGACATTCACGACGCCAATCGGCAGCGGCGTCTTCACCTTCGCCATCTTCTTTCTCGGTCACTTCACCCACGATCTAATTGCCTTTGGCGAGATGAGCCAGTCCGCACTTTTCCGTCAGTTGGCCCGGGTCTTCTACTATGTCTTGCCGAATTTGTCCTACTTCAATGCCAAGTCCGAGTTTGTTCATAACCTTCCAATCACGGCCGACTGGATAACCTTTGCTGTCTCCTACTGCCTCTTCTATGTTCTTGTCCTGCTCTCGATCGCGGTTATCGTTTTTGAACGCCGGGATTTATGAACATTGAGTATCGCAGCCTGCTCTATCGACTCGCCCCGTTCGTTATCATTGTAATCGGAGCCGGTGTCATCCACAGCCTGCAGATTGAGCATGATGCCTTTGCCGCGCCGCGCCGTGAGCTTCTGTCTGAGATGATGTATTTCCCTTCCGGGCGTTTCCTGGCCGGCATGCTTTGCGGCCATGAAATGGTCGCGGCTGATCTTGTCTGGCTCAGGGCAATTCAGTACTATGGCTACCACACCCTGACCGACCTCAAGTACGATTGGCTCGTACACATCTTTGAGATTCTGACCGTGCTTGACCCGCAGTTCGTCCGCGGCTATCGCCTGGGCGGACTCCTCATTTCGGAAGACGCTGGTCAGCCCGAAGCGGCGATTACGTTACTCACCAAAGGGATGTCTAGCAATCCCGAGCGTTATGAGCTTCCCTTTGACATCGGTTTCATAAATTTCATCGTGACGAAAGACTATCGCCGGGCGGCACGCTATTTCTGGCTTGCCTATGTTCACGAGGGAATAATGGGCCGGGGCATACGGTTCGCCGCTTCTATGAAGCGCAGAGCCGGCGACCGAGAAGGGGCGAAAATCATCTGGCGCACAATCATGGCCCTGGCATCGGACTCGGCCCGAAGAAGAACCGCCTGGCGCAGCATCGGGTACATTCAGATTGAAGAGGACATGGAGCTGTTACGGCAAACAGTTAGCCGCTTTCGTCGTGAGCAGGGACGCTACCCTGAGTCGCTGGACGAATTGATTGCCGCGCGCGGCTTGAGTACGATACCGGCTGAACCTTTTGGCGGGTATTATGTGGTTAACCAAGATGGCGAGGTTACTAACAGCACCGAGTTGTATGATGCGCTGGAGATGGCCATTTCCCACCTCAATGACCGTTTACTCGCCTACAAATCAGCCAAAGGAACCTACCCCAGAGCCCTATCCGGGCTGGTCAAAGAGCATTTTCTCGAAGCAATTCCCGAACATCCTTCTGGCCGCGAATTCGTCTATGACTCCAAAGCGGGCAAAGTCATTCTGCCCAGCTACCAGCAGTTCGTAAAAGGTGAGGTAAAATGACAAGTTCAAAAGACAGCAGTAAGGCAGAAACAAAGCAGATTTTTCTGGCCGTTTTCGTCTGTTTCTTTTTGTCCGGTTCGGCCGGCCTTGTCTATCAGATCATCTGGACTCGAATGCTGAGTTTGGTTTTCGGTTCGACCACGCTGGCAACGAGTACGGTGCTGGCCACGTTCATGGCTGGCCTGGCCCTGGGCAGTTACCTGTTCGGACGTCTTGCCGACCGCATGGCCCGACTTTTACAGGGTTACGCCATCCTGGAAATCGGGGTCGGAGTATATGCACTACTCGTGCCGGCGGTGCTGAAACTTGCCCAACCCCTGTATCTTGCCGTTGCACGCTCTTCTCATTTCTCCTCGGGCTACAACATCTTTCTCTTCTTTCTTTCGTTTACCATCCTGTTTATCCCCACCGTCTTGATGGGCGGTACCCTGCCCATACTGAGCAAGTTCTTCATCCGGCGGCCTGAAGCAGTTGGCCGGCTGGTCGGCAACCTCTATGCCGTCAACACGTTCGGAGCCGTACTCGGCATTCTGGCCGCGGGCTACTTGTTACTGCCGGTGGTCGGCATGACCAACTTGATCCTTATGGCCGCGGTCTTGAACATCGGCATCGGCTTGCTCTGCTACATATTCGACCGGCATCTGGTGACGCTTGCCCCTCAAACCAGCGAACCGGTCAAGACGCCGGCGGAGAAGTCCAGACTGAACCTGTGGGCCTGGCTCATCCTGATCGGTTTCGCTGTCTCGGGTTTTACTTCGATGGTGTACGAAATAGCCTGGACCAGGACACTCGCCCTGTCGATCGGCAGTTCGATCTACGCATTCAGCATTATGTTGCTCACGTTCATCTTCGGCATTGCCGCCGGCAGCCTCATTTTCTCGATGATCTGGAAAGAGAGGCGGGTTTCTTATTATGTTTTCGCGTTGCTCGAGGTCGGTATCGCATTTGTCGTCCTTCTGTTCATGCCTCTTTTCGACCGGTTGCCGGTCTATTTTCTCAATCTCTTGGTTCTCAACCCAACCAACTACTCCTTCATCCAGTTTACCCAGTTCCTGCTCTGCTTTCTGGTGATGATCGTGCCCGCTCTGCTCTTCGGCGCTTCGTTCCCGATCGTGAGTCGTATTCTCGTCCTGGATCTTAATCTTCTGGGCAGCCGTATCGGCCAGGCCTATTCGGTCAACACCGTCGGCTGCATTCTGGGTTCATTCATGACCGGATTTGTTCTCATTCCTCTGATTGGTGCACAGGCCGCAATCATCGCGGCGGCCTTCCTCAACCTGCTGGTCGCATTGACGATCTTTGCCGGTGCCCGGACCTTGGCCCTGCCCTTCAAAGCGGTCTTTGCCTTACTCTCCGTCGTGCTGATCGTGTTGTGCGCCATGCGCGGCGGCCATTGGGACCGCGTGGTCCTTTCCACCGGCGTGTCGGTCCGTCCGGCTGACTACCTTGCGGTTCGCAACAAGGCCTCGCTGGAAGAATACCTGAAACCGCGCAAGTTGGTATTCTATCGAGAAGGAGTCAACTGCAATGTCGCGGTCATCAAGACCAAAGAGCACATCGCCCTCAACATCAACGGCAAGACTGACGCAAGCAGTGGCGGCGACATGGCCACCCAGTTGATGAGCGGCTACTTGCCGCTCATTCTGCATCACGCGCCAAAGGACGTCTTCATCCTCGGCCTGGGTAGTGGTATCACCATGGGCGCTTGCGTTCAATACGGCGTACCCAATATTGAATGCGCCGAAATTGAAGACGCGGTAATCGAGGGAGCCAGGTTCTTCGCCCGAGAAAACCATGACGTGGTCGCCGAGCATCGCGACAAGATTTTCGCGGCCGATGGTCGCAACTATCTCTTGGCGAGCAAAAAGAAATACGATGTCATCTCTACTGAGCCCTCCAATCCCTGGATGGCCGGAATCGCCAACCTATTCGCGAAGGAGTTCTACGAGATCTGCCGCGACCGGCTGAAGCCGGGCGGCATCATCTGTCAGTGGGTGCAGGGCTACAACCTTGCCCCTGAGGATTTCCAGATGATCATCACCACCTTCCGCTCGGTCTTCCCACACGTCATGGTCTGGTCGACCCTTCGCATGGCCGACTACCTGTTGATCGGCAGTTTCAAAAGCATCACATTCGATGTCGATAGCATTGCCCGGCGGATGGCCCAACCGGCAATCCAAAGCGATCTCAAACTCGTCAGCATTGACAACCCCTATTCGCTGCTCAGCTGCCTGGTTCTGACACCTGAAGGAGTCAACGATTTCGTCAAGGACGGCATCGTAAACTCTGACAATTTGCCTCTGTTAGAGTTTTCCGCCCCGCGCAGCCTTTTTCGTCAAACTTCGTTACTCAACGATGCCTTCCTGAGAAGATACGAGAAGCCGATCTTCAGTCATATGAAACTTGAGAACCAGGCCCGCATCAACTACTACAATGCACTCCATCTGTCCCTTGCCGGCTTTGCCGGCCGGGCCAGGGCCGAACTGGATTTCGCTCTTGCTAAGGATTCAACCCACTTCTTATCCTATTTGAACCGGGCAATGCTCGATCAGATGGGGGGTCAGGTCATGGCCGCATTGAACGACCTTAGGCAGGCCATTCGACTCAATCCGAGAGATGCCCGCATCTACCAGACATTGGGCCGCATTTATGAAGGGCAAGGCCGGTTCGGCGAGGCGCTCGCAAACTACGAAAAGGCCATTGAGCTTGACCCCGGGAAAGCTGATTACCGACTCGACTTAATCAACCTCCAGCTCGGCAGCCAATCATTTCGCCCGGCAATCGGCCAATGCGAAGCAGCCCTGGCCATTGATTCGTTAAATTCGAAAATCTACGAACGGCTTGGCTTTGCCCGCTTCATGAACGGCGACACGTCCGCCGCGGTTTTGCACCTAGAACGAGCGGTCATACTCGATGAGTTCAACGGCGATGCATTCTACCGGCTGGGCACGGCCTATGCGGCTCAGAAGAACAACCTGAAAGCTCTCGAGAACTTGAGAAAAGCCAAGGATTTGGAGCCAATGCGTATCGACGTGAGACTCAATCTGGGCGGGGTCTATGCCAATCTCGGGATGAAGAAAGAGGCGGCCCGTGAATTCAAAAGAGTACTCCGGCTCGACCCCGAGAACTTCGCGGCCTTCTACAATCTGAGGTCGCTCTGACCCCAGGCGTGTCACCGGTGTCTTTGTGCGAACCTTTGATCGGCAATGAGATGTCACGCCGGGGGGTCCCGAATACGAGGGTCTTCTACCTGCCGGTAAAGGATTCTCCGAGTACAATCATGTTGACGCAAAGCTCAAGTAAGCATATAATCAGCTCCAGGAAGGAGTGTCGATGGAAATAAAGGAAGGTCTCACCTTTGATGACGTTCTGCTTGTCCCTCAGTACTCGGACATCCTGCCCAAGGATGTCGAGGTGGCCTCGCGGTTCTCGAGAAACATCAGTCTGCACATGCCACTGGTCAGTGCAGCCATGGACACGGTCACCGAAGCAAGCATGGCCATCGCCATGGCCCAAGCCGGCGGCCTCGGTGTCATTCATAAGAACCTCTCAGTCGACCAGCAGGCCAATGAAGTGCTTCGGGTGAAGCGGGCCGAGAGCGGCATGATCATCAACCCGATTACCCTTGAGGAAGACAAGACCATCGGCGATGCGAAACGGCTGATGGAGCAGTACGGGATCTCGGGGTTACCGATCATCGACCGAAAAGGCCGCCTCAAAGGCATCATCACGCACCGGGACATTATCTTCGAACCCAGCTCGGGGCGGAAACTGAAAGAGGTGATGACCCGGGAGAAACTCGTCACCGCGCCGGTCGGGACGACCCTGGAAAAAGCCAAGGCGATCCTCAAAAAACACCGGATCGAGAAATTGCCGATCGTCGACAAACACAAACGCCTCAAAGGCCTTATCACCGTCAAAGACATAAACAAGAAACTCCAGCATCCTCACGCTTCGGTCGACATGATGGGTCGGCTCCGCTGTGCCGCGGCAATCGGCGTGACCAAGGATACGCTGGCCCGTGCCTTGGCGCTCGTTGACGCCGGGGTTGACGCGCTGGTCATTGACACGGCCCACGGACACTCCGAGAATGTCATCAAGACCGCCCGGCTTATCCGGGAGCGGATTCCGCAGGTTGATATCGTCGTCGGTAATGTCGCGACGGCCGAGGGAACCGATAAGCTCATCGAGCTCGACATCGACGCGGTCAAAGTCGGGATCGGTCCGGGTTCGATCTGCACGACGCGGGTTATCGCCGGGATCGGTGTACCGCAACTGACCGCAATCCGAGACGCCGCGTCCGTCGCCCGCGAGAAAGGCATCGCCATCATTGCCGACGGCGGGGTGCGTTATTCGGGCGACGTGGTCAAGGCGCTGGCCTTTGGCGCTGATTCGGTCATGACCGGCAACTTGCTGGCCGGCACCGAGGAGAGCCCGGGCGAGACAATTCTTCTTGAAGGCCGCCGGTACAAGTCCTACCGGGCAATGGGTTCGATCAGCGCCATGCAGCGCGGCTCGGCCGATCGGTACTTCCAGGAGGAAGCCAGAAAATTCGTCCCCGAAGGCGTTGAAGGCCGGGTGCCCTACCGCGGACTGGCATCAGAAGTCCTGTTTCAGCTCATCGGCGGACTCAAAGCCGGCATGGCCTATTGCGGGGCGTCAAACCTGGCCGACCTACGTCAGAAAGCAAAATTCCTGCGGGTCACAGCCGCCGGCCTGCGCGAGAGCCACCCTCACAACATAACAATCACGAAAGAATCACCCAACTACGAAGTCCATTTGTAGACTACTGGCGCTCTTCCCGGCGGGACATAAGATCCCGCTCTACGGGAGATTGTTGTAGTAGGGTCGGGTCCTCGCGGCACGCGGCCGAGTCTGCTCTACGTATGTTGCGCAGCATCGGGTCTTGTGCCCGACCAGTCTGTTCGGTGGCATATAAAATGCCACCCTACGTTACAGTCAAATCCTAAATCCTAATCTCTAAATCATAAACAAATAACAAATCCTAATGTCCCAAACAGTACACTACAGTTTGAATATTGGGATTTAGAAATTGTTTATGCCTCATGTCGAGATGCGACAGAGTCTCAGGCACGAGACGGTATTTAGTATTTCGATATTAGAATTTCCAATCGCCACCTGTAGCGCCGGCCGGAGGTCTCTGTCTCACGCCTAGTGTTCCGTCTCGTCTCGAGAGAGACACGGGGCGGAGTCTCCGAGAGAATTTCACACCCGGCCGCACTAGAAGGAAATCAAAAAGCTTCCGCTCCCGCCCTCACTTTCTCATCTCTTCAATGATTCTTTCCTGCAGCTTGGCTATCGCCTTGGCACTACCGGAGTAGTTGTTAAAAAGCATCGAGAATGCGTACATGTCGTTGTCGGCCGGACTCTCGACATAGCCGGACATACAGGAAACCCATCGCAGCGTCCCGGTCTTGGCGCGAACGACGTTCTCAAGATTTAACAGCCGTCCGAAAAGCGTCCCCTCGTTGGACGTCGGCAAGCTCTCAAAGAACTTGTCGCGATGGCCGGAAAGATACATGTACCTGAGGACAACCACGATGTTGTAGGGCGAAACCAGGTTGTGTCGGGACAGCCCAGAGCCGTCGACCGGCTCGATGCCGGTCGTATCACCGCCGAGCTGGGCAATGAATCTCCGGACGAGGATGTTGCTGGTCCAGTAACTGCCGTCCCCTCCCGAATAATGACCGATGCTCCGGAGCAAGTTCTCCGCCATCAGGTTCTTACTCTCTTTGTTGGTTTCTTTGATTATCTCGGAAAGCGGCATCGAGATGATGCTGTCGAGTTGGCTCGCTCCCTTGGTGCTGTCGATCGTGGCGGGGTCGTACTTCTTCGGCTCGCCGTTGACCTTCACGCCCCGCTTTTCAAGTAGTTCCTTGAAATGGAACGCGGCAAAAAAAGCCGGGTCTTTGACCGCAATCTCGATGGTCTTGGGTTTGAACTCGCGGTCGATTTCGCCTTCAATATGGATGATATTCGCTTCCGGTTCACGGTAGATGCCGAAGCCTCTCTTCCCTGCGCTGTCGACGGTCATCAGGCGGTTTTTTACGGTGACGTATTTTGTTTCCGGGTATAATGAGAACTGGGCGGTATCACCGGTATCGGCCGCCGGCCCAACCGTCACCCGCACCGTGTTCCCATTGAATGAAAAAGCCGAGAGCTCGGCGGCGTAACGGGCATCAAGATAGTGCCAGGCCCAACCCTCGGGCAGCCGTTCTCGGGAGAAAACCCGGTCGTCGGCCACGATGTTGCCGGCCACGGTGTGGATGTTCTGCGCCTTGATAACGTCGGCCCAACGCTCAAGAAAACCGCAATCTCGAATCGACGGGTCGCCGCTGCCCTCCAGAATTATGTCGCCCCCCAACGTTCCAGCGACAACCCCGCCGCGAACCTTGAGTCGAGTGACATACCTGAAATCACCCCCCAGATAGTAGAGGGCGGCGGCGGTGGTTACGATCTTCTGGTTGGAGGCCGGGATGAAAAGCTTGACACCGTTGCTTTCGAAGACCAGTCGGTCCCGCTTCAACGAATAGATACAGACACCGGCATACGCGTTTTGCAGAATCGAGTCGGCCAGGGCGTCCCGGACGCCATCTAGACTTAAGTTAAAGACCGCAAGGACGATAACCAGCATTGTCGCGCCAATTCGTGAAGCCGCCCGGAGCCGGCATCAGCCTATCAGAATAGTCCGCCCGCGGCGAGCTGCTCATATCCCGCCGGGAGGTTGAAGTCCTCCGGCTTCAGCTTTCGATCTGATACCTTCTTGACTTCGTTCACCGCCGAAAAAAGAACCAGTCTCGGCATTCCGCTCTGGCCGTCATCAAGGGCGAGACTAATCGTGACCAGGATCGACAGCCCGCGGTGCTCCTGGACCTTCTTCTCGAACGCCGCGTATGCCGCCGGGCCTATGCCAAAAGCACTCATCATCTCCTGATTTAACTCCCGCACCCCGGCCATCGTGAGCAACCGGCGATTGAACCGTTCGATCTCGTCCGCGATCGCCGCCAGGTCCGCAATCCACATGTCGTTGACGAAAATCCCGTCGACCGGCCGGCCCGATTCGGGATCGCTGATCTTGCAGTGCATCGTGACGACGACCTGTTCACACTCAAGGCCAGCGATCTTCCGACGCGCGCCGGTCCGCTGGCCTTCGATGCGGGGTGTTTCGGCGGCGCGGTCCCTACCGGTCGGCGCCGGATTAGCCACCAACTTCTTGAGCTCGCTGAAACTGACTTCGCTGTACGCTTTCCGGTCCGGCCAGATGTTCCATACCAACTGACGGTCGAGCCGGACAATGCTAATACTCCTTCTCTTGAAGGTTCCGGAAGCAACCCCCGAGATCTTCATCTCCGTCTCAGTACGCAGCCAATCCCCCTTGATCATAACCCGGGAGCGCGCCTGGCTCTTGCCCGCACTCATGTAGTTGCTGGTTCGGAGAACCTGTTCAAAATAGACATCAGCCTCAGCAATCGAACATAGTACTGCAATCGCCGCCAGTGCCGTTCTAATCATTCGTATCTTCCATGTCGCATGGTTTATTTCTGGTTTCCGCCTTTCGGACTTCGATCCTTGCTCTTGCCGCCTTCGTCTTCACCGCCGAATTTCTGCCAGTTCATCGCCAGGTCGCGCAGGCGCCGGTCGACTGAGTAGTTGATCGAACCCTTTTCAAAAAGACCGGTCTTTAGCTTCTTGCCCGCCTTGATACCGGTCAGTATCTCAATGCCCTCATCGATCGTCTTCACCGCATAGACGCAGAACTTGTGCCGGCGTACCGCCTCAACCACTTCGCGCTTAAGCATGAGGTCGGGTACGTTGAGATAAGGAATCATGACGCCCTGCTTGCCGGTCAGCTTCCTGGTTTTGCAGACGTCAAAGAAACCCTCAATCTTCTGATTGACGCCCCCGATGGGCTGGACTTCGCCTTTCTGATTCACTGACCCGGTCACCGCGATGTCCTGTCGGATTGGGACATCGGCCAGGCTGGACAGGATCGCGTAAAGCTCGGTCGATGAGGCGCTGTCACCCTCGACCTCGCCGTAAGATTGTTCAAAACAGATGCTGGCCGTCATCACCAACGGCTTCTCCTGACCATACTTGGCCCGCAGGTAGCCTGAGAGGATGAGCACCCCCTTGTTGTGGATGCGGCCGCTCAAATCGGCTTCGCGTTCAATGTTGATAATACCGCCGCGTCCAATCGAAGTCTTGGCGGTGATGCGGGTCGGCTTGCCGAACGAATACTCGCCGGTGCTGTAGACCGACAGTCCGTTCACCTGGCCGACTTCGCGGCCCGCCGTGTCAATCATGACGGTGCCGTCTTCAATCATCTCCGATATCTTCTCTTCGGTCAGCCCCACACGCTTGACCCATTCGGCGAGTGCCTTCTCGACATGCCGACCGCTGACCGCTTTGACCTTGTCTTTCCGCGCCCAATAATCGGCCTCGCGCAGGACATCAGCTACGATGTGGAATCGTGTCGTCAGTTTCTTTTGCCGACCCGCAATGCGGGCGCTGTATTCAATGACTTCGGCAACGCCGGTCCGATCAAACGGCAGCAGTTTCTCCTCGCGGCACATGAAGCAGATAAAGGAAGCGTACTGGGTGCGCGTCTTGGCGGCATTGGGCATGACATTGTCAAAGTCGGCCTTGACCTTGAAGATTTTCTTGAAATCCTCGTCATAGCTGTAGAGCATCATGTAGAGATAGGGATTGCCGATCATCACGACTTTCGCGGTGCATTCGATCGGCTCCGGTTTCAGCGCGGTCGTGGCGAAAATGTAGAAAGGGTCATAAGTCTGGATATCAACGACCCCGTTGCGCAACGTCCGTTTGAGCGTCTGCCAGACCCCGGATTCCATCAGAACGTCAAGGGCATTGAGCACCAGAAAACCGCCATTGGCGCGGAGCAGCGAACCGGCTTTGATCTTGGTGAAATCAGTTCTGATGCCGCCCATCCGGTCGACCACCCTTTCGATCGTGCCGAAGAGATTCCGGTAATTGGGGGATGTCTCGGCAATAATCGGCGGGCCCTTGGCTTCCGAGTTATCAACCACAACGTTCACCTGGAAATCAACGAAGCGGTCTTCGCTTCTGGGCACCGGCGACGGCTCTTCCTTTTCGAGAAAACGTTCGAGATCGCCAAGAGCGGCCTCGGCCACTTCCTCCAGATAGCCGTTCACTTTGCCGTCGCCGTACCGGGTCATGATATCATCAAGCAGCTCCTCGATGATCGGAGTGGCCACCCGCCGGTTGAGCTCCCGGAGGCCATCGTTGATCTGCCGCTCGGTGTTCCTGGCTTCCTTGAATATCACTCTCAGTTCCTCTTCGAAGGCACCCTGCCGCTTCCGTATGTCGTCCAATTTCTCCCGGGTCATCTTGCCTTGCTCGATCTGTTGTTCCAGTTGATCGATTGTGACGGGGTTCCCTTCGAGCACGGGCAGCAAGTCGGACTTCACAAACGGACCCATTTGCGTCCGTACGACGGCATACCCTTCCTGCTGGGCACGTTTTTCAAAATCCTTGAAACGTGCCCGGGATTTCTCCTCGAATTGTTCGACCATACTCTTGCGCTGATTGATATAGTATTCACTCTCAAAGACCGAAGGGATGCGTCGTCTCAAGACCTCCACCAGATTCTCCATATCACGTTTGAATCTGGTACCGTCACCGGCCTTGAACAGCAGGACTTTGGGCATATCCGGGTTCCTGAAGTTGTTTACGTAGCAGACGTCCTGCGGCCTCTCTTCTTTTTGCTCAAGCTCTTCGAGGAGCTTGCCGATGGTCGTCGTCCGCCCGGTACCAACCATGCCGGTGACAAATATGTTATAGCCCTCATGGGATACTTCCAAGCCCAGACGAATAGCATTGATTGCCCGTTCCTGGCCGATGATCTCGCGGGTAACCCCCAGTTGGTTGGTTGTGTCAAACTGTAAGGTCTTAGGATCGCACTCCCAGCGCAACCGGTCGGCGGGCAGTTCTCTTACCGGTTTCTTGCTTTTCATGACCGCACCTTGTTGTCTCGGTTGGTGGTTTCCAGACACGGAATGACGCCGGCGTGACTTGATGGCAATAGCAGTATCTCTTCTCTTTGAACGACGAAGCACTAATGATTATAGGTATAACCGCTGAAAAAGCAACAGGAAAAGACTGAGACGGTGGTCAACCCCTCACGCCAGTGTCCACGATTGCCTTGGCCCGATTCCCGGTGTTGCGCTAGTTCAATCGTAGCGCTTCTCGTACTAATTCCCCCCGATCACGCACTTTTCAAAGACCACCCCGTCGGCATCGGATAGACCGATGAAATAACAGCCGGGCGGAAGAGCTCGACCGTATTCGTCGGCGCCGTTCCAGTAGACGACACCGGCCTCAAACGGCCGTGATCGGCACGAGAATACCTTAAGACTTCTCACTAATCGGCCCGTGCGATCGTAGATTAAGAGGTCGACCGATCCCCTTGTTACCGGCTCGGTCAAACGCACCCTAATCGCCACACGGCCCACCGTTGGATTGGGGCTTATCGCCAGCTGGGTCCATCTACTTTCACGGGTCGACGCAGTCGGTTCCGCGACGCCGACATGCTCAGCCCAGTACTGGTAGCCCTGACCGCCTTCGATTGGCGTGTGATTGCCAATCACCATCACGGCGTAGTTGTAGATATTGCCGAAATCGAAAAGCCGTCGACTCCCATTCTGGAGTGTGTCCAGCGCAATGCGCTCAACAACGCGGGTTTTGCCGGCGGTGTCCACCTTGACCGTCTGGATCGAAAAATCAGCATTGTCGCTGCCGTCAAAACGCAGGTCAAGATTGGCCTTGACCGGAGGATGAAAACGAATGTAGTCTGCCCCCCACCGGGTAACAACCCCGGCGGCATTGACCGGATATGTCGAATGGACGCCCGAATTGGCAAACGGCGGTAAGGTCACCTCGTAGTAGCCGTACCGACCCTGGTGCCCAAGGGTATCATCGAAATAATTGGCAACCACCCAGTCATCAAAGACCGGCGCGAACCGCTCCGCGTAGCCACACCGAATGAAGGCTGAATCGACTCCTTCGATGCTGTTCGCTTCGATGTTGACCAAGTTACGAATGAGACTGCGGCGTCGATACTCACCGTACTGCTCGTACAGATAAAGACTCCACAAGTAGACCTTGATGTAATCGGACCACACGCCACGCCAGAGCGTTAGGTCATTGTCGGGGTTGGTGTTGAATTCGGAGATATAGTCGGGTGATCCGTAGACGAGCATGGCTAATTCGGCGCATCCTTCGTCGACCCAGGGCATCTCGTCTTTGTCATGATTCCAATGGATCATATGTTCGAACTCGTGGGCGACGATTGCCATCCGGTAGTCAGTCGAGATATCGTGCGGATAGCAGTCAATATAGACACACTCGATCTCATTCGAGTGGTAGCCCCATAATCGCATCGAAGTGGTATCATAGTACTCATCGTAGAACATCCAGAAACCGTCAAACTGCTGACCGTGGAACTCACCGATGTTGTAGTACAGGATATAGACTAGGGAATCATGGTCAATCTCATCCGGAGGCGCGCCAAACAGGCCGGTATTATGCTGCCATACGCCCTTGTTCGGATCGGTCGGGCTGGAACGGTTGAAGCGTTCCAGAACCCGCAAAACCTTGGTCGAATCGACGATACCGTTTTGCCAGCAGGAATCTTCCACCATCACATAGCAGTTGTCCCCGGAACCATAACAAGTAACCGATGTCTGGTATTGCCGGGGCGGCATCACTGACATGTTCCAGAGCCAGAGGATGCGTTTCTCTCCCACTCTGGGCGGCTGGTAGTCTGTCCTGTACACAGGTTTGTGATAGGACTGCGCCGCCTGCAGTTTCTGGGCTGGGAAGATCGAACTGGCGCAATGCACCGGCCGACCACTCGACTGACCGAGAACGAAAGCAAGTATTATGAACATCATTTATCGACTCCTTTCACGTAACACCATCAGGCTATTTTGTCAGTACCAGTCTACCAATGCCGGTCAGATGCGATGCCCAAAAGCAAAAGATCGAGAAACGATTGGCCCGGCTCCATGGGCCGTGACCAAACTCTCCTTCACCGGGAGATGACCTTACGGCCCTTACACCAAACGCAACCGGTCAAGCTCATCTCTGAGAGCCCGCACGTTTTCCTTGCTCATCGGCACCAACGGCAGGCGCGGCGCGCCCGCCGGCATACCCATCAGATTCATAGCCTGTTTTACCGGGACCGGATTAGTTTCGACGAACAACGCCTTGGTCAGCGGAAACAGCTTGAGGTGAAGGGCCCGGGCTTTGTCTTCTTTTCCGTTCAAGTAGCACTCAACCATCTCGGACGTCTCCTTCGGCAGGATGTTGCCGATTACGGAAATAACACCAACCGCCCCCAACGCCAGCATCGGAAGCGTTAAGGAGTCATCCCCCGAGAGGACCCCGAAATCTGGACCGCAGGTACGAATCAATTCTGAAACCTGGTCTAAGTTGCCGCTGGCCTCTTTGATCCCCACAATATTCTCGCAATCCTCGGCCAGACGCCGCACCGTCTTGGGTAGTATGTTGACCCCAGTCCGGCCCGGCACATTGTAGACAATAATCGGAATAGTGACGGCCTCAGCCACGGCGCGAAAGTGGGCATAGAGACCTTCCTGGGTCGGCCGATTGTAGTATGGCGTCACAACAAGACAGCCGTCCACGCCCAGTCTCTTGGCCCGCTGGACCAGCGCAATCGTCTTCCGGGTGGAGTTAGTGCCTGCCCCCGACACGATCTTGACTTTGCCCCGGCCCGCATGCACGGTAATTCTAACCACCCGCTCATATTCCTCGTCGCTCAAGCACGGGCCCTCGCCGGTAGTAGCACAGGGCACGAGTCCGGTCACCCTGTTCTTGAGCAGAAATCCGATGTTCTTCTTAAGTCCGGGCTCGTCGAGCGCACCATCTCTTCTGAAAGGCGTAACCAATGCAACCAGACAACCGCTAAACATCTGACCTCCCTGTGAATCTGAGGGGCTTGAGCAAGCTGACCTTCTCCTTGCTGCCTTCTCTCAGCCATCGTTGAGCCCTGTTTTTCATAGCTTCTTGCCGATTGGCGTCCAGCCGGACACCCTTTCCACGCGCACCCTGACCAGCGTCCCGGCCTCGGCATTACCTTCGAAAAGCACAATCTTGTTGTCGCGCATCCGGCCCGTCCATTTACCGTCGCGGGCTCGGCCTTCAACCAGCACCTCACCGACCTGGCCGATCAGGCCCGCGTGTTTCTCTCTGGTTATGCTGTTCTGGAGTGCGATTATTCCGTCGAGCCGCTCCTGCGCCGTTGCTTCATCGACCTTAGGCTCAAGTTCCGCCGACGCCGTCTCACGATGGGATGAGTACTTGAACATGTACGCGGCGTCGAATCCGATCTCCTGCATCATCGCCCTGGTTGCCTGGTAATCATCATCGCTTTCCGTCGGGAACCCGACAATCACGTCGGTCGACAGTCCCAGGCCGGGCATCAGCCGGCGCGCCCGGTCAACGAGCTCGCGGTACTGCCGGCTCGTGTAGCGACGGTTCATCAACTCCAGAACACGATCTGAACCCGATTGCAGGGGCAAGTGAAAAAACTCGCAGACTTTGCTCAGTTCGGCCGCCGCACCAAGGATCGTGTCGTCCATGTCGGCCGGATGTGAAGTCAGGAATCTGATCCTGGCCAGTCCGGGCACTTCGTTGACGCATCGGAGCAGGCCGGCAAAGGAAATCGCGCCGTCCCGGTAGGCGTTGACATTCTGTCCCAGAAGCATCACTTCCCGAACCCCCTGGGCCACCAGCTGCTCCACTTCTTCGACGATGTCCCACGCCGGACGAGAGCGGGCATGTCCTCTCAAGTAGGGGACCACGCAGAACGAGCAGTAATTGTCGCAGCCGCGCATGATTGAAACGTATGCGGTGACACCCGTGGTCGCGTCCGGCGTGATACCGCAGTACAGCTCGCCGTGCAGTCCGAGATCACAAACTTTGGTGCGACCCCGGCTCACTTCGGCAACATAGTCCGGGAGCTTTTGATATGTGTCGGGCCCGGCAACGATATCAACCCAGGGGTGCTTTCCCATCAGGTCTTGACCGTGCCGCTGCGACATGCAGCCAACAACGCAGAGGACACGCTCCCGGCGCGATCGTTTCCACTTGTGCAATGCTGAGATGAAGCCATGGGCACGCCTTTCCGCATGGTTCCGCACCGAACAGGTGTTGACAACCACCAGGTCCGCCTCGCCGATGTCACGGACCGCCCGCATGCCCCGCGCCCTGAAGATGACCTCGATGATCTGAGAATCATTTTGATTCATCTGGCAGCCGTACGTTTTGACGTAGAAAGTCATAGCGCTGCACCCCGCGTGGTTTCCGCAGTAGCATCGGTGATACGCAATCGGAAGAGCGCCTCGCTCGGCGACCGGTCAAGCTGCACGCGTATGTAGTTCGCGGTCAATCCGAAATGGACGTTTCCTCGGCCCTCGTATGTTGCGGTCATCTCATGATTGATGAAACGGCGTCGGAATGCCAACGACTTCTCCCGGCTGAGATCGCGAAGCTCACGCACCCGCCTTCGCTTCTCGGCCGGTCCGACCGAATCACCCATCGCATAGGCGGCGGTGCCGGGCCGGGGCGAATACGGAAACACGTGAAGATAGCTGAAAGGCAAACGCGCCACGAAGTCAAACGTTGCCTGGAACGCGGACTGGTCCTCGTTGGGGAAACCGGCGATGAAATCCCCCCCGAAGGCGAAGTCGGAGAAAAGGTCGACCGCTTGGTGCAGCCACGATTCAAGTCCGGCGATATCATGGTGTCGATGCATCGCGACCAGAACCGACTTCGCACCGCTCTGGATGGATAGATGGAGATGACGGCACAGCGGCGCGGTCCCGAACAAAGCGAGCAGGCGCGGTGTCAGGAACGTCGGGTCAAGCGAAGAAAGCCGCAGGCGCGGCAGTGATGGAATCCGACGTAGTTCATCCAGAAGTTGCTCCAGTGAGGTCGCCGCGTCCGACCCGTAGGCGCCCAGATTCACACCGGTGAGGACAATCTCGGGATATCCCTGATCGCGGGCATACGCGACTTCGTCAAGGATGCGGGATCGAGGGACACTGCGATGCCGGCCACGCACCAACGGTACGATGCAGTAACTGCAGAACCGGTTGCACCCGTCCTGAATCTTCAGAAAATATCTGGTCTGCGGGGGGCGTGGGCAGATGTCCGCGATGATCCCCTGCCGGGTTTTCGGAGAAATCACGCAGTCCACGTCCGGTAGTTCGACCGCAACACCCGGCCCGACCAGACATCCCGTAACCATAACCACGGGCTTGGGCCGAAGTGTCAGGGCACGCCTGATTCGCTTCAGCGATTTACGTTCGGCTTCTCTGGTGACGACACAGGTGTTGATGATGACGACTTCTCGGCCGGCAAGGTCCTGCGCCGATAGCGCTCCAATCCGGGCAACCCCGGTCTTGAAATGCTCAAGCAGACAATGACCTTCGTACTGGTTGAGCTTACAGCCGAGGTTGACCAACCGTGTCACTTCGGCGTATCGTCTTTAGGAATGAAGTCGCCAAAGTAAGCTTTTTCTTCCTTCGGTTGGTCCGGAGGGGTAACCGGTTCCGGGGTCTCTTTGACAACCTTGTCGACCAGATTGATGCGCCGCGTCTTGTGGTTGATCTTGTCGATCACCACCTCCACCTCACTGCCCAGGCTCAGCACATCCTTCGTCTTCTTCCCTCTCGGAATATTAAGTTTGGACGCCGGGATGAACTCCTCGATACCGTGGTCCAGCTGAACACCAACACCCTGGCTGAGCAAATCAACCACCTTGGCTTTCAGGGTATCGCCTTCCGCATACTGGGCGATGAATTCCTCGAAGGGATCTTCCTTCGTGTGCTTCAGACTCAGCGCGATGCGCCGGTTCTCGCGGTCGAGCTTGATGATGACCGCCTCGACCTTCTGTCCGCGTTTCAGAATCTCTTTGGGCTGTTTTATCTTCTTGGTCCAGGAAAAATCCGAAAGGTGAATGAGTCCTTCGATGCCTTCCTCGAGTTCAACAAACGCGCCGTACTCCTTGAGCTTCTTTACCTTGACGTCGATCCGGTCACCGATGCTGTACTTCTGGTCGAGCACGGACCAGGGATCAGGCTTGGTCTGTTTGATGCCGAGGGAGATACGCTTATTGTCGCGGTCAATGCTTAAGACCATCGCTTCGACGATATCGCTCTCCTCAAGAATCTGAGATGGGTGCTTGATGCTCTTGGTCCAGGACATCTCGGAGATATGCACAAGACCTTCGACCCCTTTTTCCAGCTCCACAAACGCACCGTAGTCGACGACGCTGGTGACCCGCCCCTTGATCTTGGTTCCGACCGGATAGCGCTCTTCAATACCGTCCCAGGGATGAGGCGTGAGCTGCTTGAGTCCAACCGAGATGCGCCCGCTCCCGAAATCCAAAGACAACATCTTGACCTGAATCCGGTCCCCGATTTTGAGAACCTCGGAAGGATGCGTCACCTTGCCCCAAGAAAGGTCGGCCACGTGAAGCAAGGCGTCCACGCCGCCGATATCGATGAAGGCGCCAAACTCGGTCGTATTGCGCACGACACCCTCAATCACATCGCCGACTTTCACTTTTTCGAAGATGCGGCGCTTTGCCTTTTCCTGTTCTTCTTCCATCAGCATCCGTCGCGAAACGACGATGTTCTTTCGCATCCAGTTGAGCTTGACAATCTTGACACCGATTTCGCGGCTGGTGATTTCCTTCTCGTCGGCCTGGGATTTCACGTCGATCTGGGAACCGGGCAGGAAAGCATCGACGCCCATGATTTCGACCAGAAAACCGCCCTTGATCCTTTTGCGAACCTGGGCCTGGGCGGGTTCGCCGTTCTCGTACATTTTCTTGATCTGTTCCCACGCCGTGAGGAAGTCGGCCTTCTTTTTCGATATGACCGGAAATCCTTCCTTGTTCTCGATGGTCTCAAGAAAAACCGAGACCTCTTTACCGGGCACTATCTCATCAAGGTTCTTAAACTCATCAAGCGGCAGAAATCCCTCGGACTTGAGCCCCAGATCAACCAGGACGGAACTGCCAATACGTTTGACGATCTTACCCGATATTATCTCTCCTTCCTTAAGATTGGTGAATGATGCTTCATAGATATTTCCTTCTTTCACTTCTTTCATCTTGGCTTCTTTTTAGCCTCCTTTGCTCCGGGGACCCGGAGCGGCTTGTCCGGTTTCGGACAAGCAGGAGTATTATAGCCGCCCGGAGGTTTTTGTCAACATCGATACCGATAGCGTGCTGTCTCATAACTAACTTGCATGTAAAAAGACTCATCTTAGAGCACACTGAAGGGGTGTGGGGAAGAGGCGTCCCCACGCTTTTGGGGTAACAGTGACCCTGAACTTCGTGAAGGGGAACGCCATAGGGGCGGAGCCCCTTTGGAAGTGTCGTGTCTTTTAGGAAGCGTTAATGTAATAAACTCGCGGGACACGACACTGGTTTCTCCATTGACACTGCATGCAATGTGGGTACAATGTTGTGATAATAGACAATGACAAAGAAGTTAGGTATCATCGGCACGACGACCCGGCACCTGCAATCCGGCACGCATGAAATCGAGTTGGGTCGCAGCCTGGCTTCAGGCATCTACTTCTGCAGGATTGAAGCCGGCACGCACCGGGCAAACCTGAAATTCGTCAAGATTCGTTAGCACCTATCGAAGGAGCCAGCAGAACAAGTGACTGCTGGCTCCTTCTTCTTTGACAAAGGAGGATGGATATGAAAAAATCAGTACTGATAAGTATCGTTGGCCTACTGCTTGTCGGTCAGGCCAAGGGCGCCTTGGTCTGGACGACCAGGGCGGCTATGCCGGCACCGGGCCGGTGCCAGGTTCAAGCCCATGGTAATGTACGCGATACGATCTATCTTTGCGGCGGTCGCGTTCCGGGCGCGATTGCCATAAGAAATGTGTACGCCTACGTCCGGGCAACTAATACGTGGATAACGACCCTGCCCGCCATGCCTGGCCCGCGAAGCCACGGCTGCGGCGATGTGATCGACTCAGTCATCTATGCGGCCGGTGGCTTCGATTCGTCGGGCACCGCCCGTCGGACGACTTACCGGTTCAACGTAAACCGCAAGACCTGGGACACAGTTGCCGCCATGCCCAGCGCGGTCTTCCTTACAGCTGGCGCCAAAGGTCCGGGCATGGGCACAAGAGCGTTCTTCGTCTTCGGCAGCCAGAACAGCGGCGATACGTTGTTCGAGTTTAGTCCCGGAACCAACACCTGGACCACGCGGGTACCGACGACCCGACCCGCAGGCCGCAGGGCTGCGGCGGCGGCAGGGACGGCATCGTATTTCTATGTCATGGGCGGCATCGATCGCGGCAATGTGGTCTTGCGCGACTGCTGGAGTTTTGAGCGCAGAATGGGTGGAACTTGGACCAGAATGACCGATATGCCCGGGCCAAGATGTCTGCACGGCGCGATCACCGTGGTCGGTGACTCGGTAATCTATGTTGTCGGCGGCAATCCAACCAGCATGGGCGCCCCTTGTGACTCTATCGTCTACAAGTATAACATCGCGGGCAATACCTGGTCGACCGACACGCGCATGCCGACTTCACGGGGATTCCTGACGCTTGAAGCCGCCGGGCGGAGCATATTCGCAATCGGTGGCATCAACGGCGCCAACTATTTCACCACGAACGAGGAAGGCGGCTGGGGTGTTGGCGTCGCTGATAATGGTGCGGATATCGGACCGCACCGGTTCCGGATCGAACCCAACCCGGTGCACCGGAATGCCGTCATCACCTACCACATTGGGGAAAGATCGCCGGTGACCCTTACCGTCTACAACGCTTGCGGTCAAGTCGTGAGCACGCTCCTCGATGCGGTCCAGGAGCCAGGACTCAAGAAGGTCGACTTCGACGGTGCGATGCTGCCGGGCGGCGTTTATTTCATGAATCTCGTCGCGGGCCGTACGAACCGGACCGAAAAAATCCTGCTCCTGAAATAGCCTGAGCCAAAGCGAGCCAGTCAAGGCCCCGGCGATCCCCGCCGGGGCCTTCATTTTGGACATGAACTGACGGTGGCGACGGCCAAAGAAATGACCCTCTTTGTGCTGTTCGATGGACCTTCTTATGTAAAATGCCGCCCTACGTAAGAGTTCGTAGCGCCGGGTTTTATACCCGGCCCGGGTCTTATCACTCTGAATCGTCTGTAATCCCCCTATATCCCCCTTTGTCAAAGGGGGAAAAAGGGGGATTTTGTCCCGAGCGATCCGAGAGCTCCCAAATGGCCGGCCGTGCCGTCGTCGGGTTACGCCCTTTTCCGGGCAATGATACCAACCGAAAGAACCGTATGGAGGAATAGGCGTTTGCGTCGCAACCGCCCCTGCAGCTCATAAAACCGTTCGGTAACGGCGCCCAAATACGTCGGATACATCGGTAATCGCATGCCGAATCTCTCGATACCCATTCGGGCGATCTTGTAGAATACTCCGGGACGTGACCAATCCCCATAGGCATGGACGACATCGAGTCCATACGCGCCAACCAAACGGCTGAGTGATTCTACGGTGAATTGCCGTTCCCAACCCCCAAACCATCTGTGCGCCAACATGAGACCGTGTTTCATTAAAGTGTAGAAATGGATACTCTGGGGCACGTCAACAAGAAGATGGCCTCCCGGTTTGAGCAGGCGAACGTTCTCACCGAGAAGCTCGAACGGCGACCTAAAATGCTCGAGCAGCCCCTGGTGAAAAACAACATCAAAAACCTCATCCGACAGCGGCGCGCAAAGCGCATTCGCCAACAGTAGTTTTACCCCGGTCCGGCCGCGGCGGATCTGATCGTGCATCATCCGCAGGCTGTTGGCGCTGTAGTCGAGCAGGACGACGTGTGCCCCCAGGTCGGCAAGCTTGATCCCGGTCCGGCCCGTACCGGCACCGATCTCGAGAATCTTCTTCCCCCGCAAATCTGGCATGACCGTTCTCAATTCCGAGACAATGTCGGTTACCGGCGGGTAGATTTCCTCGGGTTTCTTCGCGGCCCAGAATCTATCCCAGACTTGCCGATCGCTTCGGCTCACACTGCCCCGGCGCGCTGGCGCAAGGCGTTGACGTAGCACTCATCCACGAATACCTGCCCGATCAACACCGAACGCCCCTTCCGTCCGCCGTGACAGTCCGAACCACCGGTGATCAGCAACCCGTTTTCCTTGGCCAGACGCAGCAGCCGCTCAATACAGGACCTGCTGTGTTCCGGATGCCATACCTCAACGCCGTCGATGCCATCCTTGAGAACCTGGGCGGTTAGTTCGTCGCAGCCGTATACTCCGGGATGGGCCAGCACCGCAACGCCGCCGAATTCCTTGATCGTCTTGATCGCCGCGTGCGGTTCAATCTCCTTCTTGGGGACGTAGCACGGCCCGTGGTAGCCGATGAAACGGTAGAAGGCTTCGTCGATCGTCGACACATAGCCTTTCTCCTGCATCGCGGTCGCAATGTGCGGCCGCCCCAATGCTCCTCGCTGCGCGATGTCGCGAACCCGGTCGTACTCAATTCTGATGCCGTATCCGGCGAGTTTTTCAATCATCTGGCGTGCCCGCCCCTCCCGAAAATGCTGCAGGTCGGCAAGGTACTCGATCAACTTCCGGTCTCGAAAGTCGACATAGTACCCGAGAATATGAACATCGATGTCCTGGTAGATCGTGCTGAGTTCAACTCCGGGGATGACCTCAAGCTCTTGACCTCCACCGGCTCTGGCCTCTTCGATCCCGAGAATGGAATCGTGGTCGGTGATGGCGATCGTCTGCAAACCCCTCTTTTTGGCATACTCAGTCACTTCGACGGGAGACAAAAGGCTGTCTGAATAGGAAGTGTGAATGTGGAGATCAGCTTTCTTTTGAGATGAGTCCGAGGTCATGCGATACTTCGGTCACGATTTTGTCATCGACGATTTCCCTCTTGAGCAAGAACCCTTCGAGCAGGGCGTTATCACAAATGGCATTGATCAATCGCGGAATGCCGTGCGAGTTCCCATGAATAATCTTGATCGCCCCGGTGGTGAAGAGCGGCCGGTCGCAGCCGGCCACCTTCAACCGGTGAGTTATGTATTTCAACGCCGACTCGTGGTCCAAGGCTTCCAGCACGCACCGCACCGCGATTCGCTGGTAGAGCGGCGGATCAAGCTTCAGGTAATCTTCCATTTCGGTCAGTCCGAAAAGGATGAAGTTGAGCAGTTTGCCTTTCTCGGATTCAAGATTCAGGAGGCCGCGGATCTCTTCCATGATATCCCGGCGTTGAAGCATATTCGCTTCGTCGATCAGAACGACAATCTTCTTGCCCTTTTCATGGATTTCCAGGAGGCGATGATAAAGCGAAGTGATAATCTGAATTTTGTCTTCCGTCGTGGTATCGGCCTCGAACATCAACGCGAGCTTCTTCAGAAACCACAGCGAAGAGATTTCAGAGTGGATTATGACCAGAAGCGTGGCCTCGCACCCGCCCTGCATCAACTGGTCGAGAAGCCGCCGCGACAAGGTGGTCTTGCCGGTGCCGATGTCGCCGACTAACACGGCCAGTCCTTTTTCGTTCTCAACCGCGTGCGTCAGCTTGATGAGCGCCTTGGAATGCTGGGGGCTGTTGAAGTAGTACTTCTCGTCGGTGGTGAAGCTGAACGGATGCTCCCGGAGACGATAGAAACTCTCGTAGTCCATGCTGCGTCCCCTGCTCAGAGGTAGGTGATTCTCGATTTTTTGGCCGGGGCCACCGAGGCACCCTTGTCTTCTTTGGCCTCGACCGTCTTCTTCGCACCCGCCCGTTTCTTCAGTTCCTCGATGCGAACCCTGACCTCTTTGATCGAGGGATCAAGACTGTACGCTTTCGCGTAGTACTGCAAGGCCCGGTTTAAATCACCCTTGTTCTCATGGGCCTGGGCCAGCAGATAGTGCAATCCGAAATACTCGACCGGCTGATGATTGGGGATTCTCAGCCCCGCCTCCATGACGGTGATCGCGTCATCGAGTTTCTCCTTCTCAACCAAACAGGCGCCGATCATCTCAAAAGCCTTCAGGGCGAGACTCCGGTCCTTAGCCGCAATATGAAATTCTTCGATTGCCTCGTTGTACAGACCCATCCCCTTGTAAGCAACGCCCAAATCATAGTGGCTATGGTAGTCGCCCTCCCCGATGCTCTCGAAAACCTCCTTCCGGAATTCCGAAAGCAGTTCCCGGATGTTCTGCAATGACGACGTGGCGCCGCCCGCCTCGACTTCCTCCCTGAGAATGGCCCCTAAATCAATATACTCCTCGTGGGCCGGCTCTTCGTACGCCGAGAGCTTCTCCTTGGCCACTGCATTCTCCGGTTCAATGGTGAGCACCCTCTTGTAAAGTGTGACCGCCTGGGACTTGGCCTCGCGCCGCAACAGAGTGTCCGCCAGCTCCAGCATACTCTCGACTTCAAGGCCCTTGTCTTCGGTGCGGCGGGCGATCTCGATCATCTTCTGCCGTGACCTCAAGTCGAACGGCCGGAACTCGATAATCTTCCGGAAAATCGCCATCGCCTTCTCCCACTCCTGATTGGTGAAAGCCTCTTCCGAAGCCATCCGGTAGCACTCGTAGGCCTCATCCATGTTGCCGAGATTGCAGTACAGATTGGCCAGTTCCAGGATGCCATCAACACCCTGGACCTGTTCGACCACCGCCGTCGGCTCGTCGGCCGGCTTCTCGGCAGTTACGACTTCTCCGACCGGAGCCTCGACCTCTGTCGTTTTGGCTTCAATCGGGGGCTCTTCGACTTCAGGGACTGCCGTCACCGCTTCTTCCCGGGTCGCCGTTTCGGCAACGACGGCGTCGTCAAATGCGGTATCGACCCCGCGCACCGGTTCTTCCACGGCTGGCTCATCCGGCTCGTCTTCAGGCGCCTGGGGACCCTTGGCCACAACCTCATCTTCGAGAAGTCTCGCAATCTCCGGCGACACCAGAGTCTCAAGACTGATCTTCTCGTCGGACGGAACCGAAATCTTTTCCTTGCCCTTGATCTCGACTCGAGACGCGACCGGCTCCGTCACCTTCTCAACTTCTTTTGCTTCCTTGAGCTTACCCTGCTCCTTGTAGATATCGGCGGCTTCCTTGTAAAGCGTCTCCGCCTGCTGCTCGTGCTTGAGCAGCTTGTGGATCTCGGCAATACGGGTGACGATTTTGGGGTTGTTGGGCGCCAGTTCTTTGATTTTGGTGTAGACTTCAAGCGCCGTCTCAAGTTCGTTGTTCTTCAGCTTGCGGTCGGCGTATTCCAGGAAGTAAGTCGCGGCTTCGCCCTTCTGATCAAGTTCCTTATGCAATTCACCAAGATAGCGGTAAACTGAGGCACGCTCTTTGTCGATCCTCAATATCTTCTTGCAGAGCGCAATCGCATTAGGGTAGTAGGTCTCGTCCCGGAAAACGACGACACCGCGCTCATACGCATCAAGCGCCTCAGTGTTCTTGTTCATCTTAAGATACAAATCACCAAGCTTGTTGTGCAGGGAGCCGTCGGTCGGAAAACTCTGTACCGCCTTGTCCAACTCGGCGACGGCCTTGGGGATGTCACCCTTGGCTTCGAGTTCGGCTACCTTGCGCTTGATGTCGTTCAAGTCCATTACTCAACCTTCAAACCAAGATTAAGAACAACCCTTTCAATGATTACGTCGTCGATATCCGATTTTCGCTGTACGTAGCCTTCAAGCAGAGCATTATCACACAGGACATTCACCAGCCTGGGACGACCGTCGGAATACCGCGCGAGCAGATCCATCGCCCGGCCCGTGAAAACCGATCGCGTCCCCCCCGCGATCTTGAGCCGATGATTGATGTACCCTTTCACCGTCTCGGCGCCCATCGGCCGCAATTTGACTTTGACGGCGATGCGCTGGTAAAGCGGCTTATTCTGGAGCAGGAAGCCCTCCAATTCGGGCAGGCCGCTCAACACGAATGTTACCAGTCTGGTTTCGGCAATCTCAAGATTGAGCAAACCCCGTAGTTCTTCCAGAATGTCCGGGCCGTTGATCTTGTTGGCTTCATCGATGATAATCACGGTTCGTTCGCCCCGGTGATGGATCTCCATCAAGCGTTCAGAAATCCTGGAAATGATCTCGGTTGGAGACGAAGAGAAATCGCGTAACCCGATCAGATTGCCAATCCGCGCCAGAACCCAGCCCGCCGGAAAACTGGAATGCGTCAGCACCAGAAGGCCGGCCTGGTACTTGCCGGAGGCGTGCAGCTCGGCCAGGATCTTTCTAACCAGCGTCGTCTTGCCGGTGCCGATCTCGCCGAGCAATACCGCGAGGCCGCGCGTGCCCCGGGCGGCGTGCATCAGGTACTCTCGGGCAATCGCATGCTGGGGGCTGTTGAAATAGAACTTCGGGTCCGGCAAATTGGCAAACGGCTCGAATTTGAGACCGTAAAAACTCTCGTAGCCCATTACACCTCCTAGAGGAAAACGATATTCTCTTCGTTGCGCCGCTCGCCGGCCTTGGCCGCCGATGCTCCAGCGCCGAATTCCACGATCTTCTCCGGAGTCTCCTCAATCACCGGATACTCGGATTGAACCGCGGGCGGTTCGTCAAGATAGACTCTCGGTTCTTCTTCGACAACCGGAGGGGGTTCGACGAACACTTCGGCCATCATCGGTTCCTCGGCCATCACCGGCTCATCGCCGAATTTCCCGTCCGCGATTTCCGGTACCGCTGTTTCAACCTCCGGCGGCTCCTCGCTTGAGAAGCCCGGCTCCTCTTCGACTTTGGTCGGCACACCCCCCAATAGTTCGTAAAGCTCCTTAACATCACGGTAGGTTTCATCGATACGGACGATCATCTCCAGCTGAATCAAGGCGTTGCGGTAGTCACCTTGCCCTTGATAGGCCAGCGCCAACAGATAGCGCATGCCCAGCTTGCCCTTTTCGCTGATCGACTGCACCAGACCCTCAGGCAAAATCCTGAGCGCATCGGCGAACCGGCCGAGCTTGACCAGACAGTTGCCTTTCATTTCGACGAGCATCGGTTTGATCTCGCCCGCGGCTCGGATCTCGTCGAGATTGACGAGTGCCTTGTCGTACATGCCGGACTGGAAGAAACTTTGAGCAATCTGAAACCGCTTCTGCGAGTCTTCATCCTGCCACTTGATGCTGTTCTTGAAATCCTCGAAAAGATGCACGAGCTCTTCCCTGGTCCGGGGCTTTTCCTCCGGCGGGGTCTCCTTGAGCAGGAATTCAATATCCGCGATCTGCCCCTCGATGCTCAGCTCCTCGGGTGGCTTACCCCCGCCGAATACCTGACTCATGTCTTCGTGGGGCATTGCACTAGTGGTCTCTTCGATCTTCTGAAAACTATCGACCTCGGCAATCAGATCTTTCAAAAAATCAGACCCCTCATACTTGCTCGGCGCGCTCGGTTCGATCTTTTTCTCAGCCTTGGCCGGCTCAACCTTGGGCTCGGCCGGCGGAGTTACTTCGGCCTTGCCGCCAAGCCGCGTCAATTCGCTTCGCGCCGCCGTATTTTCGGGCTCGATTTCCAGAATGCGGTTGAATATTCTCCGGGCCTCGTCAATCTGCCCCATTTTCACAAGATCACCGGACGCCCGCATGAACTCAATGACCGCTTCTTCTTTGGATCCGATTTCGAGCAGCAGATTTCCCAATTCGATGCGGCTCTTGGGGTCCAGCTCTTCGCCGCCGTCCGATTGACTGGTGAAACGGTTGATCTCATCGAGCACTTTCCGATTGGACTGCTGCTGCGCAAGATGCCTTACGTTGGTCAGTTCAGTCCGGGCCTCTTCAATCTTGTTGAGAGCCGAAAGAATCCTGCCGTACACGAAGCGCAGTTCAAGATTCTCGGCCTGGCCCGCGCAAATCCTTCTGAGCCCGTCGACGAACGCGTCCGTCTTGTCGCTCTTGAGGGAACGTTCGCAATAGGAGATCATCTTACGGAGCATCTCATTGGCGAGACCGTACGCCTGGTAGAAATCGGCCAAGCGCATCAAATACTCACTCTGGTTCGGACTCAAGCCAAGGGCCTTCTCAAAGCAGACGATGGCCCGCTCGTAGTTGCCATCCAAGTGAAAAAACTCAGCCGCCCGCTCCAACCGCATGAGCGCTTCGTCGACATAGCCCTCTCTGATGGCAATGTCGCCGCGGAGCTCAAGCCCATGCGGATCATTTGGGTTCTGACCCAAATACCTCATGAGTACCATGAGCGCTTTTTCCACGGCGCCTTCCTGAAAGTAGGCCTTCGCTTTAGCCAGCATCTCTTCGGGCATAATTAACCCCGCTTTTACAGCATTCGACCGTTATTATAATTGCTTATTGCAATTTTGTCAAGATAAGATTCAGAATCTCGTCGTGGGCCGTTCCGAACGATTTTTCGAGAGTTACGAGTTTGGATTTATAGTCATCCTTGAAGATGGTGTCCTTAATCGATGCAAGATTTATCAGAACGTTGAGCCGGGCACCGTGAAACGCGGTGTGCAGGGAGTAAGCGCTGACTCCGACATCGGAAATCGCACTCGGCGCGCCGCGCTCGGCAACAACCCGGCCGCTCTTGAGCAGTTCGGCGGATCGGACCATGACTCGGAAAGGTACCTCGGCCGCACCTTTCAGCGCCTCCTGGATCCCCTGCTCACGCTGTGTCTTCTCGGTGTCGGTCGACTTGGGTGACTTGTAGGCCGTCATCACGCGTTCAAAAGACCGGGCGTCTTCTTTAACCAGATTCAAGAAATCAACGGTATGCTGCCTGATGATGGAACCAAGCCGGACCAGTTCCTCATCCTTCGACTTCTTGAGCGTCAGGTCGACGACCATGGACAGGAGGGCACCGCCCATTGCGCCCGAGAGCGCCGCGACGCTGCCTCCGCCCGGCGTCGGCGTCGCGGCCGCAACCGCCATGATAAAATCGAAAACCGACTCTTTTGATGTGAGCCGACTCTCGAGAATCTGCCCTTCCTTGAAATCGTCAAGCTGCAGGTAGTAGACGGCGGAATCAGTCAGTGCCTTCTGCGGAATCATCCCGACGACCTCGCTGTTCTTGATCATCACCCCGAAGCGCTCGGCTTCCCGCTTGACGGTTTCGAAAACGCGGTACAGCGGGGTCCCCAGGAAGTTGGTCATGTTGATCGAAACCTGACCCAAAGTCTGCGCCGGCTCCCCGGCCTTGATCTCAAAACCCATCGCCTTGGCGTATCGGTATCCGCCGTCCTTGAAGCGAATCGCCTTGGCGACCTTCTTGGCAATCGAGACATCGGGCGTGTTAAGATTGATGTTGTAGGCAATCAACGGGAAACGTGCGCCCACCACGGTGGCTCCGGCCGACGGATGGAGCCGCGGCCCGCCATAGTCCGGTTTGCGCTTAGGGTCGACCTCGATCGCCGACTTGAGACCTTCGAATTCGCCTTCCCGCAGGTTGGCCAGATTCTGGCGTTGCGGACTGCTCGCCGCTTCTTCATAGAGATAGACGGGGATTGACAGTTCGCGGGCGACGCGCTCGCCCAGTTTACGCGCCAGGTCGACACACTCGTGCATCGAGACATCGCTGATCGGCACGAAGGGGATTACGTCCGTGGCACCGACCCGCGGGTGCTCGCCTTTGTGAGTCCCAAGGTCGATCAGTTCCGCGGCTTTCTTACACCCTTGAAAGGCCGCTTCAAGCACCGCGGCGGGTTCGCCGATAAACGAAACGACCGCCCGGTTGTGGTCGGCGTTCATCTGGACGTCCAACAGCTCGATCGATGCCGCCCCCTTCATGGCATTGACAATACTCTCGACAACATCGGGTCGGCGGCCTTCGCTGAAATTCGGAACACACTCAACGATCTTGCTCATACACAATGACTCCTCTCTTGATGACCGTCTTCACAAAAGATTGACCAAAATGGTACGGGATTTCCTGATAGTTCTTGAGGCCCAGGAGGAGCAGGTCAGCCTGCTTTCCTGGTTTCACGCTTCCGATTTTGTGCTCAAGCGCCAGGGCTTTTGCCGCGTTGATCGTGATGCCGGCAAGCGCCGTTTCGACCGGCAGGGTGTACAGCAGACAGCCCAGCGCCATTATTATGAAGAGGGAGGTTATCATGCAGGTGCCCGGGTTGAAATCGCTGGCCAGCGCGATCGGCAGTTTCAGCCTGGTCATCGTTTTCACGTCGGGACGCTTCTTGATCTGGAGAAATAGCGCGGTTCCCGGAAGAAGCACCGGCACTACCCTGCCCTTCTTGAGCCAACCGATACCGTTCGTGCCGGTGTAGATCAAGTGATCGGCCGAGGTGGCCCGGAACTTGCCCGCCACCGCCGCACCGCCGCAGTTCGACAACTCATCACCATGGATCTTCAGTTTGAACCCGTAGCCCTGCGCCGCCTTGAAAATCGCTTCGGTCTCGCGCCGGTTGAAGGCCATGCCCTCCATGAAAACATCGCAGAAACAAGCCAGCTTCTGCGCCGCCACCTTGGGCAGCATCACACCGATTATCTCCTCAACGTAGCGCCGGCGGTTCCGGCCGGGCGGCACGGCGTGCGCGCCGAGAAATGTCGGCACGATGTCAACCAGGGTGGTTTCTTTGAGCCGCTTGATGACCTTGAGCATCTTGAGTTCCTCTTGCCACGAGAGTCCGTAGCCGCTTTTGATTTCCACCGTGGTTGTGCCCGTGGTGACGAGGGACGCAATCCTGGTTCGCGCCGCTTCATAAAGCTCGTCCTCGGAGGCGGCTCGAACTGCGGCGACGGTCCGGCGGATCCCGCCGCCCCGACGCGCAATCTCCTCGTAGGAAGCGCCGCCTAAACGCAGTGCCATCTCGTCGGCGCGACTACCGGCAAAAACCAAGTGGGTGTGAGCATCAACCAAACCCGGCATTACGACACCGCCGGCCGCGTCAAGAACCTCGACCCCGGGCCGCGGTCTCAGCCGCCCGACTTTGGATATCTTATCACCCTCAATTCGAATCGCGACGTGCTTCCTAAGGCCAAGTCCGTTCTCCATCGTCAAAAGTTGGCCGATGTTGTCAATGACTAGCGCCACTGAACATATTATGCTAAACCAGGTGCTTAGTCAACAGCTTTCGGGATAAGTTGGGCTTGATTTTATTACATCAATGGTTATACTCGCTCCGTGGAAGGAGTATTCTTGTTCGCGCTGGTGATTACATCGGGATCGCCGGTAACTATCTCGGAGGTCATGGCCAACGTCAAGGGGAGCGACAGCGGTCTGCCCGGCCAGCGTAATGAGTTTGTCGAAATCTATAACCTTTCGGGCGACACGGTTGATTTGGACGGCTGGTCGGTCTATGACTTTGACCCAGCCCACCCGGACCCGCTCTTTCCCTGGCATGATTCGACGATTCTGGTCAAATATCCCAACCTGCGTATCAGCTCGACAAGACTTTATCCGTACGCCTATGCCCTGATTCTGGACCGCGACTACACGCGAGCCGACACCGGCCTGTACCTCCAGCCATACCTCATCCCCGACCAAACCCTCGTGGTCACGACCGATGATCGTACGATCGGTGACGGGCTCTCGACCAAAGATCCGTTGATTCTATACTCATCCGAGCTTGCCTGCACAACATCATACGGCACGCCCTTCAACGAGCAAGACACAATACCGTTTGACCCCGGCGACGGCATTTCGGCCGAACGTATCGAATTGGCTCTTCGGGACAGTATCGACAACTGGTGGCCTTGCTTCGATGCGTCGGGCTCAACGCCGGGGCGGGACAATAGCGCCGCCAAGTCATATGATCTTGCGGTCGACCCCGAGGCGATTGCCTTCCGGCCGGCCACGGTTGAAGTCGGCGAGGACGTCCAGATCGAAGTGCGCGTGACGAACTGCGGCTTGCGGACCTGTGCCGGGTGGAAACTTCGGGTGTTTCGCGATGAAAACCAGAACGGGGGCGAAGACGACGGCGAAATGCTGAGCGAAACACCGGGCCCGGACCTCCTGCGGCAGCAACACGGTACGATGACTTCAAGCTACTCGCGGCCCAACCTGGGCGAACACCGAATCGGCGTCCGCGTCCTGCACCCCCTGGACCGGGACACGCTCAATAACCTGGCGTTCAAGCCGCTCTGGGTCGTCGGGAAAATCGGATCAGTCGGCGTGATGCCGTCTCCCTTCTCACCGGACGGCGACGGTGTCGACGATCTCCTCCAGGTCGATTATCGCCTGCCGCAGCCTGGGGGCGAGCTGACGCTGGCGGTTTATGACGCCAACGGCATCAAGCAGGCCGACCTGGTGTCACGACAGAAGCAGAATCAAGACCACGGAACACTATTCTGGAAAGGCACCAACCGCTCGGGGCGGGTTCTCCCGGCCGGAATCTACATTGTTTTCATGGAGTACCGGAGTGGCATGACAACGCTCAAGGTCAAGAAAACTGCGGTGCTGGCCAAGCGATCTCGCCGGCGTTAGTGACGCTCTAGCAGGCCAGTCCGGTCACGGCTGGGCACTTGATCCGTACCCGGCGGTAACCTCGAAACCCGGTCCGGATCACGGTGTACCCTCCGATTTTTATATGGTAGTCCCGAATCGTGCCCGAGATGGTTCCATCCGAATGCTCAACCCATCGCTGAGCCCGTTTACGGCTATTCACCGCGACAATCAGGTAGACTTCGCCTTCTTTGGTCAAGACCAGATCGGTCGATGACGGCTTGACGTCGGCCGCGGACTGACCGAACTTCGTATGCGAATGAAAATCACCAATGAATTCGAGACCTTCGCCGACCAGCTTGAGAACTTCATTGACCCGTTCGGCTCGCTTCCAATCTACTTCGGCGTGAGTGTAGCCGACATCAGCAGTCTGATAGGGAATCGCATACTCGACAATGAACTTCTTCTCCGCCTTGACCCCCACCAGGAAACCGATGGTCTCCTTGGCAAAGACCTCGATTACCGAAGTCACAATCGCGGCAAAAGCCGGCGGGTTGATGAAACACTCAATCATTTTTGACGCAGGAACTTCTCGATGCGCCTGACTACCCTATCCTTGCCGACGAGCTGCATCATTTCGTAGAGACCGGGGCCGGCATCAGTCCCCGAAATGGCGACCCGCAGAGGATGGATGATTTCTTTCGGCTTAAAATTGCCATTTTGTGCGAAATCCTTGAGGCACGCCTCAATCAGCGCCGGACCTTTCGCCGGATCACCAAAGTCTTCTGCCGGCAGATCCTTAAGCACAACCATGAACGCCACTAAAATCTCCAGCGTCCGCTCGCTCCGGTGTTTTCTCACGAGGGCCTCGTCGATAGGAAAATCGTCGACAAAGAAGTAGGCCACTTTCTGCATCTCACCAAGCCGCTTGATGCGCGGCGCCATCAAATCACAAATAGCTATGATGCGCCTTCGGTCTTGATCAATCTGTTCTTCCGTCGCAAAACCCATTTGAACAATGACCGGTCGATACAGTTTGAGTATTTTCTCATCATTTCTGACGGGTTCGGCGTGATAGCCGAGAATGTACTGCTGGTTCATCCACTCGAGCTTGTCGATGTCGAAGACCGCATTGGCCGAGTTAATCCGCCCGAGAGTGAAAGCAGCGACCAGTTCCTCCCGGCCCATGATCTCCCGATTATCGCCCGGCGACCAGCCCAGCAAGGCGATGTAGTTGAAAACGGCCTCGGGCAGAAATCCCTGCTCTTTGTATTCCATAATCGAAACCGCGCCATGGCGCTTGGAAAGCTTGCTCTTGTCCTTCCCCAGGATCAGAGGCAGGTGCGCGAACTGCGGCGCCGACCAGCCGAAGGACTCGTAGAGAAGAACCTGCTTCGGTGTATTCGTAATGTGATCGTGCCCGCGGATAACATGCGTGATCCCCATTTCATGGTCATCAACCACGCACGCGAAATTGTAGGTGGGCGTCTGGTCAGGACGAAAGATGACAAAGTCCTCGATGTCCTTTGCCTCACGTTTGATCGGCCCATGAACAACGTCGGCGTATTCCACCGGATGATCCGGCACCAAGAATCGTACCGCGCCGCGCCCTTGCGCCTTCTCCCGGGCAAGTCTCTCTTCCGCGGTCAACTTAAGGCATCTTCGATCATACTGCCAGTTTACTTTCTTCTGGTAGGCGTCAATCCGTTCCTTTTCCAATTCTTTTGGGTCGCAGTAACAGTAATAGGCCAGGTTCCGGTCAAAAAGCTGCTGTAGGTATTGTCGATACAGCTCGGTCCGCTGCGACTGGTAGTAGATCTCCTTCCATTCAAGACCAAGCCACTTCATGCCCTCGAGGATGACGCCGATCATGTCCTCGGACGAACGTTTGACATCGGTGTCCTCAACCCGTAGGATGAATTCGCCGCCGGTATGACGGGCATACAGCCAATTGTATAGCGCGGTCCGGGCGCTGCCGATATGAAAAAACCCGCTCGGACTGGGCGCCATCCGGACACGAATTTCAGTTTTGCTATTCATAATGCACGGTTACGAATGTTGGGCGGTTCATGAACCGCCCCTACATCTTTCTACTATATGCTATGAGCCATATGCTATTAGCTGTGCCACGCACGACGTGGCACACGGAGAGGGGGAGATTCGAACTCCCGTCCCACCTTTCGGCGAGAAACCGCTTAGCAAGCGGGTGCCTTAGACCACTCGGCCACCTCTCCTGTTTGTCCAGAGGACAAACTCTAAGTGGCATATAGCTTATAGCTAATAGCTTGTGGCAAAAGAACGGAAAAAATCAGATACTTCTGGCTGATAACAATCTGCAAGTGGCAAAATAGCAGATGGCTAATAGCTTATGGCAAAAGAAAGAACGAAAGAAAATTCAAGAAATGGCAGCCAATGGCTGATAGTAATAGAGGCGTGCCACCAGCCTATTTCAAACTCTTGATGAAGCTCTGGACTTTCTTTGCCAATAACTCGCCGTCGCCATAGGCATCGCCAAACTCTTCACCAGTGATGTAGCCTCTTCTTTTCGCAACGAATAATTGAGACACCGTCTCCATTGTCGACTTAAGCGCAATGTTGAGAAATCTGGCGAACTCACGATGACTCGTGCTGCCTGATCCCTCAGCAATGTTCGAGGCAACTGATATTCCTGCGCGATTCAAATCCGAAGTCAAGACAAACAGCTCGGACCGCGGAAACTTCTTGGTCAAGCCGTGTATTTTCTCGCCGTACTCAATCGCCAACTGCCATATCTGCAGATTCTCAAACCTGAAGGCCATCGTAACTCCTTCTTTGTTGTTTATTGTCTTCTGCCATACGCTATTGGCCACACGCCATACGCTGTGCCGTCTCCGACGGCACACGGAGAGCGAGGGACTCGAACCCCCAAGCCCCGAAGGGCACCTGATTTCAAGTCAGGCTCCTTACCAGTTAGGATAGCTCTCCAGAGGGGCATTATAATTCACTCGAAGGGCATTGTCAATAGGCCAAAGGATTCGGGTTTTGTCTTCATAAGTCTTGACTTATCGCTCTGTTTTATGTAGAATCGCGGCACGTCGATGAACAAATACATCCTGGCCGGCATCGTCTTGATCGTTCTCGTTACCACGGTTGCCTTCTTCCCATCCCTTGGCAACGGCTTCACCAACTGGGATGACGACAGCTACGTGACCGAGAATCCGGATATCCGGCATCTTGATATAAAATCGGTAGTTAAGGCTTTCTCCTCCTTCTACGCCGGGGCCTACCTGCCCGCGACAATCATATCTTACGCCGTAGAATACCGGTTCTTCGGGCTTGATCCAAGAGCCTATCACCTGACCAACTTGATTCTTCATGTTCTTAACTGCCTGCTCGTTTTCTGGCTTCTCATTTTGTTGACCAAAAGCGTCTGGGCGTCGTTCTTCGCCGCCCTCCTCTTCGCGGTCCACCCCCTCCGGGTAGAATCAGTCGCCTGGGTGAGTGAGCGCAAAGATGTACTCTACTCTCTCTTCTACCTTGGGTCGGTCATCTCATACCTCTACCGCCCCGGGCGAAACCGCGGCCTGTTCTTCCTCTCCATCCTGCTCGCCCTCCTGTCCGCTCTCGCCAAGTCGATGGCCGTGACCATACCGCTAAGCCTGATCCTAATCGATTTCCTGAAGCGACGCCGCTTCGACCGTTCGGTCTGGATGGAGAAAATCCCCTATTTCGCGATCTCGGCGGTATGCCTCGTGATAGCCATCTTCTCCCAGAGCGCGGCCGGAGCGATGAGCGAGGAGACTTCCTTCAACTTCTTTCAAAATGCCGTAATCGCTGCGCATTCGCTCGCCTTCTATCTTTTCAAGACTGTCCTGCCCGTGAAATTGTCCGGCGTCTATCCCCTGCCTCAAGCCCTGGGTCAGGCAGTCAATGGGGCGACTCTGCTCTCGCTCGCGGTTGTTACTGGAATCGCCGCTCTGCTCATCATCTACGGCCGGCGTTCACGGGCCGTGCTCTTCGGCTGCGGTTTCTTCATCGGCACGCTGTTGCCGGTCATTCAGATCGTCCCGGCCGGCCAGGCAATTGCGGAACGGTATACGTACATGGCCTCGTTCGGCATCTTCTACCTCGTAGCCGTGTTCCTTGACCGGGCCGCCGGACATCGCGATCTTACGACTGTATCTCCCTCCGGGACACACTCGTGTCGTAGAGACAGGCGGTTCTGGTCCGTGGCGTGCGGGGCGATGATAGTTGTTCTGTCGATGCTGACCTGGAACCGCACCCGAGTCTGGCGCGACAGCATCACCCTCTGGACCAATGTCCTCAGTCACTATCCGCAGATTCCGGTCGCCTACAACAACCGCGGCCTGGCTTACCATGCCCGGGGGAATCATCGACCGGCCCTGAGTGACTTCGATGAAGCAATCCGCCTCGATCCGGAGTACGTCCTGGCCTACAATAATCGCGGTTTGGCCCGCCAGGCGCTGGGCGATGCTGCCGGTGCGATCGAAGACTACGGCAAAGCTCTGCAGCTTGATCCGCGCAGCGCCCGAGTCCATAACAACCGCGGCTTGGCCTTATATGGCAAGGCCGCGTACGATTCGGCGCTTGCCGACTTCGACGAGGCGATTCGGCTCGAACCGACCTTGGCCAAAGCCTACAATAACCGCGGCTTGGTCTACTACATGATCGGGAAATGGGATCAGGCGATCATCGACTATGATCAAGCCCTGCGCGCCGACCCTGATTATTTGAAAGTGTACAACAACCGGGCCCTTGCCTACCACAGCAAGGGTGCCTATGATCAGGCCATCGCCGATTATGACCAGCTAGTCGCGCGAAACCCCGGCGATCCCATCCTCACCATTGTCTTCAGTAACCGCGGCCTGGCCTATTACATGAAACAGGACTACGGTCGGGCGGTTGTCGATTTCAACCGCGCCCTGAGCATCGATCCCAAGCTGGGCATGGCCTACAATAACCGCGGTCTGGCTTACCTGCGCATGGGTAATCTGGAAAAGGCCCGGCGCGACGCCGAGATCGTTCAGGATCTCGGTCAAACCCCCAGCCCGGACCTGCTCAAGCTCCTCGAGAAATCACCGAAGAGGTGAGAACCGTAAGTCCGGTCCCGAATCACCGTCCCAGAATCGCCAGAAGGTTGAGCGCAACGAAGGCGCTGAAGAAAACGACCAAGCAGATCCGGTCAAGGTGGCCGGCCGCTCACCTTGGCCTCGCTAATAGTACTCGCCACGGGCGGTTTGTTAACGCCGTCCGGCCATCATTATCTTGCTTCGGAAGACGCGGGCAGTACGCCTTCACGCATCCTTCCACTTAGGCACTTAGCCAATTGGCTAAGTGCCTAACCGAGGTATGAGGTATGGGTGTCTTCTTGCGGCTTGACATCGGCCGGGCCCGGGCTATAATAATTCTCGATGCGAGGCTACCCGATATGCTGACGAGAATGATTTTGGCGACCAAGCTGTTGCCGCCCAAACCCCGCGGTGACACCGTATTGAGATGCCGGCTCCTCGACCCGATCCGCGACAACCTTGGCAAGAGATTCACCATGGTCTGTGCCGCCGCCGGGTACGGCAAGACGACCTTGATTGCCTCGTTGGCGGCAACCCTGGGCGAGAAATACGTCTGGTTCAATCTGGACACCGACGACCGTGACCTCGGTGTTTTTGTCGCTCATCTCATCTACGGCATCCGCCAGCACCATGCCCGCTTCGGAGCAAGGACTCAAGCGGCGCTGGATCTCGGTAATCCGGTCCAGAACGTCAATCTCGTGGCCCGCACCTTCATCAACGATCTCTTCAAGAGCATTCACGATGATTTCTATTTCATCTTTGACGATTACCATCATGTCGAGTCGGCCAAGCCGGTCAATCGTCTTCTCGAGTTTTTGATCGAATACTTGCCCCCGAATATTCACATCATCCTATCCTCCCGCAATTACCCGCCGTTTTCCCTGGCCCGCCTGCGCAGCCACAATGAGATCTTCGAGCTTCATACGCCCGAGCTCAAGTTCACGCTGGAAGAGGCACAAAGTGCTTATCAGGGGCGGGTCGATACGGTCCGCCTGCGCAACGCCTGGGAGTATTTCGAAGGTTGGATCACCGGCATCCACTCTATCCTGCACCTTCCGGAATCCGAACCGGGGGCGAACCTCGAGCGATCCGAAGAACATATGTTCAACTACTTCGCCTCGGAGATTCTGAGCCGGCAAGCGCCGCGCATCCGGTCCTTCCTAACCAAATCCGCAATCTTGGAGGTTCTGACGCCGGAAGCGTGCGACGCGATTTTCATGCAGTCTAAGTCGGCCGCCATCCTTGATTATCTCGTCCGCAACAACCTCTTTGTCAACGAGCTCAAAAACAAGAAGAAATACTATAAGTACCACCGTCTTTTCAAAGAGTTTCTTCTCGCCAAGCTGCACGCGACCGATCCCGAGCAGTATGTCGCACTCAATCAGCGGGCGGCCCAGTATTGCCTTCGCAAAAACGACATTGCCTCCGCCGTGAATCATCTTTTGGCCGCCGGCGACCAGGCCAAGGGCGCCGCTGCGATCGTCAAGCATTACCGTCGGGATATCATCACGCGGGGCTGGAGCGGCCGTATCGGGCCCTGGCTGGCCAAGATCAGCCCCGACCTCCAGCAGAGTCAACCCTGGCTGTTGTATATCAAGGGCTCGGTGCTTATGGACGAGGGCAAGTGGGACGAAGCGCGGGCGACCTTTCAGGATACTCTGGACAAGTTTGCCGCCAGGAAAGAACGGCTGGGGCAGGCAGTTTCGAGTTATCGTTTGTCGGTATTGTTCAAGCGTCGCGGTCAGGTCGAGCGCGCGCGGGCTCTGGGCCGGAGCGCTCTGCTGTTGTGTCCGCCTAGTGAAAAGGAGCTCAAGGCGCTGATCATCAATTCCCTGTGCGCCCTTGACATCGCCCAGGGCTCCTACACCGGCGTGGCCCGACGTCTTAATCGGGCCCTGGCTCTGGTTCAGAACCGGCACAAGAGACCTGAAGCGATTATTGTCACCAATCTCGGGCTGGTTTCCCAGATCACCGGCGATTTTGCGAAAGCGACGGCAAGCTATGAACGCGCCCTCAAGCTCGGCGAGCAGGTGGTCCTGTCCGGCATGAGCATCATTTATAACAATCTGGCGACCACAAAAATGCTCACCGGACAGTTCGATCACGCGCGCCGGCTTCTAGCCGAGAGCATGACCGCGGCCCAGTCGTATGGTGAACAGAGGGCCCTGCTGACGACGTTGACCGCGTGGAGCGAGCTCCACCTGATGGAACAAGACTTTTCGGGCTTCGATGAGTCGATCGCCCGGGCCCAGGAAATGAATCGTTCATTGAATGACAAGGAAATCGAACCACTCATCAATCTTCTTCTGGGCAAGCGCCACCTGCAGGCCGGCAACCATTCCCTGGCGCAGAGTCTATTCGAAAAAGCCGCGCGTGCCGGCGCCGCCGGGTTCATCGGAGCCCAAGCCCATTATGGTTTGGCTCAAATCGCGGTGCAGACCGGACACCATCGCCAGGCACGCTCCTGCCTGGAGAGCTCTTTGTCGTTGTCGGAGCGGTCGGGGCTCAAGTACTTCACCGCCGTGGCCTTGATCGGGCTTGCTTTTTTCCATTATCGGCGCGGCCAACGCCGCGCCTGGACCGGATATCTCAACCGGGCGCTCGCCCTCGCTCAGCAAAACGGCTATGACTATCTGTTCGAGTCCAGCTGCCGCTCGGGCATGGTCGAGATGTATTTTGATGGCCTCAAGACCTGCTCGCGCGGGGATTATTTGAAACAAGTTGTCGGCCGCTGCGATGCCGCCACCGCCGTCAACCTGATGCAATCACCGGACAGCTCGGTGCGTACCGCCGCCCGGCGCGTATATGACAGTGTGGCCGCACGCTATCGGCACCATCTTCGGATCACCACTGGGGGTCAGCTGAAGGTCTACCTGCCCGGGGGTCAGGAATTTCCGGTTCGCTGGTACGCCCAGAGGCACAAGACGCTCTTCGAATTCCTGGCCACGCATCCCGGGTGGCATGCACGGGAAAAACTGGTCGAACATGCCTGGCCCGGCTCGGCCGCGCGCACTGGATTCCAGAACTTAAGGTCGGCCGTTGCCCGCATCAACCAGGCGTTTCCTTTTCTTCCTAAACTCATTGCCCGTATCATGCACAGCTACGGCATCTCGCCCGACTACAGAATAGCCGCCGACTATCTCGAATTCCTGGCGCTGATGCAGACCGCACCGCCGTCGTCAAAGGCCGACCGCGGAACCATCTGTGATAAGCTGAAGGTCGCGGTCGAATTGGCGCCGGTCAGTTTTCTCGAGGACAACTATTCAAGCTGGGCTCAGGAGTGCCGTGAGTCGGTACACAGCGCGTTCGTCGCGGCACTGGCTGAGTTGACCGAGCACTACGTCCAGATTGGTGTTGGCCCGGAAGCACTTGAATACGCTCGTCGCCTGGTGCATCAGGAACCATTTGTCGAGAAGTATTACCACCTGCTATTCAAGGCATCGGCTCTGGCCGGGGACCGGTCCGCGGTTGAAACGGCTTACGGGCGAATGTGCGAATTGTTTCGCAAGGAGCTTCAGCGGGAGCCTTCGGCGGAAACTGCCGCCCTCTGCCGCAAGCTCACCGGACCGTCACAAACGGATTGACAAGCGTCCGATCTTGCGTATACTCACCACCTCGGTCCGTTGATTCTCAGGATAAAACCTGCCGTGCCCCGGATGAATCCGGGCCCAGTTTGAGTCACTTTTCTCAGCCCAACCGTATCGATATCAAGGAGGTAACTAATGGGCAACCCTGGCGATAAGGATAAGAAGGCAGATCTTGCCGGCCCTGGTGTAAGCACCTATGAAGAGGTCGAAAAGATCCTGCCCAACGACTACAAACCGCTGCTTTCCCCTCTGGAAAGAATGCAGGCGCTTTTCGAGGCCAAAGACTATATTGAGAAGAACTTGTGCAAGGAACTCAACCTGACAATGGTTCAGGTGCCCCTGATTGTCGACCGTGACAGCGGCGTCAATGACTATCTGGACCGGGACGGTTCCCGGACCCCGATTGAGTTTCCGTGTGGCCTGGGCATCACCCCCCGGATTCAGGCGCAGGTAGTGCAGGCGGCGACGAAGTGGAAGAGGATGGCCCTGGCTCAGTTCGGCTGCAAGGCGGGCACCGGCATTTGCACGGACATGAAAGCGGTGCGCAAGGACTACTTTCTCGACCACGATCACTCAAGCTACGTCGACCAATGGGATTGGGAGCGCGTCATCACCGCCGACCAGCGCAATCTGAAGCTCCTCAAGGAAGTCGTCACCAAAATATGGAAAGTCATTTATGGTGCCGCCCAGCACACCCGGAATAAATTCCCCGCCCTGAAGGACAGCACGTATCCCGAGATTCCCAAGGAGCTGAAATTCCTCCACGCTGAGGAGATTCTCGACATGTATCCGGACCTGCCCCGCAAACAGCGTGAGACCAAAGTCATTCAGGAAGTCGCGCCGGCGGTATTCATCATCGGTATTGGCTGGACCCTCAAAGACGGCTATCCCCACGAGATGCGCGCCGCCGACTATGACGATTGGGTGACGGAGACGAAATCGGATGCCGGCAAGCCGATGCACGGTCTCAACGGCGACATTCTGGTCTGGAACCCGGTGACCAAACGGCGCCACGAACTGACCTCCATGGGCGTTCGAGTGACCAAGGATACCCTCAAGCAACAGCTGCAAATGACCGGACAGCTCGACTTTCTGAAACTGCCCTATCATCAGGCGATCTTGAATGATAAGATACCGCTTTCGATCGGCGGCGGCATCGGACAGTCACGCACGTACATGTATCTTCTGCGGACGGCTCATCTGGGCGAGGTCAGCGTTACGATCTGGCCCAAGCAACTAAAGGACATCTGCGCCAAGCGTAATATCCACGTGCTGGAATAGAAAAGACGCACTGATAATGACCGAAGGGACCTCCTTGCGGAGGTCCCTTCTGCTTTCTATATCTGTGAACGCGCTACAAAGCGGATATGGCAACGAGCGAAAGCAGACATGCCCCTAAGCAACCGCCAACACACAGACCCAGTGACTCGTTGCTTGAGGCGCGACCCGTCCCCAGCCCTGGTGAAGCCAGACCGATGGTGAGACCATATTCAGGAACCGCGCCGAGATCGTTACCGCTCGTGAATGTGACTCCGGCGCGTCCGTTAGCCATGATTCTGAAGCCGTAGGTCCTGAAGGCCATAATGCCGCCGCTCAAAAGGACCGCCGGGCCGTCGCCCGACTCCCCATAATCGGATTCGGATACAATCCAGTGCACACCAACCCCCCCACCCAGAAAAGGTGAGATGTCTCCTTTCGAAAACAGCTTGTGCACCAACAGGTCGAAATGCAGCCCGCCGCCGTCCCCGCCGATACTACCGCCGACCGCCGCCTCGGCCATGACTTCTTTGAGCTCGTAGGCCACCGAACCCTCGAGCGTCAGCGCCCGGTGCGGTGAATTGGGAGAGTAGCTTTGGTAAACGTAGCCGGTACGCATGGTGAGGAACCCGCGCGGCTCGCGCGTTTTGAAGGCGGGGACTTCCGACTCAACGACTTTGCCCACTTCGACCGTCTTCTCAATCGGTCGGTTTTCAACGACGGCGGACACAATCCGATCGGCAACCACGTCCATCTCCTCAACTTGGGTGGTCGAGATCCGGTCACTGGACTCAACGCGGCCGTCAGCAACGTTCAACAGCTGAAACGAAATCGTGTACTTGTTCCCAAGCTGCATCAGACTTCCGATCAGCACCTTGTCCGCGCCCAGCTCCCGGCCGACCGAACAAGCCGGCGCCGGACGATAACAGCGAACGGTCTCGGGCAGGTCAATCAGGGCATACTTCTGGGTTCGGGCGAAAGCTTCCTTAATCACGAGGGTCACTACTTGACTGATTCTCGCCTCAGATCCTATTGGTTCAAGTTGAAAAACAACAAGCTTAGGCGTCGTCTGGGCCAAAACCAACCCGGCGACAACCGCGGCGAGTATCGATACTCTCATCATTTCGACCTCCGTGGAAATTATACAAAAGCCGACCCATTTTGTCAATGGGAATTTCCGGGGGTTCGTCGAATTTTCCGCAAATAGTTCCTTTTGATTTCGCGAGTTCAATTCATACGTCTGTATCTCCCTAAGGCACCACGGTATCCCGAGGGAGACACAGACGTGTCGTAGAGAAATGAATTTCCCGTGAAGTATCGAATATTTCTTATGATACGGTGAGAACGATTACATGTTCCCTGTAATAATTGTAGGGGCAATTCATGAATTGCCCGTGACGAGGGCGGTTCGTGAACCGCCCCTACAACTTATTGCCGAGTAATATATCTCCGTAATCAGAGATTTCTGTGCTTTTTCAGAAATTTCATAGATTATGATTGACATTTAGGATTTCTATGCTAACCTTAAGGTCATGAGAATTGTGACCAATCGCCAGATGCAGGAAATTGACCGCTGGGCACAGAAGAAGCTGGGCATCCCGGGCTTGGTGCTTATGGAAAACGCCGGCCGCGGTTGTGTCGACGTCCTTGAGAAGTATTTTCCGCTCAAGGGCCAGCGCGTTTTGATCTTCTGCGGCCGGGGCAACAACGGCGGCGACGGCTTTGTCATCGGCCGTCACATTGCCAACCGGGGCAGCCACGTGCTCTTTATACTGCTTGACCGCGAATCAAAATCAGACGGCGATGCCCGCACTAATCTGCAGTTGGCCAAGCGGGCCGGTATGGAAATAGTCGCCAGCACGAACCTGCGCCGCATCGCCGATGTTGTCCGGCGTTTCCGGCCCGACATCGTCGTCGATGCCCTGTTCGGCACAGGCCTTCAGAACCGGCCCCAGGGCATCTTCAAGAAGGTGATCGACCTTATCAACGACCTCGAGGCCTTCGTCTTCGCCGTTGATATCCCCTCTGGAATCAACGGCGACACAGGACAGGAGAGCGGCGTCGCCGTAATCGCTGATGCCACCGCCACGATGGGCCTGCCCAAAATCGGCCATTTCTTGTATCCGGGTCGCGCCTATTCCGGTGACCTCTGGCTTGTCGACATCGGTATTCCGTACTCGGCCATTACTAAAGGTCCGCTGCGCCTGCTGACCGACGGCGCGATGCGCCGCCTGCTGCCGTTTCGTATGCCCGAGGGCAACAAAAGGACTTTCGGTTATGTCTTAGTCGTGGCCGGGGCCCGCGGCTACAGCGGGGCGGCGGGAATGGCCGCCCGCGCCACTCTCAAAGTGGGCGCCGGACTGGTCCGGCTTGCAGTCCCGCGCGGCATCATTGACGCGGTTGAGGCCCAGTTGGTTGAAGTCGTCAAGATCGCGCTGCCTCAAACTGAGCACGAAACGATCGCTTACGCCGCGCTGGACCGGGTGCTGAAATGGGCCGAGGAGTCGGATGTGGCGATCGTCGGACCCGGCATCACCACCCACGCCGACACAAAGAAATTCATCCGCGAGTTGCTGCTCAATATCCGGATACCCTTCATCCTCGACGCCGACGGCCTCAACTGTATTGCCGATCGGCCAACACTGCTGCGCCGCGCCAAGGTGCCGAAGGTCATTACCCCTCACCCCGGCGAACTTGCCCGCATGACCGGGCTTTCAACTCGAGTGATTAACGAGCAGCGCGTCACCATCGCCGGACAGTATGCCGGGCAATACGAGGCGACGGTCGTACTGAAAGGTGCGCCGACGATCGTGGCCGGGCCGGACGGGAACACCTATGTCAACCCCAACGGCAATTCCGGGCTCGCGACCGCTGGCTCGGGCGATGTCCTGGTCGGCATGGTCGGCGGCCTGGTGGCCCAGGGAATGCCGATGGTTGAAGCAGCAACCTTGGGAGTATTTCTGCACGGCAAGGCGGCGGACCTTGCCGGCAGGGAATCCAATGAGTACAGCTTGACCGCCGGCGATCTCTTCGCCCACATCCCCGGGGCAATCAACTATCTAAGCCAGGAGAAGTTTGAAGAAGAAGACCCGGCTCTGATCTATTCGGCACCGAAGTAGCGTACTCCAACAACATGGCCGCTCTTATTGCGCTGCTGGTCTTCTCGGCCCGCATCCACTATCTTGAAATCCCTCCCATGGGAACGATCACCTCGATCGCGTCCAGCCCTCGTCACCTTCTGCTCGTCAACGACCACCGGCTCGTCTTTCTCAACAAGAATGAGCGCTATCGAATCGTCTACGCCTACGCGCCGCCCGAGCCTCCAAACCTGGTCGGTTATGACATTGAATACGGCGATTTCTTCGCGGTCGGCACCGAGAATTTTTATCGGATCAACGAATTCACCTACTCGGTGCGCAGCTACTCCGTACCTCGAGCTCGGACCATTGCCGGTTTCGCGATCGGACCGGGTTACATCTACTGGTATGACGGGACCGCACTGATGCGGGTCAACAAGCGCAGCGGCAAGGTCGAAACCGCTGCGGCCGTGCCGCCCGAAGCCAGGTGGTTTCGCCGGGCCGACGCTCAGGCGTTGCGTGCCTTCCCCTTTCTCTCGCCCTACTACTACGAGGACAGTCGTTTCAACCGTTATCCCGTCACCGCGCTGGCTGAAGACGGGATGGACCTGTACGTCGGTACGGCCGGGTACGGGTTGTTCAAATATCATCGTCTGACGTGGGAAAAAAGCCATATCACGTTTTCACCCTACACGTCGCCGGTGCGGCGCTTGTTGAAGCAGCCCGGAGGTTTGTATTTCGTGGGCGACTTCACCGTTTCCTGGTTCGACGCGGCGGGTGATTCCTTCACTAACCTGCGGTTCGATAACCGTATCGACAACCTCATCCCGCTTCAGAACAAAATCTACATCGGCAGTGCGAACCGCCTGTTGAGTTATGAAGGCAATTTCGTCTACCCAGTCGCCGAGCCAGTTGAGAATGTCCGGCTCTTCGTCCAGGACGGCCCCGACATCCTGTACGCAACCCGCGACGGTCTCTATCGGCTGAACGTGCCGGCCAACTCAGTCGATTACCTGGGGCTGGAGGATGCCGGCATTAATGCCCTGCTCGTCGACTCGACGGCCATCTACGCCGCCGGCGAACGCGGGTTCTTCCGTTACGAACGGTCAACGACAAACTGGGAAAGATTGATGAACCTTCCGCTGCTTGATGCTCTGCGCTTCGGCGACCAGTACTACTTCATCGCCGCGACGCGCCAGCTCTTTGTGCTCAGCGCCACGACCGATACGATAATGCCTCTTCCCTACATGAACATCACGTGTTTTGACACGGACGGGCAGTTAGTATACTTGGGCACGGCGCTGGGCCTGGCTGTGTACGATCCCCAGCGCCGGACTTATCGTACCGCGCCCTACCTGCCCAAGGAAAAAATCAACGCCCTGGCCCTGGCCGATGACGCGATCTGGCTGGTTACGGACCGGTCGATTCTGAAAATGGCGCTGGCCGAGCTCAGATGAAACAGGGTACCTTCGTCGAGCACCTCGAGGAACTCAGACTCCGCATTATCAAAGTCCTCATCAGCGTTGCGGTGGCCGCGGCCATCGGTTACGCTTTGTCGGACCCCGTGCTCAAGCTGCTGGCCCGTTCGGTCGGCCAGTTATACTTCTTTGCACCCACCGAGGCCTTCTTCACCAAGTTCAAAGTCGGCCTCTACATCGGGCTGCTCATTGCCGCCCCGGTCCTGCTCTACCACTTCTGGGCTTTCATCGGGCCGGCCCTGACCGCCCGCGAGCGGCGATATTCCGTATCGGTTCTGTTCTTCGGAACCGTCCTTCTTTTCATCGGGGCATCTTTCGGTTTTTTTATCGTCTTTCCCCTCGGACTCAAGTTTTTGCTTTCGTTCGGCGGCAGTGTACTCACCCCGGTCATCAACGTCAGCCGCTATCTTTCTTTCCTCTTCTGGTGCGTATTCGGCTGCGCCATCGTTTTCCAACTCCCGATTGTCGTATACTTCTTGATCAAAATCGACGTCGTGCGCGTTGAAACTCTATCCCGGCACCGGCCCGAGGCCATCGTCGGACTGTTGGTCCTGACCGCCGTGATTACTCCGACCACCGACTTCTTCACCCTGTTGCTGGTCGCCGTACCCCTGATTTTGCTTTACGAACTGTCACTCCTGCTGGCGCGGCTGACGATTAAAAGAGAGAAGAGAGATTCAGACGGATAACTGCGGATGCAGACGGATAGAAAAATGAGGATATCGCGTGACTAATACAAACGCATCAAGTAACATAACAGCGTCATTGCGAGCGACCGATAGGGCGCGCGGCAATCCCCCTTTACTTCCCCCTTTCGTAAAGGGGGATATAGGGGGATTTGAGATTGCGGAGATTGTTCCGAGCGTAAGCGAGGAATCTCGCTCTTCGGAATGGCAATTTGACTAATGCGCTTGTATTAGGTAATCAGCGATATTTTTTACTCTGATATTCTGACAATCACGGAGGTCTTATGCTAAAGAAGATCGCCCACATCGGCATCGCGGTCGAAAACCTGGCCGAGGGGCTGCGCGTCTTCCGCGATGCCCTCGGCCTAGAGCTGCAGGAATCGAAACGCCTCGAGGACATTGGGGTGACGATCGCCTTCTTGAAGATCGGGGACATCAAGCTGGAACTGCTTGAACCACTGCGGGCAGACACCCCGATTGCCAAATTCATCGCCCGCCAGGGGCCCGGTATTCATCATGTCGCGGTGGAAGTTGACGACCTTGACGCGGCGCTTGAGATGTTCAAGCGATCCGGGATTGAGTTGATTGATAAGCAACCCCGGCCCGGCGCACTGGGCCGGCGTATCGCGTTTGTCAGTCCGAAATCAACCGGGGGTGTGCTGATCGAACTTGAGGAGTCGGGCCGGTCACAATCGCCTTGACAAAAGCTCAGTTTTGAATATCCTCTAAGGGGACACAATCGTTGCGGCCACCCCATTTTTCGATTCGAGCAGAATGCATGCGTTTTCGGTATTGGGCACTGATGTTTCCAGCCCGTCCGCCTCTTTTGTTTTTATCTTCTCTCGCAGAAAGGAGCAATGCATGATCATCGGGATTTCCAAGGAAGTGATATTCGACTTTGGTTTCGAGGAGAAACGCGTCGGACTTACTCCGGCCGGAGTCAAGGACTTGACCGCCTTGGGCGTCGAGGTCTTTGTCGAAACCAAAGCCGGAGAAGGCGCCGGTTACTGCGACAACGAGTACGTTGAGGCCGGGGCCAAAATCGCGTACCAGAAAGAAGAAGTCTATCGCCGGGCCGACATCCTGGTCAAGATCGCACGACCGGTCAAGAAAGAGACCTGGGATTTTCTCAGAGACAACCAGGTCCTGATGGGTTTTCTGAGTCTCCCGGTAGCGCCGAAGGAATTCATCAAGGTCCTGGTCGACCGGAAGATCGCCGCGATTGGCTACGAGGTAATCGAAACGGAAGATATGGAACTCCCCATTCTGAAGCCGATGAGTCAAATTGCCGGCAGCATGTCAATTCAGATCGCCGGCCGACTGCTCGAGAATACCTTCAAGTGGGGACGGGGCGTTCTCTTGGGCGGGATCCCCGGCGTCCCCGCCGCCGAAGTAGTCGTGGTTGGTGCCGGAACCCTCGGTATGTATTCCGCCCGTGCTTTTTCCGCATTGGGGGCCAACGTCTACATCCTCGATCGCAGCCCCAAGAAACTGGAGTATGTCGCTCAATTCTGCATGGGGCGAATAACCACCCTGGTTTCCAACCGGATTAATATCGAAAAACTCGTCCGCTTCGCCGACGTGCTGGTTCTCTGCGCCAACGTCCCCGGAGTGCGTGCGCCCATTCTGGTCAGCAAAGAGATGGTCAAGTCAATGCGCAAAGGCGCGGTCCTCATCGACTTTTCGATCGACCAGGGCGGTTGCAGCGAGACGTCACGACTTACGCCGGAAGAGAATTTCGTGTATCAAGTCGAAGGCGTTATCCACTTCTGTGTACCCAACGTTCCGGCCTGGGTCGCACGAACCGCCTCCAAGGCGCTAAGCAACAGCCTGGTTCCCTATCTAAGTTCGATTGCCGGAGAGGGTCTTGAGAAAACGCTGAAACGCAATCGCAGCCTGCGCAACGGCCTCTGCACCTATCAGGGTTCGATTACCAGCCGCAACCTGGCCGGCCCCTCAACCCCCTATGTCAGCATTGACGCACTTATCGGAAAGGAATCCGCCTCATGAACTGGCTTGATGAATACAAATCCAAAGTCGGCACGATCGAGCAAGCGGTGTCGGTCGTCGGCAGCGGCCAGCGCGTTTATATCAGCGGCAACGCCGCGACGCCCTATCTACTTCTGGGCGGCCTGGCCAATAGGGCGGATAAGCTCCACGACGTTGAGATATGCCACGTCCTGCTCTGGGGCAGCGAACCTACTTCCAAACCGGACATGACGCGCAGCTTTCGCCACAATTCGCTTTTCGTCGGGCCGGCGGACCGCGAGGCGGTCAATACCGGCCGCGCCGACTACATCCCGGTGTTCCTCTATCAAATCCCGAACCTCTTCTACTCCGGAATCCTGCCGCTCGACATCGCCTTCCTCCAGACTTCGCCGCCGGACCAGCATGGGTTCCTGAGCCTGGGTGTCGAATCGCTCGCCTCCAAGGCGGCCGCCGAGACCGCCAGCGTCATCGTCTGTCAGGTGAACGAGAAGATGCCGCGGGCGCTGGGAGACTGTTTCATCCACGTCTCCCGGGTGAATAGGATAGCTGAAGTATCGGAAGAACTGCCCGAGCTGACCGCCAATGAACCGACCCAGGTTGAGAGACGCATTGCCGACTACATCCTGTCGTTGATTGAAGACGGTTCAACCCTCCAGCTCGGTATCGGCGGCATTCCGGATGCCGTCATCGCCAACCTGCGCGGCCGCCGCAACCTGGGGATTCATACCGAGATGGTCTCGGACGGCATCATGCAGGCGATCGAAGCCGGCATCGTGACCGGAAGCAAGAAAACGATTCATCAAGGCAAGGTGATCGCAACCTTCCTTTTCGGCTCACGCAATCTCTATCAGTTCGCGCACAATAACCCGTTCATCGAAATGCACCCCTGCGACTACACGAACAATCCGTTTATCGTCGCCCAGAACGAAAAAATGGTGGCCATCAACTCCGCCATCGAGGTCGACCTTACCGGGCAGGTCTGCGCCGATTCGGTCGGGTACCGGATCTACTCGGGTATCGGCGGCCAGGTCGATTTCATCCGCGGTGCCGCCAGTTCCAAGGGCGGCAAACCGATCATCGCCCTGCCCTCGACCGCCAAGCAAGGCAAGATTTCAAGGATCGTGACGACCCTTCAGGAAGGTGCCGGGGTCGTCACTTCGCGCGGCGATGTCCATTACGTGGTTACCGAGTTCGGCATTGCCTATCTGCACGGCAAAAACTTGCGCGAGCGGGCGATGACGTTGATCTCGATCGCCCATCCCGACCATCGCGAGCGCCTGGAAAAAGAAGCCTTTGCCAAGGGCATACTGAAGAAAACAACCTAGCCGTCGTCCAAGTTTTTGGTTTTTATTGATCTCGGCATTAATTCGTTTATCGAAATGAATAGGATCAAATGCTTCCCCCCACGGGACACAGAGGTGATTTCGTTCAGAATGTGAAGCGGGAGTGTCATTCTGAGTCCCGCTTTGCGGGACGAAGAATCTCTATTCATCAAGACAGTCATGCCGAAATCATTAGGTATTTTTGTTTTTCTCTTGGGTCTTCATCCCATTGGAGGTCTTATGGAATACAAGAATCTACTGGTTGAGAAAGAGGCCGGATTGGCCGTTGTCAAATTCAACCGGCCCCAGGTGCTGAACGCGGTGAACATCGAGACGATTCTGGAACTCGAGGTCTTGCTTCACGAATTGAACGGCGATGCCAGCGTCAGAGTGATCGTTCTGACCGGCGAAGGCAAATCCTTCGTCTCCGGGTCGGACATCTCGAGGCTTGCCGAAATGGATTCGCTCAAGGCCCGCGAATACAGCCAGATTGGACAGCGCGTGCTTGGCTTCATGGAGAACATGGAAAAACCGGTGATCGCCGCGGTCAACGGTTTTGCGCTGGGCTCCGGTTGCGAAATCGCCATGGCCTGTGACATTAGAATCGCTTCGGATAAGGCCAAGTTCGGCCAACCTGAGGTGAAGCTGGGCCTGATACCGGGCCATGCCGGTACTCAGCGTCTGGCGCGGCTAGTCGGGCTGGGTAAAGCTAAGGAGCTGATCTTCACCGGCGACTTGATCGATGCCAATGAAGCGCTCCGGATCGGCTTGGTCAACAAGGTGACGACACCCGAGGAACTGCTCAACGAAGCCAAAGCAATGGCCAAGAAGATTGTCGATGTCGGCCCGACCGCGGTCAAGCTGGCCAAGACCGTGCTCAACCGGGGCATCGATGCCAGTTTGAATACGGGCAACTCCTACGAAATGGAAGCCTTCAGCATCCTCTTCTCGCTTGCCGAGTCGAAAGAAGGCATGAAGGCTTTCCTGGAAAAACGCCCGCCCAAGTGGAGTTAAACGACACCCGCCAACGCACCGACGACAGGTTTCACGGGGACGGGCCCGCGACCGAGAGTTCGGGAGAAGGCAAGATATGAAGGGGACGACGCTCAAGGTCATTGAGAAATCCTGGAATGACTTCTGGGCGACCTACTGGAGGATTGACCTCCGGCACCGCCTCCCGGGGATCTTCAAGTGGGACCGCCAACTGGTGGATTTCATCGAGGCTGCCTGCAAACTGCATCCCGGGGAACGCATTCTCGACCTTGGGTGTGGTGGGGGTGATCAGGCCAAGGTCTTCGCTCAAAGAGGCTACGAAATAGTCGGCTGGGATGTCGCCCCTTCCCTCATCGACTTCGCCAAGCGACAGTTCAAGAAAGAAGGATTGAAAGGGCTTTTCCTAGCCCGTGACATGCGCAAGATCAGATACCGGGCGGAGTTCGATGGCTGTCTCCTGCTGAGCGGGACCTTCGGCTTCTTCATGGACAAAGGGGATCAACAGCTTTTGTGCTCCATCCATGGGGCCCTCAAGCCCGGGGGCAAGACATTCATCATGTACCTATCCCCGAAACAGCAAAGCAAGCGTGAGCAGACCTGGTCCGAGATCGAAAACGGATGGGAGCTGTCCGAGGTTTGGTTTGACGCCGAGACCAAGACCTATCGCTCCCGGATCTTCCTCATCAAGGAGGACGGGACCCTGATCAGGCCCAGGCCTGAGCCGGGCTATCATGCGGACGAGGTGATCCGCTGTTACACTGTCCCCGAGATGCGCGGGATGATTAAGAAGGCCGGATTGAAGTATCTGGCAAGCTATTCCAGCAAAGACCTCTCCCTCCCGCCCAAGTCCCCCGCCCCGGAAGTCGAGCGCAACATCGTAGTCGCTGAGCGTCCACGGCAAGTACAAAAGAAGTAAGGACATGGATTCCTATCTTGAGTCCAACCGCGACCTTTGGGATCGGCTCACAAAGATAAACGCCGGATCGCAGTCCTACGACCTGAAGGGTTTCCGGGCTGGCAAGACGTCCCTGAAGCCGCTTGAACTGCGGGAAATCGGCGACGTGCGGGGCAGAAGCATGCTACATCTTCAATGCCATTTCGGCCTGGACACCTTATCCTGGGCCAGGCTCGGGGCCAAGGTCACCGGTGTAGACTTCTCGCCCGAGGCCATCCGCCTGGCGCGCGAATTGAGCGCGGAGCTTTCCATCCCGGCCCGTTTCATCGAATCGAACCTCTACGACCTGCCCGGTGTGCTGGAGGACCGTTTCGACATCGTGTTCACCTCCTACGGGGTCCTATGCTGGCTCCCGGACCTTAAGCCCTGGGCCGGGCTGATCGCTCGTTACCTCAAGCCCGGCGGTCTGTTTTACATTGCTGAGGACCATCCCGTAAATCATGTCTTCGAGAACGAGCGGAACACCAAGGAGATGATCGTCAGGTACTCCTATTTCCACAAGGACAAGCCGATGAAATGGGAGGATGACGGGGCCTATGCGGACCCTGCTCAGAAGGTCGGAATGCCGTCATACGAGTGGACCCACAACCTGAGCGACATCCTGAATTCCCTGATCCGGGCCGGGCTCGCGATCGAGCAGTTCAATGAGTACCCCTTCGGTTGCTATCCCCACTACCCTTTCCAGGAGAAGGGCCCGGACGGCTGGTATCGGTTCAAGGACGGGAGGGAGACGATCCCCCTGCTCTTCTCCCTGAAGGCCCGGAAGCCGGTTTGACGGAATCCAGAAGGGGCATTCCTACCGACACATTTTCATATTTAACCAATTGCTTAAGTTTGAAAGCGCCAAGACGGTCGGCCACGAAAATATCCACTTAGGCAATTAGCCAATTGGCAAAGTCCCTAAGTAGGTGGATGTCCGGTTCAGTCGATTTCCGGTTCGGTGTTTGTTGACCGAAGGACTACCTATCTCCCCTTGCGGTTTTTCATTGCCAAGAGCGCCTCCAACTCCTTGATCACGCCGAGATCTTTCGGTCGGCGGAGTGCCTTCTTTGACTTGATCAATCCCTCCAGAGTCAACACCTGGCAGGCCAATTCATAAATCTGCAGTGTTTCGGAATACTGGCTGACCTTCTCATAATTGCCGAGGCCCGTGACCTCGCCTACGAGGTCGATGTCACCGGCATCCGTGGTCAGAGTGAAATTGAGACCAGACTCCAGCGTCGACAGATCAAAAACAAAAGGCAGGTTCTCCTCCACACCCCTGAGACGCGGCCGGTATGGAGCAATGGCCCTCACAATGTTTGCCAGGTTCTCACGGTCCCGGGAATAGCAGATATCGACATCAGCCGTCAAGTATGCCGAGCCTTGAGCCACCGCGGCCTGCCCGCCGATGAGAATGAAGCGGACATCGCGTTGCTTCAATTGTGATATCAGGTCTTTAACTCTTGTCACGTCTTCTCCTGGCTGCCTTTTGCAGTTCTTCGACAAATTCGAGCATCTGCTGATGCTTTTCAAGCCGCTGAGTCGGCGTCAGCATCAGCCTGTCCCGCAATAGCGTGATGTCAATTCCATACTCGGCGGCCGCTCGAACCGGATCCTTTACTTTGGGCGTAAGAACATTGGTTCTGGCTTTATTGAGAGACAAGTGGCATCTCCTTGATATTCCTGACTTCGGCCATAGTTCCTTCACACCGGCGGACTGAATCGGATTGTTCGTCCGGCTAAGGCGGACTCAGAATGACGGTGCCGACTGTCATTATGAGGGCTTCCCCAGAAGTCCGAAGAATCTCCATTTGTCAACTACTCTCGCCGACATCGGTAGTTGTCTTGACGGCATATGCGCAATCTTATGGAGATTATACCGGCTAAAACCGGACTTGTCAAGGGCCGCCGGGTACGCTTCTGTAGGGCTGCACCCACACCGGTCTTCGCGGGGAACGGCAAGTCCATCTGACCCACCCCCTCAAGCGCCATCCTATCTTTCTCACTGTTGGGTGGCTGCCCTATCACCGTAATCCGCTGCCGTGTGCGTCCCGAGCCCACCGCTCGTCATGGCGGGCGAGGGAGCTCAGTCATCTATCACTGCGCTGTCGTGTGCGCCCCGAGTATTTCGAGGGGTAATCGACGCCGCCTCGGCGTATATCTCCAAGGATTCCAAGATTTCTCTTTACTGCAATGCGTTTTTGATTAGTATTGATAACATGGGGAAACGGGTCATTATCATCATTCTTGACGGCGTTGGGGTCGGCGCACTGCCTGATGCACCCCAGTATCACGATGAAGGCAGTGACACGCTGGGCAACCTCGCCCGTGCCCTGGGTGGGCTGAGACTACCCACCATGGAACGCCTCGGCCTGGGTAAAATTGCCGACATCCCCGGGGTGAGACCCTGTCAAGATGCCGACGCTTCTTTCGGGCGGATGGCCGAGCTTTCACCCGGCAAAGACTCGACCAGCGGGCACTGGGAACTTTGCGGTGTGATCCTCGAACGGCCGTTTGCCACCTTCCCCGACGGTTTCCCGTCAGAATTGATCAAGGACGTCGAAAGAAAGATCGGCCGCAAGACACTCGGAAATGTCGCGGCATCGGGCACTGAAATAATCGAACGTCTTGGTGCTGAGCACATGAAGACGGGATACCCGATCGTCTATACCTCGGCCGACAGCGTCTTCCAGGTCGCCGCCCACAAAGAGGTCGTCTCTTTGGGCGAGCTGTACCGCTGGTGCACAATCGTACGCGCCTTGCTCGATGATGAATACAATGTCGGCCGGGTGATTGCACGGCCTTTCATCGGACGGCCCGGATCGTTCCAACGCACGCCCGAGCGCAAGGACTACTCGATCCCGCCGCCCGAATCCACGCTGCTCGACTTGGCCTTGGCCCGCGGATATGAAGTGCTGGCGATCGGCAAGGTCGATGATCTTTTCAGCCACCGCGGGTATACGCGTTCGATCCACGGTGTAGTCAACGCCGAATGCATGAACGAGCTGGCGCGGGCGGTTGACAGTGCGCCGCCGGGCATCATCATCGCGAACCTGGTTCAATTTGACATGGATTGGGGACACCGTAATGATATTGCCGCGTTCTATCAAGGGCTCATCGACTTCGATGACCGGATGGGCCGGCTCATCGACAAGTTCGCCGAAGACGATCTGGTGTTTATTACCGCGGACCACGGTTGCGATCCGACCACCCCGTCGACCGACCACTCGCGGGAATACGTACCCTTGCTCACCTTCGGTAGGAAGTTCAAGGCCGGCGTCAATCTCGGTCTACGGCAATCGTTTGCCGATCTTGCCCGAACCGCCGCCGCGTATTTGGACATTCCCGGACTAAAAAATGGAAAAAGCTTCCTCCAGGAAATATCTAAAGTTAATTGAAAAGGCTAAGAGTGCGGTGCGCTTCGCCTACGCGCCCTATTCGAAAATATCAGTCGGGGCGGCACTCTACGCCAGGGGGGGCAAAATATATACCGGGGCCAATATCGAGAATTCCTCCTACGGATTGACAATGTGCGCTGAGCGCGTAGCCGTTTACCGGGCGGTGGCTGAAGGCAACACCAGATTTCGCGCCCTGGTTCTCTATTCGAAGGAGGTCGATTTCATCATGCCCTGCGGCGCATGTCTTCAAGTCATCGGCGAGTTCTCACCCGAAACCGTGATCTTCACCCTGGGGCCCCAGGATCAGTTCAAAATGTACCCGCTGGCGGCGCTTCTCCCACAGCCGTTCCGGTTGCAGCCAAGGCACCGGTGAAAATGGATTGTTTCGTCTCGGTCATGCTGAGGGACCGTTCCTTGACGGGGTTCAACCGGATGCTCGACTTCGTCCGTTCGTACGGGGGTACGGTATTCGAAACGGAAAGCGAAATCATCACGTTCTCGTTCGACGACGTCAACGCCGCGGCCAAGGTCCTGCACAGTCTGACCAAGAACTTCGAAAAATCGAGTGGCGGCATTTCGCAGTTCGCCGGGCTGTCCAAAGGCTTCGCCAAGATTGCCCAGCCGGGAGAAATCCTGCTTGCCGAAGAGATCATCCCGCCCCTGATGGACTGGATCGAAATCACCAGCATGGGGATGCTGTCGATGGACGGCATGAAGACACAGCTCCTGGTCTATTCGATCGACACGCTGAAAAAGGACTACGAGCTCAAACCCAAGAATCGTTTTCCCGTTATCCCCCGCGAGACCGAACTGAGACAGCTCGACGCGATAATGTCGAATGTCCTGGCCGGTAAAACAAACCTGGTTGAAATCTTCGGACCGGAAGGCATCGGCAAGACCAATCTGCTCAATCAGTTTCGGGACCGGTATCCCCAGGTTCGTTTCATAACCGGCAATTGCTACAACTTCATTCCCCATCTCACGTTCGGACCTTTCCTGGAAATCCTCTGCCGCATGCTCCAGATCGAAGCCGGCGACAATGCCGAGGCGGTCCACAAGAAAATCGAGCAGAAGATCAAGGCGCTCGACGTCAGCGATATCGCAACCGGATTTTACATCCTGGCCGAGGTCTTCGGCGTGGGCGAAGCCGACGGCATCGTTTCGAAGCTGAGCATGAAGATGAAAGAAGGCATGTTCAACACCACGATTCGGGATCTGCTGATTCGCGAGTCGTGGGACAAGGGGCTGATCGTGGTCATCGAGGACATCGACCACATTGATACGGCCTCGATGAATCTCTTTCGCGCCCTTGTCGGCAACATTCACGACGAGAAGATTCTCTTTGTTGTCACTTCCGAGTTTCGTCCCCGGATTAAGGACGACGGCCACGCCCTCGAAGTCTTGCCCTTGAAGCGTGAGGAAGAGGACTTCCTGTTCCGCCAGTTCATCGCCGAAGAGATAAACGTATCATCGACCACACCGCTGCATCTCTATCAGTACCTGCGCCTCTATGAGGAGACCAACGCCACTTCTCTCTACAAGGTCTTTGCCGATGAGGCCGTCCCGCCCGCGGGACCTCTGCCCTTCAGCGACCTTGCCTGGATCATTGACCGCCGCATCGCCCTGCTTGATGCGCCCGAACAGGACACGCTCCAGCAGGCGTGCCTTTTGGGCATGGAAATCAACGTTGAGCTTGTCAGCGCGCTCAGCGGGGGCAAAGAGTTCTTTCCGACTCTCGAAAAAGCCGTTGAGCTGGGTTTCCTCGAGCGGAAATACGGCCACTACCGCTTTAGTCACGCCGTTATTCATCGCCGGTTCTATGAAATGGTCGAGAACAAGAAGTCGGCCCACAACAAGCTGGCTCAGTTTTTCCAAAAGCTCACCGGTTATGAAGAGCATATCGCCTTCCATCTTCTCCAGGCTGAAGAAATCGATAAGGCCGTGCCCGCCCTCCAGAACTGCGCCCGGGCGGTCCGGCAGCGCAACGGGTGGCCGAATGCGGTCGAGTATCTCAACCAGGCGATGGAATTGGTTAGGAGCAAGACCGACCAGGGTAAAGAGGTTGATCTCAACCTGGTCATCAGTCTCTACGAAGAACTCGGGGATCTCTATCGCGAGATGGGCGACGAAGACCAAGCGCTGCGTTACTACAAGCTGGTCCTTGACGGCTATAAAGACATCCTGAAGTAACCAGGCCGCCGGATGCACTGGATACTGTTTCTTTTCCTCCAAATCGACTCAACCGCGCGTGCCGATTCGCTGCTGATGGTGACCTACCAGGGCCTCCAGATCATCTACGACCTTGAACAGGAGCGAGTCCTCATCTATGACAGCGCCCGGGTCGAGTACGGTAACATCGTGCTGCGCGCCGACACCGTGGTCTATTATCTCAAGACCAATACTATGGACGCCTACCATACCTGCGCCCTGAGCCAGGCCAACGATACCGTGCGGGGGACGTTTTTGCACTACAACATCAAGAACAAGAAAGCGCTCATTAAGCAAGGTAAGTCACGCATCGACAAAGGTTTCTTCTCCGGAAACGAAGTCTATTGGGTTGACGAAAAGACGTTCAATATCCGGCGCGGCCGCTACACGACCTGCGAAGACTCGACGCCGCATTACTATTTCTATGCCCCGAAGATGAAGGTGTTTCTGAATGACATGGTCCTTGCCGAGCCGATTTTTCTTTGCGTCCGGTCCATCCCGTTGGTCTTCGCGCCGTTCTGGTTTGTGCCCATCGCGCGGGAGAGAAAATCCGGCCTCTTGCCGTTCAAGGTCGGCAGTTCGAGCACCGAAGGCAAGTATATCAAGCAGTTCGCCTACTACTGGGTGACCAATGAGTACTCCGATGTCACCTTCATGATCGATGTTATGGAAAAGAAGGGTATCAAGCCTCAGGCCGCGGCCGTCTGGGTGTACAAGCCCTACACCTCGGGCAACCTCCTGGCTTCCTACATCGATGAAACTGATACGAAAAGGAAACGTTACGCGGTTTCCGGCCGCTCTTCGAGCGAGAAGTTCTTCCTGGGCTCGACCATGGCCGCGAACATCGACTATGCGAGCGACGAATCATACTTGCCGGACTACGCAGTTGAGAAGGAGCTCTGGCTGAAGAAAGAGGCGAGCTCAAGCATCAATATTTCGCGCGCCCTGCCTTTCGGCTCGAATTCGATCAGTGCTTACCGGCGCCAGGACTTCGAGCGCGACCAGATCGACGAACGGCTGCCCCAGTACTCAATAACGACAATTCCGTTCAATCTGCTGGGCGTAGTTTCGTCCCAGGTCAACGGTATGGCAATCCGCCAGCGCACCGTGCGCGGCGATACCACCCAGCGCCGCAGCGCCGCCGGCGTCAACTCGACACCGTCGGTCAGCCAGAATGTTCTCGGGCTTTTCACGATTTCTCCTTCGGTTACCCTGGACTACGCGATGTTCGATCAGGACCGGTACGGCCAGCAGTGGCCCGGGCGCTTCGCCTACAGCTTCGGCACTTCGGTGGCGTCGAATCTCTACCGCGTCTTCTCAACCGATGCCCTCGGCATACACGGGGTCCTGCATAAGGTAAGTCCGGCGCTGGCCTACCGTTACACACCGGATTTCGATTTCTCCCGGTTCCCTTCCGTCGCCGGCATCGGCAGTTATGGTTATCAGAACGCGGTCGCTTTTGGCGTGGGCAGCGAGTTCGAGGCCAAGGTCGGCAAGGACGAGATCAAGCGGCGGCTATTGGGCATGAATGTTGGTGCGGGATATGATTTCAAGTCTGACTCGTTGGGCAGTGTTGCGCTCGGCTTCGACACCTACTATAACGTCTTTCCTGCACCCTGTACCTCATTCACGCTGCGGGCCGGCGCCTCAATCAATCCTTACGATCATGAATACACCTACAACATCGATAATTCCTTCCAGCTCAAGATCAAGGACCAGGCTCTGACCATCGGCCAGACCTATGTGCGGCACGGCGACTACCAGATCAGCGGACAACTTAGCCTCAAACCAACCCGTAAGTGGGCACTGGCTTTTGCCGCCACCTATAATGTGACCCGGGGCGAGATCGTCAGCCGCTCCTTGAGCTTGAACCGGGACTTGCACTGCTGGGAGGCCGTGTTCAGCTTCAACACTCTGGGCAATGAATGGGTCTACGACTTCATGATTCGAATCAAAGCCATTCCCGAAATATCGGTTGGTCGCGGTACCCTGGGGTTCTTGCTGCCGTAGCCGGGGTTCCCGAGAAATCCTAATCTCGAAATCCGAAATTCGAAACAATTCATAAATTCCAATACTCAAAACCCAAACCATTTGATGAATTGAGATCTGTGACTTGGGGTTTGTTTATTATTTAGCGCTTCGGATTTAGGATTTGAAGATTCCCCGGCAAAATCGCTCTTGACAAAGTCGTGTTTCAAGATAGAATAAAACCCCGACATGCCCAAGGCAATTCTCGTCCTCGAAGATGGGACGGCGGTCCGCGGCAACGGCATTGGGGCCGAGGGCGAAGTGTTTGGTGAGTTCGTTTTCAACACATCAATGAGCGGGTATCAGGAATCTTTTACCGACCCGAGCTACGCCGGTCAAATCCTCATGCTCACGTATCCCCTGATCGGCAACTACGGTTTCCACCTTAAATTGTGTGAATCCGATGCCGTCAAGATCCGCGGGCTCGTCATTAAGGAGCCCGCTTTTTTTTCGACCCGGGGCCGGCGCATCGCTAAATACTTGACCGACGCAGGATTGATCGGCGTCTGGGGCGTTGACACCCGCGCCCTCACCCTCAAACTGCGGTACTTCGGCACGATGAAGGCGGTTCTCGTCCACGGCGCCCGCCTCCCGGAACCAAGAGCTTTGGTTGAACGGCTGAAAAAGATGGCCCACCCCGATACCCAGAATCTGGTCGAGCAGGTATCATGCAAAACCATCATTGACCTTCGCGACGGCCACAAACGCAAGGTGGTGCTCATCGATTGCGGAGTGAAAAAGAGCATCATCAGTAATCTCCAGAAGCTTTCCCACGTCATCCAGGTTCCCTACAACGCCAGTTACGACCTGATTAGAAAACATAGACCGGCCGGGATTGTCGTCTCCAACGGCCCGGGCAATCCGGAACACGAAACGATCCTGCGCACGACGGTCCAGACCGTCCGGGCCTTAATCGGCAAGTATCCGATTTTCGGAATCTGCCTGGGCAATCAACTTCTGGGACTTGCCCTGGGCGGGCGCACTTTCAAGCTCAAATTCGGCCACCGGGGCGTAAACCATCCGGTGAAGGATTTGAAGTCCGGGAAGGTGTACATCACGTCGCAGAACCACGGCTACGCAATCGATCCGGACCGCACCCCGGCCGACGTCAATCTTGACTGGGTCAACGTGAACGACGGCACGGTTGAAGGGATGACCCACCGGCACCTTCCGGTATTCTCGGTCCAGTTCCATCCCGAAGCCGCACCCGGTCCCTGCGACACCTCTTTCCTATTCAGAAAGTTTATCGAGATGATCGATGCCCAAGCGCACTGATCTTGAGCGGCTGCTGATCGTCGGCTCCGGTCCGATCGTCATCGGTCAGGCCGCCGAGTTCGATTTTTCCGGCTCGCAAGCCAGCCGTTCCCTGCGTGAGGAGGGCTACCGGACCATAGTCGTCAACTCCAACCCCGCAACCATTCAGACCGACCTCGAAACCGCGGATGTCGTCTACATCGAGCCGCTGACCGTCGAAGCACTGACCAAAATCATCGCTCGGGAAAAGCCGCAGGGCCTGCTGCCGGGATTCGGCGGTCAGACCGGCCTTAACCTGGCATACGAAATGGCCCGGGCCGGAATACTCGACCGGTACAAAGTCGAGCTCTTGGGATCGAACTACCGATCGATCGAAATGGCCGAGAACCGGGACCGTTTCCGGTCGCTGATGCACCAGATCAAGGAACCGATCCCCCAGAGTTACGCGGCCCACGGTCTCGACCAAATACGTAGGATCCTGAAAAAGATAGCAATGCCCGTCCTGGTTCGTCCCGCCTACACGCTGGGCGGCACAGGCAGCGGTATTGCTCACAACTGGGACGAGCTGTCCGCCATCAGCCAGTTGGGCCTGAGCCTATCACCCATCGGCCAGGTTTTGATTGAAGAAAACGTCCTCGGCTGGAAGGAATTCGAATATGAGGTGATGCGCGACGGCAACGACAACTGCATCATCATCTGTAGCATGGAGAATATCGACCCGATGGGCATCCACACCGGCGAAAGCATGGTGGTGGCACCCCAACAGACGCTGACCGACCGGGAGCATCAGCTCCTGCGCCGCGCCGCGCTCAAGATAATCCGCGCCCTCGGCATCGCGGGCGGCTGCAATATCCAGTTTGCCGTCAACCCCGACAAGTGGGAATACCGGGTCATTGAAGTGAACCCGCGCGTATCGCGGTCATCGGCCCTGGCGTCCAAGGCCACCGGCTATCCGATCGCCCGGGTCAGCGCCAAAATCGCGGTGGGTCTCAATCTTGACGAGATCCCGAACGCGGTAACGAAGAACACCTCGGCGGCTTTTGAACCGGCCCTCGACTACGTGGTCGTCAAGATCCCCCGCTGGCCCTTTGATAAATTCCCGACGGTGGACCGGCGCATCGGCACGCAGATGAAATCGACCGGCGAGGTGATGGCGATCGGCTCGACGATCGAAGAAGCCCTGCTCAAGGCGATTCGTTCTCTGGAAATCGACAAGACCGGTCTTGAACCGGACGCCTGGAAAGAGCATGAGCTGATTCGCGAGATTGAGGAACCGACCAATAAGTTCGTTTTTGCCCTGACCGAATCCTTGCGGCGCGGCTACTCCAAGGAGAAGATCCGAGCCCTCTCAAAAGTCGACGAATTCTTCATCAGCAAGCTCGAAAACCTGGTCAATATCGAAGACCGTCTGCGGAAATCACCATTGACCAGGGATCTCGTGGTCCGCGCCAAGCGGGCTGGATTCAGTGATGAGTACCTCGGCCTGCTTACCGGCCACACGACGGTGCAGATCCGCGACCGCCGGGAGAAGTGGCGCGTCAAAACCGGCTTCAACATTGTCGATACCTGCGCTGGTGAGTTTGAGGCCCGCACGCCGTACTACTACTCCACCTTCTGGACCGCTCCGGCGCGAAGCCGTCCGCCGCGACGCCGGACCACCCGGGTTTTGGTGATCGGCTCCGGACCCATCCGCATCGGTCAGGGGATCGAATTCGATTACTGCTGTGTTCATGCCGCCCTGGCCCTAAAAGAGGAGGGTGTCGAGGCAATCATGATGAATAGCAATCCCGAGACGGTCTCGACCGATTTCGATATCTCAACCCGGCTTTACTTTGAGCCGCTCACCCTCGAAGACGTGCTCAACGTGATCGACCGTGAATGCCCTTCCGGCGTGATTCTGCAGTTCGGCGGCCAGACCTCGGTCAATCTTGCCGTGCCGTTGGCCCGGGAAATCCGCCGCCGGAGAATAAGAACCCGCATCCTGGGCACGAGCCCCAAAAATATCAACCTCGCCGAAAACCGCAAGCTCTTTTCCAGCCTGATGCGCCGGATGAACATTCTCCAGCCGCCCTTTGCCACCGGGTTCAATTTCGACGGCGTCAGGAAGATCGCCGCGGCCATAGGTTATCCGGTGCTGGTCCGGCCCAGCTATGTCCTGGGCGGCCGGGCCATGGAGATTGTCTATGAAGAACGCGAACTGGAACGCTACATGGAAGTGGCGGTGAAGGCGAGCAAAGAGCATCCGGTTCTCGTTGACAAATACATCGTCAACGCCACTGAGGTCGATGTCGACGCCCTGTGCGACGGCAAGCATGTGTTCATCGGCGGCGTCATGGAGCACATTGAGCAGGCGGGTGTCCATTCGGGCGATTCCTACTGCGTCATGCCGCCCTTTTCCCTCAAACCCAGGACGATCGAGCGTATCAAGGAGATTGCCCGCAAAATCGCGCGCGCCTTAAGAACCCAGGGTCTCATCAATCTTCAACTTGCCGTCCGCAATGCCGACATATTCGTGCTGGAAGCCAATCCGCGGGCATCGCGCACCGTACCGTATGTCTCCAAGACCATCGGTATTCCCCTGGCAAAAATGGCAACCAAGATTATGCTGGGCCGCCGGCTTGGCGACCTGGGCCTGGAGCAGGAGGTGAAGCCCGGTTTTGTCTCCATAAAGGCACCGGTCTTCCCGTTCCTCAAACTCCCGGGCGTTGATCCAATCCTTGGTCCGGAGATGAAGTCAACCGGTGAGGCCATGGCCGTGGATCGCACGTTCGGTGCCGCCTACTACAAGGCGATCCTCTCCGACAACAAGTTTGCCAAAGAGGGTACGGTTTACATCACGGTACGCGATGATGACAAGAAGGGAATTCTCGGAATCGCCCGCGAATTCATCAGGCTTGGATTCAAGATTGTGGCGACGCGCGGCACCGCCCAATTCTTGAGAGACCACCGCATTGAAGTGCAGACCGTCTACCGGATCGGCGAGCATAAATCGCCGAACGCCCTTGATCTCATGAGACGGAAGAAAATCCACCTCATCATCAATACCCCCACCATGACTTACAGCGCGAAACGTGACGGTTACATGATGCGCCGGCTCGCCGTCGAGCTGAACATACCGTTCATCATGGCCCTCAACTCGGCACGGGCCGAGATTGAGGCCATCAAATTCGCCCGCACCGCAACGTTTGAGATCCGACCCCTCAACGACTTCCACCTCGCGGACCTCGCGGGGACAGCCCCTAACTTTTAACTTTTGCGGTCATTGGATCTTTGCGACCCTCATCGGCCGACTACCGCCTTCGGTCGAAATGACAAAATAGGCGCCCGGGATCAGGTCCACCCCAATCCGATCACCCCAATAGAAATCGACCAACCTCCCGGTAACGTCGAAAACTATAAACTTCTCATTTTCGTGCCCTGGGATTGATGCATAAGACATGAATGGGTTGGGCACTATCTTCAGCCTTGCCCCCTGCTTCTTGCACCTGATAACTATCTTCTCGCTCACCTCAGTCCTCACATACTCATATGCCCCGATATCAATTGCGCCCTGCGGTAAGCGGGCTTCACGGCTGCAGGAATGAACGTACTGGAATTGAGGTAATAGATTGCCGCCCGGGTCGACCCCTGAATCGATGCACGCTGAGGTGCTGTCGAGTCGATAGTCGTAGGCGATCAGGTCTTTCAAGCGGGGGTTTGTACCGATGACGCTGCGCCGGAGACTGTCGGCCCCGATAAACCCGGACGGCAGCCAGTTGTTGCTGCCCCGGTGATAGCCGCCGCTGGTGATTCTTGTGCCCCCGTAGAAGATATTGTTGTAGAGCACGGCCCTTGTGCCGGCCTGCTGTGACAGAAACGAGCCGAAGGGGCTCCGGTCATTGACCATCGTATTGTTCACGAGGTAGATCGTCGTATCGTAGCCGGCCGAGATCCCCTCCCGTCCATAACTGATAACCGTGCTGTTCGACGTATTCGCGCCCTGATGAATCAAGTTCCCGATGACCCGGCCCAGTCCTCCGTTGGGCAAGTCGACTTCATACGATGAAGTCCCCCCCGTTTCGCAGGTCAATCGATTATAGAAAATGTAGTTATTCTTGGCCCTCGACTTCACCAGATGGCCAACCCGGGCATGGTGTGAATAGCAGTGCTGCAGCGTGAAACTCCGGATATTGCCAATGTACATGTTATGAGAATAGCCGTCACCATAGCCGTTGTTGCCAAACTCCGAATACTCGATGATGATGTCGCTCGTACTGTCCGCGCCGCCGAGAATACCATTCTCGTTGTCATGAAAATGACCGCGGCGGACAACCAAACCCGGACCTTCGATTCTGATGCCGGCGCCGTTCTGGTCGATGCAGGCGGCGCCCATGAATTCGATGTCCTCAACCGTATTGCTTCTTCCTTTGAGCACCCAAATCGCCTTGCCCTCGGCGATTTGCATACCGGTCGCATCAAGCCGCGGCCTGCCCCCGGCCCCCTTGATCAGCAGATCATTCGCCCGCCACGAACACACGTCCCGGTACGTGGCCGAATCAATCTCCACGGTATCACCGTTACCGACCAACGAGGCCACCGCACTCGGCATGGTATAGGGCCTTGACGGCCCGACCTGCCATTTCCGGGCCGAGGCCATGCCGGCTCCGACCAGCAAAAGTCCCAGCCCGAGCCGGATGATTAACGCTCTCTGCACTGCCGCCTCCTTTAAGCACATGTTGACCGGAAAAGCATACCTCAATCCCCGGCCAGCGTCAAGCCATTTCCGCGGGCAATCTGTGAGCATCGAGTGCCAACAAGCCCGGGCCGCCGCCGACACCCGGTAGGCCCTAATTCCCCTTGCATTTGCCTCAAAGTAAAGTATAATCTGCGGGGATATTCGACATACCGTCATTGCGATTAATCGTAACTTAAGGAGGATTTGTGAATCTCGACCAAAGACTTGAGAATGCCACCGTAATCGGCGCTGCGGGGAAGATGGGCAGTGGTATTGCCACGCTGCTCGCCCAGGAAATGGCGCGCCTTAAGAACCTGCCCGAGAACAAAGACAAGGTCTACCGTCTTAACTTGATTGACGTCAGCGACAAGGCCCTCGCCGGCCTGCATAGTTTTCTGAAGACTCAACTGCTCAAGAACGCGGAAAAAACAATCGTCGCACTGCGCGGACTGTACCGCGAGCGAGTCGACCTTGTCGAAAACGAGGAAGTCGTCCGAGCGTTTGTCGATGATTCATTGTCGGTTCTGAGATTCAGTTCCGACCTGGCGCAGGCGAAAGGCTCCCACATTATTTTCGAAGCGATCGTTGAAGACGAAGACGTCAAGATCAAGGTTCTGAAGGAAATCAACAGCCTGTGCGCCAAAGACACGCCGTATTTCACAAACACGTCCTCGGTGCCGATCGGTTTTCTCGACGAAAAGGTAGGTTTGGGCGGACGCATCATCGGTTACCATTTCTACAATCCGCCCATTGTCCAGCGCCTCGTCGAAGTGATAACCCCCAAGTCAGCTCTGCCCAGCGTCAAGGACATGGCCGCGGAGCTGGGTAAGCGGCTCCGTAAGACGCTTGTCCCGGCCAATGACAAAGCTGGGTTCATCGGCAATGGCCATTTCATGCGCGACGGACTGCATGGTATCAATGCTCTTGATCAATTGAAGAAGGAGCACGGCTTCGCGGGCGCGGTCTATATCATCAATCGTGTGACCCAGGATTTTCTGATCAGACCGATGGGCATCTTTCAGCTCATTGATTACGTCGGTGTCGATGTCTTTCAATGTATCCTCAAAGTAATGAGCAAGCACCTTGCCGATAAATCGCTCCACAGTGACCTTATTGACCAGATGGCCGGGAAGAAAGTACTGGGTGGACAGAACGCCGATGGCACGCAGAAAGACGGCTTCCTGAAATACGAAAGGAACCGGCCCGCCGGTGTCTACGATGTCGAAAAGGGCACCTATGTTCCAATCGACGAACTGAAACAGAAGCTCGATCCCAAAATCGGCCAACCGCCGGCTGGATTTGCTTCCTGGAAGAAAATGATGGCCGACCCGAAGAAAGAGCAAGCCCTGGCCGGTTACTTTGCCAATCTGAAGAGCAGCAAGGGGCTGGGGGCCGATCTAGCGCTGGGGTATCTCAAACGTACCAAGGAGATCGCGCTCCACCTTGTTACCGACGCCATCGCGAACTCAGACACCGACGTGAACGCGGTACTGGTTAATGGATTCTACTGGCTCTACGGACCGATTAATAATTACATATGATAAAGAGAAATTCTAAGCACGAAACACTAAATTCTAAACAAGCATGAATATTTCAAATTCCAAACGTTTGGCTATTAGAATTTGGGATTTGTTTATGTCTCATGCCGAGTTCCGTCTCGTCTCACGACTCGATGTCGAGAGAGACACGAGGTGGGATTTAGAAATTAGGATTTAGAATTTCTTCCGAAAGGAGGCCTAATGGCTTTTCTAAGAAAAAGAATCTTCGTCACGGCCGGCTTCAATACCATTTCATTTGGGTCGGGCCGTAAGGAATTCAACCCCAAAGCGTCGAAACCGGGAATCGAGCATTACGTCAAGGAAGCGGGCCTCGGGGCAATCGCTCAGATCAAGAGCCCCGAAAACATCGACGAAGGCGTGATCGGTAACTTCATTGCCGAACGCTTCTGCCGGCAGGGCAATATGAGCGGTTTCTTCCCGATGGTGCATCAGACCTTCCAGTACAAGCCCTGTACCAGAGTTGAAGGCGCCTGTGATTCCGGCGGTCTGGCCCTGGTGACTTCGCTCAAGACCATTCTTGCCGACCTGGCCGACGTTGTTCTCTGCATCGGCGCCGAAGTGCAGAATACCGTGAAAGCTCTATACGGAGCCGACTACCTCGCCGCCGCCGGCTGGTACGCCGGAGAAAGAAAGCAGGGGCACGCCTTCTTCTTCCCGGACCGATTCTCCCAACGCGCCGGGATGTATTACAAGAAATACGGCATCGACCAGGTTCGCCCGGGCATGGCCCAGTGGTATGTCAACGCGGTCGAGAATGCCCGCAAGAATCCGAAAGCACAGGAACATCATAATACTAATCCAGATTTGTTTGCCACGGCGATGATGAAGCCTGATGCCCGCGCCTTCTGCGAGTTCATCAACGCTTTCGACTGTTCCAAGGTCTCCGACGGCGGCTCGGCCATCATCTTTGCGTCTGAGGAAGGACTGAAGAGAATCGGTGTCGAAAAGAAGGACGCCGCCGAAGTAGTCGTCTATGCCCAGGTCCAGGACAACTTAACCACGCCGCCGCCCGACCCGGCGAAACTCACGACCTGTGAGATTGCCGCCAAGCGGGCTTTCGAAAGGGCCGGCTTGACGCCCAAGGACCTCGGCCTTCTTGAAGTCCATGATTGCTTCACGATTGCCGGGCTGATGGCGATCGAAGCCGCGGGTATTGTCCGGACGGGTGAAGGCGCGGACTTTGTGAAAAATGGGAAGACCAAGGCGGACGGTCCGATGCCGACCAATGCCACCGGCGGCCTGGTCGGTTACGGCCATCCGGTCGGCGCAACCGGGGTACGTCAGGCAGTTGACATCCTGCACCAGCTGTCCGGCAAAGCCGAAGCCTGTCAAGTCAAGCTCGACCCGAAACGGCCCTACGGTATGCTATCGAGCATGGGCGGTGATGATAAGACGGTCGTCGCCATGATCTTCAAGAAGGCAGAATAGGATCTGACGCTAGGCCGGGACCGGCGGTCCGGCAAGATTCTTCAATGTCAAAAATCATTCATCTGGAAAGGGTCGAGTCGACCAATGAGTATGCCAAAAAGCTCCCGCCTGATGCTCCGGACCGTACGATTATCGTCGCCGACACCCAATCGGAAGGCAAGGGACGCCTCAATCGGGAGTGGGTTTCGCCCGTCGGCGGCCTATGGATGACGATCCTGGTCAGGACCGGCCACCCCGGTTCCTTCGATTCGATCCTGACGCTTGCCACCGGCATTGCCGTTGTCCGTACCCTGAAGGATGTCGGGCTCGCGGCCTCGCTAAAGTGGCCCAATGATATCATGGTCGGCCGCCGAAAGCTGGGCGGCATTCTGTGCGAGTGGACCCCCGAGACACATTCGATCGTCATCGGCATCGGATTGAATCTCAATTTCGACCTCGATGTGCTTCCTGAAGAACTGCGGGCTTCGGCTACAAGCACACGCCACGAACTTAGACGCGACCTCAGCCGTGATGAGATCATCACTCGACTTTCGGCTGAGTTCGAGACAATCTACCGGCGCTTTGAGGACGGTCAGACCGAGGAAATCCTTCTTGAATGGAAGCACCACTCGGCTATGATCGGACAGGAGGTCCAAGTCGAAGTTATCGGCACGAAGCACGAAGGCACGGCCGTCAACATCGATAAAGACGGCTCGCTTGTCCTGCGGGACCGGACCGGCTCAGAGAAAAAGATTGTTGCCGGGGATGTGACCATAAAGCCCCCCGACCAGCAGTGAGCGTCAGAATGAAAAAAGGTCTCGTCCAACTTTACACCGGCAACGGTAAGGGCAAGACGACCGCGGCCCTGGGCCAGGGATTCCGCGCCGCGGGCCACGGCCTGCGCGTCATCGTGATTCAGTTCATGAAGGGTAAGATAAACTACGGTGAACTGAAGGCCGCCCGGCGCATGAAGAACTTCGTCATCGAGCAGTACGGCCTGGCTACTTTTGTCGACCGGGACCGACCATCGAAGAAGGACCGGGCCCTTGCCGATCAGGGTCTCCGGCGTGCCCGGGAAGTGATCAAGAGCCGGCGGTATGATATCGTGATCTTGGACGAGATTAATGTCGCGGTTGACTATGGGCTGATCCGGATTGCCGACGTGCTCGAAATGATCAAGAAGAGGCCCAGGACCGTCGAGCTGATTCTGACCGGCCGTTACGCGCCGGCCGAGCTTCTTAAGATCGCCGACCTCGTCTCTGAAATCAGGGAAGTCAAGCACCATTTTCAAGAGGGAGTCAAAGCAAGGAAGGGCATCGAGTACTAATGGAACCGGTCGGTGACGACTGAGGTCCGGGGGTTAGGGAACACCGTCATCGGCGTAATTAATTTCTTCTAAACATTTCTCTTGACAGTTTCATAAATCCGGATAAAATCGAATAGACTGTATAAGCGAACAGCGGAATAAGGTTCCCCTAACTGTTTCTATTTCAATCCCGGAGTGTCCCTATTTGCATTCGTAACTTAGGGAGTTGCCTTTTCCCGGTTTGGGAGGTTAGTTATGCTAAGAAACATGGATATTACTGAACTGAAGAAAAGAAAAGTATCAGAGCTCTACGATATCGCGAAAGTGTTGGATCTTCATGACTATACGGACCTGAAGAAGCAAGACCTGATCCACGCCATCATCGAAGCCGAAACAAAGAAATCTGAATTGGTATCGGTTGAAGGCGTCCTGGAGATTCACAGTGAGGGTTACGGCTTCCTCCGGTCGCCCAACTACAACTATCTGCAAAGCCCGGATGATGTATACTTGTCGCAGTCGCAGATCAAGAAATTCAACCTGAAGACCGGCGACCAGATCTTCGGTCTAGCGCGCCCGCCCAAGGACAGCGAGCGGTTTTTCGCAATGATCAAGATCGAGAAAGTGAACACCATTCCGCTTGATGACTTCACCCAGCGGGTCCTCTTCGACAACCTGACGCCGCTGTATCCTAACCAGCGCATCAATGTCGAAGTCGACGGCACCAGCGACATGTCCCAGCGGGTAATCGACCTCTTCACCCCGATCGGCAAGGGTCAGCGGGGCCTCATCGTCTCCCCGCCGCGAGCCGGCAAGACCGTGATCCTGCAGAAAATTGCCAACAGCATAACCTCGAATCACCCCGAGGTCTACCTCATCGTCCTGCTGATTGACGAGCGTCCCGAGGAAGTAACCGATATGGAACGGTCCGTCAAGGCGGAAGTGATAAGCTCCACTTTCGACGAGACACCGGAGCGCCACGTCCAAGTCGCCGATGTCGTGCTGGAGAGAGCCAAGCGGCTGGTCGAGACCAAGAAGGATGTCGTGGTCTTGCTCGACAGCCTGACCCGGTTGGCCCGGGCTCATAACGCGGTTGTCCCCCACTCCGGCAAGACGATGTCGGGCGGACTTGATTCGACCGCGCTCCAGAAACCAAAGAAGTTTTTCGGCGCGGCCCGTAACATTGAGGAAGGCGGCAGCCTGACGATCATCGCCAGCGCGCTGATCGAAACCGGCAGCCGCATGGACGAAGTGATCTTCGAAGAGTTCAAAGGCACCGGTAATATGGAGCTCGTGCTCGACCGGAAACTAGCCGATCGCCGGATTTTCCCGGCGCTGGACTTGCACAAATCCGGTACCAGGAAAGAGGAACTGCTCCTCTCCGAACACGAACTGAAGCGCCTCTGGATTCTGCGCAAGGTCCTGGCTGAGATGAATCCAATCGAGATGATGGAGTTCCTCGTCGACCGCATGTACAAGACCAAGTCCAACAAGGAATTCCTGGCTTCGATGACCACCGGATAGAAGAAGGAGAAAGATGAAAGACAAGATTCATCCCAAATATGTTGAGTGCGTAATCACCTGCGCGTGCGGCAACGCAATCACGACCCATTCAACCCGCCCCAAGATTTCAGTGGAAATCTGCTCCAAGTGCCACCCGTTCTTCTCCGGCAAGCAGAAGATGCTCGACAGCGCGGGCCGCGTTGAACGGTACCGCCGGAAGTATGGCAAGACCAAGGAAGCCAAGGCACCGTAGGGGACCATGACTTCTTTAGTCGCCCGACTCGAGGAAATCGCTAGCCGCATTCAGCGGCTCAAGGAGTTTCTTTGACGTCGACGCACGCCGGGCGCGGATAAAGAAACTCGAGGGGCAAGCGGCCCAGAAGGAGTTCTGGGTTGACCAGAATCAGGCCCAGAAGGTGATGGCGGACCTGAACGATGAGAAGCAGTGGGTGCAGACCTGGCAAACTCTGGCCCAAGAAACAAAAGACCACCAGGAACTGATCAATCTTCCCGATCTGGACCCGTCCGCAATCAAAGAAATCGAAGAAGGCACCGAGGCGCTGGAAAAAAGTCTGAGGTCCTTCGAACTCGAATACATGCTCCAATCTTCCGAAGACAAGAAGGACTGCATTCTCACGATTCATCCGGGGGCCGGCGGTGTCGAGTCGTGTGACTGGGCCGGGATGCTGATGCGCATGTACCTTAAGTGGATTGAGAACCGAAAGTATGGCTATCGAATGCTCTCCCTGGAACCGGCCGAAGAAGGCGGCATCAAGGATGCCGCGATCGAGGTCCAGGGCAAGAATGCTTACGGCTATCTCAAGGCCGAAACCGGAGTACACCGTCTGGTGCGACTTTCGCCCTTTGATGCCAACAACCGCCGTCATACGTCATTTGCCTCAGTATTCGTCTATCCGGAAATGGAAGAGATCGAGGTTAAGATAACACCCGAGGATCTTAAGATCGAGACCTTCCGGGCATCAGGTCATGGCGGACAGAATGTGAACAAAGTTGCCAGCGCGGTCCGTCTCATTCACATTCCGAGCGGCGTCATGGCCCAGTGCCAGAACGAACGTTCCCAGTCAATCAACAAGGCATATGCAATGAAGATTCTGTACGCTCGAATCTATCAGTACTATAAGGAAAAGGAAGAAGAGAAAAATAAGGCACTCGAGGACACGAAGACCGATATTGCGTGGGGCCACCAGATTCGTTCCTATGTTTTCCATCCGTACAAACTGATTAAAGATCACCGGACCGATGTCGAGACCGGCAATGTCGACAAAGTTATGGACGGCGACCTCGACGAGTTCATCGAGGCCTATCTCCTGCTCGAAACCTCCAGAAAGAAGAACCCCAAATAGCCCCATCCGCCCGTCGGGGCAGGTCTCAACTGTGGTTAATTCAGTACTCGTTACATTGCGGTTCTTTGAGGATGATATCGACTCCAAACCAGTTATTTCTATTTTTCAGCCGGACCCCGGTTGCTGGCGACGCATGCTCGCCATTCCTCGCCATTGACATTCTATTATTTCCGAATAAAGTAATAGCGGAGAATACTAAGATTCCGAACAATTCCGCGTACTTTGATGCAATTCGTCTTCTGACAAACCGAAAGGAGCGATAGAATGCACGGAGCTACAACCTTTGAGCTAATTGCAGTCTGGTCAGTGCTGGGCACGGCAATCGCCGGCCTTATCTATGCCATATTCCTGACGTTTCAGATTCTGCGCGCCGATCAGGGCACCGAGCCGATGCAGAGAATCGCCGGGGCCATCCGAGTCGGCGCCAACACCTACCTCAGCCGTCAATTCCGAACCATCGCCTTTCTCATCGTCGTTCTAACCATCCTACTCTACTTCACGACGACCCAAGGACCGCGTATCGCGCTGGGGCGCGCCGGGGCCTTCTTGATGGGCTCGATATTCTCGGCGCTGGTCGGATATATCGGCATGGGTATGGCGATCCGAGCCAATGTTCGGGTGGCGTCGGCGGCCCGGCGCAGCTTTGCCGAAGCCCTCAAGATCGCCTATCGCTCAGGCACAATTACCGGCATGCTCACCGACGGCCTGGGCCTTCTGGGCGGAACGATAATATTCATCGTCTTCGCCCGCCAAGCGCCCGAGGTCCTTCTCGGGTTTGGCTTCGGGGGCTGTTTGATTGCCCTGTTCATGCGAGTCGGCGGCGGCATCTACACTAAGGCCGCGGACGTTGGTGCTGACCTGGTCGGCAAAGTTGAAAAGAACATTCCGGAAGATGACCCGAGAAACGCCGCGGTCGTGGCTGACCTGGTGGGCGACAATGTCGGTGATTGCGCCGGAATGGCCGCGGACATCTTTGAATCCTACGAAGTAACCATTGTCTCATCAATGATTCTCGGATTATCAATCGCGGCATTGATGCCGGACTTTCAACTTAAGTGGATCCTGTTCCCGCTGCTGGTTCGTGCTTCGGGTGTTATCTCTTCAATCATCGGCACTTATGCAGTGCGCGCATTGAAGGAAGGCGAAAATGCCATGAAGGCAATCCACCGCGGCTACTGGCTCTCGGCTTTCATATCGATTGTCGCTTTTTTCATCTTTGCTCATTTCTACTTCGGCGACCTGCGCGTTTTCCTGTCGACTGCCGTCGGCATATTCCTGGCCGTCTCGTTCAATTACCTGACTGATTACTTTACTTCAACTGAAAAAGCACCGGTCAAGGAAATCGCCCGCTCCAGCCAGACCGGAGCGGCAACCGTAATACTTCGCGGACTGGCGGTTGGCTACGAAAGCACAGTCTGGGCAATTCTGGTCGTTGCTATTGCCATAATCGCCTCGGCCATCATCTGGCAAGGCATGGGCGTTCAGTACATCCTTTACGGCGTGGCGCTGTGTGGCATCGGGCAACTCACGCTTACCGGTAACAACATCGCAATGGATGCCTTTGGTCCGATTTCGGACAATGCCAATGGTATCGGCGAAATGACCCGCATGGAGCCGAAGGCACGCAAGATCATGGCCGACCTCGATGCGGTCGGCAACACAACCAAGGCTATCACCAAGGGCATCGCGATCGGCTCGGCGGTCATTGCGGCCGTCTCACTTTTTGGCGCTTTCACGATTGACCTGAAGTTGGGCAAAATCGATGTCTCAAACCCGGTAGTCTTTGTCGGAATGCTGATCGGCGGGGCAATCCCCTTCCTCTTCAGCTCTTTGGCAATCCGGGCCGTGAGCCGGGCCGCCTTCTTGATCGTCAAGGAAATACGCCGTCAATTCGCCGAAATCCCTGGTCTCTGGGAAGGCAAGGCTGAACCGGACTATGCCAAACCAGTGGCGATCTGCACCGCGGCGGCCCAGCGCGAGTTGATCGGACTGGGCATCCTGGCCATCCTCTCGCCCGTGATTGTCGGCTTCATCTTCAAAGCCGAAGCTCTGGGCGGGTTTCTCGCCGGAATCATCCTGGTCGGCCAGCTGTTGGCCGTTTTCATGGCCAATGCCGGCGGCGCCTGGGACAACGCCAAAAAATTGATCGAGGACGGACTGTACGGCGGCAAGGGCTCTGAATGCCACAAGGCATCGGTCATCGGCGACACGGTCGGCGACCCGCTCAAGGACACTTCGGGTCCGGCCCTAAATCCGATGATCAAGGTCATCAACCTTGTCTCCTTGCTCATCGCGCCGATGGTGATCATCCATCATCGGTTAAGCGCCGGCGTACTGATCACGATTATCGTATCGCTGGTCCTGGTTATCGGCGCCGTCTGGTTCTCCAAGCGGGAGACCAAAGAGGAACTGAAGTAGGTGCGGCGCTCGCCTGGGCTCTGCCCACGATGTCATTGCATGGAGCAGTGCGACCACGCCTGTGTCCCGCAGGGAGAAACAAGCTCACTACGAAAACGAGGATTGCCACACCCCGACCGGCGACGGTCGGGGTTCGCAATGACGATTGACCGTTTGAACGGCATGCTTTTACGGACCAGTTGTTGTCGCAGACTTCCATGAATCGGACAAGTCAGACTGCTCGGACGATCACCGATGACCGTTTCGGTGTTCTGGCATTCGGCCATTCGACAATTCTAGAATAATCGAATAGTCGAATGATGGTGATCGCCGCCGGTCTTGGTCTGCAATACGCTGGATTTAACCATTTGATAATTGTAAAATAATCAAATGATCAAACGGTGCGATCCGCGGCCGACCCACCTGTCGTGGCAAGTGGTGGCACCGCGGTTACTGCTTCAGAATCGTCTTGGCGAGGTTAATGGCATTAGTCAGGATATAGTCCTGCTGGTTCTTATCCGTGTGATAGCCTGAGGTCTTCGACGTCTTCTGCCGGACAATCACGACATCGACGTCAGCCGGTTCTTCCGACTCGATCACCAGATTATTGAACGCCGGATTACCCACCTTCGACAGAAGTTGGAACGGTTTCTTGGCAACGATGACGCAGTAGAAGTACGGGTAGTTTGTGCCCTTGACCGAGTTGATTGAAAGCTGGCCCTGGATACCCAGGAAGTCTTCGGGCGCCCCTTCAAACTTGACCTTCAACCGAATGTCGCTCGGAAAATCCCCTTTGGCCGTCTTGCCGACTTCCAGCAGGGGGATGGCCTTCACCACGGGATCGCCTTTAAGGATTGGCGATTCAACCAACCTCAGAATCGTCTCCGACTTCAGATCCAACCCCGAAGGCATCCAGGCGCTTTTCTGTCCGGAGATCACGAGGCCCCCGATCAGAACCAGCGTGTCGTAGATAACCAGAGTCGCGATAAAGGGCAGACGCGCATTGCTCACAATCACGTTCAAGAAAATGACGACCCCGAATGCCAGGGCAATCAGACAGCCGATACTCTTTCCGCCCGTACTGAATTTCTTGATCTGACGCGCCTGCAAGAGGACGCGCTGTACCCTCTCTCCGGTGACCTCTTCCCACTTCTTCTCAGTGGCCGGTTCAGCCTTGGTCGAAACACTGCGGACCCAGTTAAGGACGATGCAAGCCAGCAGGAACGGTACACCAAACCAGAAGCTCTTGGCGCTCGTCTGGACCGCAAAAGCCAGGACAATCAGCCCGGCTGAAACCGCACCACGTAAGCCCGGGCTTACCTTGTCGAAGACCGCGTAACCTTCTCTTGCCTCTTCCATCAACAAACCTCGATTACGGCGCCCGCCTCAAGCTCCCGGGTCCCTACCCTCTCCCAGTAGATGGGACAGGCGCCGACGCAAGCCGCGAACGACTCGCACGCTCCGCACTTCTCGGGCGCGTATTTCATTTGCTTGAAATACTCGGCTTCAAGCGAGTTCCAGATCGCGATAAAAGGCTGAGTGAGCAACGAACCGATCGGTTTTGGCCACGAGGAGCAAGGGAGCACATTGCCCAGCGGGTCAACGCTCAATAGACCGCTGACCGCCGCGCATGCCTTGTTGCCCAACCCCTGGGCAATGGGATTAAAGATACAGATCGGCACCGGTGAGTACCAGAGAAACTTCACGTTCTCTCTTGTCGCAGCCTGCTCCAGCTCCAGAATCCTCTCACCAATCTCCGTGTAGCTGACCCAGAGCTCCTGGCATGATGAGGCCGCGCCGCATGGTATCAGCAGGTTCATCGAAAGCCTGGCTAGCCCCATTCCCCTGATAAGTATTATGATGCCCTCGAGATGCTCAATATTGCCCTTCGAGACCGTCGTGTTGGTGTGGACGGGAATACCGGCATCGATCAGGTGTTTGATCCCGGCAATCGTTCGCGCAAACGAGCCGGGGACCCCGGTCAACCGGTCATGAGTCCTGGCACAGTCTCCTTCCAAGCTGACCTGGCAGCTGGACAGACCTGCCTTCTTGAGCCGGCCGGCTATGGACCGGTCAAGCAACGTACCATTGGTGATGAGGTTAGTCCAGAGTCCGATCTTGCGGGCATAGGCAACGAGTTCGACAATATCGTGTCGAATCAGAGGCTCGCCTCCGGTGAAGCTGACCGAGGGGACATTGGCCTCAAGACGGATCTTCTTGACAACGGTCTTGAGGTCATCGGTTGACAGCTCCCCGTAGTCTTCTTGCCGGCCAACATAGCAGAATTCGCACTTCATATTGCAGCGATACGTGACCGCGACTTCAGACAGTACGGGCAGCTTGTTGAAAGGCCCCTTGTATTCGTAGTAGTCAACCGCCCTGCGCTTCTCGCCCTCATGCAAACAGCCCTTCACCATTGCCCTTAAGTCGGAAAAGAACCAGTGGATCTCTTCAACCTGATTCTGATTGAGATTGAGCAGCGAGACAAACTGCCTGGCGGTTCCGCCTTTCAGCAAGTAACTGAGGATCTCAAGCCCGGTCCGGTTCAGCCGGTACGCCTGATTCGGAATGAGAATGAGCAGACTGTCCTCAGGCCGGACGTGGATATAGGGTCTGATCTTCTTCACAAACCCATTCACCCAGCTGATGTCGCGTTCGAACTTCTGATTTCGTATTGTAGACCCGGACATCACGTCGCTCTTTTCTGTCATGCTCTTTCCTTATCCCACTGGCCGCCAGCGACATCGATTACAGTGATAGAAAGGCCGATTGCAGTGATAAGAGACTCTCTGCTCTCTTGTTCTATGCTCTCTGCCCCATGCTCTTTGCTACCCCCGGCGCCTCTGCTCCTCCGCACCCCCGCGGTATCCTCCTTATTGCCCTTTGCCCCATGCTCTCTGCCCTTTGCTGTTCGCCGTTCAATTTTTGCATTTTGATATTTGATATTTGCATTGCCTAATGTGCTCCTCCACTCACGCAAGCCGAATGGCAGGCCGAATGACAGGCTGAATGGCAAGCTGAGTGGCAGGCTGAATGACAGGCCGAGTGACAGGCATCGTGACAGGCGGTGTGGACATAGCAGGCGCTGTGACAGGCCTCGCTATGAATGAAATTTGAGTAGTTCTTGATCGTCGCGGCGGCCGGCGCCATCGACTGTTCCATATCGTAATAGTGCCGGCGCCGGTTGAACTCGCGGCCCATCAAGTAGTCATAGTACTCCGGTTCTTTGTATCGGTCGTCGACCCCCGGACCAACCATCATCTTCTGGTAGTAGGCCTTGGTCGCTTCAACGTCACAATCCCACATTTTCTGGGAGACCTTATCAACCACCACGCCAATCACCGCCTTCAGTCCATCCTCACTCACGGTGCCGTCGGCACCGACCGTTCTCAGCAGGGCGCTTTCATAGTACCGGACATCGACCGGCAGGTGCAGGACCTTGATGCTCAAGGGGCTCACCGAATTCACCTTAACGATTCCGTACTTCTCCAGGCTGTTGAACATTATGGTCAGAACCTTGTTTACAGGAAAATCAAGCAGCAGCGCGGCTTCGACAAAATCGAGCTTGGCAATCTTGCCGCTCTTGCGGAAGGTGGCGACCTCTATTTTGGGCGGCACCCAGTCCTGCCTGAGCCAGCTCAAAGCCTGAACATCGACAAATGCCTTCTTGACGCTCCTGGCTTTCCGGTTTGAGTAGAAGAGGTACGGGACGATCGAAATCAGCGTATACAGTATGTCATACGGTATGCCAGTTCCCCTACCGCCCCGCCGTTCTCCAGTAGGCAGCTTGATTCGGCCGAACTTCCCGGTTTCGAAGTAACGCGCCGGCACATAGCACCGAATCGGCATTTTTTCATTAGCCGCAAGGTTGGTCTTGTGGACCTGCACCGTGAGATAATAGGTCCCCTCGTATTCCTGTCCGTAGTAGTCGAGCAGGTAGCTCTTGTTCATAAAAGGTTCAGTCAAGAAGCCGTATTGGTCTGGACTGACCTGCCGTCCTGGCACCTCGATCGGATAGTGAAGATAGACAGTATAATGATCCAGCGACTCGTCCCACTGAGTAGGCGCCCAGTTCAGAACGACGAGTTCGCCATGCTCCGGGCTGGTGGTTGTCGCCAGATTTCGCGCGCCGGCCAGGTCGCCGCCGAAATGGACGATGTAGGTTATCTCACCCGGACCACAGGCCTGATCATCCGCCAGCACAACGTCGTACTTTTGGCCCCCGACCGGCTTTATGTCAAGCGCGTAGGACCGGCCGGATCCGTCCAGGGCCTGGGAGTTTTCGTAATCGAAGTAAGGGTCGACGGAAAGACCCTCGAGGTAGAAGCCATGCATCTGGCCTGAGCTAACATCCCACCGGATTTTGTAGACAAAATCGGCGCGGCCGTCTTTGAAGGGCGAGACATCGACCTCGACCCAACGGAGATCAGCACTAACGGAAATCAGCAGGAGGGCAAGCAACGTCGACATTATGGTTCTCGATTACGTTTCTAGATCTGGACGGCTGGTCATTAGCGTCTCAAGCACTAAATCCCAATCCGCCTTAGGCGGACTAAATCCAACTATCCTTTCGTCGATTCAACCCGGGCACGCAGCAAGTCGGCCTGGGAGTGGATGAACTGCGAGTAGGCAGCTTTGGACTGAGCCCAGCAGGCCTCGTCGCAGAAGGAATTGACAATACCTTCCCAAACCGTCCGGTAGACCTTTTCCAGGATTTCTTTCGGGTTGCCCTTGCCGGCGTATTCAAAGTGGGCAACTACCGGCACCGGCGTGAAGACCGGCGTCGGTCCCATAACGATTTCGGTCGAGGCGCCGAGGAAAAGGACGTCCATCTCTTTGATAACGTCAAGGTGCAGCTTGACGGCATTCAAGACCGAGGCGATAGAGTAGTCAGCCGTTGAGAACTTCACGGTCAACACATTCTCTTTGATTTCACCAAAAGGTAACTTCATTGTTTCCTCCTTGGATTTCATTATATTCAGGCTGTTGTCTAAATCAAGCCCTATGCACGTAATGACACAGACACAGTAGGGACACGCCATGGCATGTCCCTACCCTTAGCGATTGCCTCACAATGACACTATACCGGTGCTTGATGCGCCTGTACTAAACGCTAAGGATGCCGTGCAACACCGTCACTGCCTTCCCGACAAGTTCAACACGACTGTTTGTCTTCACGCGCACGGCGAGCTTACCGCCCCGCGCCGAGCACTGAAAGGCGGTCATCGTTTTCTTCTTAAAAAGCCCCGACCAATACGGGCCCAGCACGGTGTGGGCCGAACCGGTAACCGGGTCTTCATTAACACCCACCCAGGGTCCGAAGAACCTCGAAACAAAATCAACACCCCTGGAGCCGGCTGCGGTCACGATCACGCCCAGTACCCCCTTGGGCACGGTCGCCGAACGCATGCGTCCGAAGTCCGGCCTCAGCCTTCGCACGGCTGCGGCATCACCGAGGTGAATTAAGAGCATGCGCATGCCCGGTGAATACATGACCTTCTTGGCTCGCTTGATGCCGATGGCCTGCATCAGGAGGGCCGGCACTTTACACGGCCGCGGCGGATTGGCCGGAAAGTCAAGCACGATGCCCTGTTTTTCCTTCCGGGCCAGCAAGACACCGCTTCTGGTATGAAACTTGATCGTCTTACCCCGAACACCAAACTCGTCGAAGAGCACCGCGGCCGTCGCCAGGGTTGCATGGCCGCACAGCGGCACCTCGACCTTGGGCGTGAACCAGCGTAGGCCGAATTCTTGGTTTTGAGTGATGGGCTTTTTGTCCAGGATTTCAAGAAACGCCGTTTCCGACAGATTCATCTCGGCGGCGATGCTCTGCCGGACGCTGTCCTGAAGCCGCCGCCTAAGAATGCACACCGCGGCCGGATTACCATTGAATGGCTTATCAGCAAAGGCATCGACCTGAAACATCAATATTGATTCTCTCTTCACGGCTGACCTCCTTGTGAGTTCGCGCACGGATCATTCTACCCGCACCCCATCGGGTGTCAAGGCGGGAATGGACGGTCGCCCGAGGCGATGACGGACGCAACAGATGATGCTCGATCCAGGATACACGATCCACGATAAGACGGAATGATGGAATAGTGGAATTATGGAATCATGGGGCAAAACCGCAGATTGCCACGCCCGCCAAGCAGCGTGGCGGGCTCGCAATGACAGATTGGAAACCCGGGACAGACCTACACAACGGGTCAGTCCCGATAGGTTCTCGTACGTTCCACGTTTTGATATCTGATATCTGATATTTGATGTTGAATCTGTTGTCAAAATCACTATCATTGGGTGTGCCTGACGAAATCGCCAAACTTATCGAGAACAAGAACTTCGAAGGTGTAGAAGACCGCTGGATGGATATGATGGAGGCCGGCCATCCGGTTGACGAGTTCGTCTCGATTGCCCAGGCTTTGAAGAAAGCCGGGGCAACCGACAAGGCGCTCATGCTCATGGAGCTCTTGACCGAGGACTTCGAATCGAAACATGACTTTCAGTCCGCAATCATTGCCTGCCGGAACAGCATTTTTTTCGTCACCGATGACCTGAAGGTGCGGGAGAGGGTTTCCGGACTCTACCGCAAGGCTCACCCCGCGAGCCTCAATCTGGACAAATACATTGAGATTTCCGGATTGAAACGGAGGGACGGGTTCTTCAAAGCCCTGGAGAGACTCGAAGCGTTGCTCGTTTTTGATGTTGGCAACTACTTCTTCTTCGAAAACTATGGCCTGGGCATCGTCACCGAGGTCATTATTCCGAAACGCGAAATCGTATTCGATTTCGAAAAAAAAGGCCGACACTTTCTCGACTTCGACGTGGCACGTAAACTCCTTATCCCCGTCGCCGTCGACAGCTTCCACTACCGCCGGGCCAAGGCGCCAGCCGAGCTTCGGCAAATGGTCGACAATGACCCTGAGTCTCTTCTCTTGCTGATTATCAAAAGCATGAACAGTCCCCTCACTCCCGGGCAGATCAAGTCTTATCTTGAGACGCTCGCCGAAAAAGAGGAAGCGACCCGCGTCTGGGAGAAGTCACGAAAGCAGATTGAAGCTAGTCGTAACGTAAGGGTGGCGGGCAAAACTCAGAAAACGTACGAGTACGTTGCCTCGGGCGTTGACAAAGACGAGGAAGCAGTCGCCGCGTTTGACCGAGCCGACCTGCCGGGAAAGTACCTGCTGGCTGAAGAGTACGCCCGCAAGAAGATGGATCTTTTCGAACTGATCGCCCCGCGCCTGGCCAAGGCCATAGCCCCAAATCGGGACCGGGAGCCCAGCCTAGCCCTGGATGTCGCGCTTCTCTTTCAGGATCACAACCCAGCCGTCAGGCTGGGCTTCGACGCCGAAACAATTCTCCTCGAACACAAGCCCGAAGTCATCATCCACAAACTCTCAAGTATCGACCACCAGCGCTATCTCCTCGGCCTTATCAAGCGCCAACACCCTGATGACTGGACCAGCGTCCTCAAGAAGCTCATCCTCGCCGGCCGTGAGCCGGCCCTCTTTGGAGAAATCGAGAAGCATTTGAGTGCGCAGCCTGAGGTACTCAGAGAACTCTTTCAGACAATCTTCATGCTCCCGCATAACTACGTTGAACAGTATCAATGGCTCCTCAAGAAGATGTCCCGGGGTGAACTTACCGAGTACCACAGTCCGGCCTACGTGCTCAGAATGATAAACAGCCTTGATCAAGTCAAAGGCATCCGTTCCTTGGTCTTCAAGATTCTTGACCTTGAAACCTTTGACCGCCTGCTCGGTAATGCCGGCGCCGACGAAGCAAGCCGGATTCTGGTGGCCCTCGACGCAAGCGAGGCTCTTGCCGAGCACGAAAAAAAGGACTATCGCCGCATCATCGAACATCACTTCCCACAGCTCTTTCCCAAAGACGAAGCGATCATCTACTCCACCAAAGAAGCCGTCGTCCGCAAACGGGAAGAACTGCGGCACATCCTCGATGTTGAAATCCCTGAGAACAAGAAGGATATCAGCCGGGCCCGGGAGTTTGGCGACTTGAGCGAGAACTTCGAGTACAAGGTGGCAAAGGAACGGCAGGATCAACTCTATCAGAAGGTCAGGGACCTGGAAAGCGCGCTCGAGAAAGTCAAGGTCATCGAACTCGGCCAGGTCGATACGACCCACGTCTCAGTCGGCACCCGGGTGACGCTCAAAGATGCGAATTCCGCGATTGAGACAGCGTACACGATTCTTGGACGGTGGGACACGGATTTGGAGAAGAATATCATTTCCAACGAAGCACCTCTGGCCAAATCATTGCTGGGCAAGAGCGTGGGTCAGACGGTCCGCATCAACGATGTAGAATATGAGGTTGTTGGGATTGGGGAAACCAGGGACAGGCCCTTAGGGCATCCTCCTTCTCTCTGAAAAGAGAAACTCCCCCTCCAGGAGTCTCTCTCTGACATAATCAGCGGGCAATGTAGGTAACGTTAGAGATACGCCAGCTTCAGTGTGATATTGCCGGTCAACTTGGCGTTCAGCTTCAATCGCTTGATGATCGCTTCGATCTCGGACTTTGCCTTGGCGTTCACCTTCAAGCCTTCAACCGTCACCGTCTTCACCACGCCCTGTTCGATCACGAGTTTCACCGTCAGCTTGCCAAGTTTGAACTTCTTGCAAGCCTTCTCAAGGTCCGCCTTCAGTTGTCCAAGAAGCGCATTCTCGATGTCGCTCAGATTGACTCCCGCCGGAACGCTGCCGCCGGTTACCGTCAGCTGGGCCGGCGTCTTCTCGCCGCCCCGCTTGTCGTCGACCTCAGTCTTTACTTCCCTTGCTGCCAGCCCGATGGCCTGTGGCATTGTCGACGGCCTGGCGCTGGCTACCCCGCCGACCGCGTAGTCGCTGACACCTTGAGGCAGGGGCAGAGGCTGCTTGACCGTTTCGATCTCCCCGGTCTTCCGGACGATTTTGTCAACTGCGACAAACGAGGTGTATTCGGTCATCAGATGGTATTTCAATCCAAGCTTGGTGACCTCATCTTTCACGTCAATACCGATTCGCCCGTAATCGGCAAGGCGGGCAATCCGCTCCCGCGCCCAAAGGTACTTAAGCGCCGAGTTCTCCTTGCTCTCAAGCAAAGCCGCAACATCAATCTCGCGGCGATAGTCGCCGGCCGGCGTACGGCCACTTATCTTGATTCTCCCGGCGGCCTTGCGATACTTCCCGTACAGAATCAACGGGCGCTGGGCAAAGAGGTCTGGTAACGCCAGCGGCTCCACGTCATAGGCATCGAACCCGACAAACTGGACGTCGATATCGGTCAGCAAGGGGTTCTCGATGTAGCTAGTGAACTTGCTGGCGACCTGCGTGGCTTCCTCTTCAGTGGTGGCGATGAACGGCTCGCCCATACCGACGCGGGCAATGCCTTCGATTATGTAACGGTTCACGCCGGTGCCGATGCCGAACGCAAAGAAGTTCGCATCACCAAGGTTCTCGCTGATCATGTCGAAGACCTGCTTTTCGACCGAGACGTAGCCGTCGGTTGCGGTAACGATGATCCGGGATAGACCCTTCTTCTTGGGCATGGCCAGAGCCCGCTTAAAGGCATCAAGGATCTCCGTACCCCCACCGCCGCTTTGGGCCATGACCATTTCGAGGGCTCGCTTCTTATTCTCTTCGGTCGCCGGTAGCGGCCGGTCGGAAAGCACATCCGAACCGCCGGCGAAGAATAGGATGTTGAAGTAGTCCTTGTGCCGTAGATTCTGAATGATCTTCGTAACCAGGGCTTTGGATACGTCGAGCGGGAACCCGGACATCGAGCCCGAGACATCAAGAATGAAGACATACTCACGGGCGGGCACCATCCTGATGTTCACTTTTTCCGGCGGTTCCAGCATCAGCAGGAAGAAGTTCTCATCTTCGCCCGGGTAGAGCAAGAGACCGGTCTGGATTGCATTGCCCTGGAGGGTGTATTTCAAGATGAAATCACGGTTGCCGCCGTTCACTTCTCTCGGTGACAACGTCACTGCGGCTTCATCCCGGCCCGATCGGCTAACATCAACCTTATGCGATGTCACCCAGACCTTGGCCAGCGGCAGTCCGGTTTTCACGTGGACATTGATGTCGAACTTGTACGGCGCGACCTCGCCCTCGTGCAGGTAGGGCGAGACCGCCCAATTGTCCTTGCCCTTGAGGTCGCTGGCCGATGACTCGCCGGTGTACCGGGGGCCGACCACGGTCGGGTAGACAAACTCGTAGACGCCTGCTTCCGGCACCAGGATCTCGGTATACCGGACAATGACTTCGACAACGTCACCGGGCATTATGTTGGCAACCTTCATCTGAAAAACGTTTGGGCGTTTCTGCTCAAGCAGCGAAGCAACCTTGCCGTCGGCCTTGGCCTGCTCGTATATCTTCTGGGCCTTCATCGTCTCTTCGATTTCCGCGTCGATGACCCGGTCCGCGATCTTCATACGCATGGCGTGAATCGCCGATCTTGTGCCCAGCGGGAAGACGTAGACCGCCTCAATCGTCTTCTTGCCGTCATTCTTGTAGACCTGGGTCAGTTCGACTTCAGCGGTCATGCCCGCGATATTGACCTTGGCCTTGGTCTCAAGCAATGGGAAACGCTCAACCTTCGGATCTCCCTGGACCATAAAGTACGGCGACAGATCCTGCCCGCCGCCTTCTCCGGCCGGTCCGGCTGACATCACCATAACCGGTGCAACTGTCAGAAGTAGGGATGCTATTAAGTTTTTCACTTTTACCTCCGTGCTCGCATTGGTATACAAGGAAAACCGGCCCAAAATTCCATTGGATTCTACCGGCCGTCCTCTTGTCTCAGGGCGGTGCTGCAACATGATACACGAGTAAGGTTATACGGAAGCAGGTACGCACCATCCCCTCCGCGATACAGCCGCGGGTGCGTCCCGGCGCACTACCCGAGTTTACAAATCCTCGGAACCTGACGTTTGTGATCAGACTGCTTGATCATCTTCCGGAGTTTTTCGACTACCGTGGGGTCAAATCCTTCGGTCTGACCGCGTTCAATTGCTTCAAGCGCCGGATCCATCTGCGCGTAGGTCAGGCCGATCTCAGCCTCATCGGTCTGCCCCACCCAGAGGCCGGCACTGGGTGCCCGCCGGATGATCTCTTCAGTGATGTCAAGCTCTCGGGCCACGGCCACAACCTGATACTTGTACAAATCCCCGAGCGGCGCGATGTCGCAGGCCCCATCCCCGTACTTGGTGAAATACCCGATTGATAGCTCGGTCTTGTTGGACGTGCCCAGCACGAGGTAGTTGTTGAGGTTGGCATAGTAATACAGAATAATCATTCTCAGGCGGGGTTTGATATTGCCGTAGCCAAGTTGGCTGCCTTTGGGCAGCTGCTCGCACAGTACGTCAAACATCCCGACCAGGTCTGCCGATTTGGTTTCGATCGAAAACTTGCCCGCCAGCTTCAGTGCGTATCCAACATCCTTAAGCGCGCCGCCGCAAGGCAGCAGAAGACCCAGTACGCGGTCGGTCGCCCTCTTGGCTAGAACGGCGGCCACCGACGAATCAAGGCCGCCCGAAAGCCCGAGCACAAAGCCCTTGGCCTTCGATGCTTCAAGCTGCTGCTTGAGCCAGCCGACGATGGAATCGGCGGCACTCTTAGCGTCAAACATAGTATCGCATAATGTTACTCACATTACCAGACTTGTAAATGATGATTTGGCAGCTTGCCCGGTCCATCACCGCTTACCCCGGCAGCAGGACCTGGGGCTTGCCCTGCTTCGGGTGCGATACTATTTCAGGGTCGATACCGTAGACTTGAGCCAGCCATTCGCGGCTGACAATCTTTCCGGGTCGGTCGATTGCCTCAATCCGACCTCGGTTCAAAAGCAGAATCCTCGAACAATAGAGGCTGGCCAGGTTCAGGTCATGGGACACAAGGACAACGGTCAGGCCGCTCACATTGAGCCTCTTTAACAGCTCCATTATCTCAACTTGATGTTTCAGGTCCAGATGGCTGGTCGGCTCGTCTAAAAGCAGAACCTTCGGCTGTTGGGCCAAGGCGCGCGCAATGATCACTCGCTGCCTTTCTCCTGAAGAAAGAGAATCGACCATACGCCCCTTCAAGGCGGAGATGTCCGCCGCCGTCACGGCCTGTTCCACTGACGTCGGATCTCTCTCATCGCCAAGGGCGAGCATCGGCAAGTGAGGATAGCGCCCCATCTTTATGACATCCAGAACGGTAAAATCCAGTCCGAAATGGGTTTCCTGGGGAACGAACCCAATCAGGCGCGCCCGCTCCTTCCCGGAATAAGCGCTGATGTCCCGGCCGAAGACGCGGACCGTACCGGGCTGGCCATCAAGGACCCGCCCAAGTATTCTTAGAAGCGTCGACTTGCCGGCCCCGTTCGGACCGATAATCCCGAAGAAATCTCCGCCGTCAATCGTAAACGACAGGTCCTCAAGCACGGCATTGTTAATGTACCGGAACCGCAGATGCCGGACTTCGAAGGCAGTCATCGACGCCTCGCCTGCAGGATAAGAAAGAAGGGTACGCCGATCAGCGAAGTAACGACACCGACCGGCATTTCGATCGGCGTCACGCTCCGCGCCGCCGCGTCGGCCAGAAGCACAAAGGCACCGCCCAGAAAGAACGAGGCCAGCGCCACCCGGTGGTGGGCCGAGCCGAAGATCTTCCTCGTGATGTGCGGAACGACCAGGCCGACAAAACCAACCGCGCCCACTACCGACACGACCAGCGCAACCATAAGCGAGACCAGCAAGAATACCGCCAGTGTCAGCCGCTCGGTATTGACGCCCAGGCTGCGCGCGGTCTCAATGCCCGATGACATGATGTCCAACTCCCGGCTTCGCGAGAACACGATAACGTAGATGACAACGGCCGCCGCGGCAAGCACCAGGTAGTAAGGCAGGCGGGCCCCGGTCACGACCAGACCCAGGTTGCCCATTAGCAGGTAGATAATCTCGCCCAGCTCCTTGCCGCCCAGCACCAGGATGATCATGACCAAACTCGAACAGAGAAAGCTGAGTACCACGCCGGATAGAATCAGTCGTTCCCGGGTAAACCGGCCCTCGAATCGGCCCGTGAGCACCACCACACCGCTGGCGGCGATCGCCCCGAAAAACGAGAAAACCGGATTGACGAAGTGAAATAGAACCAAGCTCACGGCCGCGCCCAAGGCCGCGCCCGAAGCCGTTCCCAGTGTGTAGGGTTCGACGAGCGGATTGTTGAGCAGGCCCTGCAGATAGAGGCCGCAACCGGCCAGGATACCCCCGCTCAAGACGCCCAGGAGGGTTCTCGTGATTCTCAAGTTAAAAATAACCTGATTGAGCTCCCCCGGGCCGAAGAATGACCACGGCCAGAGCCAAACCGGTCCGGCCATCATCGATATTGCCGCGGCCAAGAGGAAGAAGGCCGCAAGCAGGATCGCCTTTTTCATCGGCACGCGCTCACTCGTCCAGCCGCCGGCTCATCTGTCTTATGCCCTCGACAATCCGCGGTCCGGGCCGGAAGACTAAGTCCGGGTCAATGTCGTCGTAGATGCGCTTCTGCTTGACCGCCGACACCATTTCCCAGCCGATTCGCGTACCGGTCGGCGCATCATGCAAAATGAAAATCACGTCGGGATTCCGCCGGATAATCTCTTCCTGGGCGACCACCGGGTAATCAACCGGCAAATCGCGAAAGATGTTTCTGCCTCCGGCCCTCGCAATTGCCTCGTTGATGTAGGACTTGCCGCCCACCGTGACTAAAGGTTGGAGTGCAATCTCAAGATACACCGCCGGCGAATCAGACCCGGTCGCATGGCCTGCCGTCGCCAGCTCGTGCCGCAGACTGTCAATCACTGAATCGGCCCGCGCGACCGCGTCCAAGATCCGCCCCAGCTTTCGTATTTCGAGCAGAATGTCTTCGATCGTCGCCGGAGACGAGTTGTAGGTTCTGATCCCCAGTATCTCCAGATCGTTCTTGATGCGGGCCTGTTCCGGCAGACTGACTAAAACCACGTCGGGCCGCGTCAGCATGATTCGCTCAACTGACTGGGTGGAGAAATCGCCGACCTTGTACTTGGTGCCCGCCGCCGGCGGGTAGTCGCAGTGGGTCGTAACCCCGACTAAGTTATCACCCCGGTTCAACACGTAGACAATTTCAGTCAGACTCGGGGCCAATGAGACGACTCTCACTCCCTTCTTGTCGGACGGCGGAATCGAACAGGACAGGAGCAGAGCCGCCGCGAACAGAATCCTCATTTAGAACAAGCAGCCCTTCTTCGCCTTCTGGTAATACTGGGTCTTCTCCATGTTCTTTTCCAGATCCTTGAGCGCTTTCTCGAATTCGGCGCTGCGATCCAGGAAGCCCTTGAAGGTCTGCTGGAACTTCTGCAATTCCTCAGGACTGATCTTCTGAATCGCCGGCGCGAGCTGTCCGACGGTGATCTTGCCCTGGAAATTCTGATTCATCATCAGCTCTTTGGCCCCTTTAATCAGGCCCTGAACGCCGAGTTTGCCTTCAAAGACGCTGAAAAGGCTTGAGCCGTCCTGGTCTACTTTCAGCTTGAATATGGTGCCGCGCACGAAGGCCTGCGCCGAGTTCGTCTTGACTTCATAGACATCCCGTTTCCCGACCTTGGCGATCTTGGCCACGATCTCCCCCAGCATCAGGAAGAGCCGGGTGACCTTACGGTCCTTGGCGACATCTTTGCGCTCGATCCTCATACTCGAGTTTGACTCAAGACGCACCAGAGATTGGGTCGAGAACTTAATCTCGCAATAGGACTCCGCCTTGGTCGTCACGATGTCGCCCATCAGCAAATCGTAGTTTAGCGGCGCCTTGAAGGCAACGCCGTTGCGCGAGACCTCGACCTCGCCCACCAGCATTGTCAGCCGGGCGGGCATTTCGGCGGCCTGGGCGAGCGCCAGGCCGGATAGCGCCAGGACACATATTCTGCTGAACTTATTCACGGTCACTCCTTGGTTAGATCCCCATCTTTTCTCAGAAAATCCCGGGAATAAAAAGGTTCGTTCCCACGGCATACTCCTCGTAATCATCCCTATTCTTCCCGGCAAGATAGCGGTCCTCAAACGAAGCCTCCAGGTAAATCAGGGGTAGACCGACAACCGCCGCATACAGCAATGCCAGAAAAGAACTGAAAGCAAAAGGGATTGAAACCACCAGCAGTACGGCGCCAAAGTAAGCAGGATGCCGAACCGAAGCGTATAAACCGTCTCTTATGATCTTATGCCGCCGTTTGAACATGGCAAGGTCGGCCCTGACCCGAATCAGAACTGAAGCACCGAGTAGCAGCATACCGACAATGTTCACCCAGGGCGCCAGCATCGTGACCTGTCCCTTCCTCAACCACACGTAGTCGGCAATGCCCAAAGCCAGGCACGAATAGAAAAAGAGGGCAAAACCCGAACGCAGCGCGAAATTCATCTGGTGGTACCGGTCCTTGGTCTCAGGATCCTCGGTGATCAGACGACCGGACTGGAAGAACGATTGACGGAAATAGAATTCAAGGGAAAGCCAGCCGATGAGAATATACAGGTACAATGTCGGGACCCAGCGGTTGGACGTTGTTATGAAGAAATTCCAGAAAAAAAGGCCGAGGTACAGCACAACGAAAATCGACCAGGCCAGTCGTCCCAATCTTATCTTCATTCACTATCTCCGGCGGGCAATCCGACTGATAACGTCGTAAAGCTGAATACCGTCGGACACGGCGCACGCAACCGTCGTCGCTGCTTCCGGATTACCGGTGACAAAGAGATTTTTATCCTTGACAAGGGCCTTCGCCTCCTGCTCATCAACCGCTCGCACCCCGAACCGGATACTACCATTCAGGTATGCCGCCACTGAATCGATGGTGAAAGCGCGCCGACCCCGGCCCAGTTCGGTCCTGAAGACCGATGTCGGGATCGCCGTCATCCCCGCCGCAAAGAAAGCGCGAATCTGCCCGGCAATGAACTTCTTAAACTCCGCGTGGTTGGATGCTTTGTTTGAGCCATAAATGAACAGGGTTTCGGCACGCAGCGCTTCCAGCCTGGCCCGAAAAGAAGCCAATTCCTTCCGGGCATGATCCTCGACGGACCGGCTCATCGGCACAATCGCGCCGGCCTCAAGCTTCTTCACCGTACGGTCGACGACGATTACTGCTCCAACCCGCCGGCCACCGGCCAGCGAAAAATTCACCGCGGTGTCCGACACTAAGTCAGGACCTTCAGACAATGCTATCATAATCTCGCTGCGCGCCCTCAGGATGGAACGGTTGCGGCGGTACTCGAAGTAGACCGAGTCGGTGGCATCGGAATCGGGCACGGTGACAAAGCCGACCCGCCCGAAATCGAAGTTCCTGATCATTGACCCCCCCGCCGGTTTCATTGCCGAAAACGGGTGGCGGCCGGCATCAGCCGCCAAGAATTCTTCCGCGGTGATGAGCGCACCGGAATAGACCTCATTCAGGAACTGCTCGAGTCCCAGTCGGCCGTACCACTCCGCGGTCAGCCCCGGCAACGGCTCAAACCGAGCAATGACAATCGACGTTGTCGCAGCGGTTTCTCCGAAAGTCGACGGCCAGAAGGTGGAATCAGACAACAAATAGTCCTGCAGATTGCCAACGTAGGCGATAGTCAACGTGTCGGTTGCCGCGGCCGGGGGCGTGACTGAGATTTTCTTCGGGCCACAGCCCAGCAGCAACAGAACGAGGACCAAGCCAACATGCTTCATCGTCAAATTCTATCGTTTTTTCGCAGCTTGTCAATCGTCTAGTGTGACAGCGCTGAAAGAGTATTCATCGCTCTCTGTAATCCTCAGCAAATCACCGTAATGGAGTTTGCTGATACTTTTTCAGCAAACTCCATTTATTGTCTTGACAACGAACTTAAGTCAACTAAAATTGCATGATGCCATCCAATGCGTGCACGGTGCTCCTGGCGGTCACGGTCATTTTCGGTCAGAAGCTTAACCAGGTTCGTGACGGGCAGACCATCATTCTGACCAATCTCCCCAAGAAAGAGGCAATCCACGTCTTTCAACCGCCCCAGCCGTTCAGGGAGAACATCTCCCGGTTCGACTCTATCATCGATGAAGCCGCCGAGCTGTATCAGGTCGACGATGAATTAATCAAACTCGTCATCCTCTGCGAGTCGGGTTTCAACCCCAAGGCAAAATCGCCCCGCGGCGCTATGGGGCTGATGCAGCTCATGCCTGAGACCGCCAAACTGCTCAAGGTGAAGGACCCGTGGAATCCCCGTGACAATATCTTCGGCGGAGTCAAATTCCTTCGTTATTTGCTTAACCTTTTCAGCGGCGAGATCGAGCTCGCCTTGGCTGCCTACCATGCTGGGCCTAAGCTCGTCCTGGCAAGACGAGCGGTCCCGGCCATCCCGGAAACCAGACAGTACGTCGACTTCATAACCGGACGTTACGCTCCTCAGGAGCGCCGTAACCGGATTTATTCCTTTGTACGACCCGATGGCTCAATCTTCATGACCAATATTCCGCGCTAGTGCCGCACCGACTTTTTTCACCCAAGAATTGTTTTGCCTGTTTGTGGTGCGGCACTTCCGCTAGGGGGTACACCCCCCTTCGGCGCTCGTCCTAGGTATAGAACTCGCTGAGCACCCCCCGGACATGGGGGAGCGCTCTCCCCCATACCCCCTCAGCGCCCCCAGAAAAGCTAAATATCATTGGCGCCTATTAGTTGGAGGGGGCGCTAGTGCCGCACCGAATAGAAAGACGTCAGCCCAATGATGGTCGAGACCTTTGATGTGTGTAAAAAACCGGAAATCGAAAGTGCGGGGTCAAGGATCCATGTTTCCCGTGCCGGGCCCGTCCTTTCGGCGATTACACAGTTGACTTTCCAACGCTTTCGAATATAATTCGAGTTAGCCTTTTCTCGTTCAATCGCCCAGGATGGATGCATCCTGAGCCGAGTGCTCAAAACAAGGAGTTGTCGTGGCTCATGCCTATACGCCTGGTCTCAAAGTAATAGAAAGAACATCAGTTATCAAAGATCGCCGGCTTCCGCTCCCGGGCACAATCTTGGTTGACAAGAACGCCCAGGTCACTGCGACCGAGGTCGTGGCCCGCACTAACTTGCCGGGCAATGTACAGACGGTTAATGTCGCCGGTCTTCTCGGAGTCCTGGCTGAGGAAGTGGAACTCGCAATGCTCAAAAAGGTCGGTGACAAGGTCAAGAAGGGCGAAGTGATGGCCCAAAGCAAGGGTTTTTTCGGTCTGCTCAAATCGAAAGTCACGGCTCCGGTTGATAGCGAGATCGAAAGCATCTCCAAGATTACCGGCCAGGTAATTTTACGCGAGCCACCCATCCTGGTTGAAGTCATAGCCTACATCGACGGCAACGTCATCGACGTCTTCCCTGATGAGGGTGTCAAGATCGAAACCAAAGCAAGTTTCATTCAGGGAATCTTTGGTATCGGCGGTGAAATGATCGGACCCCTTATGACCGTAGCCGCCAATCCGGACGCACCGTTGACCGCCGCCGAAATCGACGAGAAATGCACGGGCAAGATCATAATCGGTGGTTCGATCGTGGACTCGGCGGCGATGGAAAAAGCAGTGAAAGTCGGCGTCAAAGGAATTGTCATCGGCGGAATCGAAGACGGGGACTTGAAGAGATTCCTCGGCTACGACATCGGCGTCGCGATAACTGGCTCGGAGAAACGCGGGCTGACTTTGATTGCGACCGAAGGATTCGGCCGGCTGCGCATGGCCGACCGCACCTTCCGACTCCTCAACTCCCTGTCCGGAAAATGCGCTTCGATCAACGGCGCAACGCAGATTAGGGCCGGTGTCATACGACCCGAGGTGATCGTGCCGCTCGAAGCAAAAGACCGGACCGATATCAAGAAATCCACTTTGCAGGAAGGTGGTCTCGTCATCGGTACGCCGATCCGTGTCATCCGGGAGCCGTACTTCGGCAAATTGGGCAAAGTGACGAATCTCCCGTCGGAATTGCAGGTCATTGAGACCGAGGCCAAGGTTCGGGTCCTGGAGGTTGAACTTGATGACGCCCGGCGCGTTGTGTTGCCCCGGGCCAACGTCGAAATCATTGAGAGTTAGCAATGAACATCCTGCTTTCGCTACTAATTTTTTCCAGTGAAGGGCTGGCGTCGGCGCTGCTCTGCCCGACCGCCCGTGAATTGGCCCTGGGCGGCGCGGGCTTTGCGTTGAGTTGCGGACCGGAAGCCGTCTATCTCAATCCTGCCGCCCTCCGCGTGCCGGGTAACGATCTGCTCTTTTCGATCTCCTACGGGCGCCTCTTCCTTGACATCGAGCATTCCTCCCTCTTTCTGTCGCGCCGGATTGCCAAAGTGAACCTCGGTCTGGGCCTGGTGAATTTCGACTACGGTGACCTCACGTTCAAGCCCGACTATCCGACTGAAGACAACAGTACGATCTTCCACGCCAATGACCTGTCGCTTATCCTGGGCCTGTCCGCATCGATCTCACCCAAGGGCAATGTCGGACTCAGTTTCAAGTACATCAAGGAATATATCTACGTCTACTCGTCCAGCGCCCGGGCGTTCAACTTTGCTCTCAATTTCCTACCGAGCCAAAGCAACCAGATCTCGCTGGGCGGTTTTGACATCGGTAATTCCCTGGAGCTGAGGAATGAACCCTACGGCCTGCCGATGCGCCTGAGCCTCGGCTACTCCAATACGACCGGGAAGTTCCTGGGCGGCATTGAATTCCACTATTTACTTCGTTCCCGGGACTGGGCACTCAATTTCGGTGAGCAATTCACCCTCTCCCGCCACTTCACCCTGCGCGGCGGCGTTCGCTATTTCGACGGACCGACCCTGACCGGCGGCTTCGGCCTCGGCTGGTCATGGCTGGCCCTCGACTACGGCCTTGCCTACCTGCCCAAGAACCTCGGCTTCAGCCATTATTTCGGCCTGAAGAGAAGTCTGCCGTGAACAGTATCTGGCTCGATTTCGAAAAACCGATCGTTGAGCTTGAGAAAAAAATCCAGGAGCTCAAGGCCCTTGAATCGCCGGAGATCGTTGAGGAAATCACGCGCCTCGAAAAGCAAGCCGAGCGTCTGAGAAAGAAGATCTACTCGAACTTGACCCGGTGGCAGCGCGTGCAGCTGGCCCGGCATCCCCGCCGGCCATACTCCCTGGACATTATTAACCTGATCGTCACCGACTTCGTGGAAACGCACGGCGACCGGCTTTTTGCCGATGACAATGCCATTGTTGCCGGCCTGGGTCAGATTGACCAGTATCCGGTGGTCATTATCGCTGAGCAGAAGGGGCGTGATATCAAGGAGAAAATCCGGCGCAATTTTGGGAGCCCGCATCCGGAAGGGTATCGCAAGGCGCTACGTCTGTTCTATTTCGCCCAGAAGTTTTCGCTCCCCGTTATCTGCCTCGTCGACACGCCCGGTGCCTATCCCGGGGTCGGTGCTGAGGAGCGCGGCCAGGCCGAAGCGATCGCCCGGAATATGCGGGAGATGTCCCTGCTCGAAACACCGATTGTCGTCGTGATTATCGGCGAAGGCTGCAGCGGCGGCGCGATCGCGATTGCCCTCGGCGACCGCGTTTTTATGTTCGAGAACTCCTACTACTCGGTGATTTCGCCGGAGGGGTGCGCCTCGATCCTCTGGCGTGACAGCACCAAAGCTCAGGAGGCCGCCGAGGCGATGAAGATCACGGCCCAAGACCTGCTCGCGCTCAAAATCATCGACCGGGTCATTCCCGAACCGGTGGGCGGTGCTCACCGCGACTGGAACGGCATGGCCGTGAATCTCAAGCAGGTCCTCGTTGCGACACTGGACGAATTGACCAAACTGCCGACCGGCAAACTAATCGAACAGCGGGTTGAGAAGTATCGGCGCATGGGTATCGTCCAGGAGGGTTAGTTGGCCTTAGAAGGCAGTCTCGAAGATTTCGAAATAACGGACATATTCCAACTGATCCAGCTCGGCCAGAAGGCTGGTTGCCTCCGCATTCAAACATCAACTAATGTCGGTGTCATCTATTTCAAGACCGGCATCGTCACTCATGCCCGGGCCGGCCCGCAAACCGGTGAAATCGCCATCCAGGAAATCCTGCGTTGGTCCAAAGGTAAATTCGTTTTCATCCCCAATGAAGAGACCACGGAAACGACGATCGGACAGCCCATCCAGTTCATCATCCTTGAAGCCGCCCGCCGCGTTGATGAGTGGCAGCGAATCGAAAAGGTCATACCGTCACTCGATGCCAAGGTCAAAATCGTTGAAGTGCCGGACGCCGGTATCGAGAACATCAACCTGCGCCCCGAAGAATGGAAGGTACTGTCTTTCGTCGACAGCCATACCAGCATCAAAGAAATCGCGCGCAAGGCCAATTTGCCCGATTTCGATACGGCACGAATCCTCTTTGGTCTGGTCTCTTCAGGTTTGGTGCGGGTAATGAAAGAAGAAAAGAGCCGAGCCGATGATAAGAAAGACGAAACCGGAATAAAAGGAATCATCAAGAAAATCCGTGGCGACTAAGGGAGGTTTCATGGATCTGAAGATCACCGCCCGCAACTTTGCACTGACTGAAGCCCTGCAGGACGCGGCCCAGGAATTGATCGCCAAGTTCGACCGCTTCGCACCGTTCATCATCGATGCCCATCTCATTCTTGAAAAAGAGAAACCACTCGACTTAGTTGAACTCACCGTCTCAGTGAAGAAAGGCTTCTTGCGTGCCGACATGAGAACCAACGACATGTATCAGGGTATCCACGATGTGTTCGTCAAAGTCGAGAAGCAACTCAAGAAGCATCATGACAAACGCCGCGAAAGAAAACGACTGGCCCAGAAGGGCAAAAGAGAATTATGAGCCTGCCGATCCGTTCCCTTTACCGTGAGAAGAAAGACGACCTCAAACTGGAACTGCTCGCCGGCGGCAAAGGGCTCGACCGACGCTTCATCACCGTCGTCGACATCTACCGTCCGATGCTGGCCCTGGCCGGATTCACCGAGTACTTCCTGAAAGAACGGATTCTGATTATCGGCAAGACCGAGAGCGCCTACCTTTCCATTCTCAGAGCCCCCCAGCGGACTAAGGCGATTCGGACCGTCGTTGGCTTTGGGCCGCCGTGCATCGTCGTCACCGAGGGGTTGGTGATCCCCAAAGAACTTGTCACCCAGGCCAGCCGCCTGGGAGTGCCCTTATTCCGCACCTCGCTCTCGACCACACCCTTCATCCACCAACTAACCGGCTATTTGAACATCAAGTTGGCGCCGCGCTGCAACATTCACGGCACCTTAGTCGACATTTTCGGTGTCGGCGTCCTGCTGATCGGCAAGGCGGGCATCGGTAAGAGTGAACTTGCTCTGGACCTCGTCGAACGCGGCCACCGGCTTATCGCCGACGACCTCATTCTGCTGACCCACCGCGCCGGCCTCTTGATCGGAACCGGCTGTGAGAAATCGAGCCGGCTTAAGCACTATATCGAAATCCGAGGCGTCGGGATCGTCGACGTCTTCAGGGTTTTCGGAGCGAAGGCAGTTCGTCGTCAGAAGCGCGTCGAGGCTGTCGTCGAGCTCGTGTTCTGGGATGAAACCAAAGATACGTACGAGCGCACCGGCATTGCCGACCGGTTCAAGGAAATACTTGGTGTCAATATTCCCCATATCCAGATACCGCTGGTTCCCGGAAAGAACGTCTCGACGATTGTCGAAGTCATCGCCATCAACCAGCTCCTCAAACTGCGCGGTATCAACCCCGCCCAGGAGTATGATGATGAGCTGAAACAGGTAATGAAGCGCCGGCAGGTTGAAGAAGAACGCGCCGATGAGGACTTGGAATAAGCCGCGCTTCGTCATCGTCACCGGACTCTCGGGCGCCGGTAAGTCAACGGTGTCGGGGATTCTTGAGGATTCGGGTTATTTCTGCGTCGACAATCTACCTACAACCTTGCTCCCCAAGTTTGCCCAGATCTTCACCCAAACCGGATGGAAGATAAATCGGATCGCCCTGGTCATCGATGTCCGGGACCGAGAGTTCCTCGAGAGCATCGAAGCAGTTTTCGGCGAGCTGGCCGGATTGAAACTTGACTACCAGTTGCTCTTCCTCGAGGCATCGGATGAAGTCCTCATGCACCGTTATTCGGAAAGCAGACGACCTCATCCTCTGGACCAAGGCGATTTGCGCGATAGTATCCGCCGCGAGCGGAAGATGCTCAAGCCGTTGCGACAAAGGGCTCACGTAGTAGTTGATACTGATAAGCACAATGTCTGGACCCTGAGAGAGAGAATCCTCGAGCTTTTCGCGGGCCGAGGCGCCCACGGCATGACGGTCAACATAATCACCTTCGGCTACCGGCACGGTATCCCCCCGGAAGCCGACATCGTCATCGACCTCAGGTTCCTGCCCAATCCCCACTACGAATCCCGCCTGATGAAATACGACGGCACGCACCAGAAGGTGAAAAGGTACGTCCTGGGTCACCGCCGCACCAAGCTCTTCCTGACAAAGCTTATCAGTCTTCTTAAATTCCTCATGCCGGGCTACGAAAAGGAAGGTAAGTCTTGCTTGACTATTGGGCTGGGCTGCAGCGGGGGCCGGCATCGCTCGGTCGTGGTCGGCACGTGGCTGGAGGGCGCCCTCAAGAAATCACGGCGCGCGGTGAAATTGCTGCACCGCGACATGGACCATCGTGACTAATGCAATTGTTATAGGCCATGCTGCACTGCCCCAAGCCCTCATCGAAACATTGAGTTCCATTGTCGGCCCCGCGGAAGGCATCGTCGGCATATCCAACAAGGGCCTGTCCAGCGAAAAGCTGCTCGCCGCAATAAACGCCGCCCTCGATCAGTTCAATCCCGATGAAAGCATTCTCTTCGTCGACGTTCCCGGCGGCAGCTGCGCGATCTCCTGTATGGCGATCATCCGCGAGCGCAAGAAGGTCCCGGTCATCTGCGGCGTGAACCTGCTCATGTTGCTTGAGTTCTATATTAATCGCGAACGGTATCCGCGGGACCAATTGGCTGAGTTTCTGGTCAACAAGGGCAAAGACAGTATCAGGCGAGTCGGGGGTTAGCATCACGCGTAAACTGCCTCAAGGCCGACCTCTCGTTACCATTGGCGAAATGCTGAGTCAGAGCGCCGCGCGCATGCCCGACAAGGTTGCGCTCCGCGCCCGCCGCTCCAGTGGATATTCGGAAACGAGCTATCGAGAGCTTGACCTGAAGACCGATGTCCTCGCTTCCGAACTTCACGAACTCGGTTGCCGGTCGTCGGACCGCATTGCCGTGATCGGGGAAAACCGCCCGGAATGGGCGGTTGCCTATCTGGCGATTCACAAGGGCGGCTTTGTTGCTGTGCCGCTTGACCCCGCCCTTAAAGAAGCCGAGATCAAACACATTCTCAACGATGCCGAAGTCAAGACGATTATTGCCGCCGGAAGCTTTGCCGACATGCTCAGCGAGATAAGACGCGATCTGCCCCATCTCAAGTTCATCATATCCATGGAAAACCTTGACGCTGTTCTTAAGACCAAGAAACCGGCGGCGCGGCAACTTGCCGCCGAACCGGCGCTGGATGACATGGCGGTGCTGATCTACACTTCCGGAACGACCGGTTCATCGAAGGGCGTAATGCTCAGCCACCGTAACATAATCAGCAATGTCGACGCCGTTTTCCAGTTCATCGATTTTGACCACCACGACAATTTCCTCTCGATCCTCCCGCTGCACCACACGTTTGAAGCAACCTGCGGATTCCTGGTGCCCCTCTACAACAACGCTACCATCACCTACTCGCCGAGCCTGAAATCAAAGGACATCATCGGGACGATGCGCGAAACCGGTGTTACCGCCCTGCTCGGCGTACCACTGCTTTTCGAGAAATTCCACGAGGGCGTCGTGCGCAACATCAAGGCTTCCCCGGTTTTCAAAAGAGCGTTTTTCAGCATTTTCTACAGTATCTCGAGTGCCTTCCGTCCGGCTTCGGGCCTTCTGTTCAGAAGCGTCCGGGAACAGCTCGGCATGAGCCGCATCCGTTACGTCATCTCGGGCGGCGCCGCCCTGCCGCTACGGGTCTCATCATTCTTTGAGACGTTGGGCGTACCGATCCTGCAGGGATATGGGCTGACCGAATCGGCGCCGGTCCTCGCGGTCAATCCCCCCGAGCGCTTTCGAAACAAGTCGGTCGGCCGACCGCTGCCCGGCGTCAAAATCGCCATCAACGAACCGGACGAACAGGGGATTGGCGAAATTGTCGCATCCGGTCCGAACATCATGCTCGGTTACTACCGCAATGAGCATGCGACCAATGCCGTGCTGCGGGACGGCTGGCTCTATACCGGCGATTTGGGCTGGATCGACAAGGAGGGTTATCTCCATATTGCCGGCCGGAAGAAGAGCCTGATCGTGACCTCAGGCGGCAAGAATGTCTATCCCGAGGAGGTCGAAACCACTCTTCTGGCCAGCCCTTTTATCAAGGAGACAGTTGTCTTGCCGCGTATCGACCCCGAGACTAAAAGAGAAGAAGTCTACGCCATCGTCCACCCGGATTATGAGAAGATTGATGAATTGGCCGGCCGGGAACGGCGCGTTTTCGAGGAAGCCGACATCGAGAAATTGATTCGGGAGGAGATTCATAAGCAGTGTGATAGTATTGCGGAATATAAACGTGTGAAGTCGTTCCGGATCCGCGATGAGGAGTTTCCCAAGACAACGACCAAGAAGATCAAGCGTTACATTTTCGAGAAGGAGATCGTCAAGGTCTGAGCACCATGGAGAAAACTCTGCTCTTTATCAAGCCCGACGCGGTCCGGCGCAAGCTGACCGGCAAGATAGTCGACCGAATCGAATCGGCCGGCTTAACCATCGTCGGCCTAAAAATGCTCAAGCTTGACCGGCCGGCCGCGGAAACGTTCTACGCGATCCATCGCGGCAAAGACTTCTTCCAAGAGCTTGTTGAATTCATCACGTCCGGGCCGATTGTCGCCTGCCTGATTGAAGGGGCCAACTGCGTCCAGAAGATAAGGGAGCTGATCGGTGCCACCGATCCCACGAAGGCGGCACCGGACACAATCCGCCGTCAATTCGGGACAAGCATTACCCAGAACTGCGTCCATGCCTCCAATCCCGACGAAAACCCAGAACGAGAAATCACATTCTTCTTCGGCAGCTGACCCGGCATCTCCCTGACCCCGGCATCCTTGACAAAACCTCGTTTTTCGCGTATCATCTGTCATGACTGCCTTTGATTTTTCATATGGTTCGGGCAAGGTTGTGGTCGAAGTACCTGACCGGAATGTCTTGGGCGTCCTCGACGACCCGAAGTCCGCAGAAGCGATTGGCATCGCCGGGTCCGTACAGGAACTGACCCAGCAGGCCCTGCTCGCTCCGGTCGGCGCCGCACCATTGCGCCAACTACTCAAGGTGAAACGGCACGGCTATGTTGTGATCATCGTATCTGATATCTCTCGTAATATCAATAATTATGAAAAGATCCTCGACATCCTAGCCGGCGAGATAGTTGAATCCGGAGTTGATGAGAAGAGAATCGAGTTTATCATTGCGCTGGGGACCCACCGGTTGCATACCGCCGAAGAACAAAGGGAATTGTATGGCGCGCTGATCGACAAGTTCCGATTCACCTTTCACGACTGCCGACAGAATCTCCGGTCCGTGGGCAAGATCTCGACCGGCCTTGAAGTCTTCGTCAACGAAAGAGTGGCCGGTGCCGACGTCAGGATCAGCACGGGCCGGATAAGTTATCACTACCTGGCCGGGTTTTCCGGCGGGCCTAAGTCCATTTTACCTGGAGTCGCGGGCTACGATACAATAAGGGCGAATCATGCCAAGCTGCTCCGTCCCGGGGTCGAAATCGGGCGCCTCGAAAATAATGTCGTCAGTGCCGAGATAACCCAGGCCGCCGACTTGGTCGGCGTCGACTACTCGCTCAATGTGATCGAGGCGAGCCGCAAGACGATCTGGCTCAAAGCCGGTTCCCCGGCCGCGGTCTTTCAATCCGGTGCCGGGTACTACCGGAAGCGATTCGCGTTTCCGGTCCGGGAAAAGGCTGATTGCGTGCTGACCTCAGCCGGCGGCGACGACCAGGACCTATTCGGAGCCCACAAGATCCTGAACTTAGCCCGTGGGTTTGTCAAGCCGGGCGGTTCGATCGTGCTGTTTGCCGAGGCGGCGCGCGGCGTCGGTAACCGCCAGTTCGCCGACTACTTAAGCCGGCACCGGCCTGACGACCTGCTCCGTTTCCCCGAAGAAAACATCGAAGTCGGCGGTCACCGTGCCTTTGTGACCGCGCGTATTCTCAAAGATTATAAGGTCTATGTCCTTTCATCACTTAATCACGCGATTTTGAAAAGTTTATCATTCTCACCGGTCAGCGATGCGCAAGAGGTCCTGAGCGAGATCAGGAAGAATCACGGTGACGGTTTTAAAGCCTATCTTAACCCGTCCGGCCTTGGACTGCGCGCCGCTCTGTCCAAGAACTAAACATCAAGGAGCGATAAGTTATGATGACCCAATTCAGAAAACTGAGCCGTTTTGTCTTGTTCATTGTCATCTTCGCCTTCGCCGCCCTGATCTTCTTCGAATGGGGCATGAACGCGACGGTCAGCATCAAGCGGCGGGACCTTGACAAAGGTATCATCGCCCGCATCAATGACATACCCGTTTCCTACACCGAGTACCGTCGTCTTATGAATGAGGCCTATACGCAGCGCGAGCAGTATCGCGGCATGGGTGAAGACGAGATCAAGGCGAAGGTCTGGCAGGCGATCGTCGAGGAAAAACTCTGGCGCGATATCATCGCCCGGGAAGAGGTTTCGGTGACCGACGAAGAAGTATGGACGATCATCCGCAGCCAGCCCCCGCGCGAGCTGCTCGATACTCCCGAGCTCAAAGACAGTACCGGGGCTTTCGATTTCAAGAAATACCAGATGCTGCTCCAGAATCCCCAAAACTTCAGTTGGCTGCTCAAGTACGAGATGGAAATCCGTAACATGCTGCCCCGGGAGAAAGTACGTATGGAATTGATGACGACCGGCTGGATCAGCCCCCAGGAAGAAAGTCTCCGTTTCGACATGTTGACCCGGATTATGTCGGCGACTTTTCTGTACCTGCCCTACGACCGCATCCGCGATCAAATCGAGGTCAGCGACCAGATCCTTGCCGATTATTACCAAGATCATCTTGCCGATTTCGCCTCGGTTGAACAACGCAGTTTCAAGTTTGCCCATTTCTCGAAAGAAGCGACCAGCGAGGATACGGCCAATGCCCAGATTCAGATTGATGAGATTGCCTCCCTCGTGAAAGAAGGGCGGGAATTCACCGAGATTGCCCAGGACTACGCCGACAATAGTGACCTCTCAGTCAAGATCAAGACCGAGCAGGATGTGCCAATCGAGTTGCTCGGCGTTTTCAAAAAGCTCAAAGACAACCAGGTTTCCGAACCGATTCGGACCCCGCGCGGCTATACGATTTTGAAACGTACCAACCGAAGCGAGTTCCTCAAAATCGAGGTGAGGATCGAAGTTTCGCCGTCCACCATCGCCGCGATCAAGGACCGGATCGATGCCTTTATCCAGACCGCCCAGGATCTGAGTTTCGATGAAGCCGCCCGGAACAATAATCTTACCGTGCGCTCGACCGGCCCGCTGGCCAAAGACCAGCGGTACCTGCCGGGACTTGACAATCCGGGTCAACTGCTTGACTTCGGGTTCAAGGCCAAACCCGGTGCGGTTGGTGCAGTCCAGACCGGGGCCGGCGGCTATTTCGTTTTCGTCCTCGACAGCATCATCCCGAAACAGATACCTGATTTCGAAGCCATCAAGGAGCGCGTCTATGCCGAGTACCGCCGCCGGCAAGAACCGGTCAGGGCCGCGGTATACATCGAGGCCTCGCTGGCCAAGATCCCTTCGCTTGAGGCCCTGGCCCAGAGTGATACGAGGTTCATGATTGAGACAATCCGGGCCGCCGACTACGCCAAATTGAAAACCGATTATCCGCCGGAACTGGTGGGCGCCCTGTGCTCGCTGGTTCCGCAACAGACCAAGCACATCGTTACCGACTGGGGCGCCTACATCATTCGCTGTGATGCGCTTGACCGGATGCCCTTTGACTCAACTAAGGTGGCGGCCATATATCAAGACCAGGAAACCAAAGTCCGGACCGTCTACCAGTACCTGTTCGGCGACCCCAAGATCGTCGACCACCGCGACGCTTTCTTTGAATAGAGCGGGATATTGGCCTTGACACGAAGTCGTTTCTGGTTAGTATTAAGGGGGTAACCGACATGAAAAAGAACATGACCGACGACATCTTCGATAAGAAGATTGCCCTATTCAAGTATCTGTCGAAGGATGAACTGAGGTACGTCCTCGCGAGATTCAAGAAACGCTCGATTGACAAGGACACGATCCTTTTTAAGGAAGGCGCCCAGGGCGATGAGTTATTTCTCATCGAGTCGGGCACCGTTGAGGTCTTCCTGACCCGGGGTGAGATTACTATCGTTCTGGCCGAACTCAAGGAACCGTCGTTTTTTGGCGAGATGGCCCTCTTGACCGAGAAGACGCGGTCGGCAACGGTACGTACCAAAACCGGCTGCGAGTTTCTGGTGATGAAAAAACAGGATCTGATCAGCATCTATGAGAGCAATCACGAGATCGCGGCCAAGCTGCTCTTGGCCATCAGCGAGATCCTCTCGGAACGGATCATCACCAGCAACAAGAACATGGAGAACTACTTCCTGATCAACCGGGCGATTGTCGACAACGAGGAATTCCGCCGGCTCTATATCCTCAGTCACAAGGCCCCATCGTCTAACGGCTAGGACATCACTCTTTCAAGGTGGAGACACGGGTTCGATTCCCGTTGGGGCCACATCCTTTTGAGGGATACTTCGGGTAACAAGGTCTTGCCCGCATCATTACAACCCGGTTCGACCTTGATCTGACAATACCTGTAGACTCGCGGGGGGAGCCGGACTACCGGGCGTGCCGGCGGACCAGACTCCCCAACTGCTTGAAGTTCGCTTCCACATCCCCCTCCAGCACCGCCGAGCACACGGCGATGCCCGACGCGCCGTGCCGGAAAACCTGCCGTACATTCGATAAGGTTATCCCCCCAATCGCCACAACCGGCACGCCGACCGCACCGGCTACACGCTTCAGAGTCTTCAATCCAACCACTGGCGCATCATGCTTGGTGGCCGTGGGAAATATGCTGCCGACCGCAACATAGTCTGCGCCTTCGCGCTCCGCCCGGCGCGCCTGGCTTGCGTTGTCGACTGACTGCCCGACGATCAAGTGTTCAGCCAGCGCTCGTACGCGGGCCAAGGGCAAATCATTCTGTCCGATGTGCACGCCGTCCGCTCCAACCGCCAGTGTGATATCAAGCCGGTCATTTATCACTAGTTTGATTCCGGCGGCGGCGGTCAGCGGGCGCAATCTCTTGGCTGCGCGGTAGAATTCGGCGGTCAAAGCCTGTTTCATTCGAAGCTGAACCAGCCCAACGCCGGCCTCGCCCATAGTCTTGACCAGCGGTGCCAGTTTCAATCCCGGCAAGTACGCTTCGTCAAGGATAACATAGAATCGCGGATCAAATAGCTTCGTCACGGACCGCACGACATGCTGCTCAAGGTCATAGGCTTTGAAACGAAGTTCCTTGAACCGGGCAAAAGGGAGTTTCTGCAGCTTGGCCATCTCTTCGAGAATCCGGGCCGCTTCCTTAATACGGTTGAAATTGGCCCGGAGCAAGTCAGTCAGACCGGCACGCGGTTGCCGGTCGAAGCGCGACTCCCGGCCCAGGTCTTGACCGCTCATGCGATGAGCGATCAAGCTGGCATAAGGAATTGTTCGCGCGGCCTGTCCGGCCAGGAAGTGAATCCGGCGGATTCGTCTCAGAACTGAATCGTCTTCGAGATGGAAACGAACAACATCTTCAACGGTTTTGAGCCCCTCAAAAAGCCGGTTTAGGTTGACATCAATGATGCGATAGGCATTCTTCACTGCCGTTCCATGTACGTACCGACAACGAAGCCGGCCACACCGAGCACAATCACCAGCAGGGTGCGCCAGAAGCCGAAAATCGCGAAGAGAAGACCCAAGAGAAGGCCCAACCCGGCGTAGACAAACTTGTTGCGTATCACTTGGCCTCCTTAGTGCCGGCGTCCCTGGCGGCCGCATTCTTCTTAAGCAGGTCATCCACGAACGCCGTCGAAAACCGCCCTTCGATGAAGTCCTGATTCTGCATCACCATGAGGTGGAAACTGACCGTCGTCTTGATGCCCTCGATGTAGATCTCATCCAGCGCCCGCTTCATGCGCCTGATAGTATCAAGACGCGTCTTGTCATAACCAATCACTTTGGCGATGATCGAATCATAGTATGACGGTATGCGATAGCCGGCATAGACGTGGGTGTCGACCCGGATCCCCGGACCGCCCGGCAGATGCAGGAAACTGATCTTGCCCGGTGTTGGCACGAAGTCCCGCTCCGGGTCTTCAGCGTTGATACGGCACTCGATGGCATGTCCGGCCAGCCGCACGTCCTTCTGGCCGAAGCTCAGCGGCTCGCCGCTTGCGATCCTGATCTGTTCCTTGACGATATCGATGCCGCTAACCATTTCGGTCACCGGATGCTCAACTTGCACTCGGGCGTTCATCTCCATGAAGTAGAAGTTACGCTCCTCATCCATGAGGAATTCGACGGTGCCGGCTGAACTGTAGCCGATCTCGCGGGCACCGGCCACCGCCGCTTTGCCCAGCTTTTCGCGCAACGCATCATCCACGACCGGGGACGGGGTTTCCTCGATCAGTTTCTGGTGCCGCCGTTGAATCGAGCACTCGCGCTCCCCCAAGGAGACGATATTGCCGTAGTTGTCGCCGATTATCTGGACTTCGATATGACGCGGTCGGACGATGTATTTCTCGATGTAGAGGCGTCCGTCATTGAAGGCCGCCCGGGCTTCGGCCTGGGCAAGGCGGAAGCCGCTTTCGAGTTCATCGGGGCTGTTGACAACCCGCATCCCCTTGCCGCCGCCGCCGGCCGCGGCTTTCAGGATGACCGGCAGGGTGAATTCCTCCGCGATCTTCTGGGCGTCCTCGAGCGAGTTGATCTCGCCTTTAGAACCGGGGATGACCGGAACCCGGGCCTTTTCCATTGTTTGCTTGGCGCGGACCTTGTCGCCCATGGCCTTGATCTGGCTCGGCTTGGGGCCGATGAAGACGATCTTGCACGATTCACAAATTTCGGCGAACTCGGCATTTTCGGCCAAGAAGCCGTATCCCGGATGGATCGCCTCGGCGCCGGTCACTTCCGCGGCGCTGATGATGCGCGGAATATTCAGGTAACTTTCCCGAGCTTGGGGCGGTCCGATACAGACACTTTCGTCGGCAAATCGAGTATGGAGAGAATCGGCGTCGGCTTCCGAATAGACGGCAACGGTTCTTACCCCCAGCTCCTTGGCGGCACGGATTATCCGGACGGCAATCTCGCCCCGGTTGGCGATTAGAATCTTCTTAAGCATTACTTGCCGGTATCAAAAGGCTGCCAACCACGCTCTGCCGTAGCTTCGATTCCAACCAGACGCAACTTGAATTCATCCGGGTTGGAAACCGCTAGCAGGGCGTCGTCGTACGTAATCAGTCCGTCCTTGTACAGTTTGAACAACGACTGGTCAAAGGTCTGCATGCCGTATTGGGCATAACCCTCTTCGATCGCGGACTGAATCAACAGCGTCTTGACCGGGTCCAGCAGGTAGTCTCGGATGGTCGGCGTGGCAATGAGAATTTCAACCGCCGGGATGCGTCCTTTGCCGTCGGCCCGCGGCAGAAGCCGCAGTGAGCAGACTCCGACCATGGTCGCGGCCAGCAGGACGCGAATGTGCTCGTGCTGGTGAGGCGGATAGAAGGATATGATACGGTTGATTGTCTCAGTGGCGTTCAGGGTGTGAAGCGTCGAAAGCACCAAATGCCCGGTATCGGCTGCCTTCAGCGCCACGTCCATCGTCTCGCGGTCACGAATTTCCCCGATGAGGATGACGTCCGGGTCCTGACGCATCACGTGTTTGAGCGCAACCGAGAAGGAAATCGTGTCCATCCCGACCTCGCGCTGGCTGATAATGGACTTATTATCACGGAACAAATATTCGATCGGGTCCTCAATTGTGATGATGTGGCGTGACTGGCTCTCATTGATATATTCAATCGTCGCCGCCAGCGTTGTCGACTTACCGCTGCCGGTGGTGCCGGTGCAGATGATGAGACCGCGCTGTTTGAGTGCAAGGTCCTTCAATATCCCGGGCAGATTGAGTTCGTCAATCCGCTTCACCGACATCGGAATCGCGCGCATCGCGATCGCCACACTACCCCGCTGCATGAAGCAATTGACACGGAATCGCCCGATACCTCTCACGCCAATGGCGAAGTCAAGCTCCTTGGCTTTCTGGAAGTAGTCCTGCTGGTCCTGCGACATCATCTGCAGAATCATCTGGCGCAGGACTTCCGGCGTCAGCGTGTCAGACTTCTCGACGACGAGCCGGCCGTCGATCCGGAAAACCGGCGGGCACCCTGATTTGAGATGGAGGTCGGACGCGTTGGCCTTGACCATCTTCTCCAACAATATCTTTAGGTCCATTGTCCTCTCCCGTTTTGCCTACATGCGTTCCAGCCGGAAAAGTTCCTGGCCGTACTCGACCGGCTCTTCATTCTTGACACATATCTTGATGATCCTGCCGGCAATTTCAGACTCGATCTCATTCATCAATTTCATCGCCTCGATAATGCAAACAACCTGACCGGGCTTAACGATATCACCCACCTCAACGTAGGGCTGGGCATCCGGCGCCGGCGTAAGGTAGAATGTGCCTACGATCGGAGACGTGATCGGAACCGTGTTCTTGAGTCTTTCTTCGACTTTCTTCTCTTCAGCCTTCGCTTCCTGAGTCTTCTTTTCCAGAATCGACACGGTCTCGACGTCAAGCTGCGCAGAGGCGGGATTGCCATGCTCGGCCTTGCCCGGCTTCGCGTGCGTCTTGGAAATCCTAATCTTCTGGCCGAAACGCGTAATCTCAATCTCGGCGATTTCGCTCTTCTCAACCAATTTGATCAATTTTTCCAGTTCTTCGAGGTTCATTTTAAGAGCCCTGAGAGCCATTCCTGAAACGACTGAAAATCATCACCCTTGGGCCGATCCGAGGCTTTTTCTTCTATGGGCTGGGGTGTCGGTTGTGGCTGGGAACGAACTTCCGGCTTGGGCTGAGGCGCCGGTTGCTCAGGAGGTAGCTCGGCCTTGAGCAGGCCGTCCAGCGACGGTAGCGCTTCTTCGGCCTTCACCTCGGGCAGTTTCTCCTCGGCCGGGGCCAGAAATTGATCCAGCGAGTGGAGTTCCTCTTCCACCAGTTGCTGCGGCTCCTCGACCGGCTTTGCAGGTTCCACAACCGGCGGTCCGGCCGGTTCAGCTTTTTCCAGCAATGTCTCAAGCGGCGTGACTTCGGGCTGCGGCTCTGGCCGCGCCGGTTCTGCGGCAGGCAACTCCTGGACGATGCGCTCCAAATCCTCAACTGGTTTCGGTTCTTCAACCGGGGCGAGATCAACCACCTGGGGCGGTTCAACCACGCGGGGTTCATCGGCAATCTTGGGAGGCGCGCGTCTTTCGACCGCCGGTTCGACCGCTCCCAGCTGTGCGGAAAGTGGCTCGGTGATCAACAACGGGCCAGCCGGCTCGACCGGCAAGATCTCTTCCAGCGGTGGCAGCTTGCCCAGTTTCTCTTCCGGCTTGGCCTCGGTTGGCGGCGCAAACGCGGTTATCGTTTCCAGCCCGTCGACCGGGAGAGCTTCCAGTTTCTTTTCCCCGGGTTTGGTGACCTTCTGCAACAGCTCCTTCACCTTGCTGGCCATCTCGATATCACCGGGGTCCTGATAGGACAGCCTCCGGTAGATGTCCAGTGCCTTCTCAGTATAGCCCTGGGTCTCATACTCTTTGGCCAAAGAAAGGGAAGTTAGTACGTCCTGCGACGTCTTCTTCTTGAGCAATTCCTGGAGTTTGGCGCGGGTCGGGGCGTCAGAAGAGTCAAGCCCGGTAATTCCTTTGTAGGCAGCAATCAGACCGTCTTCATCGCCCAACCGGTCACAGGTCTGGGCCAGGAGCTTGAACCCGACCAGCGACTGCGGATCAAGCTGCAGCAGCTTTTTCGCCGCGTCCTTGGCCATCTCGTGCATGTGCTTGTCAACATAGCACCGGGCCAAAACCAGGTGGGCGGTAGCGTAGTTCGGATGGACCTCAAGACCAGTCTTCAGTACCTCGAGGGCCTCGTCGCACATCCCCGCCTTGCGGTACGCATCGGCCAACTGGGCGAACATCCTTGATTTGGGATCACGGCGCAGCTTGTCCGCTAACCGTTCGATTTCCACAAAATCGGTATCGGCCATTTATCCTCCACAAAGCGTAATTCTAACCACAAATGCATATTTGTCAACGAATAAATGGGTCAGATTTCAGCCAATGCCGAGCAGTTCCATGCGGTCTCGGTGCCGGGTTTTGATCAAAGTCCGAAGGGCCTGGTGTTCGGGCCAGGCCAGCGCCGGGTCCTGCTTCACCAGATCGAAGGCGTCGTCCCGCGCCCGCTTTAACACATCAATGTCATCGATCAAGTCAGCGCACTTGAAATCGGGCAGGCCGTGCTGCCGGTGCCCCAGCAGCTCGCCGGGCCCGCGCAGCTGCAAGTCCTTCTCGGCCAGACGAAACCCGTCCTCGGTCTTTTCAAAATAGGAAAGCCGTTCGTACGCGGCGTCGGAAACCATCCGATCGACAAGGAGAAAACAGTACGATTCGGCCGCACCCCGGCCCACCCTGCCCCGCAGCTGATGAAGCTGGGCCAGGCCGAACCGTTCCGGATGCTCGATTACCATGATAATGGCGTTAGGGATATCGACGCCGACCTCGATGACCGTGGTTGAAACCAGGATGTCGATCCCCCCCCGGCGGAATTCCTCCATTACCCGGACTCGATCCGGAAAGCTCATCCGTCCGTGGATCAGGCCGACGCGGCAGCCGGCAAAGGTCTGCTGCATTTCGCGGTGCGCGGCGGTAGCCGACTTCAGTTCCAACCGCTCCGATTCCTCAATCACCGGATAGACCACAAACGCCTGATGCCCGACGCGGATCTGCTCTCGGATAAAACCGAAAACTGCGGCCTGCTCCCGGCCGCGTACCACTTTGGTGACGATGGGCCTACGGCCCGGGGGTTTTTCGTCAAGGCTTGATATCTCAAGATCACCATAGATAGTCATGGACAGAGTCCGCGGTATCGGTGTCGCCGTCATCACCAGGAAATCCGGGGTCACCCCTTTGTTGGCGAACCGGGCCCGCTGGGCAACCCCAAACCGGTGCTGCTCGTCAACCACTGCCAGTCCAAGGTTGTAGAACTCGACCGCGCTTTCAATCAGGGCGTGGGTGCCGAACACAATCTTGACCTGACCGGTCTTCACGTTCTCAACGATATCGTCATGGAGTTTTCTCTTCGTGCTCCCGGTGAGCAACGCATTGGTGACACCGAGTGCGTTCAGCCGGTCTCGGTAGTAAGCGTAGTGCTGCTCCGCGAGGATCTCGGTCGGGGCCATGAGCGCGGCCTGGAATCCGTTTTCGACCGCGATGAGCATGGCATAGAGTGCCACCACCGTCTTGCCGGAGCCGACATCACCCTGCAGCAGACGATTCATGATGTGGGAAGAGGCCATGTCCTGCCTGATTTCGTCAATCATCCGTTGCTGACCGCCGGTCAGTTCAAACGCCAGATGCTCCAGGAATCGGCGGGTCAGGTCCTTGCGGTCGGTCATTGCAAACCCCCGGGCCTGGGCAAGAAGCTGCCGGCGGCGAAGGGCCAGCAGGAGTTCGAAAAGGAAAAGCTCCTCGTACACAAGACGCCGGCGTGCCGCCAGGCCGTCTTCGGTGCCGGCCGGGAAATGGAGCTGGTAGATCGCGTCGCGGATCGATGCCAACTGGTTCCGCTTCAGAAGGTAATCGGGCAGGCTCTCGGACAACAGGTTGCCGACTTTTTCGTAGGCGGACTTGATGGCGCGCCGCAGTTCCCATACGTTAAGACCCTCGGTCAGGGGGTAAACCGGGATCACGGTGCCGGCATAGAGTGCGCCGCCGGAGTCGTCGGTGCTCACAATTTCGTAGTTGGGGTTGACCAACTGCTTACCCGTATAGTAACTGACCACGCCCGACAGAATAATATGCTCGTTGGCCCTGAATTGGCGTTTAAGGTCAGGCCGGTTGAACCACCGCACCGATAACACGCCAGTACCATCGGTGACCGCAAGCATCGTCACCGGGACGCCGCGCCGGGTGCGGCGCGACTGGACCGCACCGATTCGGCCCGCGATCGTCACCTCATCTTTTACCTTAGTATCCCTGATCTTGACCAAACGGGAATAGTCTATGTACCGACGGGGAATAAGGTAGAGCAAATCCTGGATCGTTTTAACACCGAGCCGTTCGAGCCGGACCGCCCGCATCGGACCAATACCCTTAAGGTATTGAACCGGTGTATCAAGGTTGATGGATGAATTCTTCTTCACCGGAGGCCGCCGTCGCGCTCAGGAAGTGAATCAGAAGACTTTCTTGAGTTTCCGATAGGTGCAGTCGAGTGCCTCGGAAATGACCTTGGTCTGGCACAGCACCGGCATGAAATTGGTGTCGCCCGACCAGCGCGGCACCACATGGATATGAACATGGTCTTCAACCCCCGCGCCCGCAACCCGGCCCAAGTTGAGGCCGACATTGAATGCCTGCGGCCGCATCGTCTTGCGTATCGCTCCAATCGCCCGGTTGAGTAAGTCGAACATCTCAAAGATCTCGACGCGTGTCAGCTTGGAGAGCTCACCCACATGGCGAAAAGGGGCAATCATAAGATGGCCGTTACTGTAGGGAAAACGATTAAGAAGGACAAAACCCTCCTCACCGCGATGCAGGATGAGGTTCTTCCGGTCATGTCGCGCTTGATGGCCACGGCAGAAGATGCAGCCCTTCGACGGAGCTTCATTGATGTAGACGGTGCGCCAGGGCGCCCAGAGTCTGCGCATGCCAGATTCTACGCAAGCGAACCGGTTTGTCAAGCAGACAAAACGCTTCGATTACGGTGATAGAACGGCGGATTACAGTGATGAAGTGGGGAATGAGTTGGATGCCCGATCCACGATACCGGATAGAACCGCGATCTCTTCCCTTTCCTACTGCCCTTCGCTCGATTGCTCAATAGCTTGATGGCTGGACAGCTTGCCTTCGGCATTGACATAAGCCGATTTTGCGCTATTTTTAGCAATGCCGCTATTGGTTGACATCTTTGTCACGCTGGCCGGCGCCTGCCTCGGAAGTTTTTTCAACGTCCTCATCTACCGGCTGCCCCAGAACCTTTCCATCATCAGGCCCAGCTCTTTCTGTCCGGCCTGTCGAAAACCGATTGCCGCATTGGAGAATGTTCCCGTTATCAGTTATCTCCTGCTGCGCGGCCGCTGTTCGGGCTGCAAGTCGCCGATCTCCGTCCAGTACCCGCTGGTCGAGATCGTCACCGCGGCTTGCGCCCTCGGCCTCTGGCTCAGGTTTGGGCTCAGCCTTGGGTTCTTCCTCTATCTTATCTTCTGCGGCATACTGATCGTCTGTTCCGTCATTGACCTTGTCCACCTGCTCATTCCCGAAGTAATCGTCCTACCCGGTATTGCACTCGGCATCGCCCTGCACATTACCGAGGGCACGGTGGGATCGTCCCTGGCCGGTATCGTGCTCGGCGGCGGCCTGATCTACCTGGTGCGCGTTGTCGGGGGACTCGTCTACCATCGCGAAGTCATGGGCTTTGGTGATGTCGAACTCGCCGGAATGATCGGCGCCTTTCTGGGTCTAAAGTACACATTCATCGCAATACTCCTTGCCGCACTGCTCGGGGCCTTAATCGCGGGCATTTATCTGGTCGGCACCAGGAAAGAACGCCAAACTCCGATACCGTTTGGACCCTTCCTGAGTTTGGGAGCGTTGTTGGCTTTGTATGTTCAAGGATTGAACTTACCTTTTCTCAGTTACTACCTGTAAAAAAAGGGGCCCCTTGCGGGGCCCCAGTCTTCTTGGACTACGCGTTATCTTACCAGGATGAGTTTCCCAACCGCCTTGTCGCTCGCGGTCTCAACCTTGTAGAAGTAGACACCACTTGCTACGCGCTTGCCGTTATGATCGGTGCCCGACCAGGTGAAGACGTGATTGCCGGGCTCAAACGACTTAGCAGCCAGGGTGCTGACCTCGCGACCATCGATGTCGTAGATCGTCAGGGTGACATTCGATCGGGCCGGCAATGAGAGGTTGATTCGGGTTGCGCGGCTGAAGATCGCCGATGCCACCTTGACACCAAATACCGTCGGGATTCCCGAAGGCCGCTCATCTTCGACGCCCAGTAGCGTCACCGCCCCGCTGATCGTATAGGCAAACGGCTGACGCGCGGTTCTCACGTTCTGACCGATCACTCGGATCGTCCAGATGCCGGTAGCCGGTGCGTTGATCCGGGCGCACTCTTCGACATTCCGATCATCCCAGGTCCCCGGGTTTGCGGTCGATTGACCCGCGGTGTATTGATTGCCGCGGTAGAAAGTCCCGCCCGGTGCCGTAACCAGCAGGTGGAGGTTATTGACCAGGCACGGGTTCGCGTTCGGCGCGCCGGCCGAGTCGGTATAGGCCATGGCAATCCGCAACGGAATCGCCGCGGTAACCCGGAACGAGTCTTCTTTAAACAGACCGGTTGCCACGCCGACCGTATCATCCTTGAGCATCAACCGACGCGTGTCGCCGGTAAAGTACAGGACGCTGTCGATATTGATCCGACCCCAGCCGATATCGAAGCTCGGGATGACGAAGGCGCCGATGTTAGGATCGGCCGAGGCATAGGCCATCGACCGCAACAGCGCCGCACTGATGTAGCTGAGGCGGTTGCCGACGACACTGTCACCGGTCGGATAGTAACCCCGCTCCAGGTAGCAGCGGAGCAGGCCCATCGCGCCGTTTATCGCCGGCGTTGCCATGCTCGTACCGGACATCGACGCATACGTATTTGTACCGGTCGACGTTGCCGAATAGATCAGGTCACCCGGGGCGCAGATGTTGGGTTTGATGCGGTTGTCCTGAGTTGGACCGCGGCTTGAGAAGCCGGCCAGTGTGTTGGACACCGTACCGTTGCCGCTCGCGCCCACCGTTACCATGTTCTTCGCCGCACTCGGATTGCCGATCCGCGATGGTCCGCCTTCATTGCCGGCGGCAAAGATATTCAAGAAGTTCTTCCGTCGCCAGACAAAGGCATCGCTGGATGATTCCTGGAGTAGATAAGTACCGGTACTGGACCAGCGCCAGGAACCAGACTGCTGTAGAATACGGTAAGGCAGGCCGTTGCCGTTGTAAATCGTGTCGTACATCGTTGTCAGATCGGTCGTGACGACAAAGCCCGTCCCGAGGGTCAGGTCGACAAAGTAAAGTCTTCCCTTTATCGACATGCCGTCATAGTTGCTGGTTCCGCCGGTCACTGAATCGTCACCAGCCACGGTGCCATTGACGTGGCTGCCGTGATACTGACCTTCAACCGCGTCGGCGGTGGCGTACTTCTTGTAGGCAACCAGCTTGCGATGGGTGGGCCAGATACCGGGCGGCGTGATCGCCAGTGCCGGATCCCGGAACATGTTATGACCCGTGTTTATGCCGGTATCAGTAGTCGACAGCACGACACCCTGACCGCGCACTCCCCGTTTCCACGGGCGCCGGGAGGCCGTGTCGGTCGGCGGCGGGGCACTGGCACGCCAGCCCGACTGGACGACCCACTGGCAGTTGTCGTTGGCGGCCGTCGGTTCGGTCCACTCCTGAATCCACAGAACATCGTTGAGCCTGACGATCTCGGGCAGCAGGGAAACGTCGGCCGTGATCTTGATGGTCTTCATATAGTCGGTGACCATCACGTATTCGACCTTGGCCCCCAGCGCCTTCACTGTTTCAGAGACCTGGTTGGCATCTTCATCGGGAAAGACCTGGATGACCAGTTCCTTCGCGCCCTGCGCGTAGAAGAGATCGCCCGCTACTTTGTAGGCGGGCTGGAAAAGACCGACCCAGCGCACCATCGGCATGGCGGCCACCAGACCCCGGGTGACTTCGTCCATCTTGGCCAGCACTGCATAGTTCGGCAGGTATCCGAGCGGCCGCGCGCCGTGCTGTTCCATGTTGCGCAGCCAATCCTGGCGGATCGGCCCGCGGAACTGCACAATGCAGTAGACCAAATCCGACGGCGCTTTGGGCTCGGACCGGTACCCTTCGGGTAAAACCGGCTCACCCTGCCTCGTGTCAAAGACGATACCGTTCGAAAACGATATCACCGAGGCATCCTGGTATGGTTCCGGCACAAACGACTGCGCTGGACCCATGTCATAATGCGAGGCCATGCCAACGGCGAAAAGCCCCGCGATAACCATCAAGTACTTCATCTTGACTCCTTTGGAAACGGCTCACGCCGTTTCTTTGCTATTACCGAAGAACACCTTTCTCTCACCCCCACTACCCGCCCTCTTGTTAATTGCCCAATCCCGCAACAATCTAATCGGTGACGACTATCTTCCGTTTGAAGATCCGGCCTTTGCCGCCGACGCGCCGGAGGTCTCGTAGAGAAACAAAGTAGACACCCGGCGTAACCAGATATCTCGCCAGCCGGATGTCAAACGAGGCCGTTACCGTCGGTAGAACCCGGTGACTGATTATCTTTTTGCCGGTTATGTCGAACAGGGTGATCTCGACCGGCCCACCGGCGGCCGGCCCGAAACTGACCTTCAGGCAGTCCCGGCGCCCAAGCACCGTGGGCTGGACCGAAAAGGAAGTCAGGCTGTGGTCTCTACCCTCGGCCACGGCGTTACCGTTATTGAGAGTAACCTGCATGCTCTCGGCCTTCCAGCTGCCGTAGACGTCGTAGGCCGTGACCACAACCCAATAAACGCCGTCCGGATAGTTCTGGGTACGCCACTTGCCTGAAGTATCACTCGGCTCAATGAGCGTATCGCCGTCGGTGTTCGTGACAATGAAGAAGTAGTCGCGGTAGGTGTAGTCCCCACGGGTGTTACAGGTTGCATCATCTTTGTAGATGGCATTCGTAGCTGCCGCATCGTAAAGAAGTTTGCCGCGGAACTCCATGAACCGGGTCGTCGGGATTGTGACCGGACCGCGCATCCGGTATTCGATCTTGTAGGGTACAAGCCGGGTGTAGACCGTGTCGTGCCACGGCGTGCAGCATTTGTCCAGCACCTTGGCCACGATGTCAACATCGCCGTTCAGGTTCGTGGGCTGCAGGTAGGTCGAAGTGTTGTTGCGGCAGAAAGCAAACCAGTTTGAACTGTAGGCCCTTTCGAAAACTGGTCTAATCGTGTCAGTGTTTGGACGAATGACAACCAGGGGATTCTGGACAAACAGCCAGGTCGCCAGCCATGGATAGCCTGCGTTGCGGATCCGCGCCCAGTGGCAGTGGTCAAAACCGGCTACGGGCCAGGGCACAAGATAGCCGATCAGGTCGCCTGGACGACATGTGTCGCCGACATTCAAGTGGAAGCGAGTTCGATCGATGTGGGCATAAAGCCAGCCGTCTGAAGAGTCGGTCGGCACCCGATTGCTGTCTCCGATAGCCAACCGCCAGTGCTCGTTAGCTTGAGTTGTAAGCCAAGCCTTGACTGTACCTCGGCCAACTGCATAAACAGGTCTTCCAGCCGTAACTCCCATCACATCCACTCCATTGTGGAGATAAGGAGCACCGCCGTAGTTCTGGTACTCGCCCCAGTTGTTCCCTACTGGTTTAACTTGATCCTGCGGCGCCAGGGGCCAACCCTGGCTCCAGAGGGCAATTGGAAGTATGATCAGCATCGACCAGGTTCTCATATCAATCCTCCTTCCCTGAGACGAAGTACCGATCACGGCCGTCGGTCGTAAATACATCAACAATGCCGTTTGGTCGGTAGTCGATCCGATGCACGGTCTCGTAGTCGTACTCGAATTGCCTGGACCACTCAACGATCTTGGCGCCGGTCCGACTGAAAAGGCAGAATCGAACCCGACTGGTCGCCTGCCGTTCCTCCTGGGCGCAAACAACCTGCTCGCCGTCCTGCGCCACGCCGAGCACAATCGGATTGGCAAGGCTGATACGCCACAACTCTTTCTTGGCCCGCGTATCGAAAACCAGCAGGGTGCCCTGGTCGATTACCCCGAGCGTCTTGCCGTCTCGGGACAGAGTCATCGACCGGACATTGGCTGAAGGGAGCGCGGCCCGAAACAGCAGTTTCTGCGACCGAAAGATCGAAAGTTCGCTGCCTTGCACCAGGGCCACGGTGCGACCGTCCCCGGAAATCGCAAAAGTATTGGCCGCGCCGAATTGGGCTTCGGTCTTGCCATCTTTCGCAAATTGCAGTAGGCCCTGCGTCCCCGAGAGGACGAAGAAGTGTTCACCGTCATCGGAAAACTGCGCCCCTTGGGGAAAAGGAACGCGGACGGTACCAGCCCGGCGGCCCGGTTCGTCGTAGAAGTCAAGCCGTACCGGGTCGCCCTCGGGAATCATGGCTACCGCCGTGCCCAGGTTGCCCAGGAAAAAATGGCTTTCACCCGCGCCCTGCTTATGCCACACGGCCTGTCCGTCTTTCCGCAGGACCGCCTGGTCAATGCCGACTTCGAATCCCGGGCGGTAGGAACAGGAAAGCACGTAGACACCATTCTGGGAGACCGTGATCCCGCTGGGGTTGGCCGTATGTTCAACCAGAGTAACTTGAATGCCGACTAATGAAGCAAAGAAGAGCGACATTACTTGGAGCATGCTTTCTCCTTGTTGATTGCGCCAAATTATACCCGTCGCACGAGCCGTGTCAAGCCGAAACTCGCGCCGGAAATTCCAATTGACTTGACCGCCCCCATGGATATAATGGCATTATGCCAGTACCTAAAAGACGACACTCCCATTCAAGAACCCGTAAGCGTCGCGCGAACTGGAAGATCGACCCGCTCAACTACGGCGAATGCCCTAAGTGCCATGCACCACGGCTGCCCCACCGGGTCTGCCCCAGCTGCGGCTACTACGACAATGTCTTGATTTATAAGAAGAAAGAGAAGAAAGAGAAGAAATGAAAATCGGCTTCGACATGATGGGCACTGACTCAGCGCCCAAAGTGGAAATTGAAACCCTCAAGCTTTTCAACAAAGAACCCATCCCCGACACCGAAATTCTGTGTGTCGGCAAGGGCGAGACCGAAGCCGAAATCAGCGCCTTCGGGCACGAGTTTGCCATGGCCGACGAGGTCGTCGGCATGCACGAAATGCCCTCGATTGTTGTCAAACAGAAGAAGAACTCGTCAATCGGCATTCTGTGCCGACTACTCAAGGAAGGCAAGGTTGATGCGATCGTCAGTGCCGGCAATACCGGTGCGGTCTTCGCCTTCTCAATGTTTGAACTCGGCCGGATTGAAGGCATCGACAAACCCGCCCTGGGTGTGACCTTCCCCTCGGAAACCGGCTTTTCGTTCATGCTCGATGTCGGGTCCAACATCCACCTGCGGCCGATAAACTATGTCCAGTACGGCATCCTGGGCTCGATTTACAGCGAGAAGGTGCTCGCCAAGACTCGGCCCCGGGTCGCCCTCCTCAACATCGGTGAAGAAAGCGTCAAGGGACATGAGGATATTCAGAAGGGTTATGCCGGCCTCAAGGCCACCGGTCTGAACTTCATCGGCAATATCGAAGGCAGTGACATCATGAAAGGCTTTGCCGACGTCATCGTCTGTGACGGTTTCGTCGGCAATATCGTGATCAAGTTCGCCGAAGGCATGGTTGACGTCATCGAAAAAATGCTCAAAGACGACGTTTACCTGGCGGTGCGCCGGAGACTCGGCGTCGCCCTGGTTCGACCCGCCCTCGAAGACCTGAAAAGGCGCATGAGTTATGAGGAATACGGTGGAGGAATCCTGCTCGGTTTAGGCGGTGTGGTCATCGTTTCTCACGGGCGCTCCTCACCCGAGGCGTTACGTAATGCGCTCCGGCTGGCCGGCTCGTGCGTCAAGAACGGCATTACCGATGAGATTCGCCGAAGCTTCTCCCAGATGTCGACCGGCGAAACCAAGAACTGAAGGAGGAATCCACGAGATCGTACGTTGCGGGAATCGGCAGCTGCGTACCCGACCGGGTCGTCACCAACAAGGACTACGAGAAGATCGTCGATACTACGGACGAGTGGATCACCAGCCGTACCGGAATCAAAGAACGGCACCATGTTGACGACGGAACCGCGACCTCGGACTTGGCAATTGTCGCCGCACGCCGGGCCCTGGAGAATGCCCGGATGACGCCCAAGGAAATCGGTGCGATCATCGTCGCCACGGCCACCCCGGACATGCTTTTCCCTTCGACCGCCTGCCTGGTCCAGCGCGGTATCGAGGCCGGCAATGTGATGTGCTTCGACCTCGGCGCGGGCTGCACCGGTTTCATCTATGCCCTGGGTGTGGCTGATTCGCTCATCAAGACGGGCCTGGACAATGTCCTGGTCATCGGTGCCGAATGCTTGACCCGAATCACGGACTTTCAGGACCGCTCGACTTGCGTGCTCTTCGGCGATGGCGCCGGTGCCGTCGTGCTCAAGAAGACCGATGCATCAAATCGCGGCATCATCGCATCATACTTTGGTGCCGACGGTTCGGCCGGGGAATTCCTCTACATGCCGGCCGGCGGGTCACGCATGCCCGCGACCCATGAAACCGTTGACCAGCGCCTCCACTTTCTCAAGATGGAAGGCAACGAGGTGTTCAAGCTTGCCGTCCGGGCGATGCGGGACGCCAGCGTCAAAGTTCTGAAACTGGCCAAAATGGACCCGAAGGAGGTTGACCTCCTGATTGCCCATCAAGCCAACCTGCGGATCATTGACGCGGCTGCAAAGCGACTCAAGCTGACCAAGGATAAGGTGTTTGTCAATCTCGATCGGTACGGAAACACGTCATCCGCCTCGATTCCGATTGCGCTCCGTGAAGCCCTGGACCAAGGTCTTGTCAAACCGGGCAGCAATCTGCTGCTGGTCGCCTTTGGCGCCGGTTTCACCTGGGGCAGTGTTCTGCTCACCTGGTGACGCCATGCTGAGGAAAACAGCTCTCTTGACCGCGGTCGTCATTCTTGCCCTCTCCTGTAACAAGAGTCCCTTGGGGGAAGATGAACTGGCTCAGCGCGGCACCGGGAGTCCCGAGTTTGTCATCGCCCGTATCGATTCCTTTGAGACGTGCTACATCGCTCCGGGACAGGGTACGTCGCTCAATCTTGTGCTCGGCCGCGACCAGGAGTACCAATCCCGCATCCTGCTCAACTTCAGTTATCCCGACACCGTCTCCAGCGATATGGAAGATATCCGTCTGACCCTCTACAAGCGCAAGTTCCCCCGCGATGACACGTTTGAGTTCAACCTTCACGTGCTGACGACGGCCTGGGCCGAAGACAATGCGACCTGGAGGCTGGCCGATGCCGGGCTCCAGTGGTACCGCCCGGGCGGCGATTACGAGACCGACCCCCTGGTCTCCAAGTCCGCGGTCGGCGACAGCGTCGTCATCCGGTTCACCCGCGACAACCTCGAGACGATGAAGGCAGGCCAGGGTGTTATCCTGGTCCCCTCCGGCCCGGGGTTCACGACCTTCTACAGCCGCGAAGGGGCCAAACCGGTGCGCCTGACCTACAAGAAAGGTGATGACCGCCTCGATATCCCCTTGAGCGGCGATGCCCATATCATTGTTGACTCACTGCCCGAGCCGTTTCGCAAGCTCTGGCTTGGCGCCGGCATACCTTTTCGTCCCTTTCTCCGTTTTTCCGGCACCGACACCTTGCTGCGCGATAAAAAGATCGTCTACGGGTTACTGCGTATCTCGAAGTCATTTGCCCGTTCTCAGCGGGATACGATCGATATCACGCTCCATCCGCTCTTCGAGGCCTACCGTGGCTTCGACACGAAACATGGATCGGCGCTGGTCAATGCCAAGGTCGCGCTCGGCGACTCGAGTTATGAACTCGATGTCATCAACCTCCTGCAGTACATGGCGTACCACGCTGACTCGAATTACGGCTTCTTCTTGAAGACCAGCCCTGACAATTATGACATCACGCGGCTCGAATTCCGTACCGATCCGATCGAGATCGAAGTGGGCTATATCAGCCCGCCTGAGGTGCGTTGATGCCGAAGTTAGGCTTACTGCTGATTCCCGTCATCGCCGTGCATGCCGCTTCGGTCTTCTCGACCCGCTCGCTGGGCGAAGATCGGAGCGCGTTTGCCTACTTCTTTGCCGACCCCGGACCGAGAAGCTCGATGACCTTCAGCACCAATCCGGTGTATAACATCCTCTATCAGTCCGGCGATTACCGTGGCAGTTTCTGGATAAATCCATTAAGCTTCAATCTCCACGTCATGTTGCCCGGACGCTCCGCCCTCCGGCTCTCCCTTGATGACCGTTTCAATCAGAATTTCGACATTTACACAAGCCCGGTCACGGCCGGCAGTCACCAGTTCCAGCGCCACATCATCGGCCGGGGCGGCATCAATGCCGCCACCGTGGCCGTGAGCAAAGTCTGGTTTGAAAAGTTTATGACCGGAGTGGCCGCCCAGCCCCTTTTCGGCACATCCCAGGAGTTGTGGGAGTTTACCCTGGTCAACTCGGGCTATACGGTAACTGATACGATCACCTACCGGTATACCGGGTCCTGCTATGCCGCTTGTGCCGGGGTCAGAACCAACCGGGTCACGCTGCAATGCTACGGCGAGGCCGGACCCGACCTGACCGTCAAGTACACGACCGGGCCGAACACTTCGCGCCGGCAGATCCCTTTGCCCCAGCGCTACGGCGCGATTATGTCGGTACCATTGGGCCGGTATTTGCTGCGACTTCAGGTTGAGCAGAGCCGATGGTCGGACAACACCCTGCGCGACCCGCTGCGTTTCAGGCTCGAAGCGGCTTCCGGCCGAAACCGCCTTGCCTACCGATACGAGCCGTGGTACATCGACGGCGTCGTCGAACACGGCCTGATTTACACCCGGGCCTTACCGATTGCCAAAGTCGGCGGCATCAACCTGGCCATGAATCTCGGCCTGCGCAACCGGGGCGATTTGTATGAGCTTTCGATCAATCCGTCACTTGACCTCCGCTTCGAAGAGATCTTCGCTCTAAGAAGGAAATGATCCGCGACAACCTGCTCCGGGTCCGCGACCGCATTGCCCGGGCTTGTCAGCACGCCAACCGTAATCCTGACCAGGTAACCCTCGTCGTCGTGAGCAAAGAAGTGCCTATCGATAAGATCAAAGAAGCCCAGGTCGCGGGCGTGAAGATCGTCGGTGAAAACCGGGTTCAGGAGGCTCTGGAAAAAATCCCAGTGCTGCCGGAACTCGAATGGCACATGATCGGCCATCTTCAAACCAATAAGGTCAAAAAGGCGGTCGGAGCCTTCAAGATGATTCAAAGTGTCGACTCCTTTAGCCTGGCCCAGGAGATCGACCGGAGGGCGACCCAGCCGATTCCGGTCCTGGTCGAGGTCAACACTTCGGGCGAGACGAGCAAGTTCGGCGTCAATCCGGACCATACCGCCCGGCTTGTCGAGCAGATCCTGACGCTTGAGAAGCTGCGCCTCCAGGGCCTGATGACCATCGGCCCGGGCTGGGCGGTCGAAGATTCTGAAGCATCGCGCCATTCCTTCAGAGTGCTCTTCAGTCTCCGGGAAACCCTTAGCCGCCATTTAGAAATCGCCCTGCCGGTCCTCTCCATGGGCATGAGTTCTGACTTTGAAGTCGGCATCGAAGAGGGCAGCACCATGCTCCGCATCGGGACTCTGATTTTCGGACCGAGAGCGTAACACGAACTGTCTTTTCATCGCAGATCAGAAACTGATCGAAATGGTTCTCGGGCGTTTCTTTTTCAAATAGACGGGCTTTATGCCCGTTATAATTGCCCAGTCGATTTGGCATGCCTGATAAATCTAAGATAACTGTAGTTGCCCAATTCATTGGGCTATTTTTAAGGAAACAATCTTATTATTACAGAGCCTGATGAATCATGCAACTACAAATTTTAGGATGGCTAAACTATTACGTTATTTATGATACCGCACACTAGAATGTTTTCAAGCGCGAAACCGCCGGCCGCGACCGCCCAATCCCTGATCAAACCCAAGGGCATCGTAACCGGCCTGCTGCTATTGATCGTCGTCACCGGTTTGACGCTGCGCGGTCTTCATTACGCCCAGATGAAGGCCAACAACCCGATCTTCGCCCTGCCCATTGTCGACGCCAAGGAGTATGTCAACAATGCCGACTATTACCTGCACAAGAGCATCTGGGGACCACCCGGCGCGTATTTCCATCCCCCGCTCTATTCCTATGCGGTGGCGGCGGTCTTTGCCGTTTTCGGCCGCTCCCTCGACGCGGTCCGGATCGTCCAGATCCTGCTCGATACTTTAAGCATCCTGCTGCTCTTTCTTATCGCCCGGCGCATCTTCGGTACCACGGCCGGACTGATCGGCGCCGGCTTCTACGCAATCTATGTTCCCATTATTCAGTACACCGCCGAGCTCTTGCCGCCGATACTCGCCGTCTTCCTGCTCCTGGTCGGCAGCTACGCCCTGCTCCGCTTCCTTGACGCCGGCGCCCGGACCAGAGCGGCGCCGGCCTGGCTCACCCTGGCCGGTCTCAGCTACGGCATGCTGGTTGCCAATTTGGTCAATTTCATCCTGCCGGTTCTGGTGATACTGCCCTGGCTCTTCTGGGCCCTCAAGGACCGATCGGTAGGGACGAGAGTCAAATGGGTCGCGGTCTTCACCCTGATCGTCCTGCTGCCCCCGTTGACCGCGACCGCCCGCAACTGCTTGAAGGCGAAAGAGCCGGTATTTGTTTCGTACAACGGCGGCATCAATCTCTACATCGGCAATAACCCCGACATCGGCCGAACCGTAGGCCTCCGGCCCGGTTCTGAGTACGACCGGCTGGTCATGATTCCCTACGAGCGCGTCCGGATAACGAATTTCGCCGACCAGTCACGGTTCTGGTCAAGCCAGGTCGGGCGATTCATCCGCGCCCGGCCCTGGGACTGGCTGCGGATCATGATCAAGAAAGCGATTCTCTTCTTCAATGCTTACGAATTCCCCCGGAACTTTGACGGAACGTACTTTGCCCGTTATTCTTTTCTCCACCGCCTGCCCTTGCTCCGCCTTGATCTCCTCCTCCCGCTGAGCCTGGCCGCCATCGCGCTCATCCTGCTGCGTCCGGACCGGCTGATTCGGCGACCGCCAATCCTGCTGCTCGTCAGTGTTCTTTTCAGTTATTCGTTTTCGATAATTCTTTTCTTTGTTGCGGGCCGGTACCGGTTGCCGGTCGTGCCGATACTCTGCATGCTTGCCGGCTGGTTTGTTGGTGAATTCGCGGCGAACTTAAGGTCCGGGGCACACCGCCGCATTCGACAATTGGGGCTGTATGCCGGGCTTGCCGTCCTTTTGTTCGTCGCCACCCGGATCAAATACTTCCCGGGAAGTTACCCTTACCGTATTGAACCGGCCGAGACCCTGTCTCAGATCGGCAATGCCTTGACCGAGGACCGGCAGTACGAAAGAGCCCGCACTTTCTTCGAGCAGGGATTGATGAGGCCGACCGACCGTTCGACTTACATTCTGTGCTATTACTACGCCAGTCTTAAGTACTTGACCGGGGACACAACCGGCGCGGTCCAGATGTTCAAGCAGTCACTAAAACTTAAGCCCGACAATTACCGGGTATACAATGAACTCGGCTACATATACAAGATGCGCGGCGCCATCGATACCGCAATTGCCTATCTAACAAGATCAATCAGTCTGGCGCCGGCCTTCACCCTGGCCTATCTCAACCTTGGCGACTGCTTCATCGCGCGCCAGGACTGGCCCGGGGTCGTCGATGTCCTCGAGTCTTACTATCGTCGGTGCCCGTCGCAATCGCCGGTCATCAGCGGCGCACTAGGCATCTTCTATATGGATGTGTTCCGGGATTGGACGAACGCCGCGCGTCATCTCAAAATCGCTCTCCGACATCCCCAGGGGCTTGAGGTCCCGGCCGACACCTACAACCGGCTGGGCTTCTGCTACTACAACCTCAATGATATGATCCGCGCCCGAATCGTGTGGACTGAAGGCCTCAAGGCCTACCCTAATTACGCACCGTTGACAAATAATCTGAAACAGCTTCAGTACTGACCCCGCTTTTCGAGTCTGTGGAAATAGCGCTTGAACGGTCCTCTTTTCAAGATATACTAAGGGGACATGAAATACTTTACATTCGTGAAGCACTTCGCCTGTCACCCTGAGCGTAGCGAAGGGTCTCTGAAAGTTAGCATATGAGATTCTTCATCCGCCTGAGGCGGATTCAGACGCCGTCCTGAACGAAGTGAAGGAATGACACCCTCTTCATATAAAGTATATTCCGCTCCGAGTAGTAATTCAACGATGGAAGATATCTTGAGCTTCTTTCGGGACCCGGGTACGGCCCGGCGCTTGGTGCAGGAAATCGAAGCCGCGGTCGGCTTGCTGGGTCGCCCGGTTGCGCTCATGGAAGTCTGCGGTACCCATACGATGGCCATATCACGATGGGGACTGCGCCGGCTGCTGCCGGAGAACCTCAAGCTGCTTTCCGGGCCTGGATGTCCGGTCTGCGTTACCGCCCAGGATACCATTGATTATGCAATCGGACTTGCCCAACACAAAGACGTCACTATCGCCACCTTCGGCGATATGGTCAAAGTGCCCGGCAGCAAAGGCTTCTTGCCGACAGAAAAAACCAGGATTGTCTATGCGCCGACCGACGCGCTGAACCTGGCGCTATCAAATCCGCGTCAGAAGGTGGTCTTCCTCGGCGTTGGCTTCGAGACGACGGCCCCGACCATCGCGGCAACAATCAAGAAGGCCGGCAAACATCGTAAGGTTGACAACTTTCTCGTCATCTCGGCTTTCAAACTCGTGCCGCCTGCCCTGCGGGCCATACTCCAGCTTAAGAAGTTGAAAGTCGACGGGCTTATTCTGCCCGGCCACGTCTCAACCATCATCGGTTCCCAAGCTTACGAGTTTATCGCCCGCGATTTCTCCGTGCCTTGCGCGATAACCGGCTTTGAACCGGTCGACATCCTTGAGGGAATCCGGTTGATTCTGAGACAGATTCAGGACCGGAAACCCGTAATCGCAATCCAGTACCGACGCGTAGTTCAAGCCGAAGGGAACCGGACCGCCCAGCAAGTCATGAAAGAAGTATTCGCCGTCGACCAGGCCCGGTGGCGGGGTTTGGGGGTAATTCCGGACTCGGGTCTTACTTTAAGAGAAGAATTCGTTCAGTTCCAGGCCGAAAAAGTGTTCCCGATGCAAATGACGCCTGCGCCCGAGCCCAAAGGGTGCATCTGCGGACAGATTCTGACCGGAAGTAAGAATCCGCTCGCTTGCCGGCTCTTTGCCAAGAAATGCACACCGACCAATCCGGTCGGGCCGTGCATGGTTTCTTCCGAAGGCAGTTGTGCTGCCTACTACAAATACGAGAGAAGATGAGTATGGCCGGCACCACTCACAAGAATATCACTCTCAGTCATGGCAGCGGCGGTGTCCTTACGCATCGCCTGATCCGCGACATTTTCTTGAAGACCTTCAACAACCGGATTCTCCGCCGGCTTGAAGATGCCGCGGCCATCGGCCGGCTTGCGTTCACAACCGACGCCTACGTTGTCAAGCCCCTCTTCTTCCCGGGCGGCGACATCGGCCGGCTCGCGGTGTGCGGCACGGTCAACGACCTCGCGATGAAGGGCGCCGTCCCCAAATACCTTTCGATCACCTTCATCATCGAAGAAGGTTTCCCGGTCGACGAACTGAAGATCGTCAGCCGCTCGGCACAACAGGCTGCTGCCCAAGCTCGTGTCAGGATTGTGGCCGGCGACACGAAAGTTGTCGAAAAGGGCGCCGCGGACCGCCTCTTCATCACGACCGCGGGCATCGGCATCATACCGCGGGGAGCTCGTGTTTCCTTAGCCCGGGTTCGCCCGGATGACGTCATCATTATCAATGGAACGATCGGCGACCATGGCATTGCCGTTCTGAACAAGCGCCTTGACCTCGGATTGACAATGAAGCTCGCCAGCGATTGCGCACCTTTGGGCAACCTGGTCAAGGCCATGCTTTCGACCGGAACCGACCGACGGGCCGTGCACATGATGCGAGATCCGACCCGAGGCGGGGTCGCGACAACGCTCAACGAGATTGCGGACCGGACCGGCCTCGGCATCATCATCGCTGAGGAGGCACTTCCGATTAGACCGGCAGTCCACGGCGCTTGCGAGTTGCTCGGGCTCGATCCACTCTATGTCGCCAACGAAGGCAAGGTCATTGCCATCGTCGCCCGGAAGGCCGCCGGGCGAATCTTGCGGACGATGCGCCGGCACCGGCTCGGACGGGGCTCGGCGGTGATCGGCGAGGTCGTCAGAAAACCGCGCGGGGTCTTTCTCAAGACCGGTATCGGCGGCCTGCGCCCCCTCTTGATGCTCGAGACTGAGATGCTCCCCCGCATTTGTTAGTGTGGTATTCCATAAATCAGTTGACATTTGCTGTCATTCCGAACGAAGTCACCGCAGCAATCCCCTTATTCCACCCTTTTGGCAAGGGGGGAATATCTTATCTCCCTCTGTCCGCCTTTCCTAAAGGGGCAATATCTAATCCCCCTTTCTCCCCCTTTGGCAAAGGGGGAAACCAAGGGGGATTTGAGCGTCAATCGTGCCCTTGATACGCGATGGCACACATCCCAAAAATACGCAATTCCCCCTATTGACAGCTCGACGGCTTTGAGTAGAATTCTCGTGCGAGGTGCGGACAATGGCTTTGAAAGTCGGAGGACGGTTCGACATACGGTGTGCGGGGCATACATCCCTGAGCGGGATCATCGTCGTTATTTGTGAACCCTGTCTGAAAATCACTTTGCTCGTCTCCGCCCCCCCCCCCCCCCCCCCCTCCCCCC